>NZ_CP117029.1:2640731-3300914 GCF_028551255.1 Vibrio tubiashii | reverse complement strand
AGTGCCCCCACTCGAAGTAATTGATCTGAAAAGATTGGCAATTTTACCTGTTGATAACCAAGATCGCCAGTAAATGATCGACGATCCAGTGAATAAGATCTAAGTTATTCACAATATTTTCGACATTATTCGTTAGATCCTCACATTCTGCCCCATTTTTACTCACACTTTGATCCACATTAAGGCATTTTTAGCGAGATCTTTGTTCTGGTGATAAGTCTGTGAATGAAAATTTTTCATCACCCAAAATTCGTCTTTTCTCAGCGAGCCTCGTCTAACAGGTTGAATATCAGCAAATCACCTCACCTTATTACTCTACTGTCTAGGTTATTGCACTTGGTTATTTATCTAATTAAGTAAAGTGACAGTAGTATTTATCCCCATAATTATATGGAGTTGTACTATGAAAAACTGGATTAAGGCTGCAGTTGCAGCTATCGCGCTTTCTGCTGCTACTGTCCAAGCAGCGACTGAAGTTAAAGTCGGAATGTCGGGTCGCTACTTCCCGTTTACTTTCGTTCAGCAAGATAAGCTACAAGGTTTCGAAGTAGACCTGTGGGATGAGATCGGTAAACGCAACGATTACAAAGTAGAGTACGTCACGGCTAACTTCTCTGGTCTATTTGGTCTATTAGAAACGGGTCGTATCGACACTATCTCTAACCAGATCACGATGACGGATGCACGTAAGGCGAAGTACCTATTTGCTGACCCATATGTGGTCGACGGCGCGCAAATCACAGTTCGTAAAGGCAATGACAGCATTCAAGGCATTGAAGATCTTGAAGGTAAAACAGTCGCAGTAAACTTAGGCTCTAACTTCGAGCAGCTACTGCGTAACTACGACAAAGATGGCAAGATCAATATCAAGACTTACGACACAGGTATTGAGCACGATGTCGCACTAGGCCGTGCAGATGCATTCGTGATGGATCGTTTGTCAGCACTAGAGCTGATCAAGAAAACGGGTCTTCCGCTACAACTTGCAGGTCAGCCATTTGAAACCATCCAAAACGCTTGGCCATTTGTTGACAACGAAAATGGTAAAAAACTTCAAGCGGAAGTGAACCAAGCACTCGCAGCCATGCGTGCAGACGGTACGCTGAAGACAATCTCTGAGAAGTGGTTCGGCGTAGACATCACCGAGTAAACCATTAGACATTTCTATCTGATTTAGATAGAACTCTTAAACCCACTGCTTCCCTTCCTTTGCAGTGGGTTTTGCTTTTTTACGTCGTTATTTAATCATTGGAATAGGCTATGGGATTCGATTTTAACTACATGCTGGATCTGATGCCGATACTGCTCAAGTATCTTGGCACCACGATGGAGATGGCAACTTGGGGTTTGCTATTTTCACTGATTTTATCCGTCATTTTGGCCAATATCCGTGTATTTCGCGTCCCAGTTCTTGATCAACTCAGCCAGCTATACATCAGCTTTTTCCGTGGTACGCCACTGTTAGTACAGTTATTCCTACTTTACTACGGCCTGCCGCAGATCTTTCCATGGTTAGTTGGACTGGATGCTTTCAGCGCAGCTGTGATTGGTTTGACTCTTCACTTCGCAGCATACATGGCCGAAAGTATTCGCGCGGCAATTATTGGTATTGATCGCAGCCAAATGGAAGCCAGTTTATCTGTAGGCATGACGACCTCTCAGGCAATGCGTCGAGTCATTCTGCCACAAGCCACTCGCGTCGCACTGCCATCACTAATGAACTACTTCATTGATATGATCAAATCTACCTCACTAGCGTTTACACTCGGTGTGGCGGAAATCATGGCGAAAGCGCAGATGGAAGCATCATCCAGCTTCCGCTTTTTTGAAGCATTCTTAGCGGTTGCATTAATCTACTGGGGTGTGGTGGTCATTCTGACTAGAGTACAAATTTGGGCGGAAGCGAAACTGAATAAGGCGTATGTACGATGATTAAACTCAACAATATCCATAAGCGCTTTGGCGATACCGAGGTTCTCAAAGGCATCGACCTAGAGATTAACCAAGGTGAAATCATCGTTATCATAGGCTCAAGTGGCACAGGTAAATCGACCTTACTGCGCACAGTTAACTTTCTCGAAAATGCGGATAAAGGCGTCATAACAATCGATGATGTCAGCGTTGATACAGAAAAACACACCAAAGCGGAAGTGTTAGCTCTGCGGCGTAAAACCGGTTTTGTGTTTCAAAACTACGCTCTTTTCGCTCATATGACAGCGAGACAAAATATCGCCGAAGGCTTAGTCACGGTGCGCGGTTGGAAAAAAGCCGACGCATTGCGCCGTGCTCAAGAGATTCTTGATGACATTGGTTTAGGTGACAAAGGGGATAGTTATCCAGCGGCACTGTCTGGGGGCCAGCAGCAGCGTGTGGGTATCGGCAGAGCGATGGCGCTGCAACCTGAGCTACTGCTATTTGATGAGCCGACATCAGCGCTTGATCCCGAGTGGGTTGGAGAAGTTCTTAATTTAATGAAGGACTTAGCAACTAAGCATCAGACGATGCTGGTGGTGACTCACGAAATGCAATTTGCCAGAGAGGTCGCCGACAGAGTGATCTTTATGGCGGAAGGAAACATTGTTGAGCAAGGTTCTCCACAGGATATCTTTGGCAATCCACAAGATCCTCGCTTGCAAAAATTTCTTCGACAAGTCGGTGCTGAGTAAAGATCAACGGATAGGATCGAACGATCCTTGAGATTTTGCTCACACTACGTATAATCGCCCGGTCGGAATTTAGCGCTTGCACAAAGATTGACACTTTGTGTGACTGTGATTACAATTCCGCCTCTTTGTTGAGAGGCGTCGGTTTGTCCTCTTTATATATAAAGAAGACGTTATTGCCCACGCCGGGTTAACATTGACCTAAAACTACTGATCAGTAAAGGTAATTATCATGAAACGCACTTTTCAACCTTCAGTTCTAAAGCGCAAGCGTACTCACGGTTTCCGTGCACGTATGGCTACTAAGAACGGTCGTGCTACTATCAATGCACGTCGTGCAAAAGGCCGTAAGCGTCTTTCTAAGTAATCGTTAGATTATTTTGAAAACGTACGCGTTCAATCGGGAGTTACGCTTGTTAACTCCCGAGCATTATCAAAATGTCTTTCAGCAAGCTCACAGAGCTGGCTCACCTCATTTCACCATCATTGCTCGTAAAAATAGCCTATCTCATCCTCGACTAGGTTTAGCCGTTCCCAAGAAACAGATCAAAACCGCTGTAGGTCGTAACCGTTTTAAGCGCCTTGCACGTGAAAGCTTTCGTAACAATCAACATCAGCTTGCTAACAAAGATTTTGTTGTTATTGCCAAGAAAAGCGCGCAAGATTTAAGCAATGAAGATATTTTCAAACTGTTTGATAAATTATGGCAGCGCCTGTCTCGCCCTTCGCGTGGTTAGCAATCGGATTCGTCCGTCTCTATCAAGGTTTTATTAGTCCGCTTATCGGACCACGTTGTCGTTTTACTCCAACCTGCTCTACTTATGCCATTGAAGCGTTAAAAGCTCACGGTTTTGTAAAAGGGTGTTGGTTATCGAGCAAACGTCTATTAAAATGCCATCCTTTGAATGAAGGGGGGTATGACCCCGTTCCACCAGTCCAAAAACAAGACAGAGATAAATAACGATGGATTCTCAACGTAATATCCTGTTAATCGCGCTAGCACTGGTTTCTTTCCTATTGTTCCAGCAATGGCAAGTTGCAAAGAATCCAACGCCTCAGCCGGTTGAGCAGGCTCAATCAAGCAGTACTCTACCTGCACCATCTTTTGCCGACGAGCTAGATCCAGCTCCAATGCAGCAAGCTTCTGCTAAAACGGTTACTGTGACCACTGATGTATTGACTCTGTCGATTGATACGGTGGGTGGTGATGTTATTCATGCAGACCTAAACCAATACTCAAACGAGCTAGATTCATCTGACCCATTTGTTCTGCTTAAGAACGAAGCCGGCCATCAGTTTATCGCGCAAAGTGGTCTTGTAGGCCCTCAAGGTATCGACCTTAGCAGCTCAAACCGCCCTGCTTACTCAGTAAGCGCAGACAGCTTTACTCTAGCTGATGGTCAAGATGAACTGCGTATTCCAATGACATTCACTGCCAATGGCCTTGAGTACACAAAAACATTCATTGTTAAGCGTGGAAGCTACGCACTTGACGTTGAATATGACATCGTAAACAAATCTGGCAACAACGCGACATTTGGTATGTACGCTCACCTACGTCAAAACCTACTTGACGCTGGTGGTAGCATCACAATGCCAACTTACCGCGGTGGTGCATACTCTACTGAAGATACTCGCTACAAGAAGTACAGCTTCGAAGACATGCAAGATCGTAACCTATCTCTACCACTAACTAATGGTCAGGGTTGGGCAGCGATGATCCAACACTACTTCGCGACTGCGTGGATTCCACGTGATGAACCAGGTACTAACCTTTACACTCGTGTGATCGGTAACCTAGGTGATATCGGTGTTCGCATGCCAAACAAAACCATTGCGGATGGCGATAGCGCAAACTTCAAAGCAACACTTTGGGTTGGTCCTAAACTGCAAGACCAAATGGCTGAAGTGGCACCAAACCTAGACCTAGTAGTTGACTACGGTTGGTTATGGTTTATTGCAAAACCTCTGCACTCACTGCTTTCGTTCATTCAAGGCTTTGTTAGCAACTGGGGTGTGGCAATCATCTGTTTGACCTTCATTGTCCGTGGTGCGATGTACCCACTGACTAAGGCACAGTACACCTCAATGGCGAAAATGCGTATGCTTCAGCCTAAGCTGCAAGCGATGCGTGAGCGTATTGGCGATGACCGTCAACGCATGAGCCAAGAAATGATGGAACTGTATAAGAAAGAGAAAGTAAACCCACTTGGTGGCTGTTTACCTCTGATTCTACAGATGCCTATTTTCATCGCTCTTTACTGGGCACTAATGGAATCGGTAGAGCTACGTCACTCACCATTCTTTGGTTGGATTCATGACCTTTCAGCGCAAGACCCATACTATATCTTGCCACTACTGATGGGTGCTTCTATGTTCTTAATCCAGAAGATGAGCCCAACAACCGTAACGGATCCAATGCAGCAGAAGATCATGACCTTTATGCCGGTTATGTTTACTTTCTTCTTCCTGTTCTTCCCATCAGGTCTAGTTCTTTACTGGCTAGTATCGAACATCGTAACCCTTATCCAGCAAACGCTTATTTACAAAGCACTGGAGAAAAAAGGCTTACACAGCAAGTAACCTTTAGTGGAATTAACAACGAAAGGCGGCCAAAAGGTCGCCTTTTTTATTTGAGCTGATTACAATTCAGCTAACAGAATTTTTGCCCAGCGCGGCATTTAGATAGCACAGGCACATTTATGACAACAGATACCATCGTTGCTCAAGCAACAGCGCCCGGTCGTGGTGGCGTCGGGATTATTCGCGTATCCGGCCCTTTGGCAGCGCAAGTCGCGGCTGAAGTGACAGGCAAAGAGTTACGTCCACGTTACGCTGAGTATCTGCCATTTAACTCGCAAGATGGCCATCAGATCGACCAAGGTATCGCACTCTACTTCCCTAACCCACATTCATTTACTGGTGAGGATGTTCTTGAGCTTCAAGGGCATGGCGGTCCAGTTGTGATGGATATGCTGATTAAGCGCATCCTCCAGATCCCTGGGATACGTACCGCACGACCTGGTGAGTTCTCAGAGCGTGCTTTCCTAAACGATAAGCTCGATCTGGCTCAAGCAGAAGCGATTGCTGACTTAATTGATGCTAGTTCTGAAGAAGCGGCCAAATCTGCACTCCAGTCACTGCAAGGCGCATTTTCAGGCCGAATTAATACGCTTGTAGAATCACTGATCCACTTACGTATCTATGTCGAAGCGGCGATTGATTTCCCAGAAGAAGAGATCGACTTTCTTGCCGATGGTAAGGTCGCTGCTGACCTGCAAACCATCATCGATAACCTAGCAGCGGTACGCAAAGAAGCGACACAAGGCGCTATCATGCGCGAAGGGATGAAAGTGGTCATCGCAGGTCGTCCGAATGCGGGTAAATCAAGCCTTCTCAATGCTTTGTCAGGTAAAGAATCTGCGATTGTGACGGATATTGCCGGCACAACTCGTGATGTACTGCGCGAACACATTCATATTGATGGGATGCCACTGCATATTATTGATACCGCAGGTTTGCGTGACGCCTCTGATGAAGTTGAAAAAATCGGTATCGAACGCGCTTGGGATGAAATTGCTCAAGCAGACCGAGTTCTGTTTATGGTGGATGGCACGACGACAGACGCTACCGATCCGAAAGAGATTTGGCCAGACTTCGTTGATCGCTTGCCCGATAATATCGGTATGACAGTGATCCGTAACAAGGCCGATCAAACAGGTGAAGATCTCGGTATCTGTCATGTCAACGATCCAACCTTAATCAGGCTCTCAGCGAAAACAGGCGATGGTGTTGAAGCGCTACGAACTCACCTCAAAGAGTGCATGGGGTTCGCTGGTGGTAATGAAGGCGGCTTTATGGCCCGACGACGCCACTTGGAAGCACTCGATCGCGCCGCAGAGCACCTAGATATAGGTCAGCAGCAACTCGAAGGCTATATGGCAGGAGAAATCTTGGCTGAGGAACTGCGTATCACTCAGCAGCACTTAAGTGAGATAACCGGCGAGTTTAGCTCAGATGACCTTCTAGGGCGCATCTTCTCTTCTTTCTGTATCGGGAAGTAAAGTGGGCAAATAACGGAAAACAACAGCAAGCAACGGTAGATAACACACTGATTTTATTAGATCGTCATTTGCCGTTTGTTTCCATCCGTTGCCGTTAATTGCCAAATCTAGTCCCCAGTTGGTCCCCAATGACATGATAAATGCCGTATTGGGGACCAATTGGGGACAAACATGAAAATTTTCATTGAAAAACGGGCACTTAAAGCAGATGGAACGCGAACATTGCGTCTCATTTATGACCACGGTTATACCATTAAATCAAACGGATCTCGTCAGCGAAAACGTGAACACGAAGTGCTAGATCTGTTTGTCTACGACAAACCTAAAACACCCACCCAGCGCCAACACAACAAAGAGCACCTTCTCCTAGCCGAAACTATTAAGAGCAAACGACTGGTTGAGTGGCAATCCAAAAAGCATGGTTTTGAGGATCGAACTAAGCGTTCAGCTAGCTTCATTGATTACTTTCAACGGCAAGTTGATATCAAAGAACAAACCACCTCAACCTCCAACCACTCGATATGGCTGTCAGCTCGTAAACACCTGCTGTTCTACTGCGGGAAACATGATCTTAGCTTTGATGAGCTGGATAAAGACTGGTTAGACGGGTTTAAGTATTATCTGACCAATGAGGCGAAGACCAAAAGTGATGAGCCTTTATCTCGCAACACACAAAGCTCCTACTTCAATAAAATTCGCGCGGCAATCAACGAAGCACATCGTGAAGGCATTATTCGTGATAATCCACTGTCACAAGTAACCAGCATCAAAGCGAAAACAACGAAGCGGGTTTATTTAACACTGGATGAGGTCAACGCGTTAGCCCAAACGGAGTGTCGCTATCAAGTCCTCAAAAGGGCGTTTTTGTTCTCATGTGCAACGGGGATGCGTTGGTGCGACATCCACCGACTTACCTGGTCAGAAATAGAGACATTCAATAATCACAAACGCATTATCTTCGACCAAGTCAAACTCTCTCACGGCGATGCTAAGAGCCTTCAGTACCTAGACCTACCAAAGTTCGCGGAATCACTCTTAGGCCCAGTCAAAGCGGCACACGAGCGCGTATTCAAGGGATTAAAATACTCTTCTTATATGAATGTAGAACTGCTTAGATGGAGCCTAGCTGCTGGAATCAGTAAGCACGTTACATTCCACAGTGGCCGCCATACCTTTGCCGTGATCCAATTGAGCAGAGGTGTAGATATTTACTCGGTGTCTCGATTGCTCGGTCATAGCGAACTTAAGACAACAGAGATCTACGCTGACATCATTGAACAACGCAGGATGGAAGCCATGCTCACATTCCCTGATATTTTTGCTTCTGGAAAGGATTCAGCGGCCTGATGAGGCCGCTGCTATGAAGGTACTACTTACGAGAAGTGGTGGCGACATAGTTTGCTGCCCTTTTTTCTATCTCATGGCGAGATGAAACACGCTGCTCCTCAACCCAACTCATGATGGCTTGACGCTCAAATCGGAGGTGTTTGCCAAGCTTAAAGTAAGGGATCTCTGCCGAGCTCGTTAGCTTATAAAGCTGGTTGGTTGATAAACCCAGCAAGGCTGCACATTCATCAACGGTTAGAATGTCCTTTCCAAGGAGCTCCACCTTTTGTTGCTGCAAACGCTGCTCCAGAACAGCGCGCTCAACACGATCTATTTTGGCGAGAATGGATTGAAGAAGAACTTGCTCGTTGGTTGTCATCGTATCCCCTCCTCACCCATTAGAATGTCTCTGGGAAGAGTGGGAAAACTGGGAAGTACACTATTCATCAATACCCATCTCCTTCAACTCAGAGAGGATCTTTTCCGGCCAGAAGGCGAAAAAACGATGATCAAACTCAGTACCGTTCTTCTTTTCGATAACCCGAAGTGTTCCCCTACGATCTTCATTGGTTTCAAACCACCCTTTATGAATCAAAGGGCTCAATTGACTCTTATACTGACGCCGCAGTCGTAGCTGCTTAACAAATTCTTGTTTGTGGATAAGCCACTGGACGTCATCACCATCCTGCCGCCAGTAACCAAACTTTGACGGTCTGCTTGTACAGAATTCAGGAAGCTTATTTTCCCAATGGCTAATCGCTTGTTTCAAAGCACTCAACACCTCATACGTTTCTTGATTGTGCTGGTGCCCTCTGTGAGATAACCAGCGACTAAAAACGCTATATACGGAATAGAGCGACTCTTCTTCAGTCCATGGCACTAACTGGTTTCGTGACGCAACAGACAACGCGACACCAACCAAGACAAAGCGCTTCAATACCCGATGAACCTGGCCGGAATAATTGCTTTTAGACCAATGCTGCCTCAGCGTTTCGATGTCACGCTGTAAAACGACTTCCAGATCGGGCTTATCTGAAATAAGCGTCATCCAAGCCGTGAACAAGGTGCCAAAGTACTTTTGAGTCTGCTTTTCCAAGTGCTCAGCAAACTGAGATGGTGAGGAAAATCGGTGTAGATCCGCAAAACAACCGAAACGCTCTTCCGCAGGAATTTCGATAACTCGAATGAGCTGACCTGCTTTCACTTGATAACCAGAGGACTCCATCAGCTCTGTCAGGCCAATCTCTCCATTACTCAAGGTCAACGTACGCCAATTAGCTATATTCGCCAGACCGCCTGTTTCCGTTGCTCGCAACTTTCCACATCCGTTGACGATTTGATAAGCCGCAGAACTGGCTTCTTCCGCCGAGCACAACCCAAGCTCATCTAACACAAGCAACATGTCATGATGTTCCGATGCAACCGCTTCAATACCGTTTGCCGTCGTTTTCCACGACTTGATATATGACTTATCAGCATAAACAGACGCTGCAACAAACGATGTGACAGACTTCCCCGACGAAGATGGCCCCATAATATGGAATGCCGCACTTTCCATCCCTACCGGCTTGAGAAGCGGTGCGGCCAACGCAACACCAACAGAAAAAATGAGCAATGGGTTGCCGACCAACAAAGAACCAACTTCACTTTGCCATTCCGCTAAGCTGCCTTCTGCCAAGCAGAGTGAATCAGCCATACCACCTGAAAAGTAGTAAGACTCATCTGACCGTCCGAAACTTTTCTCCGGAGTGACGAACACCTTGTCATGCCAACCTGTTCTTGTAACACAAAAGGCCGTTTCCGCCGCTTTGAGCTCTTCCCGCAAATAGCGCTGGACCATATTCCATGCAGTTTGCTCAGGCTCCAGCCAAAAACCGGTATCGAATAATTCATCTCTTAATTGATAGTTGGTCCCTCCCATGATCTTTCTGGCAGGCACTATCATTCGAATCGTCTGCTTGTCCATATTGATGATTTCAATACAAGCACTGAAACCTGACTTCCGATCAGGTGAACGCGTTCTAGCAATAACCTTGACCGAAGAGCTCAACGAACGCCAACCTCGCTCACGGCAGAAATACTGTAGTTGATCATGGTGATGACGATACTTCATATGACCTCCCTATCATAGGCTCAGAAGCCACTTCTGCACATCTTCAAGGCGAAATCTCACACTTCTAGCGCCAGGTGAAAGTGTGACTGGTGTAGGAAAGGAACCATTTTTTACATAGCGGCGAATCGTCGCTTGAGATAGTTGCGTTAGTTTGCAAACTTCTTGATAGCTTAATAGCTGATTTGATTGATTTTGTTCGGTCATAACTACTCCTGACAGTTAATGGATAATCAAGAAATAGTTTGCAGGGTGAGCAACGCAAAGGCGCGCGGTGCTCAGGCCCAAAATGGGCAGATTTAGCAGAAAATATGCCTATCAAATTCGTGGTTTAGTATTACAGATGCAGATAATGAGGCGGTAATGCAGTCCTTTTTTCGTAGGCTACGTTAACATTCTGCACAAGTATCGATTAACTGCCCCATTTTCACATGTGAAAGTGAGACGCTTATTGCGTAGTAAACCACATTTTTAAATTATTAAGCCACTGTCCACCATTCTAAAAATTTGGTTTCAACTCAAATAAGTTGAGAAAAATCATAATAGTGATAGGGTATGCAACTGTGATAATTCCCCAAATTTTAGGGTTAAAAAATACCGTGGAGAAAGCATGATTCGCTGCCATCTAGCCCGTTTAATGGGCGAGAGAAAAATGCGCATTAGCGACGTGATGCGAGAAACCGGCCTAAGCCGTACCACCGTCACGCTACTTTACAAAGAAACCGCGCTCAAGGTGGACTTAGAAGCGCTCGATAAGCTATGCGATTTATTTAACTGCCCATTGAGCGACATATTGGAAAAAATGCCAAGCGATAGACAGGGCTAAAAATTATCAAGGAGTGACGACATGTCGTCAGAAGCAGATACCAGAGCAAACTACATCGATCCAGCGTTAAAAGCCGCACATTGGCAACCGGGCAACATCATTCGGGAACATTACTTTACCGATGGCCGTAAGCTTGCTGGCGGTGTCCGTGGTCGTCGTTGCTTCGTCGATTATCTGCTCCACAAAGACAATCGTTACCTTGCAGTTGTTGAAGCAAAAAAAGAATCTGAGCATCCAACCAAAGGTCTTCAACAAGCCATAGACTATGCTAAGAAGCTACTCGTTCGTTTTGTCTATTCAAGCAACGGCAAACAAACCTATGAGTTCGATTTAGAAACGGGTAAAGGCGACTACATCGAGTTTTATCCAACACCACAAGAGCTTGAAAACCGCTACGCGGGTGTTAATTCGGATCTAGGCCAGCAGCTTCGTAATGTGCCTTTTCATTTAGAAGGCGCAATGCAGCCACGTTATTACCAAGAATTAGCGGTCCATGCCGCCACAGATGCCATTGGCAAAGGTAAGCCACGAGTGCTATTAACGCTGGCGACTGGTACAGGTAAAACCTTTATTGCCTTTCAAATCGTCCATAAACTGTTTCAGTCCCGTTGGAACAAAGAAACACCAGGTAGTCGACGACCACGAATATTGTTTTTGGCTGATCGTAATATTTTAGCCGACCAAGCTATCAATACTTTTAACCCCTATGAAAAAGACCTTATTAAGATAAATGGGGAAGAGGTACGCAAACGTGGCGGTGTAGTGCCAACCAATGCGCATATCTTTTTTGCTATCTACCAAGCCATTGCTGAGCGTGAAAATATTGAAGGCTACTACAAAGCGTATCCAAGTGATTTCTTTGACCTTGTAATGATTGACGAGTGTCACCGTGGCAGTGCTAATGAGACGGGCTCTTGGCGAGCCATACTCGATCATTTTGGCAGTGCGGTGCATGTCGGCCTAACAGCTACACCAAAACGTAAAGCCAACGTGGATACCTACGACTACTTTGGAACTCCTGCATTTGAATACTCATTAAAAGACGGTATCAACGATGGCTTTTTAACGCCATATCGTGTTAAGCGGGTACGTACCAACTTAGACGAGCTCGTGCTGACCAAAGATGACCAAGTGATCGAAGGTGAATCATGGCAAGACGTCTATCAGGTAGAAGATTACGACAAGAAGATCATTGTTGATGAACGTACCGAGCTGGTCGCAAAAGCCATTTTGGACAATATCAATCCACTAGAAAAAACCATCGTCTTTTGCGAAAACCAAAATCATGCTCTCACCATGCGCGACATGATCAATAAACATAAAAAAGTTAAAGACCCGCACTACTGCGTTCGTGTAACCAGTGACGAAGGTAAAGTTGGCCGCGAGCTACTGGAAAAATTCCAAGATAATGACAAAGATATCCCCACCATTATTACCTCATCGCAAATGTTAACCACGGGGGTAGATGCCCGTAATGTACGTAACGTAGTGCTGGATAGAACCGTCGGCTCAATGGTGGAATTTAAACAAATTGTCGGTCGCGGCACCCGCGTTTTTGATGGCAAAGACTATTTCACGATTGTCGATTTTCGTGGTGCAACCAATAAGTTTTATGACAAAGATTGGGATGGCGAGCCTGAAACACCAGAGCCCGGTGGCACAGGGGAGCCTAAACCACCGCCATACACACCAGAACCACCCGGAGGAACAGATGGCCCAGAACCTGAACCGGGTGAGACAAAACCTCGGTTGAAAGTAAAGCTTGGCAAACACCGAGAACTGAAGGTCATTGACGTTGAAACTCGTTATATCGATGAAAACGGCAAACCTCTCACTGTGCAAGAATTTGTTGAACGTTTGATCACCCAATTACCAGGGTTGTTTAAATCAGTTGAGGAATTGCGGCGGATATGGTCAGACCCAGATGAGCGCGAAACCTTGCTCGGTAAACTTGTACAAGCAGGTTTTGATAAAGAACAACTCGCCACACTGCGACGCATGTTTGAAGCAGAAGAGTGCGATATCTTCGATCTGCTGGCTTTTTTAGCCTTTGAACAGCCAATGGCAACCCGTAAAGTTCGTGCCAATCAAGTACGCACTAACAGCACCTTCTTTAATCAGTACCAACAAGAAAAGGCACAGCAGTTTTTGCACTTTGTGCTCAATCGTTATGAGCAAACTGGCAGCTCGGAGTTATCACGCGAGCGCTTGCCTGCTCTCATCGAGCTATCAGGCTTGGGTACAGTGAAAGACGCTTCAACAGCATTCGGTGGAAAACCAGCCTATTTACTGGCTGCTTTTAAACAATTACAGCAACAGCTATACAATGTGAACTAAAATGCAATTAACACTCGCACCTAACCCGCTGCACGATCAGTCGCAAACCCTACATATCAACAAAGTAGCGACCTTGATTGGTGAAAATGGCAGCGGTAAATCCAGTATCTTACATTCAATCTTTAGAAAGCAGATTGAAGAACCTAGTGAAACGCTTCAACTGATCTGTGCTACTTCAGGACAAAATGAAAACTTCTCTTCCTTTTTTGAGCAAAGACTAACCTCTTTTCGAAAAAAGAAAGATATAAGTGACATTGATTTTTCTAGCCTTTTCTTTACTCAGAAAGATGTTCGATTCCTTACGTTTCTCGCCTACACATTCAAGAGTAACGGCTTAGTTTTTAATTTTATTAACAACCACAAGGCATTCAAGGATCAAGTTTCAGTTAAATTGAAACTGAAAATATCTGTTCCTGAGACTTACATAAAGAATGTACAACAAGACCAGATAGCTGAAGCGAAAGACCATGAACACCCGTCGATAAGAAAAAGACCTTTTAATCAGCGACTTGACGCCTTTCTTGAAAAGATAGAAACACTTCCTGACCTTGATGCTCTGCTAGAAACAGGTAAAGGCCTAAAGTCAACCGAAGTAGAAGTAACTAATGAACAATTTTTTGATGTTTTTGATGGCTCTAGAGTTGATGCCACAAAATTTCTAATCGAAGGCTCATACAACGAATATTTCTTTTCAGCTTCTGAAATTCTGCTTTACCTAACTGATAATATTGAATTTTCATTGATCAGTGATGGTGAGTATCAGTTCCTATTCGTTGCTTCACTAATTGATCTATTTGATAGCACTTCTTCTCTTTTCATGTTTGATGAAGTTGACTCACACCTGCACCATAAAAACGTTGAGCTCCTTTGGGACATACTAAGCAAAACTAAGGGTAAGGTCATAACCACAACTCATTTAGTCGACTCAATCGCTGAGAATGACTTCGAATCATTGTTTTTGGTTGAAAATGGGCAGATAAAAAATGATCAGAAATCTCAAAAGCTCTTGGAAAGATTGAAAGTTTTATCCAAAAGTAAAGTCGTCGAGTTAGAAATAGCCTCCAAATTGAACAACATTTGCTTGATTGATTACTACAACGATTGGAAGATTTTTGAGTTATTAGCAAAGCAGAAAGGACTTGATTGGACACCGCTGTCCTCAATCAATCCTATAGCAAAGTCATCTGGTTACAGTGCGGCAGGCGATAGCTTCGGAGCGTCTAAGATCAAGTGGCTGCATGAATTGAGAGATATGAAAGACTATATCAGGGCGTGTAAAGCAGAGAGATATGGCAAAACACTTGCGTTGCATGACCATAAAGTAACCAACGTATTTTCAGTATGTGATCGTGATGAACTGCCAGAAGCTAACATTCACACACAAAGCGGTGTCAAGGTGATTGGTGTCGATTGCCCAGACAAATTCAACATAGGTTTACCTTGTCCAGAAAGAATAAACTTTCACCTACTAACTTGGAAACGCCGCGAAATCAAAAACTATCTGCTCTCACACTCAGCTCTATTGCACCATAATGTGTTAGATCAAATCAACAACGCTGAACTATTAAGGACACCATGTTATTTACAACCAAATAACCCAGGTGACAACGACGATATTCGCCGTTTAAACGCAAAAGATGTCATCGACCCTCTGATCAATACCGAGGGAGTAGGGCTCGACATTGAAAGGCTCCAAGACTATATCGTTCTGATTCCGCCAGCAGAAATCAGCGAAGACATCACCAATATGTACAATTTTATTATCGGAAAACTATAAGCCATGTCACTACAACAAAAGATTGACCGAATTACCGACATACTGCGCCGCGACGATGGCATTAGTGGTGCTATGCACTATACCGAGCAAACCTCGTGGGTACTTTTCTTAAAGTTTTTGGATGATTACGAGTCTGAAAAAGAAGATGAAGCCGTGCTGTCTGGCAAAGACTATCAACCTGTATTGGATGAAGCGCACCGTTGGTCAAATTGGGCCTGCCCGAAAAATGCAGATGGCAAGCTAGATATAAACAAAGTTCGCACGGGCGATGACTTAACCGATTACGTTAATAACGAGTTATTCCCTTACTTGAAAAGCTTTGCCAACACCGCCGTTACGGGTTCCGACCCTAAATCCTTCGCCTATAAAATTGGTGCCATCTTCCAGTATTTAGACAACAAAGTGGCTTCTGGCCATACCTTGCGTGAGGTGTTGGATATTATCGATACGCTGAACTTTCAATCCAGTGATGAAATGTTTGAGCTCTCGTTAGTTTATGAAGGCTTATTGCAAAACATGGGCGATGCTGGTGGCTATGCCGGTGAATTTTACACCCCGCGCCCAGTAGTGCGTGCCATGATCAAGGCCATTGACCCACAAGACGGGCAAACCATTTACGATGCAGCGGCTGGCTCGTGCGGATTTTTAGTGGAAGCCTTTGAGCATCTAAAGGGCAAAAAGAACCAACTCTCTACCGAACAATGGGATTTTATCCAACGCGATACTTTCTTTGGTTTTGAAAAAACCTCACTGGCTTATGTGATGGGTATGATGAACATGATTTTACATGGCATCGAGTCCCCCAATTTGTTCCGAGGCAATACCCTTACTCAGAATATCCGCGATATTCAGGAAAAAGACCGTTACGATATTATTCTGGCTAATCCACCGTTTGGTGGTAAAGAGAAGTCGCAAATTCAGCAAAACTTCCCTATTCAGAGTAACGCCACCGAACTGCTGTTTTTGCAACACTTTATGAAAACCCTGAAAAGTGGCGGTAAAGCTGCGATTGTTGTGCCAGAAGGCGTGCTGTTCCAAACCAACAGTGCGTTTAAACAAGTCAAACAAGAACTGTTGGAAAACTTTAACCTGCACACTATTTTAAGCCTGCCCGCTGGGGTATTTTTGCCCTACTCTGGCGTAAAAACCAACGTGCTGTTTTTTGAGCGTAGCGGCGGCACCAGCGATGTGTGGTACTACGAATGTGAACCCGAGCAAAAGCTCACCAAAAACAAACCGATCACCGATGACCACCTAAAAGAGTTTGTTGAGCTATATAACAGCCGCGAAACCACTGAGCGTTCCTGGACAGTTTCAGCCAGTAAATTGGCTGAAGACTATGACCTATCCGCTAAAAATCCGGCCAAACAGAAAGAATCCGAGCATTTAGCGCCAAGCGATATTCTTAAGCAGATCCGCACCAAAGAAAAACTGGTATCAGGCCTGTTGGATGAAATTGAAGACCTGTTGGCGGAGAAATAAGCATGGAGCAGGTTTTGTATTCATTGCCAGACGGGTGGAAGTGGCACAAGTTGAAAGCTCTCACAACCAAGATTGGAAGTGGGGCAACTCCGAAGGGAGGCGAAAAAGCTTATAAATCTAGCGGTATTTCGCTAATTAGAAGCCTAAATGTTCACGACTGTTTCTTTAAAGAGGAAAAGCTTGCATTTATTGATGATGAGCAAGCTAATGGCCTCAAAAATGTAGTCGTGGAGAGTGGAGACGTACTACTCAATATTACAGGGGCATCAATTGCAAGATGCTGTATTGTTCCTAATGAGTTCTTGCCTGCACGTGTAAATCAGCATGTCGCAATTATTAGACCAACGGAGTATGTCGATAGTAAATTCCTGAACTATTTGATCATAAACCCCAAATTTAAGGCACAACTGCTATGGCAGGGGGCTGGCGGTGCTACTAGACAGGCCCTAACTAAAGCTATGGTTGAAGAGTTGAACATTCCTCTTCCAAGCTTGCCGGAACAAAAACGCATCGTTGAAAAACTTGATGCACTGCTAACCCGCATCGATACCGCCATCGAGCATTTGCAACAGAGCGTCACACTGGCTGATGCGTTGTATGCAAGTGAATTAGCCAGCGTGTTTAGTTCAGGCCAAGATAAATGGCCATTAAGAGAGCTAAATGAAGTTGCTGAAGTAGCACGAGGCAAGTCCAAACACCGACCTAGAAACGATAAGTCTTTATTTGGCGGTGAGTACCCTTTTATTCAAACTGGGGATGTACGTAATGCACAAAAGTACATCACGAACTATTCAGCAACATACAATGAAAAAGGCTTACAGCAGAGCAAGCTATGGCCAAAGGATACCATCTGCTTAACAATCGCAGCAAACATTGGTGATGTGGCTATTTTGGGGATGGATGCCTGTTTCCCAGACAGTGTTGTTGGTATATCTTCCTCGGAATTAGAGACCGATTACCTTTATTATTTTCTGACAACGCTACAGCAACAGCTTGATAGCAAAGCGAATGCGGCCGCTCAGAAAAATATTAATCTGAAAATTCTCTCTGAAATAAAAATCCCAGTTCCGTCTCTAGACGAACAAAAGAGTATTGTTAGACAAATCAACGAAATTGACCGACTAGCTGTAAAGGCAAAAGCTGAAATTTCTGAAAAAATAACAATGATGCAGCAATTAAAAGCATCAATTCTCGATTCTGCCTTTAAAGGCGAGCTATAGGGAGGCAGGATGGCTAGGCTACTACCTGAAGACTTCAGCCCTGAAGATCTGAATATTGAGATTGAAGAAGTATACCCTAACTGTACGGAAGTTTTTTATGTTCCGAGTAAGGGGGAGCTTGAAGATGCAGGAAGAGGGATGGAAAAGCCTAGCCAGCATAAAAGAAAGATTGCACTATTTTGTGGCCAAGACCATTTCGTTTCTATTTTTCCAATAGTTACCTTACCAACTCATCCAGATTACTTAAAAAACAAATACAAGGGCATAGATGAGATTAGTATTGAGGTCGCACTCGACTCAGCACCTTATAGTAAAGAGGATGTATATGAATGCTTGCAACAATTACCTTCTGGATTTATTAAAGACATTCGTTATGGATTAGGATTAAAAAAAGAATACAGAGCAATAATATCAGCGATCGAAGAACAAACTGAGCACCAATGCATTGCCATCGGTGATGAAAAAACCGGCGATACAGATTATGGTTACTTTCATCTAAACTTTAATGATTTTGAAGAAATGCGCCGTTCCTGCAATCGTATTACAGAAAGAGCAAGGAAGGTTGCTCGTATTACGAAAGAAGTAACGGCTTACAACCATATTGCATATCAATTGGGAAATAATCAAAGACCATTACCAACCGACAATGATGCTATTAGCAAAATGCTTCGGATTAAAATCACGAACACCGATAAGCAAGTTGCCATGGATCTGATTGCTGGTGATAAAGCTACTGTTAAACAAACAGATCCTGTTACTTTGGCCAAACTAAAAAGTGATATAGAGTTAGTCTCTCTTGAGCGTTTGATTAGTTCATATGAAGACTTATTAATTAAAAAGACTAAAGAGGATACTTGGCAGGAACTCTTTAATCAAAACCCATTTATCTTGAGCCTTGCTTTTGGTTACCCCGCAATAAAAATATCGGATCAAGCCAGTGTTGGCGGGAAACGTCTTAGTGGTGACGGCGAAAAAATCACTGATTACCTAATTAAAAATAGTATTACAAATAACCTAGCTTTGATTGAAATAAAGAAGCCCTCTTCTGTCTTATTAAACAAAACCGCCTATAGGGGTAGTGTTTACTGCGCATCAACAGAACTTACAGGTTCCGTAACACAAGTACTGGATCAGTCTTATCAGCTACAACAGAACATTGCCACGATAAAAAATAACAATCGCCTTTATGACATTGAGTCATATGCTGTCCACTGTATTTTGATCATCGGAACAATCCCTGATGATGAAGACAAAAAAAAGTCTTTTGAGATATATCGTCGCAACTCTAAGAACGTGCAAATCATTACTTTTGACGAGCTCTTACTCAAGCTAAAGCAACTACACGAGTTTCTCAGTAATCATGATGAACAAACGGAGGCTACATTGTGAGCCTACAAACTAACTTAAAAGGTCGCTTACGCAACACTTCTCTACCCAAGAGCCACGGCCTGATGCCTGTTTTTGAGGCGGTAGTAAACTCTATTCACTCGATTGAAGAAAAAGGTAATAGCGATAACGGTAAGGTTGTTCTTCGGATCAATCGCGCTACTCAGGAGAGTTTAGATTTCGATGCCAAATCGCTACCACCTATTTTGGGTTTCACCATAACTGATAATGGTTGTGGTTTTGATGAAACCAACTTTAAGTCATTTGAAACACTGGATTCCGACCACAAAATTGACAAAGGCTGCCGAGGTGTCGGTCGCTTGATGTGGTTGAAGGTGTTTGACTTAGTCGAAGTGGAAAGCCATTTTATCGATGTTGATAGCCAGCTTAAAAAGCGTGTATTTCGCTTTAACGATAAATCAGGAGTCCACAGTGAAAATGTTCAGGTTGCTACCGAACAACAGTCAGGTACTCAAATCAAACTGGTGGGATTTGATGAAAGTTATCGAAAGCAGGTACCAACCAAAGGGCTAACAGTGGCTAATCAGCTACTTGAACATGTGCTCTGGTACTTTGTTCGTCAAGGCAGTGCACCCAATATACAAGTCGAAGACGCTGGTGAGATTTTCGAACTGGATTCCTTGCTCGAAGAGCATATGCACGAAAGTGCACTTCTAGAAACGATAAAAATACGCGATTATGCGTTCGACCTAACTCATATCAAGTTTCGTGCATCGGTAAATAAAAAGCATCAGTTAGCTTTATGTGCAGCTAATCGATTGGTTAAAGAAGAATCCATTCAAGGAAAAATTCCCGGCTTGTACGGCAAAATATCTGACGCATCAGGGGAGTTTACCTATACCTGTTACGTGTCTTCTGGATACCTGGATGATCGCGTACGCAGCGAACGAACCTCTTTTGATATTGCCGAAAACGTAGAGGACATGCTCAATGAAGTAAGCTTTAAAGATATTCGCGACGCGGTGTTAGAGCGTACTAAAGAGTATTTACAAGATGTCCTAACAGAAAATGTCTCTGCCGGTCGTAAACGCGTAGATGATTTTATTAATAGCCATGCACCCCGATACCGGCCTATTGCTCACTATGTTGCAGAAGAACAGCTCATTGTTGACCCAGAAAAGTCGGACAAAGAGATAGAGTTACACCTACATGCTCAGTGGTATGAGGTCGAGAGACAATTAGTCAGTGAGGGTCATGACATCATGCAACCTCAAAATGAGGAGCATATAGAGCAGTACAAGGAACGACTGAGCGAGTATCTGCAAAAAGCTGAAGACCTTAAACAATCAGACCTCGCTAATTACGTATCCCATCGAAAGGTCATTATTGATCTGCTTCAAAAATCTATCGAGCGACTGGATGATGGCAAGTATGCTCGTGAGGATATGATTCATGAGTTAATCATGCCTATGCGTAAAGATTCCAGCGAGGTTTTACTGGATTCTTGCAATCTTTGGCTGATCGATGAACGTTTAGCATTCCACAACTATTTGGCTTCCGACAAAACGCTGAATGCCATGCCGATTACTGGTAATGATTCAACAAAGGAACCGGATTTACTCAGCCTAAGAGTGTTCGATAACCCACTGCTGGTTAATGATCAAAATAGCTTTCCCTTAGCATCTATCACTGTGGTCGAGATCAAACGGCCAATGCGCAACGATATGCGCGAAGGTGAAGATAAAGACCCAATAGCTCAAGCCCTCGGTTATGTAGAGAGAATTCGTGAGGGGCAAGCGAAAACAAAATCAGGACTACTTATCCCTAGAAATCATGATATCCCCGCATACTGCTATATTGTGTGCGACCTGACCTCAACAATGGTAACGCGCTGCAAAAACTTTAGTTTAACCATGACTGCGGATGGCATGGGATTCTTCGGGTACAACCCCAATTACAAAGCTTATATCGAGGTCATAAGTTTTAATCAGCTTGTGAGGGCTGCAAAGGAACGTAACCGTGCATTCTTTGACAAGCTTGGACTTCCCTCTATGTAAGTAAAAAGGTTGATTGCATGACAGATAATATCCCTCAAGCTCCTCATGGTGAGTTTGTTCTTTTCACCAGTGCTGACGGTCAAACCCGCGTTGAGTGTCGTTTTGAGTCGGACACGTTGTGGCTTTCTCAGGCTGCAATGGCTGAGCTTTATGATAAAGACGTTCGCACAATCAATGAGCATCTAATCAATATCTACAACGAAGGTGAGCTTGTACAAAACGCAACCATCCGGAAATTCCGGATAGTTCGATTGGAAGGTACTCGCCAAGTATCTCGCGAGATCGACCACTACAATCTCGATGCCATTCTGTCTGTTGGCTACAGAGTTCGTTCGCAACGTGGAACACAGTTCCGCCAATGGGCAACGAAAATCCTGAAAGAATACCTGATCAAGGGATTTGCCATGGATGACGAGCGCCTCAAAAATCCACCCGTTGGTCACTCTGCGGTGCCTGACTACTTTGACGAGATGCTTGAACGCATTCGCGATATCCGAGCCAGTGAGCGTCGTGTTTATCTGCGAGTTAAAGAAATCTTTACCATGGCAGCCGATTACGAGCCATCCAACCAAGAAACTAATCGCTTCTTTCAAACCATTCAGAACAAGCTGCATTATGCCTGTACGCACATGACGGCTGCTGAGCTGATTGCTAGCCGTGTGGATGCCAGTAAGCCAGATATGGGGCTAACCAGCTATAAAGGCGATGAAGTGCGTAAGACCGATGTCACCATCGCCAAAAACTATCTGCGTGAAGACGAAATCAAAGAGCTTAATCGCATCGTCAATATGTGGCTCGACTTTGCCGAAGACCAAGCGCTGCGTCGCAAACAAGTGTTCTTACAAGACTGGGCCGATAAGCTAGACCAGTTTCTAAGTTTTAATGATCGGGACATATTAAGCGGAGCGGGAAAAATCACCAAGAAAGACGCAGATGATAAGGCGAAACTGGAGTTTGACCGCTTTGCCCAGCAACGCCGCCGTTTAAAAGAAGCCGAAGGCGCACTTGCTAATATTGCAGCCCTCAAGGCAATACTCAAAAAAGACAAATAGCGTTACTAACTCAATTGAACCAGCTATGGTACCGACATTGATGTCGGTACCATCGTTCTCCGGCCTGTCATTTATCCTGCCAAAACATCATCTAAAAACCACTTTGAGATTTCGACTTGCTGTCTAATACAACTGGCGTATCGAAAAGCAACCCAAAAGCGCTCTTACTCACAGCCCACCGCGTGCTGCCCCATGGGCTTTCACATGTGAAAGTACATCAGCCCTCAAGCGCTTCAAACAGACCAAATCCCACAATAATCTAGAAATTTACCGTCACAATCCCATCAGAAGAAATTATCGACGCTCAGGTCCCACAATGATTGGAGCAAAAATCCCTACATCCCCACCAAAACAATAAAGCGACAAAAATAATCCGTAGCAACATCCCACAAAGATAGGTATCTGGAAAGCACAAGGATAGGTCCCAGGAGAGGAATCGATGCCACGCTTGCCAATCAGCGGTGGGACACAAGGAAAATTATTCACCCCAAAAGGGCAATTACAGATGCGTAAGTAAGAATGTGTTTGCGCTACCTTGAGCAAAACAATCAAGGAGCCACCATGACTGTATTAAATGAACATTCCGCCGCCTATCAATGGCATCAACGAGCCCAGCAGCGATATCCCGAAAATGAACCAGAATGCTTTGAACTCGCGCTTTCCCAATCACTAAAAGCCATTGCCGATATCGAGAACTTTGCAATGCAGGAGCCCTACCTGCTTGAGTTTTTAGCCAGTTGCTACGCTAACCAATTTTGGCGAATCCATCGAACACATAAGGAAACCGCACCTGGCCGCTACGGCTGCCGGGTTCGGATTCGCAACCATCGCTTTGAAGCAGCTTGGTACTACAACTGGTATCTCAGTGCTAACCAAATGTCACAGCGAAACAACAAAGAACAGCGTGTTCGCTCAAAGCATTTAGCCAAAGGCAAAGGCTTTCGTTACCCACCTTGTCGCTTTTCGAAAGCAAATTCGGAATGGGAATCCGATCTTATTGAGTATACAGAAGATGCCTTCGCACTGATCCGTGAAGTACGCCATGAAATCCTCACCATCAAACAAAAATCGCAAATCTGTACAAAACGACTTAACAAGCTTCGTGAACACTTTCAAAAAATGGAGAAGCAAAATGGCTAAGAAAACCATACCAAACGTCGGTATTACCGACTATTGCGGAGAACTAGATCTATCAGATTTTGATATTGCACTGCCAGAACAATCTCCATTGCCAGAATTAATCAAAGATTTACCTCTGTTTGTCGCCGATGAATCGAAGATACTAACGGTTGCGGCTAAAGATCTTGAAGCACGATTGGAAAAGCTGTGCAAAGCACTGACAGCTGAGTACAAAGTGAAATATCCAATACGCTACAAATTCAAAGTCAAAAAATCAAAAGGCTTACCAGAGATCACATGGTATCGCCTAATTCTTCATCGCTATCCAGACGAAGAGCTTGAAGAAAAAGAAGTATCCGATGCCGTTTTGCGACGTTTTTCAAACGCAATGAGCTGGGAGATCCCGCTGTATTTGCATTTGCTCGATGAGTTAGAAAAGCTCAATCAACGTGTTATCCGTATCAGCACACTGGCCGAAGCCATTAAAGAACTCACTAAAGCCACTAAGAAATACAACACTTAACGTACTGGCTTGCTCCATACTTGCCGGTGTGGAGCTCCACTTAGTCATGGACTTGTAGTTTGAAAATAGGTGGTAAAATTAAGGAAGTAGAGACTTAGGAATACTAAGCTAAAGAGAAACAAAATTAATGGATGTTTTATGGAGCTTTGGATTTGGCTGGGTGGTTTATTACTGACAGTCGCCGCAGTCGGTGGGGTATTTTGGTATTCAGGACGAGAGCGATAGCTTTATTGCGAACCTTCGGGTTCCTTTTGATTTGCTAATCGCCAATGCGATACAGGTCTTCTTTTATGTCTAAGCCTAGACCTAATGTCCTACTTTTCTTTTTAGTAGGATAGCGCTTACTAATTGGTGATCGTTGATGAACAATAACAGCTTTCACAATAGAGAATAATAAATATGCCGATATTGAAATCACTGCAATTTGCCAATTCATATAAGCTATCGCAGCCCAAAAAACTATAGCTGAAAAATGGCTTCTATGTACTAATACGATAAAACTCATAGCCCAATAGACAATTGGAACTGACATCAAGGCCCAGCCCCAAGCCGTATCGGTAGCCATAGCGAACCCCAGCAACAAAAGAAATAAACCGAAAACATTAACCACATGCTTCATACTTACGAACTCAATGAATTTCATATATCTAGTGTATCACAGAATCAGATAATGCAACTGTGCACATATGTTTTACTGCTCACTTTCACATGTGAAAGTGCGCCTAGAAAAGGCAATTGGAGCTATTTGTCTAAGCAGGATAAGTTGTTATCTTAGAAGCTCTTGTAGCTGATAAGTGCGATAGCTGGCAGCCAAAAAAACAGCAAACTTAAATCCTTCCCTTAACAGGGGATTTTCCAGTTAACGGTCTGATTACACTTAATGATGCACATGTTCATCAAAGGCGTGGGGTAACAGCCTCTAGAACGTATCGGCTGGAACGAGGTTCGGATCAATGCGGTGGATACGCGGCTCGGTAAAAACTCTACCAGAAAGCTTGGATTGTCCAAAATGGGCAGATCCAGAGTCTTTGCAGAGCAAATTGGATTGATATTATTTATCTAATTTAATCCCCCCACGAAAGGAGAATGAAAATGACTAAATGTGATCATGTTAATATTGAAAACATGCAGAAAGCTGTTCAAGCATTGGAACGCGCAATTGATGCTGATATTGATGAACAGGTTGTTCAAGCACTTGAATCGGAAAATGTGATTGATATTGGTGTCATTGTTGATAAAAACGGAAATCCTGGCATTGGTAATGGCTTGCCGTTTGATGTCTACACCTCTAAGGATGACGCTACTTTGGTCGCTGCGGCGCTAAATGAAGCAGATGCTTTCCTGCTGTCGCTTATAGATAACCCAGCCCAGCTGGAACATCGTTCTGATTACCAGGTTCAACAAGACACAATCCTCGCCCTTGTTAACAATTTTACCAATGTTGATTTGGAGAATGTACCAAGCTTAGTGGTAGGTAATATCCAAGAAGCTAAACGGGTGCTAGAGGACGCTATACAACGTTTGTTGTAATCACTACTTTAGTTTGACCGCTGAACAATGTGAAATGCGATCGCTGGAACTGGATCGAATCTAGCTGGAATTTGTTATCGCCTTAGATGCTGCTGAAAGCGGTGAATCTTGGGAGAAAGTTTTAAGTGTCGATTAAGCTGTTCGTTGATCGTGAAAAAAGCCGGGTTTCCCGGCTTTTTCCGTTTCTGATCTAGCGTTCGTAGGTGGTGACAAGTGTTCTAATGCCCTGATCATTTAGTACTAGGAAGTAGAGCTCACTGCTCGGATGGCCCCATTCCTCTATATTGTCAGCGGTGCCGTACTTTTGGGCTTTGCGACGACGCTCTCGTTCCGCAAGAGGGTAAATGCGAAGCTCTGGGTTCTGGATACGTTTGACTAATGACAGCCACGGGGCTTTGGGCTTACCTGAGGTTATCCGCTCGCTGTATCGTGATACAGCGTGAGCTGTTACCAAGACCGTGCCCATTGCAGGAGTTTCGATAGCATCAAAGGTGCCTGCGTATTGCTTTCGTTCAGCCAGCAGTAGTTCTGTAGCCTCTTCCTCAATGTTGGCCATGTACTCTGTTTTAGTGGAGACCTCGATCTGTACTCCTGCCAAACGAGATTGTAGGAAGGCTGCAAACTTTTTGGCGCACTTTTTGTCAGATCTTCCCCGTACGAGTTTCTTGATGGCACCTTTTGATACAACCAGTTTGTAGCCTCTTCCTGTTCCTGGAACTCGACCAAAAACTTGTTTTTCGAGCAGTAGGTAGCGAATGGCGCATAACTCGCAGAGTAGGACGCTATCGTTGCTTTCAAAATCGAGGGTGACATTGAGTATGCCTTTTCGTTGTGTACCCACACGCCAAAATACTCGGCTCTGGATGCTACTGAGTTGTTCTGATACGGTCGTTAATGTCATCATAATTTTGTTTCCATTGAGGAACTGGTATGCAGCGTCGCCAGTTCCGCTCTTATATGGCTTCAGTTAGCTTTGAGGAGTTACGAACATAAGCTGTTGACCATGTTCATAAAGCACCGGGTAAGGTAGTGTTTGCCCATCCTTAAAGACGGTATTGGGAGGAAAATACATAGCTGACCATGCAGGGAGGCTGGCACTTAACTGCCGATAGAATTCATCTACCGGAAAGGAAACCTTTTCAGTTGCCTGCTGGAAAATAATTCGGCTGTATTGACTAGGGTGATTAGAATCTAGAATAAAACTTGCATCTGGCCCAGAAGTGATAAATTCAGGTGTTTGCCAATCACTTATCCGAGCAACGTGAGTTGCAATTACGCAATGCTCAGGTTTGCAGCCGAACTGAGGCGCATCTACTGTCCATATATTTATATCCCAGCCATTCAGTTTTGGCATCGTAATACCTTTGTCGGCCAGTTTTTCAACGATTATTCCCATATTCTGGGCTGTATTTATTAGGCTTGTATCCACAAGTTCCTCGAATTTGATGCGAGCATCATCTTTATTAGTAGCTTCTGTTTTGGGCATCCAGGCCATTAATGATGGGCGAGCGGACGGGTTATCAGGCGTCGCCATGATATTTCCTGCATTGAATGCTAGGGTCTGAGCGCCAGTCATCCCAGACAATGGCACATCGAGTGAAGTTAGTAGGGCTGTTGCATTTAGTGCACGAAGCAAAAGTGATTTTTTGTAGGAGTTAGTACCATCTGAAGAGTCTTGTAAATCTTGATCGTAAATCCCGCCAGCTCTAGCAATGTTTAGTGCTCTACTCTGTTGTGCATCGTATTGCTTTGGTGATACAGCGCAGCCGTGTAAAAAGAGGATGCAAATGATAGTTGATAATAACAGTGTCAATTTGTGGTTCATTCGTCATTCTCCATTTGATGAGATTTGTTTCATATATAACATCTCATGGAAAACCATAAACGCAAGTCTAAGAACGTGGCTTTTTCAAATGTTTTTAACCTGTTACGACAGAACAATTTAAAGTTAAGCCCGATTTCTCCCAAAATGCGCTTTCAGAAGCTGCTCCGTTATGGGGAAGACGACTCGCAAGTATGGAGCAATCCTACAGGAAACCTGTATTTTCAGTTAATTAAGTCTGAAAAGCACTTGCTACTGGTGACCGTTTTTTCAAAACTCAGCCACTCATTTACAGATTTAAGAGCTTAGGAAGGCTAAGCTAAACATTAAGAAATTATCGAGGAGATCTTATGGAACTTTGGATATGGTTGTGTGGCTTACTATTGACTGTAGCGGCTGTAGGAGGCGTCTTCTGGTACGCTGGGCGGGAGAAGTAGAACTAAGCGCTATCTGACTTATCCAGCTCTTGCTTAAGGTGAGTGATGAGTGCTTGTTTTTCCTTTTCATTAAGCTGTTCTATTAGGCAAGCCAGCTCAGCTGAACTATCAGAGTCAGAGAAGAAAAACGCAACAGGCACACCCAACTCTTCTGCCAGCTTCTTGAGTGTACTGACATCAGGCATGTGGCGGCCTCTTTCATAATGATTCATTCGGCCACTCGCAGAACTTGGATCCATACCCAAACGGATACCGAGCTCTCTTTGGCTGATGCCAACTCGATTTCTAGCCTGTTTAAGGCGCTGCGGGAATACGTTTGTTTTAGACAAGTGAGAATCATCATCAACCTTTGATACTTAGATTTTCTAAGTTTTTATTATACCTGTATACTTAGGATAACTAAGTATACATTTGGTTAGCGGAGAGAACGGCATGAAGAAATTGATAAATTTTGCGCTCTTTTGTTTATTTTCCCTTGGTTGTTTAATCGCAACATACCATTCATGGGGATTGGCGCTAACGGCCATCCCACTTGTTGTCTGGTTTCAAACTCCGCTGAACTTTTTTCACAAAAAACGCTTGGCTGCGGTGCTATTTTGGTTGGTACTTATCTACTTCCATTGGCTTCTTGGGCTAGCTACCGCGCTAACTTATTTTGCTACGCACGTTTGGAGTTTGCACTGTCAGTACGAACACCCCAGAAGAGTCCGTAAAAAGAAAAAACAACCGCAATTCAACTCTGCGACTGGTTCAGCCATGATGGGCCATGGTGGTATGGACGTTGACATGGATGGGAACGTTGATGGCTGTTTCTGATATAAACATTAATGGGCTTATTGGATTAGCAAAGAATTTGATCAACCAACTAGGACTATTGATGATCCTATAGGGGTTGATGCTCTCGGATCCTTTTTGGCAACTCGCAGCGATCTCCTTCCCCATTATCTGGTGGATCAAAAGATATCTTCTGCTTATTCACAGGGTTCGTCTTCTCGCTCTACTCTTCTGGACAGGATTTGCTTACTATAGATTGTCAGCTGGAAAGCCTTTTCCCACCATTCCCACTTTTCCCATCCTGATCTATGATGGAAGTCATCTTGGGAAGTAAGAATTTGACCATAAATTGCAATTTGATCCCCAATCGGTCCCCAAGACGTCGCGCGAGGCCAGCTATTATGGGAAACTTTACTTTCTGTATCGGAAAATAATCTATAACGCGGCCTCGGGTCGCGTTTTTTCATTGTGTATAAAGGAACACCTATGATCCACATTATTACAGGTAGCACACTGGGTGGTGCTGAGTATGTGGGAGACCACCTCAGTGATCTACTAATCGAAAAAGGCTTTGAGACTACCATCCATAACCAACCTGATTTGGCACAAGTTGACAATAAGGGTACTTGGTTAATCATTACTTCAACTCACGGCGCTGGTGAATACCCAGATAATATTCAGCCGTTTATTCAAGCTCTACAAGACACGCCACCGAAAATGAATGAAGTAAAATACGCGACGATCGCCATTGGTGATTCGAGTTACGATACGTTCTGTGCAGCGGGTCAGCATGCCCATGACCTACTTGCCGATATCGGCGCTACAGCACTGACAGAGTGTTTTACTATCGATGTTCTCAGCCATGATGTACCAGAAGATGCCGCAGAAAACTGGTTAAATGACCATATTGAGCTTTTCTAATCCCCTTCTAAGTGGTCAATTTCTTGGCCACTTCCCCCTTTTGTGAATAACTTTCCTTACTCCCCAAACACTGTTCGCTCATTTTTCAATCATTTTATCTGTGGATAAACTACGATCTTTCCGGTGATTAACCTATAGTTATCCAAATAACAACTTAGATCCTTTTTTACCCCTGTGTATAACTACCCATTTTGATCCCAGTTAATCCTCGATCTGATCAAGGCAAGATCACATGATATGATCCAAATAAGATCCATGATCTTGTTGATCATTTTCCACTTATCCACAGAAACGGTCGATCTTAATAGTAGATCTAATAAAAGATCATATATATAGATCTTATATATATAAGGATTTCACTGCTTGAAGGAAAAGAGCCAAAAGCATTTTCTCAGCCCGTGAAAGAAGGTAGAATAACGCTCTTTTTCTCTATCCAACTCTCTATTGAATACCTGAGGTCGGTTCATGCTTTATCACGAAAAATTTGATGTCATCGTCGTTGGTGGCGGTCACGCAGGAACGGAAGCCGCACTCGCATCTGCTCGTACAGGACAAAAAACCCTGTTACTCACTCACAACATTGACACCCTAGGTCAGATGTCGTGTAACCCAGCAATTGGTGGTATCGGTAAAGGTCACTTAGTCAAAGAAGTCGACGCGATGGGCGGTTTAATGGCTCAAGCGATTGATCATTCCGGTATTCAATTTAGAACACTCAACGCCTCGAAAGGCCCAGCTGTACGAGCAACCCGTGCTCAAGCTGATCGTGCGTTGTACAAAGCTTATGTTCGCAACGCGCTAGAAAACGCCCCTAATCTCACTCTGTTCCAACAATCTGTTGATGATCTTATTGTTGAGCAAGATCGTGTCTTGGGTGTTGTTACCCAGATGGGACTGCGTTTCTACGCAAAAGCCGTTGTGCTGACGGTGGGGACTTTCCTCGGCGGTAAGATCCATATTGGTATGGAGAGCTCGTCAGGTGGTCGTGCGGGGGATCCGCCATCGATCGCGCTGGCTGATCGTCTGCGTGAACTGCCGTTTAGAGTTGATCGTTTAAAAACAGGCACACCTCCACGCATTGATGCGCGCAGTGTCGATTTTTCTGAGTTAGAAGCTCAACATGGTGATAACCCTGCCCCCGTATTTTCGTTTATTGGAAAGCGTGAACAGCATCCGCGTCAAATCCCATGTTTTATCACTCATACCAACGAGCAGACTCACGATGTAATTCGTAACAACCTTGATCGCAGCCCTATGTACGCGGGTGTGATTGAAGGTATTGGCCCGCGCTACTGTCCATCAATCGAAGACAAGGTGATGCGTTTTGCTGACAAGAACAGCCATCAGATCTTTATTGAGCCAGAAGGGCTTGATACGCATGAGCTGTATCCAAATGGTATTTCCACCAGCTTGCCGTTTGATGTTCAAGTTCAGATCGTACGCTCAATGAAAGGGTTCGAAAACGCGCATATCGTGCGACCAGGTTATGCGATTGAGTATGATTTCTTCGATCCACGTGACTTAAAGCAAACCTATGAGACTAAATTTATTAGTGGTTTGTTCTTTGCGGGGCAAATTAACGGTACCACGGGTTACGAGGAAGCTGCGGCACAAGGCTTGATGGCGGGCCTTAACGCCAGTCTGTTTAGCCAAGACAAAGAAGGCTGGAGCCCACGTCGTGATCAAGCTTACATGGGCGTGTTGATTGATGACCTATCGACCATGGGCACTAAAGAACCTTACCGTATGTTTACTTCACGCGCGGAATACCGCTTGTTATTGCGTGAAGACAACGCGGACTTGCGTTTGACTGAGCAAGCTCGTCAGCTTGGCTTGGTTGATGATGTTCGTTGGGCTCGATTTAATCAAAAAATCGACAATATCGAAGCTGAACGCCAACGCTTGAAAGAGATCTGGATGAACCCTAAATCACAAGGGGTTGATGCACTAAATGAATTGCTAAAAACACCGATGGCACGTGAAGCGAGTGGTGAAGACTTACTGCGTCGTCCAGAAATGTCTTACGATCAATTGACTCAGCTAGAGGCATTCGCCCCAGCCATCGAAGATCAACAAGCCGCTGAGCAGGTTGAAATCCAAGTCAAATACGAAGGTTATATCAAGCGCCAGCAAGATGAGATCGAAAAGTCGTTGCGCCATGAGCACACAAAGATCCCAGTCGATTTAGATTACGCTAAGGTCAGCGGTTTATCGAATGAAGTGGTGGCGAAACTGACAGAAGCAAAACCAGAGTCTATCGGTATCGCTTCGCGCATTTCAGGCATTACACCGGCTGCGATTTCGATTCTTTTAGTTCACTTGAAAAAACATGGCCTGCTGAAAAAAGGCGAGGAAGCATAATGTCTCAACTACGCACTCAACTGGATGAACTGATTGCTCAGACCGATCTAGAGGTATCACCTCGTCAGCGTGAACAGCTGGTTGGCTATGTCGAAATGCTCAACAAATGGAACAAGGCGTACAACCTGACATCGGTACGTGATCCACAAGAGATGCTGGTGAAGCACATTATGGACAGCATCATTGTTAGCACTCACTTACAGGGTGAGCGTTTTATTGATGTCGGTACAGGACCAGGACTACCAGGTATTCCTTTGTCCATTATGAATCCTGACAAAGCGTTTGTGTTGCTAGATAGCTTGGGCAAACGCATTCGCTTTATCAAACAAGTTCTTCATGAACTCAAAATAGAAAATGTGACACCGATTCAAAGTCGAGTCGAAGAATACCAGCCTGAAGATAAATTCGATGGCGTATTAAGTCGTGCATTTGCTTCAATGACTGATATGGTTGAGTGGTGCCACCATCTACCAAAATCACCAGGTGGGCATTTCTTGGCGCTGAAAGGTCAATTACCACAGGATGAGATTGAGCAATTACCTGAGTGGTGTTCTGTGACCGACGTCAAAGCTTTGAATGTTCCTCAATTGGAAGGTGAGCGTCATCTAGTAATCTTATCGCGCAAGGAATAAAAGCGAGGTTCATTGTGGGAAAAATCGTAGCGATCGCCAACCAGAAAGGCGGGGTTGGAAAAACAACGACATGCATCAACTTAGCCGCATCTATGGCTGCGACTAAGCGTAAGGTATTGGTGATAGACCTCGACCCACAAGGCAATGCAACGATGGCCAGTGGTGTAGATAAATACCAAGTCGATGCCACCGCTTATGAACTGCTTGTAGAAGATGTGCCGTTTGATGAAGTGGTGTGTCGTAAGACATCCGGCAACTATGATTTAGTGGCGGCCAATGGAGATGTGACGGCGGCTGAAATCAAACTGATGGAAGTTTTTGCCCGTGAAGTTCGCCTTAAGCACGCTTTAGCATCAGTTCGCGATAACTATGATTTCATCTTTATCGATTGTCCTCCTTCTCTAAACCTTCTTACAATCAACGCTATGGCCGCAGCCGATTCGGTTTTGGTTCCAATGCAGTGTGAGTATTTTGCACTTGAAGGTTTAACCGCGTTAATGGATACAATCAGTAAGCTTGCTGCTGTTGTAAACGAAAATCTAAAAATTGAAGGGTTACTACGCACTATGTATGACCCTCGCAACAGACTGTCGAACGAAGTATCCGATCAACTTAAAAAGCACTTTGGCAACAAGGTGTACCGCACCGTTATTCCGCGCAATGTGCGTCTCGCTGAAGCGCCTAGTCATGGTAAACCGGCAATGTATTACGATAAATACTCTGCAGGTGCTAAGGCTTATTTAGCGCTAGCTGGTGAGATGCTTCGCCGCGAAGAAGTCCCTGCATAACGACAACCAAAGGAATTCCGTCTCATGTCTAAGCGTGGTTTAGGTAAAGGGCTTGATGCCCTGCTTTCAACCAGTTCACTAGCGCGTGAAAAACAGCAAAGTGCACTGCACAGCCAAGAACTGTCATCGGATGGTAGTCTCACCGATTTAAATATTAACAGCTTAAAGCCGGGTGTTTACCAGCCGCGCAAAGAGATGGAACCTGAAGCGCTAGAAGAGCTTGCCGCTTCGATTGAATCTCAAGGGATTATTCAGCCTATCGTAGTGAGACAGGTTGATGGTGACAAATTTGAAATCATCGCCGGTGAGCGTCGCTGGCGTGCGGCTCGTAAAGCGGGTCTTAAGCAAGTGCCATGCGTGGTGAAGAATGTCGAAGATCGTGCAGCGATCGCTATGGCATTGATCGAGAACATTCAGCGCGAAGATCTTAATGTGATCGAAGAAGCGGTTGCTCTCGATCGTCTGCAAGAAGAGTTTAGTCTGACTCATCAGCAGGTTGCTGATGTGATTGGTAAGTCTCGCGCGGCGGTAAGTAACTTATTGCGTCTAAATCAGCTAGAAGATGACGTGAAAAGTTTAGTTTCCGGCAATCTGCTTGATATGGGGCATGCTAGAGCTCTGTTGGCTCTTGAAGGTGAGCAACAGGTTGAGATTGCTCAGCAGGTCGCCAAAAAGAAAATGACCGTTCGTCAGACCGAGCAGTTAGTGAAAAAGTGTCTCCAGCCACAATCTGAACCCAAAAATGAGGTTCAAGACGCTGAAGCACAACAAATGTCACAAAAATTGAGTGAAATGCTTGGGGCTAAAGTTGCAATTGTGCGCGCTGACAACGGCAAGTCGAAAGTGACGATTAGTCTTGATGAGCCTCACAAATTAGAGCAGTTAATTGCCAAGCTTGAGAGCTAAATGAGATAATTGATCTCAATCAATATATGTAAAAATCGAATTTTTGTGCGGAAGTTGTCGGCTTGTAAACAAAATTGTAACTTTTTGCGGTGTTTTAATTGCAATCAGTTCGACTCACCGTATAATTTTCGCCAATTTCCCAGCCCTGAGGTAGTAAAGCTGTGGATTTTACTAGAGGTACGAATACATGGTAGCTGCGTTAGCTAGACCAGGACGAGCGCTTGCAAAGCAATTGTTAATGATCGAGGCGAGCGCGGTTGCGTTAGTGGCAGCGGGTATGGCGATAGCCGTCAATACTGAATGGGGAATCTCAGCACTAATTGGAGGGAGCATATTTGTTGTCGCCAATGCTGTATTTGCCTTGTGTGCTTTTCTGTTTGTAGGGGCTCGTGCAGCAAAAATGGTTGCTGCGTCTTTCTACACCGGAGTGGCACTAAAGATCCTCATTACTGTGGCTCTCTTCTCTGTTGCTTACATGTATATGCAGGTGGAACTCGTTCCCCTCAAACTAACCTATTTGCTGGTATTAGGGATTAATATCTTTGCGCCAGCGCTATTCATTAACAACAAAAAATAGGATGAGTTATGGCTGCGCCAGGTGAAGCGCTAACATCGTCCGGATACATTGCCCACCACTTATCAAACCTATCTTTAGCAAAGCTAGGCTTGGTAGCGGAGGAGACAAGTTTCTGGAACGTACATATCGATAGCCTGTTTTTTTCTTGGTTTACTGGTTTAATTTTCTTAGGAATTTTCTACAAAGTAGCGAAGAGAACAACAGCGGGTGTACCAGGTAAGCTTCAGTGTGCTGTTGAAATGATCGTAGAATTTGTCGCGGAAAACGTCAAAGATACGTTCCATGGACGCAACCCATTGATTGCCCCTCTAGCACTAACTATCTTTTGTTGGGTATTTTTGATGAACGTGATGGACTTAGTTCCTATCGATTTCTTACCTTACCCAGCAGAGCATTGGCTTGGTATTCCTTACCTTAAGGTTGTACCGTCAGCTGATGTTAATATCACCATGGCTATGGCTCTAGGCGTGTTTGCTCTGATGATTTACTACAGCATCAAAGTAAAAGGTCTAGGTGGATTCGCCAAAGAACTTGCTTTACATCCATTTAATCACCCAATCATGATTCCGTTTAACCTACTGATTGAAGTGGTATCGCTACTTGCGAAGCCTCTATCACTTGGTATGCGTCTATTTGGTAACATGTTCGCGGGTGAGGTTGTATTCATTCTTTGTGCGGCAATGTTACCATGGTATTTACAATGGATGGGTTCACTACCGTGGGCAATCTTCCATATCTTGGTTATTACGATTCAGGCCTTCGTGTTTATGATGCTTACGATTGTTTATATGTCGATGGCACACGAAGACAGTGATCACTAATTTTTTAAACTCTTATTAGTCAAAAAGTATATTTGGAGATAGTAATGGAAACTGTACTGAGCTTTTCAGCAATCGCAGTAGCAATCATCGTTGGTCTATGTGCAGTAGGTACTGCAATCGGCTTCGCAATCCTAGGTGGTAAGTTCCTAGAAGGTGCTGCGCGTCAACCAGAAATGGCTCCTATGCTACAAGTTAAGATGTTCATCATCGCTGGTCTACTAGATGCGGTTCCAATGATCGGTATCGTAATCGCTCTACTATTTACTTTCGCAAACCCATTCGTTGGTCAACTAGCTGGTTAATCATTGCTTTTCAGAGACAAACATTGGTTTGTCATTGATTAACACTAAGTCCAATTAAAGAGGGGTAGCTGTTGTGAATATGAACGCAACTCTGCTGGGTCAAGCAATCTCGTTCGCTCTGTTTGTGTGGTTCTGCATGAAGTATGTATGGCCGCCAATCATGAACGCAATCGAAGAACGTCAGAAGAAAATTGCTGACGGCCTTCATGCGGCAGAACGTGCTGAGAAAGACTTGAATCTAGCTCAAGCTAACGCTTCTTCTCAATTGAAAGAAGCGAAGCGCACAGCAACTGAGGTCATTGAGCAAGCGAACAAGCGTAAGGCTCAAATTCTAGACGAAGCTCGTGAGGAAGCTCAGGCAGAACGCCAGAAAATCCTTGCGCAAGCAGAAGCTGAACTTGAAGCAGAACGCAACCGTGCGCGCGATGAACTGCGCAAACAAGTTGCAACTCTGGCTTTAGCTGGTGCTGAGAAAATCCTAGAGCGCTCTATCGATAAAGACGCGCACAAAGATCTTCTCGACAACATTACTGCAAAACTTTAAGTCTGGGGGCGCACATGGCTGATATGACTACTATCGCACGCCCCTATGCTAAAGCAGCATTCGACTTTGCTGTAGAAAAAGGCCAACTAGACCAATGGGGTCAAATGTTGTCTTTTGCCGCGGAAGTCGCCAACAACGAACAAGTACATGAGTTATTAACTAGCTCAATGTCTGCAGACAAACTTGCAGAAGTATTTGTTGCGGTTTGTGGCGAACAAGTTGATGAGTTTGGCCAAAACCTGATTAAGGTGATGGCGGAGAATGGCCGATTATTGGCTCTTCCTGATGTATGTGCTGAGTTCTTGCTTCTTAAACAAGAACATGAGAAGGAAATCAGCGTTGAAGTGACTTCAGCGACTGAACTTTCAGAACAGCAAAAAGCAGACATCAGCAGCAAACTTGAAACGCGTCTTGAACGCAAAGTCCAGCTGAATTGCAGCGTAGATGAGGCCCTACTTGGTGGGGTTATTATTAGAGCCGGAGACTTAGTCATCGATAACTCAGCACGTGGCCGTTTAAGCCGCCTGAGCGATGCATTGCAGTCTTAATGGGGATTGGAGCATGCAACTTAATTCCACGGAAATTAGCGATCTAATCAAACAACGTATCGAATCTTTCGAAGTTGTTAGTGAAGCTCGCAACGAAGGTACTATCGTATCGGTAAGCGATGGTATCATTCGCATTCACGGCCTAGCGGACGTGATGCAAGGTGAAATGATTGAATTACCGGGTGGCCGTTATGCACTAGCACTTAACCTTGAGCGTGACTCGGTTGGTGCGGTTGTAATGGGCCCATATGCTGACCTTAAGGAAGGCATGAAAGTTACAGGTACTGGTCGTATTCTTGAAGTACCAGTTGGTCCTGAAATGCTTGGTCGTGTTGTAAACACACTAGGTGAGCCAATTGATGGTAAAGGTCCAATCGAAGCGAAACTGTCTTCGCCTGTAGAAGTGATTGCACCAGGTGTAATCGACCGTAAATCGGTAGATCAACCTGTGCAAACTGGTTACAAATCTGTTGACTCAATGATCCCAATCGGTCGTGGTCAGCGTGAGCTTGTAATCGGTGACCGTCAGACTGGTAAAACAGCAATGGCGATCGATGCAATCATCAACCAGAAAGACTCTGGTATTTTCTCAATCTACGTAGCTATCGGTCAGAAAGCATCGACTATCGCTAACGTAGTTCGCAAACTAGAAGAGCACGGCGCGCTAGCTAACACTATCGTTGTTGTTGCATCTGCTTCTGAATCTGCAGCGCTACAATACCTAGCGCCATACGCAGGTTGTGCGATGGGTGAATACTTCCGTGATCGCGGTGAAGACGCACTGATTGTTTATGATGATCTATCTAAGCAAGCGGTAGCTTACCGTCAGATCTCTCTACTACTAAAACGTCCACCAGGTCGTGAAGCATTCCCAGGTGATGTTTTCTACCTCCACTCACGTCTACTAGAGCGTGCAGCTCGTGTAAGCGAAGAGTACGTAGAGAAGTTCACTAATGGTGAAGTGAAAGGTAAGACAGGTTCTTTGACTGCACTACCTATCATCGAAACTCAAGCTGGTGACGTTTCAGCATTCGTACCGACAAACGTAATCTCGATTACTGACGGTCAGATCTTCCTACAGACTGAGCTATTCAACGCGGGTGTTCGCCCAGCGGTTGACCCAGGTATCTCAGTATCTCGTGTTGGTGGTTCTGCACAGACGAAAATCATCAAGAAGCTATCAGGCGGTATCCGTACTGCACTAGCTCAGTACCGTGAACTAGCGGCTTTCGCACAGTTCTCGTCTGACCTTGATGAAGCGACAAAGAAACAGCTAGACCACGGTCAGAAAGTTACAGAACTAATGAAGCAGAAGCAGTACGCTCCAATGTCTGTATTTGACCAAGCTCTAGTTATCTTTGCGGCAGAGCGCGGCTACCTAGCAGATGTTGAATTAAGCAAACTGCTAGATTTCGAAGCGGCTCTACTATCGTATGCTCGCGGTCAATACGCTGAATTTGCAGCTGAGATCGACAAGACGGGTGCATACAACGATGAAGTTGAAGCACAGCTGAAGAAGCTGACTGACGACTTCGTAGCAACCCAAACTTGGTAATAGGTCGGTGGCAGTAATGTCACCAACTAATGGAGAGTAACGATGGCCGGCGCAAAAGAGATACGTAATAAAATCGGTAGTGTTAAAAGCACTCAGAAGATTACGAAAGCAATGGAAATGGTAGCAGCTTCAAAAATGCGTCGCTCTCAAGACGCAATGGAAGCTTCTCGTCCATACGCTGAAACAATACGTAAAGTGATCGGTCACGTAGCAAACGCAAGTCTAGAGTATCGTCATCCATACCTAGAAGAGCGTGAAGCTAAGCGTGTTGGTTACATCATCGTTTCAACAGACCGTGGCCTCTGTGGCGGCTTGAACATTAACGTGTTCAAAAAAGCTGTGACAGACATGCAAAGCTGGAAAGAGAAAGGTGCTGAAGTTGAACTGGCGTTGATCGGTTCAAAAGCAACAGCTTTCTTTAACAACAGCGGTGCAAAAGTGGCTGCTCAGGTTTCAGGTCTAGGCGATAAGCCAAGCCTTGAAGACCTAATCGGTTCTGTCAGCGTTATGCTGAAGAAATACGATGAAGGTGAATTGGACCGCCTATATGTGGTGAGCAACAAGTTTGTGAACACTATGGTTCAACAACCAACGATCGATCAATTACTACCTTTGCCTAAATCGGACAGCGAAGAGATGCAGCGTACCCACCAGTGGGACTACATCTACGAGCCAGAACCAAAAGCGCTACTAGATACACTTCTAGTGCGTTATGTGGAATCTCAAGTATACCAAGGTGTGGTTGAGAACCTTGCTTGTGAGCAAGCGGCTCGAATGATTGCAATGAAAGCTGCAACTGATAATGCGAGCAACCTGATTGATGACTTAGAACTTGTGTACAACAAAGCCCGTCAGGCAGCGATTACACAAGAACTATCAGAAATCGTTTCAGGTGCAGCAGCGGTTTAAGCTTAGGTAAAACGAAATAGTTTAGAGGATTAACGATGGCTACAGGTAAGATCGTACAGATCATCGGTGCGGTAGTCGACGTAGAGTTCCCACAGAGCGAAGTACCTAGTGTATATGACGCTCTAAACGTTACTGAATCAAAAGAGCGTCTAGTTCTTGAGGTTCAACAACAGCTAGGCGGTGGCGTAGTTCGTTGTATCGTTATGGGTAGCTCTGATGGTTTACGTCGTGGAGTTGAAGTTGTAAATACTGGCGCTCCAATTTCAGTACCAGTAGGTACTAAGACCCTTGGTCGTATCATGAACGTACTTGGTGATGCGATTGATGAGTGTGGTGAAATCGGTGCGGAAGAGACTTACTCTATCCACCGTGAAGCACCAAGCTACGAAGAGCAATCAAACGAAACTGCTCTACTAGAAACTGGTGTTAAAGTAATCGACCTAGTTTGTCCATTCGCTAAGGGTGGTAAAATCGGTCTATTCGGTGGTGCAGGTGTAGGTAAGACCGTTAACATGATGGAACTTATCAACAACATCGCACTACAACACTCTGGTCTTTCAGTATTCGCAGGTGTTGGTGAGCGTACTCGTGAGGGTAACGACTTCTACTTCGAAATGCAGGAAGCTGGCGTTGTAAACGTTGAGAAACCAGAAGAATCGAAAGTAGCAATGGTTTACGGTCAGATGAACGAGCCACCAGGCAACCGTCTACGTGTTGCACTGACTGGTCTAACAATGGCAGAGCGCTTCCGTGACGAAGGTCGTGACGTTCTACTGTTCGTTGATAACATCTACCGTTACACGCTAGCAGGTACTGAGGTATCAGCACTTCTAGGCCGTATGCCTTCTGCGGTAGGTTACCAGCCTACACTAGCAGAAGAGATGGGTGTTCTTCAGGAGCGTATCACGTCAACTAAAGCAGGTTCTATCACGTCTGTACAGGCGGTATACGTACCAGCGGATGACTTGACTGACCCTTCTCCAGCAACAACGTTCGCGCACTTAGATGCAACGGTTGTACTTAACCGTAACATCGCAGCTATGGGTCTATACCCAGCGATCGACCCGCTAGATTCGACTTCTCGTCAGCTAGACCCACTAGTAGTAGGTCAAGAGCACTACGACATCGCTCGTGGCGTTCAGCAGACACTTCAGCGCTACAAAGAGCTGAAAGATATCATTGCGATTCTAGGTATGGACGAGCTATCTGAAGAAGATAAGCAAGTTGTATCTCGTGCACGTAAGATTGAGCGTTTCCTAACTCAGCCTTACCACGTAGCGGAAGTATTTACTGGCGACCCAGGTGTTTACGTACCTCTTAAAGAGACTCTACGTGGCTTCAAAGGTCTACTAGCTGGTGATTACGATGACATTCCAGAGCAAGCGTTCATGTACTGCGGTACGATTGACGATGCTATAGAGAATGCGAAGAAGCTATAAGGCTAACTAGGAGGCGATATGGCAGCAATAACCTTTCACCTAGACGTTGTTAGTGCGGAGAAGAAAATCTTCTCAGGCCTAGTTGAAACGTTCCAGGTGACCGGTAGCGAAGGTGAGCTTGGTATTTTCCATGGCCACACACCGCTGCTGACCGCTATCAAGCCTGGTATGGTGCGTATTGTTAAACAGCACGGCCACGAAGAAATTATCTATGTTTCTGGTGGTATGATAGAAGTTCAGCCGGGTACAGCGACTGTACTGGCTGATACGGCTATCCGTGGTGAAGAGCTAGACGCAGCTAAGGCAGAGGAAGCTAAACGTCGCGCTGAGGAGAGTATCCACAATCAGCACGGCGATATGGACTTCGCTCAAGCGGCCAGTGAACTGGCTAAAGCCATTGCTCAGCTACGAGTTATCGAGCTGACGAAACAGCGTCGCTAATTCGCGACACTGTTTTAAAAGTGATAAAGGCGGTCGTAAGACCGCCTTTTTGCTTAATTTTTAACGGAAATTTTTCTTAGTCAATTAACTAATCAACGATTAGTGTCTAGAATACCTCTCAGTTTTAATACAAGTTCAAATGGGTAACTCAATGAAGTTTAGCGCAGTGATTCTGGCGGCGGGCAAAGGGACTCGCATGTACTCCAATAAACCTAAGGTTCTGCATACGCTTGCGGGTAAGCCGATGGTGAAACATGTGATTGATACATGTAATGGATTAGGCGCGCAGAACATCCATTTGGTGTACGGCCATGGTGGCGATCAAATGCAAGCTGAACTAAGCAGTGAGTCGGTAAGTTGGGTGTTGCAAGCGGATCAGCTTGGTACGGGTCACGCAGTGGATCAAGCTGCACCACAATTTGAAGATGATGAAAAGATCTTAGTGCTTTATGGCGATGTACCACTGATCTCTGAAGAGACGATTGAAAGCTTACTCGATGCCCAGCCAACAGGCGGTATCGCGCTGCTTACCGTGGTGCTAGATAACCCTATGGGCTACGGACGTATCGTGCGTAAGAACGGCCCTGTTGTTGCGATTGTTGAGCAAAAAGACGCGACAGAAGAGCAGAAGCTGATTAAAGAGATCAATACAGGTGTAATGGTTGCCACTGGCGGTGATCTGAAACGTTGGTTGTCTGGTCTAAACAACGACAATGCTCAAGGTGAGTACTACTTAACCGATGTTATCGCTGCTGCCCATGATGAAGGCCGAGCGGTAGAGGCAGTTCATCCAGTAAACCCAATTGAGGTGGAAGGGGTTAACGACCGCGCTCAGTTGGCGCGTCTAGAGCGTGCGTTCCAGTCAATGCAAGCACAAAAGCTACTAGAGCAAGGCGTAATGCTGCGCGATCCTGCACGTTTCGATCTACGTGGTGAATTGCAGTGCGGAATGGATTGTGAAATTGACGCCAATGTTATTATCGAAGGTAAAGTATCGCTCGGTGATAACGTCGTGATTGGTACTGGTTGTGTACTTAAAGATTGTGAAATAGACGATAATACGGTTATTCGTCCGTACAGTGTGATTGAAGGTGCGACGGTCGGTGAAGAGTGTACCGTGGGTCCATTTACTCGTCTGCGCCCTGGTGCAGAGATGCGTAATGACTCTCACGTCGGTAACTTCGTTGAAGTGAAAAATGCTCGCCTTGGTGAGGGTTCTAAAGCCAATCACCTGACTTATTTAGGTGATGCCGAGATCGGTCAGCGCACCAATGTAGGGGCGGGTGTAATCACTTGTAACTATGATGGCGCAAACAAGTTTAAAACAACCATCGGCAACGATGTTTTTGTTGGCTCTGACAGTCAGCTGGTGGCGCCAGTGACTATCGCTGATGGTGCGACAATTGGTGCAGGAACGACTTTGACCAAAGATGTCGCTGAAGGTGAGTTAGTCATCACTCGCGCTAAAGAGCGTAAGATTTCAGGTTGGCAGCGCCCAGTAAAACAAAAGTAATCGCTTTTACTACCAATAATAACGTAACAAAGCCGCTCATGATGAGCGGCTTTGTTGTCTCTAGTTAGTTGCAAAGCGATTTAATGGCTAGGAATCGCGATACGCTTTTCTAACCAACGAACGGCTTGAGAGACGAAAAGAATCAGCACTAAATATTCTAAAACTAAGAAGGTATAGATCTCTAAAGGTAAGTACTCATTAACCACTAGCTCGTTGGCACGACGGGTTAGGTCACTCAATCCAATCACACTGACCAGTGAACTCATTTTGAGAATATAGACGAATTGGTTACCCAATGGCGGTAAGATTTGTCGAAATGCTTGCGGTAAAATTACTAAGCGCATCTTCTGCCAATAGTTCAAACCTAGCGACTCTGCTGCTTCATGTTGGCCGCGACTGATAGCTTGAATCCCACCGCGAAATACTTCTGCCATAAAGGCACTTTCCGCGATGGTCAGTGCAATGACCCCCGCCCAGAAATGATCGAGCGAGATATCCAATAAAGTAGGCATTCCATAATAAACCCACAGAAGTAACACGAGCACTGGCACAGAACGCACACTTTCTACATAGGTTCGGTTGATAGCACGCAGATACTTCAGCGGTGAAAGCGCAGGCAACGCGATAATGAGCCCGAGCGTCATGGCAAACAACATACTCAGCAGAGAGACTTGAATTGTGTCGCTAAACCCGGCAAGTAGAAAGATTACGTTGGTTCGGCCTTGATCGGTTGTTGGGTCGAGTACGTACCAACCCCACTGGTAATCCGAACAGCCAGTGAGAAGTAACAGTGAACCAAGCAATAGATAACGAGAAGTCACATTACACCTTGTATTGACTAAAAAAATCCATTTGATGCTGCTATGTTAGCAATGAACGGGCTTAATTCGTAATAACTTTAGGGAAGATATAATGAACAAGTATATTTTAGCACTTGGATTGTGCTTATTGTCAGTAGGTCAGGTGATGGCTGAAACCAGTCGTTTACATCAAATCCTCGATAAAGGGGTGCTACGTGTAGGTACAACTGGGGATTGGAACCCGATGACAATGAAGGATCCGGCTACCAATAGCTACCGGGGTTTTGATATTGATGTAACAACTGAGTTAGCTAAAGATCTTGGGGTGAAAGTCGAATACGTCGCAACCGATTGGAAAACACTGGTCAATGGGGTGACGGCCAATAAGTACGACATTACTGGCAGCGCTTCGCTTAACATGTCACGCGCTAAGGTAGCGGGCTACAGTCAGCCTTACTTCTATTTAGCATTTGTTCCTGTGGTGCAGAAAAAGGATTTAGACAAGTTTTCTGACTGGAGTGACTTTGATAAAGCGGAAGTAAAAGTGGCGGCAACGTTAGGTACGGTACAAGAAAAGATGGTCAAAGAGTTTTTCCCATCAGCGCAACATGTGGTTATTGAAGCGCCAGCGCGTGACTTCCAAGAGTTACTGGCACGCAGAGCCGATGTCTCGGTGACTTCAAACGTAGAGGCGGCAACGCTGGTGGAGAAGTTTAAGCAATTGGCCATTGTTCCGGTTAAAGAGCCACGTAAGCCGACGCCAATCGCGATGCTACTACCACAAGATGATCAGGTTTGGATTAATTACCTGAATCACTGGGTGGAGCTGAAGAAAACTCAAGGCTTCTTTAAAAAGACCGCTGAAAAATGGGGTCTGAAAAGTTTGTAACTGCTTACTTATCTGACTGAAACTAGAAGAGCCGCAAATGCGGCTCTTTGTCTATTTATTCATCACCGACGACTCTTGAATTGTCTGGTGCTGTGAAGTGTTGAGACAACTCACGATTAGACACTACGTAGCCAATCCACATTCCGCCCATACAAATCACAATCGCAATACCTGTCACCAGTTGAGCCTGACTTGCCATCGCGGCGACTAACGCACTGGCTAGGCTGCTGACACAGATCTGTAGGCTATTCTGTAATCCTGCTGCAGTTGCTGGACTTTGCTGTGCACTGGCTAATGCGCGGTTAACAACGATTGGGTAAAGGGCACCGTTGGCTACCGCAATCAAACAGAACGGAGCAAGAATTGGCCAGATTGACGTTAGCTGCCACTGAGAGGCGATAAATATCAGTAGAGAAGCGACACTGAATAGCCCGATCAGCTGGCGCAGAACTTTCTCATCACCATATTTACGCACGCCGACTTTACCTAAGTAGCCACCTGCCATAAAGGCGATAGTCTGTGGAATAAAGCTCAAACCAATATCTTTCGCTTGATATCCTAGCTGCGACATGATCTCTGGCATGCCGGTTAGGTAAGCAAAGAATGCCGCTGATGCCGTGGCGAACATAAACACATTACCTAAGTAGGTTTTAGAACCTAGCAGTGCCTTAATATCTGCCGACATGCTGGTTTGCTTGACCTCGGCCTTTTCATTCTTCTGTGTCATGGTGGCGATAACGAGTAGCACCCCTATTAGTGTCAGAGCGACAAAAATACTGTGCCAGCCAAAGTTATCTGCCAATAGCACACCTAGTTGTGGCGCAAGTGCCGGAGACAATGCTACTAAAGGCATGATCGTAGCAAAGATCTGTTGGCTATTACTGGAGTGGCGTTTGATCACCATTGCTTGCCAGATCACTGCAGGTGCACAAACACCGATCGCTTGCACAAAGCGCAGAGTCAGTAGCTGCCAGACTTGATCGCTAAACGCCAAGCCAAATGATGCGATGGTGAAAGTCACCAAGCCGGCCGCTAAGGTATTGCGGTGGCCAAACTTATCGGAGGCTAAGCCCCACATCAACTGACCAAAAGCCATCCCCACAAGAAAGACAGTCAGAGAAAGAGCAATTTGTTCAGGGCCTGTCGCAAAGTCGACTTCCATCGCTTTGAATGCAGGTAAGTACATGTCGGTGGCAATAAAGCCGAGCATCGAAAGGGCTGCGAGATAAACAAGCTGTAGTTTTGAAATTTTCATGATTCAACCAATCAAATTATTTAATCATTATTTACTCAGTATCAGTTGGCGCCAACCCTGATTTATTTACCCCGCCATTCTATTTTTCGATTTTCCGAAAATAAAACGTTAAAATTATTGGTTATCAATCAAAAAAATTGAACGGTTGTACGTTATGTATTCAAAATCATCGCTTGAGATGTTAGATACCGTTGCCCGCTTGGGAAGTTTTACCGCTGCGGCTGAGGTGCTGCATAAAGTCCCTTCAGCAATCAGTTATGGCGTACGTCAGGTCGAGCAAGAGTTGGACGTGATCTTGTTTCGCCGTCTGCCAAGGAAAGTAGAGCTGACACCCGCAGGCGAACTGTTTATTGCTGAAGCTCGATTACTGCTGAGACAGATGGAAGATCTTAAGGCGCAAACCAAACGTGCTGCTCAAGGCTGGCAATCAACACTCAAGCTGACATTAGACAATGTGGTCAAGCTAGATAAGCTTAAGCCGCTAGTGGAAGACTTTTACCGTGAATTTGAGTTCGCTGAGCTGCAGATCAATATGGAAGTGTTTAACGGCTCGTGGGAGGCGATAGCACAAGAGCGAGCGGATATTGTGATTGGAGCGACGTCTGCGATTCCTGTTGGCGGTGATTTTGAAGTGAGAGATATGGGGGTTTTAGACTGGGCATTTGTGATGTCGCCAGCGCATCCTTGTGTCCGCCAACAAAATCTAACTGAAGAGTTTGTCAGTCAGTATCCGGCAATCTGCTTGGATGATACCTCTAGCGTGTTGCCCAAGCGTCATACAGGGCATTATCCGCAGCAGCGGCGTTTGTTGCTGCCCAATTGGTACAGTGCAATTGAGTGTCTCAAAAATGGCGTCGGGGTTGGCTATATGCCTAGGCACATTGCGATGCCGTTAATTCTTGATGGGGTGCTGGTGGAGAAGATGCTGCCAGATGAAAAGCCGATCAGCCAATGTTGTTTAGTCTGGCGCAAAGATGATAACCACAAGCTCATTCAGTGGATGGTGGATTACTTAGGCTCTTCCAATCAGCTCCATCACGACTGGTTAAAGCACTAAAGAAAACGCCAGCATAATGCTGGCGTTGCTTTACTTGATAACCGCTTAAGGGCGTTCAAAGACGGTTGCGATCCCCTGACCTAAACCGATACACATGGTGGCTAGACCATATTTGGCATCTTTGGCTTCCATCAGGTTAATCAGTGTGGTCGAGATACGAGAACCAGAGCAACCCAGTGGGTGACCAAGAGCGATGGCACCACCGTTAAGGTTAACCTTCTCATCCATTACTTCCAGCAAACCTAGATCTTTAGCACAAGGTAAAGATTGAGCCGCAAAGGCTTCATTTAGCTCTACCACATCCATATCTTCGATAGAGAGACCTGCGCGTTTGAGTGCTTTCTGCGTTGCTGGTACAGGGCCGTAACCCATGATAGATGGATCGCAACCCGCAATAGCCATACCTTTGATGCGCGCGCGGATTGGCAAACCAAGTTCATTGGCTTTGTCTTCGCTCATGATCAGCATGGCTGATGCACCATCAGATAGCGCAGAAGATGTACCCGCGGTGACGGTTCCGTTTGCTGGGTCAAATACCGGACGAAGCTGAGATAGACCTTCTACTGAAGTTTCCGGACGAATCACTTCATCGTGATCTAGTGTGAATAGGGTGCCGTCCGCTGCGTGGCCCTCAATTGGAAGAATCTCGTTTTTAAAGCGGCCTTCAATGGTAGCGGCATGAGCACGAGCATGGGAACGCGCAGCAAATTCATCTTGTTGCTCACGGCTGATACCGTGCAGTTTACCAAGCATTTCTGCAGTTAAGCCCATCATACCTGCGGCTTTAGCAACGTTTTTCGACATGCCTGGGTGGAAATCCACACCGTGGTTCATAGGAACATGTCCCATGTGCTCAACACCACCAATGAGGCAAATCTCCGCATCACCAGTCATGATTGCGCGTGTGCCATCATGCAGCGCCTGCATTGATGAACCACATAGGCGGTTGACAGTTACTGCTCCAATTTCAATTGGCAAGCCTGCAAGCAGTGCTGCATTACGCGCAACGTTAAAGCCTTGTTCTAACGTTTGCTGTACACAGCCCCAGTAGATATCTTCAATCTCGCTTGGGTTAACCTGAGGGTTACGCGCAAGAATGCCTTTCATTAAGTGAGCAGAAAGATCTTCTGCGCGAGTATGACGGAAAGCTCCACCTTTAGAGCGTCCCATCGGTGTACGTAGACAATCTACTACGACAACGTTTTTAGTTTGATTAGTCATTTGGGAATCTCCTTAGATAGAACCTTGTTGCTGAGCACCGTAAAAGGTTTGGCCTTTTTCAGCCATATCAATCAGCAATTGTGGAACTTGGTACGTAGCACCTAGATCTGAGTATTGGTTCGCCATTGCGACAAACTCGGCAATACCTACGCTATCTAAGTAACGGAAAACGCCACCTCGGAATGGAGGGAAGCCCAGACCATAAACTAAAGCCATATCGGCTTCTTGAGGAGAAGCGATGATGTTTTCTTGCAGACACAAGACAACTTCATTGATCATCGGAATCATCATTCGTTGGATGATGGTTTGATCATCGAACTCTTGTTTCTCAGCACACACGTCGGCGAGTACTGGCAGAATATCTTCACTGAATGTCTTCTTAGGTTTGCCTTTTCTATCCAAAGCGTAGCTATAGAAGCCGCTACCATTCTTCTGACCATATTTGTCTGCTTCAAATAGGGCATCAATCGCATCACGACCTTGTTTGCCCATACGCTCCGGGAAGCCTTGAGCCATTACCGCTTGGGCATGGTGAGCGGTATCAATGCCGACTACATCTAGCAGATAGGCAGGTCCCATTGGCCAGCCAAACTTACGTTCCATTACTTTGTCGATCTTAGTGAAATCAGCACCGTCACGTAGCAACATGCTGAAGCCACCAAAGTAAGGGAAGAGTACGCGGTTGACGAAGAATCCCGGACAGTCATTCACGACGATTGGTGATTTACCCATTTTCGCAGCGTAAGCGACAACGCGGTTGATGGTTTCATCTGAGGTGTGTTCACCACGGATGATCTCGACTAAAGGCATGCGGTGTACTGGGTTGAAGAAATGCATACCACAGAAATTTTCTGGTCGCTTGAGTGATTTAGCCAGCAGATTGATCGGGATAGTCGATGTATTTGAGGTAATGACGGTTTCGTCACCCACTTGTTGCTCGACTTCACTGAGTACTGCCGCTTTCACTTTCGGGTTTTCAACTACTGCTTCAACGATAACATCGGTCTCTTCGATGCCTGCGTAATGAAGACTTGGAGTGATAGAGGCTAGGATACCCGCCATCTTAAAGCCATCAATGCGACCGCGAGATAGTCGCTTGTTAAGCAGTTTTGAGGCTTCAGTCATACCTAAATCTAGCGACGCTTGGGCGATATCTTTCATTAAGACAGGCACACCTTTAAGTGCTGACTGGTAAGCAATACCGCCACCCATGATACCTGCACCTAACACTGCGGCGCGTTGAGTGTCTTTGCTGGCAGACTTAGCCGCTTTTTTAGCTAGCCCTTTAATATATTGATCATTAAGGAATAGACCAACTAGAGACTTGGCTTCTTCTGATTTCGCTAGCTTAACAAAATGTTTGCGTTCAACATCAAGCGCTTCATTGCGAGCAAAACGAGCACCTTCCTCGATAGTCACTACTGCTGTCATTGGCGCAGGATAGTGAGGGCCAGCCTTCTGAGCGACCAAGCCTTTTGCCATCGTAAAGCTCATCATAGATTCAAGCTTGCTAAGTGAAAGTGGCGATGTTTTTTGTTTACGTCGTTCTTTCCAATCCAGCTTCTCATTGATCGCTTGGGTTAGAGTCTTAATCGCTGACTCGTACAGAGCATCTGTCTCGACAATAGCGTCTAGTAGACCGATTTTAAGTGCTTCATCCGCTCGGCAAGCTTTGCCTTGTGTAATGACTTCCATCGCGCTGTCGGCACCGATAACACGCGGTAAGCGAACACAACCCCCAAAGCCTGGCATGATTCCGAGTTTAGTCTCTGGTAAGCCTATGCTGGTGGTTTTGTCACCAATACGCATGTCAGTAGCAAGTACACACTCACATCCACCACCTAGAGTGTGGCCTTTTAAAACAGAAAGTGTCGGTACGGGTAGGTCCTCAAGCTTATTAAAGATGCTGTTAGCAAATTGAAGCCATTGATCTAGCTCTTGCTCTGATTTGGCAAATAGGCCCAGAAACTCAGTAATGTCAGCGCCAACAATAAACGCCTCTTTATCTGAAGTAAGCAGTAAGCCTTTGAGAGAGCTGTGAGCTTTTAGCGCGTCAAGAGCCTTATCCAGAGACTCAAGAGTAGCGAGGTCGAGCTTGTTAACAGACGCTGGTGCACAGAAGCTGAGCTCAGCGATTCCGTCTTGTAATTCCTTTACCTGTAGGGTTTCGGCTTGGTAAATCATTGTCTATCTCCATGACATACAATCTTCGGATTGCGTGTACAGCGGTTGGTTGAGTTACAACCGCTGTAAAGGAAAGTGGTGTTATAGTTATTCTGGTTAGACCAGTAGTTTTAGTTTGGACTTGCTGTTGGTTAAATTCAATACATTTTTTAAACAAGTGTTTAACATTGTGCGCTCGAACAGATCTTAGGCGACGTTAAATTCGCTCTCGTGATACACTGCGAGCAAGACATAACACGAACCACAGCCATGAATGACCTGCCGTATTTAATACCCGCACAACCCACTCAGTTTGAAGAGGAAATAAAGAAAAGCGTCTTTATTACTTACCTTGCGCATACTCCATCAATTGACTTAGCTAAAGCGTTTGTTGAGCAGATAAAAAACAAACACTCAGATGCGCGACATAATTGCTGGGGATTTGTTGCTGGTAGACCTGAAGATTCAATGCAATGGGGCTTTAGCGATGATGGTGAGCCATCAGGAACCGCTGGGAAACCTATATTGGCGCAATTATCAGGTTCGGGAGTGGGTGAAATTACTGCTGTGGTGACTCGCTACTCTGGTGGTATCAAGCTGGGAACCGGTGGATTGGTTAAAGCATATGGTGGTGGGGTACAGCAAGCTCTCAAGTCGCTTCAAACAATTGAGAAAAAAATAACCACAAAACTACTACTAGAGTTAGACTATGGGTTTATGCCAATTGCACAGTCTCTATTTCCTCAGTTCGGAGCTCAAGAAGTCAGTGCTGAGTATAGTGAGTTGGTTAAAATGGTTATCGAGATTGAACTTCGTCAAGTGAGTGACTTTACTCAAACCATTATTAATAAGAGTGGCGCCAAGGTACAGGTTACCTCGTTGGACAAACAACAAAGATAATTAGGAAGTCGGAAGCTACGCTTCATAAATCAATCTAACCATGCAATTTCGATCCATTATTCGCATCGTCGGGCTTTTGCTCGCTCTTTTTAGTCTCTCTATGCTAGCTCCTGCTTTAGTGGCGCTTATCTATCGAGACGGTGCAGGTGTTCCTTTTGTCACCACCTTTTTCGTTCTGCTGTTTTGCGGAACCGTGTGTTGGTTTCCAAACCGACGCCATAAACATGAATTAAAAGCTCGTGATGGTTTTCTGATTGTCGTTTTGTTTTGGACGGTACTCGGAAGTGCAGGTTCACTGCCATTTCTCATCGCTGACAATCCCAATGTTTCTGTCACAGACGCTTTCTTTGAGTCTTTTTCTGCTTTAACCACGACCGGAGCTACGGTCATTGTTGGTCTTGATGACTTGCCCAAAGCAATCTTGTTTTATCGTCAGTTCCTACAATGGTTTGGCGGTATGGGTATCATCGTACTTGCCGTTGCGATCTTACCGGTATTAGGTATCGGTGGTATGCAGCTTTATCGAGCTGAAATTCCGGGGCCAGTAAAAGACACCAAGATGACGCCGCGTATCGCCGAAACAGCGAAAGCGCTGTGGTATATCTATTTAAGTCTAACCATTGCTTGTGCTGCTTCTTTTTGGCTTGCGGGGATGACACCGTTTGATGCAATAAGCCATAGCTTCTCGACAATCGCCATCGGTGGTTTCTCTACCCATGATGCGAGTATGGGACATTTCGACAGTTACGCGATCAATATGATTACTGTTGTGTTCCTTTTGATCTCGGCATGTAACTACTCACTTCACTTTGCAGCCTTTGCCTCTGGTGGTGTGCATCCTAAGTACTATTGGAAGGACCCTGAGTTTAGAGCCTTTATCTTTATTCAGGTCTTACTGTTTGTGGTTTGTTTCCTAGTTTTATTAAACCACCACTCATATAACTCGGTATATGACGCCTTTGATCAGGCTCTTTTCCAAACGGTTTCTATTTCGACCACAGCAGGCTTCACAACGACAGGCTTTGCTGAGTGGCCACTATTCTTACCCGTGCTATTGCTTTTCTCCTCCTTTATTGGTGGATGTGCGGGTTCTACCGGTGGTGGTATGAAAGTCATCCGTATTTTATTACTGACACTGCAAGGTGTGCGTGAACTTAAGCGCTTGGTACACCCGCGTGCTGTGTATACGATCAAAGTCGGCGGAAGTTCTCTTCCTCAGCGAGTTGTCGATGCGGTGTGGGGATTCTTCTCTGCCTATGCTCTGGTTTTTGTTGTCTGCATGTTAGGTCTGATTGCGACTGGAATGGATGAGCTAAGTGCTTTCTCTGCCGTTGCGGCGACACTCAACAACTTAGGTCCGGGTCTTGGTGAAGTGGCACTTCACTTTGGTGATGTGAATGACAAGGCGAAATGGGTTCTGATTGTTTCGATGCTATTTGGACGACTGGAAATCTTTACTCTACTTATACTACTTACGCCGACGTTCTGGCGTAGCTAAGGAGACGATGTGGCAAAGGCGCTATTTCTCTATTCAAGCCGTGAAGGTCAAACTAAAAAGATATTTAGCCATATTCAGACAGAGCTGCCTGAATATGATTGTGAACTGCTCGACCTGCACGCCATAGACACGGTGGATTTCAGCCAATATGAGCGAGTGCTTATTGGCGCCTCTATTCGTTATGGTCACCTTAACAAAAAGCTCTATCAGTTTATTGAGCGTAACCTGTCTTCATTACAGCAGAGTAAAGTAGCCTTCTTCTGTGTGAACTTGACGGCACGTAAAGAAGACCAAGGAAAGGATACGCCTGAAGGTAGTGCTTATATAAAGACATTTCTCAAAAAGTCGCCTTGGCAGCCACAACTAATCGGTGTCTTTGCTGGTGCTCTCTATTACCCACGTTATAACTGGTTCGATAGAACAATGATTAAATTCATTATGAGTATGACGGGAGGAGAGACAGATACAAGTAAAGAGGTAGAGTACACCAACTGGGAAAAAGTGACTCTATTCGCCAATAAGTTTAAAGATATGTAAAGAAAAGGCTCACTTATAAGGCTTTTAGATCGAAATTTAATCGAACAATAAAAAAGTTAGAAAAAACTGAAAAAAGGGCTTGCCAAGAATCTTTCGATCTCTATAATTCCCCCTCGCTGACACGGCAACGCTTCGAAAGAAACGAGAGCCCAGTTAGCAAAGTCAATTAGCCAAGCGGAAACGCTTGAAAAAAGTTTGAAAAAAGTGGTTGACACTAAACTTTATCTCGCTAAAATGGCCGTCCGATTTGAGCGAAGCTCAGTCGGAAAGTTCTTTAACAATATAAACCTATCAATCTGTGTGGGCACTCGTTGATGATAATCCAAATAGATACTTCGGTATCAATTTAGGTTTCAATGAAACGAAGTGACCAACGAGTCGAAAGACTCAGCACAGTCAATTCAAACATTACTTTATGTAATGTTCAGTATTCATTGAGCCGAACAAAATCTTAAATTGAAGAGTTTGATCATGGCTCAGATTGAACGCTGGCGGCAGGCCTAACACATGCAAGTCGAGCGGAAACGAGTTAACTGAACCTTCGGGGAACGTTAACGGCGTCGAGCGGCGGACGGGTGAGTAATGCCTGGGAAATTGCCCTGATGTGGGGGATAACCATTGGAAACGATGGCTAATACCGCATAATAGCTTCGGCTCAAAGAGGGGGACCTTCGGGCCTCTCGCGTCAGGATATGCCCAGGTGGGATTAGCTAGTTGGTGAGGTAAGGGCTCACCAAGGCGACGATCCCTAGCTGGTCTGAGAGGATGATCAGCCACACTGGAACTGAGACACGGTCCAGACTCCTACGGGAGGCAGCAGTGGGGAATATTGCACAATGGGCGCAAGCCTGATGCAGCCATGCCGCGTGTATGAAGAAGGCCTTCGGGTTGTAAAGTACTTTCAGCAGTGAGGAAGGTGGTAGTGTTAATAGCACTATCATTTGACGTTAGCTGCAGAAGAAGCACCGGCTAACTCCGTGCCAGCAGCCGCGGTAATACGGAGGGTGCGAGCGTTAATCGGAATTACTGGGCGTAAAGCGCATGCAGGTGGTTTGTTAAGTCAGATGTGAAAGCCCGGGGCTCAACCTCGGAATTGCATTTGAAACTGGCAGACTAGAGTACTGTAGAGGGGGGTAGAATTTCAGGTGTAGCGGTGAAATGCGTAGAGATCTGAAGGAATACCGGTGGCGAAGGCGGCCCCCTGGACAGATACTGACACTCAGATGCGAAAGCGTGGGGAGCAAACAGGATTAGATACCCTGGTAGTCCACGCCGTAAACGATGTCTACTTGGAGGTTGTGGCCTTGAGCCGTGGCTTTCGGAGCTAACGCGTTAAGTAGACCGCCTGGGGAGTACGGTCGCAAGATTAAAACTCAAATGAATTGACGGGGGCCCGCACAAGCGGTGGAGCATGTGGTTTAATTCGATGCAACGCGAAGAACCTTACCTACTCTTGACATCCAGAGAACTTTCCAGAGATGGATTGGTGCCTTCGGGAACTCTGAGACAGGTGCTGCATGGCTGTCGTCAGCTCGTGTTGTGAAATGTTGGGTTAAGTCCCGCAACGAGCGCAACCCTTATCCTTGTTTGCCAGCGAGTAATGTCGGGAACTCCAGGGAGACTGCCGGTGATAAACCGGAGGAAGGTGGGGACGACGTCAAGTCATCATGGCCCTTACGAGTAGGGCTACACACGTGCTACAATGGCGCATACAGAGGGCGGCCAACTTGCGAAAGTGAGCGAATCCCAAAAAGTGCGTCGTAGTCCGGATCGGAGTCTGCAACTCGACTCCGTGAAGTCGGAATCGCTAGTAATCGTGGATCAGAATGCCACGGTGAATACGTTCCCGGGCCTTGTACACACCGCCCGTCACACCATGGGAGTGGGCTGCAAAAGAAGTGGGTAGTTTAACCTTCGGGAGGACGCTCACCACTTTGTGGTTCATGACTGGGGTGAAGTCGTAACAAGGTAGCCCTAGGGGAACCTGGGGCTGGATCACCTCCTTATACGATGATTATTGCGATGAGTGTTCACACAGATTGATGGTTTATGTAGTTTAAGAGATAGAACATCCCCCAAGATGTTCAACTTAGTGTCCCGTTCGTCTAGAGGCCTAGGACACCGCCCTTTCACGGCGGTAACAGGGGTTCGACTCCCCTACGGGATACCATTGGGTCGTTAGCTCAGTTGGTAGAGCAGTTGACTTTTAATCAATTGGTCGCAGGTTCGAATCCTGCACGACCCACCATTTTCTCAAGATATGGGGCTATAGCTCAGCTGGGAGAGCGCCTGCCTTGCACGCAGGAGGTCAGCAGTTCGATCCTGCTTAGCTCCACCATTCTTGATTCGATGGGCGATTAGCTCAGTTGGGAGAGCACCTGCCTTACAAGCAGGGGGTCACTGGTTCGAGCCCGGTATCGCCCACCATCTTTAAGTGTTTTCTCGATAGAGAATATTTAAAAATGGTTTCAAAAGCTTTATTGCTTGAAAAACTAGCTCTTTAACAATTTGGAAAGCTGACGAATAACAACAATCCCCATCTCTTTGAGATGCGTTGTTATTCAAATTAAAAGTTCTCAAATCCTAATTCTATGAATTAGGTACCAACACACATTCAAGTGTTCTTGGAAATTTGAGTCCGGCAAAATCGTGTCTGCACATGTATAAAAATGCAGACAACTTTGGTTGTTTAAACAGAGACCCTTTGGGGTTGTATGGTTAAGTGACTAAGCGTACACGGTGGATGCCTTGGCAGTCAGAGGCGATGAAAGACGTAGTAACTTGCGATAAGCCCAGATTAGGTAGTAACAACCATTTGAGTCTGGGATTTCTGAATGGGGAAACCCAACTGCATAAGCAGTTACTGTTAACTGAATACATAGGTTAACAGGGCGAACCGGGGGAACTGAAACATCTAAGTACCCCGAGGAAAAGAAATCAACCGAGATTCCGAAAGTAGCGGCGAGCGAAATTGGACTAGCCCTTAAGCTTTTAATGAGACAGGTGAAGGCTCTGGAAAGTGCCGCGATACAGGGTGATAGCCCCGTAACCGACATCTCATCATCAGTGAAATCGAGTAGGGCGGGACACGTGATATCCTGTCTGAATATGGGGGGACCATCCTCCAAGGCTAAATACTACTGACTGACCGATAGTGAACCAGTACCGTGAGGGAAAGGCGAAAAGAACCCCTGTGAGGGGAGTGAAATAGAACCTGAAACCGTGTACGTACAAGCAGTAGGAGCACCTTCGTGGTGTGACTGCGTACCTTTTGTATAATGGGTCAGCGACTTATATTCAGTAGCAAGGTTAACCATCTAGGGGAGCCGTAGAGAAATCGAGTCTTAACTGGGCGTCGAGTTGCTGGATATAGACCCGAAACCAGGTGATCTAGCCATGGGCAGGTTGAAGGTTGAGTAACATCAACTGGAGGACCGAACCGACTAATGTTGAAAAATTAGCGGATGACTTGTGGCTAGGGGTGAAAGGCCAATCAAACCTGGAGATAGCTGGTTCTCCCCGAAATCTATTTAGGTAGAGCCTCGGACGAATACTACTGGGGGTAGAGCACTGTTAAGGCTAGGGGGTCATCCCGACTTACCAACCCTTTGCAAACTCCGAATACCAGTAAGTACTATCCGGGAGACACACGGCGGGTGCTAACGTCCGTCGTGGAGAGGGAAACAACCCAGACCGCCAGCTAAGGTCCCAAATTATAGCTAAGTGGGAAACGATGTGGGAAGGCTTAGACAGCTAGGATGTTGGCTTAGAAGCAGCCATCATTTAAAGAAAGCGTAATAGCTCACTAGTCGAGTCGGCCTGCGCGGAAGATGTAACGGGGCTAAGCTATAAACCGAAGCTGCGGCAATGCAATTTATTGTATTGGGTAGGGGAGCGTTCTGTAAGCCGTTGAAGGTGAGTTGTAAAGCTTGCTGGAGGTATCAGAAGTGCGAATGCTGACATGAGTAACGATAAAGGGGGTGAAAAACCTCCTCGCCGGAAGACCAAGGGTTCCTGTCCAACGTTAATCGGGGCAGGGTAAGTCGACCCCTAAGGCGAGGCCGAAAGGCGTAGTCGATGGGAAACGGGTTAATATTCCCGTACTTCTTACAATTGCGATGGGGGGACGGAGAAGGCTAGGTGGGCCTGGCGACGGTTGTCCAGGTTCAAGTGCGTAGGCTTGAGAGTTAGGTAAATCCGGCTCTCTTTAAGGCTGAGACACGATGTCGAGCATCTACGGATGTGAAGTCATTGATGCCATGCTTCCAGGAAAAGCCTCTAAGCTTCAGATTGTAAGGAATCGTACCCCAAACCGACACAGGTGGTCGGGTAGAGAATACCAAGGCGCTTGAGAGAACTCGGGTGAAGGAACTAGGCAAAATGGTACCGTAACTTCGGGAGAAGGTACGCTCTTGACGGTGAAGTCCCTTGCGGATGGAGCTATTGAGAGTCGCAGATACCAGGTGGCTGCAACTGTTTATTAAAAACACAGCACTGTGCAAAATCGTAAGATGACGTATACGGTGTGACGCCTGCCCGGTGCCGGAAGGTTAATTGATGGGGTTAGACGTAAGTCGAAGCTCTTGATCGAAGCCCCGGTAAACGGCGGCCGTAACTATAACGGTCCTAAGGTAGCGAAATTCCTTGTCGGGTAAGTTCCGACCTGCACGAATGGCGTAATGATGGCCACGCTGTCTCCACCCGAGACTCAGTGAAATTGAAATCGCTGTGAAGATGCAGTGTACCCGCGGCTAGACGGAAAGACCCCGTGAACCTTTACTACAGCTTGGCACTGAACATTGACCCTACATGTGTAGGATAGGTGGGAGGCTTTGAAACCGGTACGCCAGTATCGGTGGAGCCGTCCTTGAAATACCACCCTTGTAGTGTTGATGTTCTAACTTAGACCCGTTATCCGGGTTGAGGACAGTGCCTGGTGGGTAGTTTGACTGGGGCGGTCTCCTCCCAAAGAGTAACGGAGGAGCACGAAGGTGGGCTAATCACGGTTGGACATCGTGAGGTTAGTGCAATGGCATAAGCCCGCTTGACTGCGAGAATGACAATTCGAGCAGGTGCGAAAGCAGGTCATAGTGATCCGGTGGTTCTGTATGGAAGGGCCATCGCTCAACGGATAAAAGGTACTCCGGGGATAACAGGCTGATACCGCCCAAGAGTTCATATCGACGGCGGTGTTTGGCACCTCGATGTCGGCTCATCACATCCTGGGGCTGAAGTCGGTCCCAAGGGTATGGCTGTTCGCCATTTAAAGTGGTACGCGAGCTGGGTTTAGAACGTCGTGAGACAGTTCGGTCCCTATCTGCCGTGGGCGTTGGAAGATTGAAGGGGGCTGCTCCTAGTACGAGAGGACCGGAGTGGACGAACCTCTGGTGTTCGGGTTGTGTCGCCAGACGCATTGCCCGGTAGCTAAGTTCGGAATCGATAACCGCTGAAAGCATCTAAGCGGGAAGCGAGCCCTGAGATGAGTCTTCCCTGACCCCTTGAGGGTCCTAAAGGGTTGTTCGAGACTAGAACGTTGATAGGCAGGGTGTGTAAGCGTTGTGAGGCGTTGAGCTAACCTGTACTAATTGCCCGTGAGGCTTAACCATACAACACCCAAAGGGTTTTGATGGACTCAAAGCAAGAACTTTGAATGTGTCACTACAGAACTTAAAACAGCTTTCCGAATTAAAGAATTTGCTTGGCGACCATAGCGATTTGGACCCACCTGATTCCATGCCGAACTCAGAAGTGAAACGAATTAGCGCCGATGGTAGTGTGGGGCTTCCCCATGTGAGAGTAGGACATCGCCAGGCTTTAAATTTAGACTCAAGAGTCTAACCAGTGCGGAGCGGTAGTTCAGTTGGTTAGAATACCGGCCTGTCACGCCGGGGGTCGCGGGTTCGAGTCCCGTCCGCTCCGCCACTTATTTCGAAACCTCGCTATGGCGAGGTTTTTTCGAATCTACAATTTGAAAGATTCTACAGGGGTGTAGCTACAATTCGAAAGAACAAAGAGCAGCGGATTCCCCAAATACCTTGTGATAGGGAGTGTTGGGAGTTCGAATCTATTCGAACCTGATTGTAGAAAAATTTAGGGGTGTAGCTCCAATTGGCAGAGCAGCGGATTCCAAATCCGCGTGTTGGGAGTTCGAATCTCTCCACCCCTGCCATCTTCGAAAGCCTCAGCAGAAATGCTGAGGCTTTTTCGTATGCGTGTCAAACCAAAACAGCTGATACCGCCACTACCAAAGACGAACGTGCTAGGAGCTGGAGTGCCAGCCCAGTCGAATCTTTCCACCCTGCCATATTCAAGGCTCTAGCAGAAATGCTAGGGCCTTTTTGTTTTTCTAAAGGCGAGTACTTCACCCCTAGCTCTCAAACTCGCTTCCTTGTTGAGAATTATTCTTACTAATCTGTTACATTTGGTAACTTGTTTACTCAATTGTCATTAGTTTATGGATATTTCTCGTCGCCACTTTATTAAAACAGGATTAGCTGTTTCTGCATTAAGCGTTTTGCCTGCATGCACTTTAACTCGTGCTAAGAATGATAAGGATGAGTTCGTTTATGAGCTAACCGCAGAGCCAGCAACGGCTGAACTAGTACCTGGTTATACAACGAATGTACTCGGATTTAATGGTAAGATTCCAGCCCCAACTATTCGTTGTCGTCAAGGACAAGAAGTTACGATCAGATTTACCAATAAGCTTTCAGAGCCAACCACGATTCACTGGCATGGGCTAAGAATTCCAATAGAAATGGATGGTGTACCATTCTTAAGTCAGGCACCAATCATGCCGGGCGAAACTTTCGAGTATCGTTTTACCCCACCTGATGCGGGTACCTTCTGGTATCACCCGCATATGAATAGCGTCAAACAACTCGGTATGGGGTTAGTAGGGCTGATCATCGTCGAAGAAGCGGTTCCAGTAGAGTTTGATGAAGAACACGAGTTGATGCTTAAGCACTGGCACCTTGATAAGCAGGGGCAGTGGAAAGAGTTAATGCTCCCTCGTCTTAACGCGAGAATGGGAACCCCCGGAGAGTGGAGTAGTGTCAATGGTGTACATGAGCCTAAGTATCAATTAAAGGAAAATGCCGCTACTCGGCTGCGTATCGCAAACGTCGATAATACCATTACCTATCCGATTGCTATTGAAGGAGCGGAAGCATGGGTGATAGCCATCGATGGTAACCCGATTAAAACTCCCTATAAGCTCTCTCAACATAAAATTGGTCCAGGTATGAGGGTTGACCTTGCCTTAAGAGCTCCAAAGCAAGGAGAGTCCGTTTACGTCCGATACATGAAAGGCAGATTTCCGTTTCCTCTGTGTGAGTTTGAAGCGATCAGGTCTGATCTTTCTGATCACAGACCGATCCCTCAACTTCCTCTTAATCCAGTGCCTGATCTTGATTTAGCCAATGCGGAGAAAATTGATTTCGTATTTGAATGGGAAGGAGCAATTTCACCGGTTGGAAAAGATGGTAAGTCAGTTCCTAAGTTTTGGTTAACCAACAAACGGGCTTGGGAAGGGATGTCGAAAGATAATATCCCCGCGCCACTCGCTTCGTTACAACTGGGCAAAACTTATATTTTCTATCTCAAGAATGTCACTCAGTATCATCACCCAATTCATATCCATGGCCATACATTCACAGTATTAGAGCTCAATGGTAAAAAGGTCGACGAGCCTTTCCACACTGACACTGTTTTACTAGGCAAAAACGGCACGGCTATCGCAGCGTTCGTGGCGGATAATCCAGGGCGCTGGATGTATCACTGTCATGTGATCGAGCATATGAAAACCGGACTAATGGGGTATATTGAAGTAAAGTGACTCCTGTAACTTTTAAAATGTTTGCAGTTAGCAATGGCTAACTTAATTTATGATCTTCCGTGAGCGTGTATTTTGGCTACAATACACCCAGTCAATCGGAGGAATTATGGGTCAGTTTTCAATATTGGGTTTTATCGCACTCGGTGGTGCATTTGGAGCATGCTCTCGTTATCTTGTTTCAGAGCTTTGTGTTGCGCTTCTTGGGCGTGGTTTTCCATACGGTACGCTAACTGTTAACGTGGTCGGTTCTTTCATTATGGGCTTGCTTATTGCTGCTTTTGAAAATGAGATGCTTGCTACCGAACCATGGCGCCAAATTATCGGACTAGGCTTTCTTGGGGCACTCACCACCTTCTCTACGTTCTCTATGGATAATGTGCTTCTAATGCAACAAGGCGCTTTTTTTAAGATGGGTTTGAATGTGTTGTTGAATGTCTTTTTAAGTATTTCTGCTGCATGGATTGGTTTTCAAATACTAATCAAGAGCTAATGTTGGTTAAAATTTAGCTAATTATTGTTCATCACGGCTTGGTTTACCCAAGCCGTTTTTATATACTGCAATTACTTGTCGGAGTGCCATAAGGCTGAGACCGTTAATTCGGGATCCGTTGAACCTGATCAGATTAAAATCTGCGAAGGGAACAAGAGAAGATATCTACACCAGAGTTCTGTCTGGTTACCTATCAAATAGTCGAATGTTGTTATATACCATTAGTGCACACTAATACGGTCATAGTTCGATTCCTCTTGTCGCATCTTTCCGCCAAGCATTTTTATCCCATTACTTTTTATCTAAGAATAACAAAGCAAGGAAAAATGCTATGTCGAGTCGCAAACAAGCGAGACTGGAAGCAAAACAGTTCATTGATACACTTTCGGTACAGCCGTACCCAAATTCATGCAAAGTCTATGTAGAGGGTTCACGCCCAGATATTCGTGTGCCTATGCGAGAAATCTCACTCTCGGATAGTCTTATCGGAGGCACAAAAGAAGCGCCTATTTTCGAACCTAATGAGCCTGTACGTGTTTACGATACTTCTGGTGTATACACTGACCCAGAACACACTATTGACCTTTACAGCGGTCTACCAAAGCTAAGAGAAGGGTGGATTGAAGAACGTGCCGATACTGAATTACTCGACGATGTTAGCTCGGTATACACCAAGGAGCGTTTAGAAGACGAGACGCTTGATGAGCTACGTTATGGCAATTTGCCACGAATCAGACGTGCTAAAGATGGTCAGTGTGTCACTCAGCTGCACTATGCGCGCAAGGGTATTGTTACCCCTGAGATGGAATACATCGCCCTACGTGAAAACATGGGTCGCGCTCAATATCGCGATGAGGTGTTGAATCAACAGCACCCTGGTCAAAGTTTCGGCGCCAACTTACCCAAAGACATTACTGCAGAATTTGTTCGTAAAGAAGTCGCAGAAGGTCGAGCGATTATCCCTTCCAATATTAACCATCCAGAATCTGAACCAATGATTATTGGGCGTAACTTCTTAGTTAAAGTAAACGCTAATATCGGTAATTCATCAGTGACATCTTCAATTGAGGAAGAAGTTGAGAAGCTAGTATGGGCGACTCGCTGGGGTGGTGATACTGTTATGGATCTGTCTACTGGCCGTAATATTCACGAAACTCGTGAGTGGATTCTACGTAACAGTCCAGTGCCGATCGGTACTGTGCCAATGTACCAAGCGCTTGAAAAAGTGAACGGCATTGCGGAAAACCTCAACTGGGAAGTGATGCGCGATACTCTGATTGAGCAAGCAGAGCAGGGCGTCGATTACTTCACTATTCACGCAGGGTTATTGCTTCGCTATGTACCTATGACAGCAAAACGTGTTACTGGCATTGTTTCTCGTGGTGGTTCTATTATCGCGAAATGGTGTTTAGCGCATCATCAGGAAAGCTTCCTATATACTCACTTCCGCGAGATTTGTGAAATCTGTGCCAAGTATGACGTGGCGCTTTCTCTTGGTGATGGCTTACGTCCTGGCTCAGTAGCCGATGCGAACGACGAAGCGCAGTTTGCTGAGCTTCGTACTCTAGGTGAGCTAACTAAGATTGCTTGGGAATATGACGTTCAGGTCATTATTGAAGGTCCAGGCCATATTCCGATGCATATGATCAAAGAGAACATGGAAGAGCAGCTAGAGCACTGCCATGAAGCGCCGTTTTATACCCTTGGCCCACTGACGACCGATGTTGCGCCGGGCTATGATCATATCACTTCAGGTATTGGTGCCGCGATGATTGGTTGGTATGGCTGTGCGATGCTTTGTTACGTTACTCCAAAAGAGCACCTTGGCTTACCGAACAAAGAAGACGTTAAGGTAGGTATGATCACCTATAAGCTCGCAGCACATGCGGCCGACTTAGCCAAAGGTCACCCTGGTGCTCAGGTCCGTGATAATGCACTTTCTAAAGCGCGTTTTGAATTCCGTTGGGAAGACCAATTTAACCTATCGCTAGACCCTGACACCGCACGAGCTTACCACGATGAAACTCTACCTCAAGAGTCTGGAAAGGTTGCACACTTCTGCTCAATGTGCGGACCTAAGTTCTGTTCAATGAAGATTTCACAAGAGGTTCGAGAGTACGCGAAAGATACTGAACAAGTAGCGGCGGACCAAGCTATCTCGATCAAAATGCTCGACGATCCACTCGAAGGTATGCGTCAAAAATCGCAAGAATTCCGAGAGACAGGTTCTGAGCTATACCACCCAGCAGCTCATGCAGAGGTAAATGACTAATGAGCAAAATCCTAATTCCGTCATCATTGATTGAGCTAACAGGCTTAGTTCAGCAATGTTTGTTGTTGGCGAAAGAACAGGGTTTTTGCATCGAAGAGGTTGAGTTGGGTGTAAGCCCAACTCAGTCTGTTCAGCTTGTTCGCGACCAACAAATTACACATGTCGCTACCGATCTCATTGATGGGTACGACTATGAGTCAGAATACACATTTGCACTTTATTATCGTTCAGGGTTGTCGGTAGAAGCCTGTGCAGAGCAACCATCTAATGCCATTTATATTAGCATTGCTGATGGTTTGGCTTGTGATAAAAAGGATGAAGTGCTTCAGCTCGATGTCTGGCGTCATCCCATTAACGATGAAGTGAGAGCGCTTTCCGTTAAGTCTAAACTCAATTCTGTATTTGAGCCTGAGTATCACTTTGCTTGGATAATCGTGTTGACCGTACTCGATTTTCCTATCGAAGATGCGTTAACACTTGCACGAGGAATGACATCTCAACAAGCGAATGTTTCACGTGAAACAGTGTTGAATGAGAAATCATTGACTCAGTGGGCTGAGCAATTCAATGAATTCCCAACCCCCGTACTGGAAGATAGCCGACTGGGTATTCAAGTTGGCTGGTCTGCGCAAGGGGAGAGTGTAAGCTTTGCTAACTTAACTAAACAAAGCTTAGGGCTTTACCCAGTGGTCGATGATGTTGCTTGGATTGAGCGCTTACTGCCGTTAGGTATCAACACTATTCAACTGCGAATTAAGAACCCGTATCAAGCCGATTTAGAACAACAGATCATTCGAGCAATTGAACTCGGTCGCCAGTACCAAGCGCAAGTGTTTATCAATGACTACTGGCAGTTAGCGATCAAACATGGTGCCTTTGGTGTTCATCTTGGGCAAGAAGATATAGAAGAGTCAAACTTGGCTCAGCTAACCAAAGCGGGTATTCGTTTAGGCCTTTCTACTCATGGTTATTATGAGCTGCTTCGTATTGTGCAAATCCACCCTAGCTACATTGCGCTGGGACATATCTACCCAACCACCACTAAGCAGATGCCATCGAAACCACAAGGTCTAGTGCGCTTAGCTCTATATCAAAAATTGATTGATAGTATTCCTTATGGTTGCACGCATGAGGGCGCTAGTACTTCGACTCTTGGTTATCCGACGGTTGCAATCGGCGGTATTGACCAATCGAACGCAGACCAAGTTTGGCAAACTGGCGTTTCGAGCTTGGCGGTTGTTAGAGCGATTACATTGGCGCAGTCACCTAAGCCTGTGATTGAGTTTTTCAACCACTTGATGAAGGACAGGCAGTCAACCTTTACTGATTCAATCTCGATAGCAACTAGTGAAGAGAGAGAACAACATGCTCACTGATCAGCAGTTCCTCCGCTATCAGCGTCAAGTCGCTCTACCAGAAATTGCTGAAAGTGGTCAGGAGAGATTGATCAAGTCGCACGTGTTGATTATTGGCTGTGGCGGACTTGGAAGTGCTGCGAGTCTCTATTTGGCGTCGGCGGGGGTCGGTAAGTTAGTGGTCGTTGATGATGATGAGGTCGATAGTAGTAACTTACAGCGTCAAATCATCTATCGTGAAGGTGATCTCCAGCTTGCTAAAACGGAAGCGACGGTTAAACAGCTTTCTGAACTTAACTCCATGATCCAAGTTCGAGCGCTTCACAAGCGGCTCGACAAGGCACAGTTGCAGCTTGAAGTTATGCTGGCGGATGTCGTGTTGGACTGCACTGACAATATGCCAACTCGTCAGCTAATAAACCAAGTTTGTTTTGAACAAGCAACGCCACTGATTTCTGCAGCCGCGATTGGCTGGCAAGGGCAGTTTGCTGTCTTTGACTATCAAGCGAATAGTCGTGCTGGCGGAGAAGAAGGTAAGGCTTGTTATCGCTGTTTGTATCCATTCGATGAACTGCCACAAACGCAGAAATGTAGTGAGAGTGGTGTGGTTGGCCCTGTGGTGGGCACACTTGGTAATTACCAAGCACTAGCGGCGATACAAAAACTTGCTACTGGCCAGTTTTATGTCGAGACCGCCAAGCTGCATCTTTTTGATGGCTTAAAAATGCAGTGGCAAACCATGGAGATTAGCAAAGACCAACAGTGCCAAGTTTGCGCTCAAGATCAGAGTGCAAATTAATGAGAGCAAAACAACCAATAGGTCTAATTGAAGTAACGGTTGGAAAAAGAGAGTTAGAAGCAATGGCGTTATCAGAACAGCAAACAACACAAGCACTTGCTGAAGAACTCGATGTGATCACTATTGTCATTAACGACCAATCACATCAAGTTGCTAGTGCGTCAAATCTACAGCAAATCATTCACCAGTTTGAGCTGCCTGAAATGGGGTGTGTTTTTGCAATTAACAACAATGTTGTGCCGCGCAGTGAGTGGGCGAGCACACTACTTTCGCAGGGAGATAGTATCTCTTTGTTTCAAGCTATCGCAGGGGGTTAAAGTCGATGCTTAAAATTGGTGATAAACAGTTTGAATCACGACTGTTCACAGGAACCGGCAAGTTTGCTAACAGCCAATTAATGGCGCAAGCGATTCAAGCCTCAGGCTCTCAATTAGCGACTATGGCGTTAAAGCGTGTCGACGTAAACGATCAGCAAGATGATATTTTGAAGCCGTTAGTGCAATCGGGCGTTAACCTCTTACCGAATACTTCTGGTGCGAAGAACGCGAAAGACGCTGTGTTTGCCGCGCAACTCGCGCGTGAAGCGTTGGGAACTAACTGGTTGAAATTAGAAATCCACCCTGATCCTAAGTACCTAATGCCGGACCCAATTGAAACATTAGCTGCTGCTGAGCAGTTGGTTCGAGAAGGGTTTATTGTACTTCCTTACTGCCATGCAGACCCTGTGTTGTGTAAGCGGTTGGAAGAAGCGGGCTGTGCAGCAGTTATGCCATTAGGCGCGCCGATAGGTTCAAACAAAGGCATCGTTTCTCACGACTTCCTAGAGATCATCATCGACCAGGCCAATGTTCCTGTAGTTGTGGACGCAGGTATTGGAGCGCCTTCACATGCCGCGCGTGCAATGGAAATGGGCGCCGATGCGGTACTTGTTAATACGGCTATCGCCGCATCGAGCGATCCTGTTGCAATGGCACAGGCATTTAGAATGGCAGTTGAATCTGGGCGAATGGCTTATGAAGCGGGCCTAGCTGGTAAGGTGTCTCACGCAGTCGCATCGAGTCCACTGACTTCATTTTTAGATGAGCTATAGGTTCTAAGCGAGAATAACATGAGCTTTGTTGAACAATTTAAGCAGCTCAATTGGGATGACATTTCGATGTCGATTTATGCCAAGACAGCACAAGATGTTGAACGTGCATTGAATAAGCCCAAGCGTGATCTGGAAGATTTTAAGGCATTGATTTCGCCTGCTGCCGAGCCCTATTTAGAGCAGATGGCTCAGTTGTCTTACACGGCAACTCGTAAACGGTTTGGCAATACTATGTCACTCTATATTCCACTGTACTTGTCTAACCTGTGCGCCAATGCTTGTACTTATTGTGGATTTTCAATGGAGAATCGTATTAAGCGTCGCACCCTAAACAAAGATGAAGTATCTGCGGAAGTGGAAGCGATTAAGCGAATGAAGTTTGATAGCGTTTTGCTGGTAACAGGTGAACACGAAACTAAAGTTGGCATGAACTATTTCCGCGAGATGGTGCCGATGATTAAGCAGCGCTTTAACTATTTGGCGATGGAGGTTCAGCCGCTCGATCAAGACCAATATGCAGAACTTAAGACCTTAGGCTTGGACGCCGTGATGGTGTATCAAGAAACTTATCATCCTTCTACCTATGCTGAGCACCACTTGCGTGGCAACAAGATGGATTTTGAATATCGACTAGATACCGCGGATCGATTGGCAAAAGCGGGCATTGATAAGATTGGTATTGGTGCCTTAATAGGTTTGGAAGAGTGGCGGACCGATTGCTTTTACGTTGCGGCGCACCTGGATTATCTAGAGCGCACCTATTGGCAAACTCGTTACTCGATTTCGTTCCCGCGATTGCGTCCTTGTGAGGGAGCGCTTCAGCCAAAGTCGGTGATGACTGATAAGCAATTGGTCCAACTCATTTGTGCCTATCGCTTGCTGAATCCGGAAGTTGAGTTGTCTCTTTCGACTCGTGAGTCTCCAAAGTTTAGAGATAATGTTTTACCCTTGGGCATTACAACCATGTCTGCTGCATCAAAAACTCAGCCTGGTGGTTATGCGATGGATGACGTTGAATTGGAGCAGTTTGAGATAAGTGATGAGCGAAGCGCAGCTTCGGTCGAAGATATGATTCGCGCAAGAGGGTTTGATCCTGTTTGGCGAGATTGGCACTCGGCTTATTCAGGCTTGTCTTGAAAATAGTGTTTCACGTGAAACACACGCAATAAAAAGAGGGTTGATGCATTACATCAACCCTCTCTTCTTATCCAGTTATCCAGTTTCTAGCCATGAGCAAGTGGTAAGGTTGCCTGACGCAGCCAATCCTTCACTTCACCTTCTACTAGAGGGCTGATTTCATGCCAGACTTTTTGATGATAGTCATTCAGCCAAGCCAGCTCAGGTCGAGTCAGCATATCTACATTGATGTTACGCTTGTCGATTGGGCAGCGTGTTAGAGACTCAAAAGACAGGACTGGGAAGTCGCCGTTGGTAGGCGTTTCGACAACAAGTTCTAGGTTCTCGATACGGATACCAAATGCGTCAGCGCGGTAATAACCTGGCTCGTTCGATAACACCATGCCTTCAGTTAAAGGAACATCGATTTGTCGCTTTGAAATACTCGCCGGTCCTTCGTGAACACTGAGGAAGTGACCAACACCATGACCGGTACCATGATCGTAATCATAGCCTTCTGCCCATAGATGCTGACGAGCGAGCGTATCAATTTGGTAACCTCGTGTACCTTTAGGGAAACGTGCGCGAGCGACACCGATATGACCTTTTAGCGCAAGTGTGAACTGTTTTATCATCTCTTGTGAAGGTTGACCGATTGCGATTGTGCGCGTGATGTCTGTGGTGCCATCTAGGTACTGACCACCCGAATCGACAAGGTAAAGCGTGTTCAATTCAAGCTGACCAGGCTCTGGTTGATTCTCGTGGTTGTAGTGGCACATCGCTGCGTTGCCACCTGCTGCTGAAATCGTATCGAAGCTAAGATCCATCAGAGTTGGGTCTTCACTACGAAAGGCTTCTAGCTTATCTGATAAGGTTGCTTCGTCATGTAGGCTACCTGCGGCTACTTCAGCATCGAGCCAGCAGAGGAATTTGCTCATCGCAACGCCATCACGGATATGACAAGCTTTCATTCCAGCGATTTCAATCGCGTTCTTCGCCGCTTTTGGCATCAAGCATGGATCAGCTTTGCTAACTACAGTTGCGCCTGTATTTTGTAGAACTAGCTTAAACCATGCATTACTTGTTGCCGGATCCACCAGTACTTTCTTTCCATTTAAAGTTTCTAAACGCGCTTGTAAAGCTTCAGGGTGATGAACCGTTACGCCTGTCCCTACGTGTGCGTCAAATTCGGCAGGTAGGCGAGCAGGGTCGAGGAAGAATTCTACGCTTGAGTCTGAATGAAGAATCGCGTGAGAAAGCAAAACGGGTAGTCGTGAAACGTCAAGGCCGCGGACGTTAAGCAACCAGCAAACTGAATCAAGAGCGGTAACCACGGCGCTGTCTGCGCCCGACTTTTTAACTAGTTGTGCGATTTCTTGGCGTTTGCTTTGGCTTGATTGACCGACCGCTTCCGTCGCCATTAGGCGAACATCAGAAACCACAGCAGCAGGGCGGTCTTGCCAAAGCTCATCAATTGGGTTGCTGTCGAGGATCTTTAACTCAAGTGTGTCGGCAAGTTTTGCTTGTGCCATGTCTAACCAAGCAGAGTTGTGCATGCGTGGGTCGATGGCTACAGATGCGCCATTAACTAGTTGGCCTTTAATCCAATCTAGCGCAGGCTCTTCAATCAGGTGACGATATTCGAACAGATCAGCAGGTACCTGTTTAGTCACTTGTACTGTGTAGCGACCATCAACAAAAATAGCGGCTTTATCTTTGGTGATTACCGCAGCACCAGCCGAACCGGTAAAACCTGTTAGCCAATGTAAACGTTCATTATGTGCAGGTACGTATTCGCCCAAATATTCGTCTTCATGTGGGATAAGTAGGGCGTCAATATTGTTCTGCGCTATCCAGTGACGAATCGCGGTTAGGCGCTGTTCTGTTGTTGTAAGCATCTATGTTAATCCTTCATATTATTATGGCGTCCATATCGACGAGAGTGACTAAAATTGGACGATGCGAATAAGCTACTCTTTTTACCGTCAGCCTGCAAATTATCTAAGAGCAGCGGTTTTATCGCGGATAATTTGTCGTAACCAAGACAAGGCAGGATCATTTTCTCTATCTCTATGCCAGAACAAAGTGTAAGCCATAGGAGGAAATTCCATTGGTAGTGGTAGCACAGTTAAATCGAGTTGTTTTGATGCGAGTTTGACGAAGTGACTCGGTGCGGTAAAGACAAAGTCGGTGTATGAGCACAGGCTCGCCGCACTGTTGAAGTCAGGCACTGTAATCGCGATATCACGCTCTTTGCCGATGTCCGCCAAACGATAATCTAGCAGCCAGCGTTCATTGCCGTCACACCTAACTTGTACGTGACGTTGAGTTAGATAGTTTTCGAGGTTCCAGTTTTGGTTTAGTGCAGGGTGTTGTTTACGCACTAAGCACATTTGGTTATCGCGATAGATTTCTTGCTCACAAATATCACTAGGGGGTAACATAGTTAACTTTGCGTCATTAATATCAATGTCTTTGCCAGTAATGCCTAAATCAATTTCCCCACGCTGTATTTGCCTAAATGTCTCTTCTGCCCAAGCGTGAGTACTTATGGTCACCCCTGGAGCGCGCTTAAATATCTCCGGCAAAAAATGTGGGAGAATCAGTGGGTAAACGCTCTCCACCGCAGCAATCTGATAGCGATAGTCACTTGAGCTAGGCGAGAACTGTTCCGGTTGAGTCAGTTGTTCTAGCTGGTTTATCAGCACCTCAAGCTTAGGTTTTAAAAACAGCGCTTTAGGCGTAGGTTTAAGGCCATGAGCATGGCGAACAAACAAAGGGTCGTCAAACTGGGTTCTTAGCTTGGCTAAACTCTTGCTCACAGCGGACTGGCTTAAGCAAAGTCGGTGCGCAGCGCGAGTGACGTTGAGCTCTTCTATTAAAACACGCAAACAAACCAATAAGTTGAGATCGATGCGAGCTAGCTTTTCTATATTCATTAGAAATTCTCAAAGGGAATAACATTGATGACTATACGTCATTGGTTGGCATATCTAGTTTAGCTTAGAATATCGACAAATTCATCAAGTGCATCGGAGTTCAAAGTGCAAGCGGTAAGTGAAAGTTCCCCACGTAAATCACAGTTAGTGTTGTTAACACTACTGGTTCTATTTAGCCCATTAGCGATAGATATCTACTTGCCAGCACTACCAATGATCTCTTCTACGTTCCACGTGGAACATGCACTAGCTCAAGACACAATTACATGGTTCTTGTTTGCAATGGGTGTAGGGCAACTGTTTGCTGGCCCATTTGCAGACAAACTAGGACGTCGAACTGTTGCATTGGGAGGTGTGAGTATCTATGCCGTGAGCGCTTTATTGGCGTGGAGTGCTCAGAATATTGAATGGATGCTCATGTCTCGACTGCTACAAGGCTTAGGTGCGTGCGCGACATCGGTAGCGGCCTTTGCAACAGTTCGCGATATCTTTGGTCCGCAGAAAAGTGGCAAAATGATCAGCTACCTCAATGGTGCTATTTGTTTCATTCCTGCCTTGGCTCCTATTTTAGGCAGTTGGTTAACACAGCAATTCGGCTGGCGCTCTAACTTTAGTTTTATGGCCGGATTTGCTGCTGTGGTTTTAGTCATGCTTTGGATGGGACTAAAAGAGACCAATCCGCAACTGAGCAAAGAACCCGTTTTCAAGCTCAACCGTTATCTTGATGTTGTAAAAACACCGACCTTCCTTTTCCATGCGACGTTATGCATGCTGGCAATGGCTGTCATACTCGGCTATGTCACTTCTGCGCCTGTTGTGTTGATGGAAAATTTAGGCTTGTCGATGAATCAATTTACTATGTGGTTTGGTATCAATGCAGCTATTAACATCGTGGCCTGTATGAGTGCGCCTAAGTTCATGGATAAGTTTGGTACTCACAAGGCTTTATCTGTGGGTATTATTACTTTGGCGATTGCTGGTATCACTATGTTGGCAATGAAAGACCAAGCAACGGCCTTTGCTTTTATGTTACCAATCTTTATGTCTTCTATTGGTTTTGCGTGGATACTGGGTGCCGCTGCAGGCAAAGCTCTAGCGCCTTTTGGTGATAAAGCAGGTACAGCAGCAGCACTATTAGGACTGTTTCAGATGAGTGGTTCAGGCTTAGTGGTTGGCACCGTTCAGCGAATTGGTATGGAGCCACAAGTGATGATTGCGACGCTGATGCTGATCGTTGTTCCGGCGCTAGCAATTCTTTGGTCGAAAACAGGGAAAACCTGGCATCACGCAATGACTTAGAGGCACTGACAAGCCTTGATAATCTAACCAAACGATGTATATTTGAGCTTCTTATTTCGAGTTCTGTGGATAAATCACAACGATGTCAATGACAACATACGAGATGGCTCGTTTATTGGAGCAACTAGAAGAGGCTCCAGAAAAGGTCATGTTTGGTAAACTTTTGAGTGAATTAGGCAATCAAAGTGGTGAACGTATTCGCAGCGCCGCAAAACAGGTGCCATTGCCAATTCTGCGCGATATGGTTTACCAGTTTCAGCAAGTGATTGACTCACGTAAAGGTGAGCAGATTGAGTCGCTGGCGAAAGAGATCGCCGAGCAAGGTATTTCAGTTGATGATCTTAAGCACTACCTAAGCTCGAAATAGTCAGGCTTTTACAAATACTAAAACTCGCTACGGCGAGTTTTTTTATGGGTTAACGTTACGATTGATCGGGTTTTGCAAAGAGATAAGGGTTTCCGTCGATTGCACTTCATCAATCGCTTGTAGCTTATCGATAAGAACGTATTGCAGCTCTTCAATGGAGCGGCACATTAACTTAACGAAAATATTGTATGCTCCAGTGGTGTAATAAGCTTCGACAACTTCTTCTAAAGCGTTGAGCTTCTCCAGTGCAGAATGATAGTCTCGTGCGGCATTGAGGTTAATACCGATAAAGCAGCATACGTCATAGCCCAGTTTCTTGGTATCAACGATAACCTCTGTGCCTTGAATAATATCTGCTGACTTCATTTTCTCGATCCGGACGTGAATCGTCGCCGGGCTGACTTCAAACTGTTTGGCCATTTCGGCGTAAGGGGTTCGAGCATCTTCCATTAAAGTCTTTAAGATCGCTTTGTCTAAGTCATCAAGTTTAATACCGTGTGCCTGCATGTAAGTCCTTGTAAATCAGCCTAACTTAGTGGAATAAGTACAAATTATCACCAGTGGTGATACAATTATATCTATATTCCTTTGATTTTGAGACTATTTTAGTGCGTTTGTGCCTCCTCCTACTAGCGCTAGTTGTCAGCTTTGTTGCGCGAGCAAATGAAAAAGATGTGTTAGTGGTCCACTCTTATCATCAAGGCTTCTTTTGGACTGATTCCTTTCAGAGTGGTCTAGAGCATCAGCTTAGCAACACCCATATCTCTACTCGGGTACTTTATCTAGATACCAAACGAATGCAGAGTGAGGCTTATTTGGATCAGCTTTACTCGCTGTATAAAACCAAATTTGAACAAGAAAAATTCAAAGCCATTGTCGTCAGTGATAATAATGCGTTAATACTAATGAACAGGCTGGCTGATGTGATTGGTGATACGCCAGTTATCTTTGGTGGCATCAATAACTACACCCCTTACATGCACCGAGATTTAAACGCGACTGGAGTTATTGAAGATATCGACCTCTACAGCAATATTTCGCTGATAGAACGCATTCAACCCGAAGTTAAATCAATCTACATTATTAGTGACCACTCGGTGACAGGCGCCGCTGTTCGAGCTCAAGTTGGCCAGTTCTTATCAGATTACCCAAACTACTACAGCAAAATCATCTCTTTCATTCCAGACACATTTGACCAGCTATTAGAGATGGTTCAGCAGTTGGATAGTCATTCTAGTGTACTCTTCTGGATTTACTACCGAGAGCGAGATGGCTCTGTTGTCGCAACCAAAGCTCAGTGGGAGAAACTGAACCAACTATCTCTTGCACCAATTTACATGGTGCATGATTTAGGCTTGGGAGCTGGAACGGTTGGAGGAGTGATTCAAAGTGGTCGCCAACATGGTCAACAGACGGCTGAGCTGCTAATGAAAGTTCTGGAAGAAGAATCTAAACCATTGCCTAGGGTTGAAGTGGGTATTCCGGAGATCAAACTCGACTACCAAGCTGTGCTCAAATGGGGTTTAGGTATCGAGGGGGAGGCGACGTCGGTCATTTTTAACAAACCACAACCTTTTACCGAGCGTTATCAACAAGAAATTAAGATTGTAGGAAGCGTGGTTCTTTTCCTTTCCTTGATAATTATGGGACTGATTTACTATCTCAGCCGTATCAAGCGCAGCGAGCAATTGGCAAAAGACAGCCAGACACTAATAGAGATGGTGTTTGACCAAAGTTATCACTTTATTGGTGTTCTTGATGGCAATGGGCATATTACTTCTAGCAACAGCAAGCTGCAGGATTTGCTCTATGACCAGAATTTTAGTGTAGATAGACCCATCTGGCAGCATAGGCATTGGGAGCAGGAAGCATCACAGCAGTTGAAGCAGTTCTTTACCACTGAGCACGATACGCTGGCTCAGTTTGAAGCCGAAATTTGGCATTCAGATCAAGGCTCAATAGTTCTAGAGCTTTCGCTGAAGCCCATTCCAATCCCTGATAAGGGCACTCAATACTTACTGGAAGCTCGCGATATTACCTCACGTAAGATTACCGAGGAGCGCCTGTTTCAACGTGAAGCTAACCTTAGTCACTACTATGATCAGCAACCCGTGATGATGCTGACTCTTGATGAGCAAAACCGCATTCAACAAGTGAATCAGTTTGCCGAGCAGTTGTTAGGGTATGGAGCTGATGAGGTGTTGGGTCATCGGCTAAGAGAGTTTTACCTGCACGACGCCACTCTTGTCCCACGGCAGGTGCTGCTGCAACCCAAACAAGCCATAAAGGGGGTTTGGCGACGCGAGGTGGAATATCGTCACGCAAGTGGGCACACCGTTTGGGTACGAGAGAACATTCGTCCTTTGGCGGAGTCTGGTCACCTGCTGATTGTTGGTGAAGATGTCACCGAGACTAAAGCGCTTTCGGAGCAGCTTCAATATCAAGCGCGGCATGATCTACTTACTGGCACCTACAGCCGAAACTACTTCGAAGCGGAATTAGATAAAGCTCTGAAGGAAGTAGAAAGCTACACTCGAACGCATGCCATGCTTTATATCGACCTCGACCAGCTTAAGGTACTTAATGACACTGCGGGTCATGAAGCGGGCGACGCAGCGATTCAGTTTTGTGCCAGCATGCTAGAGGAAACGTTGCCTTACAACACGATATTGGCGCGCATGGGGGGAGATGAATTCGCAATCCTTCTCAAAGACTGTACCGAAATCGATGCCAAGAAACTGGCAACAACCATCATTAATACCTTAAGCGAACATGCCTTTATCTGGGAAGACATCAGGCTCAACCTAAATTGCTCGATTGGCATTCGTTTAATCGACCATACCGCTTCTTCGCCACAAATGGTCCATGCTCAAGCAGATACGGCTTGTCATGTGGCTAAGGAAGAGGGGCGAAATCGCTACAGTATGTATTGTCTTGATGACCAAGAGCTACGTCGTCGTGAGCAAGAGATGGAAAGCGTTAACCTTGTGCATAACGCCCTTGCCAATAACAGACTAGAGCTGTTCGCTCAGCAAATCCTTGATTTAACGGGCGAAGAACAGGGCATGCATTTCGAAATCTTGGTTCGAATCAGAAACGTGGATGGTGAGTACATCTCACCGGGTATCTTTATGCCGGCCTCTGAACGCTACAACATTGCCCATTTAATCGATAAACAGGTTGTGAGTCAGGCCTTGGAATGGTTTGAGCAGCACCCACATGCGCTAGAGCAACTGGGGCTGTGTTCGATAAACCTATCTGGCCACTCAATGGGCAATAAAGAGTTTACGGCTTACTTACTTGATAAACTGAAATCGAGCTCAGTGCCGTGCGAGAAAATTTGTCTTGAGATTACCGAGACGGCAGCTATGAGCAACATGAATCAGGCGATTGAGTTCTTTGGACAACTGAAAGCGTTAGGATGTTGCATCGCGCTAGACGATTTTGGCTCGGGTCTGTCTTCATTTGGCTACCTGAAAAAACTTCCGGTCGATATCGTAAAAATTGACGGCATTTTTGTCCGCGATATGGACACCAATGAGATGGATCACTTAATGGTGCGTTCAATTAACGATCTGGCTCGTCAAATGGGCAAACAAACCGTCGCTGAGTTTGTCGAAAACGCTCAGATTATTGAGCAATTGATGGAGCTCGGGGTTGATTATGCTCAGGGCTACGTGATTGGTAAACCGAAACCACTTGCTGAGCTAGTATCAGAGCTAACGCCATAACAGAATACTTAGTGAAATGGTTCAAGATCCAGTAAACTGCGCACGAGTGAGAGATACTATCCTAGGAACATTGCGTGCAACTACAACTGCTATGTGAAGACCAAACACAATCTGAACGCTTTCAACAGATAACCCAACGCTGGGAGTTAACTCATAGCGATGACAGCCCATTTGCTCTTGTGCTCACTGAACAGCGTTTGGAGTTACGCAAGTTGGATGAGCCAAAACTAGGCGCTATCTTTGTTGATTTAGCAAGTGGTGCAGCTGCACACAGGCGTAAGTTTGGTGGTGGCAAAGGTCAGGCGATCGCCAAAGCGGCTGGCTTAAATAAAGGTGCCACACCAACGATACTTGATGGTACGGCTGGTCTTGGGCGTGACGCTTTTGTATTGGCTTCATTAGGCTGTAAAGTTCAAATGGTTGAGCGTCATCCTGTTGTTGCAGCGTTATTGGATGACGGACTAACCCGAGCCAAAAGCGACCCTGAAATCGGCTCGTGGGTGAGCGAGCGGATGTCATTGATTCACGCGTCTAGCCATAATGCACTGAGCCAACTTGCTGAAGATCCTGAGTTTATTAAACCAGATGTGGTTTATCTCGACCCTATGTACCCGCACCCTGAAAACAAGAAAAAGAGCGCGTTAGTGAAAAAAGAGATGCGCGTCTTTCAGTCTTTAGTCGGTGCCGATCACGACGCTGATGGACTGTTGGAACCCGCCTTAGCCCTTGCAACTAAAAGGGTGGTGGTGAAAAGACCTGATTATGCAGACTGGCTCAATCAACAAAAACCTATGATGGCTATCGAGACCAAAAAAAATCGTTTTGATGTTTATGTTAATGCATCAATGACTTAGCGAACACTGTATCAATAGTGCGATTTTTGTCCTTGCTAATTCGTTATCAAGCAGGTATATCTTACTAAGAACTATTCGTATTCTTAGCTGGAGTTGTAGCGTGGCTAAACGTTTCTGTAAGATGAACCGCAAGCAAATTGCGGAAAATTTGGGTGATATCCATCGTTTGGTGGTTGAACCTAAATACCTTTGCCGTTCCTGTGCTCGTTCGTCTGCTTCTAAAGACTCTCTTTGCAAGCCAGCTGCTATTCCCCCTCAAGCATGTCAAAACAAACCGTTAGAGCAACAACAGAGCTGCGCTTTACTTGCAGAAGCTTTGCCTGCTGATCCAGTCAATCAAACTTCAGAGCAAAAAGCCCAAGCGGTTAGAAGAGTGGTTGAGAAGGTTAAAGAGAAAGCCTTGCTGCAAAAAGCACAACTGCAAACTAGCCAAGCAGAAACTGTAGCCAGTGAAATGTTTGATTTAGAAGATAAAAAAGCGCTTAAAAAAGCTAAGAAAGCGATAAAGAAACACTACAAGCAACAGAAGAAGTTGCTCAAGATTGCCGATAAGCAACGTAAGCTGCTAAAGAAACAGAAGAAATTGGAAAGTAAGGCGAGCTTGTCGCGTTTAATCGCGCAAAGGTCAGAAGCTCAAGCTAGTTCAAACCTTCACTAATGCTCCAAATAGTAAAAAGCTCTCCATCAATGGAGAGCTTTTTTGCATCTAATGATTCTATTTACTGTGGATTGGCTTGATAGCTCTGCTCAACTTTACGCTTAACCCAGGTTTCGTTGACCCATAACGAAAGCAAGATAATGGCTCCGCCGATACTCAATTGAGTGATATCCACATCTCGATTCCAAATCACAATATTAACGATAAGACCGGCAGGCACTAGCGCATTGTTCATCACCGCTAGCGCTCCTGCATTGACCATGGTCGCGCCTTTGTTCCAAGCAAAGTAACCGAGGCCAGAAGCAATCAGGCCTAGATAAATCAGAACACTCCACTGGGTCGTCGTGGTTGGCATCTTGTCTAGGTTGCCCATCAAGGCGAACGCGACCGTTGCCACACACAAAGCGCCTAAGTAGAAGTAGCCAAAAATCGCGTGCTGTGGCAGGTCGACATCGTATTTTTCCATCAGGTATTTGTAGCCAACCTGACCGATCGCGAAACAGATATTAGCGCCCTGAACCACTAAGAAGCCGACGATGAAGTTTTCATTGATTCCAGCGAATTTAATAAAGGCAGCGCCAGCGACGGCAATAACCGCAGTGACTAAGTACCACGGCGAGAAGCGACGTTTAAGTAGGTCGTAAATAAGCGTGACGTAAATTGGCGTAAAGACGGTAAACAGCAGTACTTCTGGTACAGAAAGCAATAAGAAAGATTGGTAGTAGAAGCAGTACATTAAGCCGAGTTGGAAGCCACCGACCACCATTAGTTTGGCAATCAGCCCTTTATCGACACCCTTGAACTTAAGAAATGGCAGGAAAACCAAACTCGCTAATGCCACACGCATTAACACCGAGAACCAAGAATCAACCTGACCAGCGAGATAAACACCGATCAGGCTGAATGAAAACGCCCACAATAAAGTGACCGCAGATAAATAACCCATGATTAAGACTCATTCGCAAAAACTATGGGTGCAGTGTAACTCTATTTAGTCTTTGAGTGGTACTACCAACATATCAACTGGCGAGCAATTAATTAGCTGGCGAGTTGAAGAGAGCAGTTTACTCCAAAAGTCTTGGTGGTGGCCGCATACCACAAGGTCGATATTGAACTCTTTAATGGTGTCGCACAGTTCATTGTTCAGATCACCACTGCCGACTAGCGTGTGCTTGATTGGGAAATCGGCATGATCCGCCAAATTTTGTAACTGCTTTTGTGAGGCTTCGATAGCCTGATGCTGGGTTTCAGCCAGATTAATATCAATTAGGCCTGTATAGAGTTCGGCGTAGTTGACGTCGATATGGACAAATGACACCGACGCGTTGAGTGGTTTTGCCAAGGACACGGCTCTTTCGACCAAGAGTTTGCTGTCCTCAGAGAGGTCGATGGCAACCAAAATATGTTGATAACTCATAGTGCTATCTCCTTGTAAGAGTCTTAATTAAAGATTAGCACCTTGAATTAATAAATTTTGCTGAAGTGATCTCAGATCCACATTTGGCATACAAAGTGTTATTGTGGTGAACATGATATAGTCAATTTAACTTCATAGACTTAGTAGGAGTGGTAGATGCTTTCTCAAGCAATGGTCGATCAATTGAATGAGCAAATTAATCTCGAATTTTTCTCATCCAATCTATACTTACAAATGAGTGCTTGGTGTGAAGACAAAGGATTCGAAGGTGCAGCTGAATTTTTACGTGCACACGCCGTAGAAGAAATGGAGCACATGCAGCGTCTTTTCACATACGTGAGTGAGACAGGTGCGATGCCTATTCTAGGTGCAATTGAAGCACCAAAGCACGAGTTTAATAGCCTAGGTGATGTCTTCCGTGAGACGTTTGAACACGAGCAGATGATTACGGAAAAAATCAACAAACTTGCTCATGTTGCGTTTACATCACAAGACTATTCTACGTTCAACTTCTTACAGTGGTACGTTGCAGAGCAGCACGAGGAAGAGAAGTTATTTAAAGGGATCTTAGATAAGTTAGATCTAGTTGGAGAAGACGGCAAAGCGCTGTTCTTTATCGACAAAGATTTAGCAGCTTTGGCAAAAGAAGGTTCATCTTCAATTATGGATGCCCCTGCTGAATAAACTTCAGCGTAAGACACTCTAAGCAGATCGTCTTTTTCTCCGGGCATACAAGAAGATGTAGGGAGGAAAAGATGATCAATGCTGACACAATTCTATTTGCGCTAATGATGGTAACTCTAGTGAATATGGCTCGTTACCTTACGGCGCTGCGCTCTCTGATATACATCATGCGCGAAGCCCATCCATTACTTTACCAACAAGTTGATGGTAACGGTTTCTTTACCACTCACGGTAATGTCACTAAGCAAGTTCGCTTGTTCCACTACATCAAGAGCAAAGAGTATCACCATCATCATGATGAAGTGTTTACCGGAAAATGCGATAGAGTTCGTGAGCTATTTATTCTTTCGACCTCTTTACTCGCGGTAACCTTGTTGGCTGCGATGATTCTTTAGGTCAATTGGCATTCGCTCAAAATGCCGTTAAAATAGCCGCGCAAATTGCGAAGGATGTGCATCAGGCACATCCTTTTTTATTGGTTTTTATTTGAGTAGTAGTTCATGACAGAGAAGTTTGATGTCGTCATCATAGGCGCAGGTGCAGCGGGGCTGATGTGTGCAGCAGAAGCTGGCAAACGCGGTCGTAAAGTGTTGGTGCTTGATCATGCCAAAAAGCCTGGACGTAAAATCTTAATTGCTGGTGGCGGTCGTTGTAACTTCACTAATTACGATGTGTCAGCCAACAACTTCCTGTGCCAGAACCCTCATTTCGTTAAATCTGCGCTGTCTCAATACACCAACTGGGATTTCATCTCTATGGTCAGTAAACATGGGATTGAGTTTGAAGAGCGAGATCATGGCCAGCTATTTTGTGTCGGTGACTACAACTCAAAAGACATTGTTAAAATGTTATTGGCTGAGTGTGACTTACCAAGTGTGACTCAACGTTATCAGCAAGATGTCCATCATATCGAGAAGACTGAGGCGGGCTTCGAGCTGCATGCCAATACCAGTGTGATCGAGTGTGAGTCGCTAGTCGTGGCGACAGGTGGTCTCTCCATGCCGAAACTGGGCGCAACGCCATTTGGCTATAAGGTGGCAGAGCAATTTAACCTTAGCGTAGTACCCACAAGTGCGGCTCTTGTGCCATTCACTTTGCACAAAGAAGATAAAGAAGCGTTTGCTGAGCTGTCTGGTATTGCCATTCCGGCTGAAATTACCGCTCAAGACGGAACTGTGTTTAAAGAGGCACTGCTGTTTACTCACCGTGGTTTATCAGGGCCTTCTGTGTTGCAAATCTCGTCGTTCTGGAAAGCGGGGCAAAAAGTCACGATCAACCTGGTTCCGGAAGTTGACGTTAATGAACTACTGCAACGCTCACTAGAGAAGCACCCAAACCAGAGCCTGAAAAATACCTTGGCTAAAGTACTCCCTAAGCGCCTTGTCGAGGTCCTGATAGAGCGTAAGGTATTTACAGACAAACCGCTTAAGCAGTTCAATGCTAACCAGCTAGAAGCGGTCACCGCTCAATTAGAGAACTGGCAGATTGCGCCCAATGGAACAGAAGGGTATCGCACAGCAGAGGTTACTCTCGGTGGCGTAGATACTGACCACCTCTCCTCAAAAACCATGGAGTGCAAACAGATTCAAGGCCTGTACTTTATTGGTGAGGTTATGGATGTCACTGGTTGGCTTGGTGGCTACAATTTCCAATGGTGCTGGAGTTCCGGTTTTGTTGCCGGACAATGGGTCTAGATAAACGGATAAAAAAGCGGAAGAGTCTAGACTCTTCCGTTTTCCATTGAAGGGAAAAAAGCAGAATGGAAGGGGTTATAATTTATCCGCAGCAACGGTTTTGATACTGGTCCAGTTGGTGTTTGCATCTTGAATGAAACCTTGAGTATCTTCTAGCCAGCGCTGTTGTACCGTTTTGTCTAGATTGAGATAAAGCTTACCGTCTTCAATTTTCCACGCTTGTGGGTCTGTTTCAAACTTCTTACCCATTGCCACCCCAAACGCACAGTAGCCGCCATACTGAGGGGCGAAAGCTTGGGGATCCGCTTTGAATTGATCACGGTTTTCACTGCTCGCGAAGTGATAAATGGCATTCTTATAGGTGGCGGAAAACTGTGGGTTGCCCTGTACGGCACCTGCATCAGTAAAGTACGCGACTGGATCATAGCCTTTGATTGCCAGATCATTCTCATCCACACTCATACCTATATCGGCTGCCATTAGTGAGAAACTGGTTCCGAGTAGCGCTGCCATCAGAGTCAGCTTTTTACCGGTTGATTTAATACGTGCCATAACAAGCTCCTTGCCTATGTTTGGTTATCTTGTATGAAATAAATTAGCCGACTCTCCCGGTCTATAGAGGGACTATAAGTCTAAAAAGTACGCGAATCGTTCGGAGGTAACATGGATCTGCTGTCACAATTGATGGGGCATTTCTCTGTCCGCACTGGTGTTTTCTATTCTGGTCAATTATGCGGCGTCTCTTCGTTCAAGCAGAGTCCGCATAACCAAGGGCATCTTCATGTGCTGAAATCAGGTCATTTGAAGTTGGCAAGTTCATTGGAGAGTGCGCATCACCTAAATCAACCCAGCATCATTTATCTACCTAGTAGTACGCCGCATGTGATAGAAGGCGTTGCTGAGGGGGCTGATCTCGTTTGCGCTAATGTTGAGTATCGCGCAGGGCGGGTGAACCCTCTGTTATCCGCATTACCAGACGTCGTGGTCATCCCGTTTGAAGTCGCCCCTAACTTAACGCCAGTGATTGAGCTGTTGTTTCAAGAGTCGCATAGCGAGTCTGCAGGGCAGCAATTTATGATGGATAAGTTGAGCGATACATTGATGGCACTGATCTTTCGCTACTTAATTGATGAGAAAAAGATAGAGCAGGGACTCTTCGCCGCTTTAGCGCATCCACGTTTGGCGGCAGTTGTATCGGTAATTCACCAACTACCAGCCCGTCATTACACTATTGCTGAAATGGCTTCGTTAGCGGCTATGTCACGAACTCAGTTTATTGAAACCTTTAAGCAGGTTGTCGGTGACACTCCGGGGGATTATGTGCAGAAGTGGCGAGTGTCGGTTGCTCAATCTTTATTGCTAAAAAACAAACCGCTTAACTGGGTTGCGGATGAAGTCGGCTATGGTAGCTATTCTGGATTTTCTCGCGCTTTTCAACATGTTTCGGGTACTTCTCCACGCCAATGGTTGCAGGATTCCAAGGAATAGCAGAGCTCTTTTTGTGAAAGGCTTATCGACCTACTGGTTCATTTCTGTCCTATATTAAATGGGGAGAAGAGAGCAAGGAGTAACCTCTATGAGTCAACAAGCACTGATTTCTCGTATTAACGAGTTGCCGCGAATCGAAAGTGTACTGCAAGAGCTGTTGGAGATGGTCAACCGAGATTCGATCGACTTCGGTGAACTCGCCCATAAGATGGCAATGGATCAGGTATTGTTGGCAAGGGTGTTGAGGATGGCAAACTCCGCTCAATTTGGCGGCGTTAAAGGGGTATCTAACATTAATGATGCCATTGTTCGCATCGGTATTGGTGCCATTCGTAACCTAATTTCTTCCTCGATCCTTGCGTCGACATTTCCCAAGATTGAAACCCTAAATATTAAAGATTATTGGGCAGCCACTTTTGAAGTGGCGACGATTGCTAGCACCATAGCCAAAGATATTAAACTTGACCCGAATGAGGCCTTTACTACAGGTGTGTTACACAACATTGGTGAGTTGATGATTCATACCCTAGAGCCTGAAAAAGCAGTCGCGATCAGTCAGCGTGTGGCAAGTGGGGAAAATGCCGCTCAGGTGCAAAAAGAAGTACTTGGCGTTGATGCTCAAGAACTCGGAGCTGTGCTTGCTGAAAGCTGGAAGTTCCCTAATCAGCTCGTAGATGCCATTGCCAATGTTAACCACCCAGCTAAAGCGGTAGAGTCTAAACGCCTGGCTTGCCTGATGTATCTGGCGCGAGATGCGCATCAACGTTGGGATATGATGTTGGAAGAGAGTGAAAAGTTGAATTACTTAGAAAACAGCAAAGCTGCTAAAGCACTACATGTATCACCTGAGTTAGCCGCTAAGATTGATGAGGTGCGCGGGCAAGGAAGTGAGCTAGCCTATCAACTATTCTAGATAGGCTAGAGGTGTTAACGTGTTGTTATACAGGCTGTTTGGCGTGATCTTTTTTGCCAAATTTGATCTGCTGGATCACTAAGCCAGTAATAATCATCACCAATCCGACCAAAGTCGATGGGTGAATTTGTTCACCAATAATCGTCGCGAGTAGCATCAGCGAGATAAAAGGGGAAGCAAAGATAAGGTTGCTCAAACGGGATGTGTTTTGAGTTAACTTAAGTGCGCTCAGCCATAGAACAAAAGTAATCCCCATTTCAAACAGGCCGACATAGCTGACGGCAAGCCATCCTTGTGTTGATATATGGCTAAAGCTCAGCCCTTCATACAGCGTTAAACCAATTGCGAATGGAATCGCAACCAGAAAGCCGAGTAAAACTCCGACAATCGGATCTGCCTTGTTCTTGGTGTTTAAAATCCAGTAACTTGCCCAAAGTAGGGTAGAAAACAGCGCCAGCCCAACCCCGAGTGGACTTTCAAAGTTTAAGCCAAGCACATCACCCTGAGTGGCAATCACAATTACCCCCAAGTAGCTGAAAGTACATGCGATCCAGTCTTGCTTACGGATTTTCTGACCTAAAAACACCGCCGCCATCAGAGTAAGTGTAATCGCCCAACTGTAATTGATTGCCTGCGCTTGTGAGGCAGGAAGCAACTCATAAGCTTTAAACAATATGACGTAGTAAGCGAGTGGGTTAATCAGGCCTAACAGTAGGTAATACCAAGGGTTGGAGAGAAACGTGCTCGGTAGTGTTTTCAGCTTACCTTGCACGGCACAAATCGCCATTAATGCCAGCGCGGAAACGATACTGGCGACAGTTAGCATTTGGATCGGAGAAAACTCAGCTAAGGTGAGTTTGAATGCGGTGGCAACCGTTGACCAGAGTAGTACTGCTGATAAACCTAAGCCTAAAGCACGGCGCTCGTTCATGATGTTCCTTCAATAAAACCAACCAGTTAAGATTTACTGGCGACAAGTGTGGGACAGGGTAGTGAGCGCCTAGTCTAGCTGTTCGATATCTAGCCGACAAACTGGACATTTATCCAGTGGTAAAATACCATTGAAAGTATCTCATTCTGAACAGTTAAATCTTTATTATGCAATGGATTCTTGAGCATCAAGCTATGTTGATCAGTGGCCTATCCGGTGCCGTCGCAAGTGGCGTGGTAGTTGGCTGGTGGGTCAAACAGAAAATGCGCTTTGACAATCAGCTTCTTGAACAACAATTAGAATCGAATCAGCACCTTGCCAGTAGCCAGATTGCGCAGCTAGAAAAAGAACTCCGCGAGGCACAGCAAGAACTCGACGAGCTGGATAGTGAACGTGACAAGTCAGCCTACGAGTTAAAACAGTCTCACGGTAAGTTGATGGCAGTATTGGAGAAGCTACGCTATTTCGAGGCAGTGAAGCAGGAACGTCAGCAGTATGCCGATGACCTCAACCAAATTCGTGAGCAAAAGTCACAGCTAGAGGCACAGTTACGTGAGCAAGAAGCGCGACATGAACAACAAAACAAAGCCAGCCAAGAAAAGCTACAACTGTTAGAGCAGGCAGAAGAACGCCTTAAGCAGCAGTTTGAACAGCTTGCCAACCAGTTATTTGAAGCCAAAACGGCCAAAGTGGACCAGCAAAACCGCCAAAGCTTGGATGGTTTGCTTTCTCCTCTAAAAGAGCAGTTGGAAGGGTTCAAGAAACAAGTGAACGACAGCTTTAATCAGGAAGCCAAAGAGCGTCACACCTTAGTTCATGAGTTAAAAAACCTCCAACGCTTAAATGAACAGATGACCAAAGAAGCGCTTAACCTAACTCAAGCGCTAAAGGGCGACAACAAGCAGCAGGGTAACTGGGGCGAAGTGGTACTGGCGCGCGTACTCGCTGAGTCTGGCTTACGTGAAGGGCATGAATATCAAACCCAAGTCAGTTTGCAAAATGAAGCGGGTAAACGCTATCAGCCCGATGTCATCGTTCACTTACCGCAAGATAAACAAGTGGTGGTGGATTCGAAAATGGCCTTGGTGGCCTACGAAAGGTACTTTAATGCCGAAACTGATAACGAACGAGAGCGGGCACTAAGTGACCACTTACTTGCATTGCGAGCACATATTAAAGGGCTATCTCAAAAAGATTACCATCAGCTAAAAGGCATTCAGAGCCTAGACTATGTACTGATGTTTATTCCTGTGGAGCCTGCATTTCAGGTCGCTATTCAAGCAGACCCGAGTTTGGTCAAAGATGCCATGGAGCAAAACATCATCTTGGTGAGCCCAACGACTTTGCTTGTCGCGCTACGTACGATTGATAACTTGTGGCGTAACGAGCGGCAAAACCAGAATGCTCAGGTTATTGCTGAGCGTGCCAGCAAACTTTACGACAAATTGCGCCTGTTTGTGGATGATATGGAGAGTCTTGGCGGCGCATTAGATAAAGCCAACCAAAATTACCAAGGGGCAATGAACAAGCTCGCGACAGGGCGCGGGAATGTGATTCGCCAAGCGGAAAGCTTTAAACAACTGGGCGTTGAAGTGAAAAAACCGATTTCCAATGATTTGGCGCAACTCGCTCAGCATGACCATTTCACAGAAAATGCTGCCTTGGATAAAAATGACTCTTTCGTACAAAGACATCCGGATGAGGATAAAGTAAACTAATCGCCCGCAGTGCTTAGGTCGTATTAATTCAATGCGCTGCTCGAAGAGGAATCATCATGACGGATACAAGCGTGCAATCGAATACAGCTTTAGAAACAAATGAAACCACGCACTTTGGTTTCAGTACCGTAGCCAAAGAAGAGAAAGTGGCTAAAGTTGCTCAGGTCTTCCACTCAGTAGCAGCGAAGTACGACATTATGAATGACTTAATGTCGGGTGGTATTCATCGCCTATGGAAGCGCTTTACTATCGACTGCAGTGGTGTTCGTCCTGGTCAGCGCGTGCTTGACCTTGGTGGTGGTACGGGGGACCTAACCGCAAAATTTTCGCGAATTGTTGGCGAAAAAGGTCATGTGGTACTGGCCGATATCAATAACTCTATGCTTAACGTAGGCCGAGATAAGTTACGTGACAATGGCATTGTCGGTAATGTTCATTACGTGCAGGCGAACGCTGAAGAGTTGCCGTTTCCCGATGACTATTTTGATGCGATTACGATTAGCTTCTGTCTACGTAACGTAACGGATAAAGATAAAGCGCTACGCTCTATGTACCGTGTGCTCAAGCCGGGTGGACGTCTACTAGTTCTAGAGTTCTCTAAGCCGATCTTAGAGCCGCTATCAAAGATTTATGATACTTACTCATTCCATTTACTGCCTAAGATGGGCGAGTTAGTGGCTAATGATGCCGAAAGCTACCGTTACCTAGCGGAGTCTATCCGTATGCACCCAGATCAAGAGACACTGAAAGGCATGATGAATGAAGCTGGTTTCGATCAAACCAGTTACTACAACCTGACGGGGGGTATCGTTGCCCTTCACCGTGGTTATAAGTTCTAAGGTCGGTTGCTATGCCATTTGAGCCTCTTGTTACTGCAGTGATTGAAACGTCACTCAATACGCTTATTAACGATGACCCTGAGCTGGGTCGTCGTCTTGCTCGCCTAAAAGGGCAAGTGATTCAAGTTCACCTTAAAGAGCTGAACAAGACTTTGACTTTTATCTTTAGTCAGCAAATTGATGTTTTGGCCAATTATGGAGGTGAGCCGGATTGCTACTTATCCTTGAACCTCTCGGTTCTGCCAGAACTGCGTGAGCAGGCCAATATCACTAAGCTGATCAAGCAAGATAAGTTGGTCTTAGAAGGTGATATTCAGTTGGCGCAAAAGTTTTCTCAGCTGATGACGGACTGCAAGCCCGATATTGAAGAGTGGTTGTCACGTGTGACTGGAGATGTTGTCGCGCACACTGTGGTTCAGGGTGCTGCCAATGTCGGTCAATTCTTCAAGTCGCAAGCGGCAAAGCATCAAGATCACCTTGCTCAAGTCCTAACAGAAGAGTGGAAAATTGCGCCCGCACCGTTAGAGGTGGCGCATTTTTGTGACCAAGTGGATGAAGTGAAAAGCCAAGCGTCACGTATCGAGGCTAAATTGAACCAACTGTTGGAGCGCGCATGACCCCGACAGAGATGCGTCGTTTATACCAGATCATCCGTGTTCAGCTAGAGTATGGCTTGGATGAGCTACTGCCAACACACCAGTTGACCAAAGCGCCACTGTTAGCAAGAAAAAGCCTGTTTTGGATTAAGAACAAACATCCAGAGAAGCCACTCGGTGACAGGCTGCGTTTAGCACTGCAAGAGCTTGGCCCTGTATGGATTAAGTTTGGTCAGATGATGTCGACTCGTCGAGATCTTTTCCCTCCGCAAATTGCTGATCCACTGGCCTTGCTTCAAGATCAAGTCTCCCCATTTGATGGCCAGCTTGCAAAACAGCAAATCGAACAAGCTCTCGGTGGTTCACTAGAAACATGGTTTGATGATTTCGCGATTGAACCGCTTGCGTCTGCCTCGATCGCTCAGGTGCATACCGCCAAGCTAAAATCGACTAACCAAGAAGTGGTATTGAAGGTCATTCGACCAGATATTCGCCCGGTCATTGATGCAGATCTAAAACTGATGTACCGAATGGCGCGTATAGTCGCCAAAGCACTTCCTGAAGCACGTCGTTTGAAACCTGTTGAAGTGGTGCGCGAATATGAGAAGACCTTGCTTGATGAATTGGACTTGCGCCGAGAAGCGGCCAACGCGATTCAGCTAAGACGTAACTTCGAAGGAAGTGAAGAATTGTACGTTCCTGAAGTTATTACCGACTTCAGTAATGAAACTGTCATGGTTTCTGAGCGAATATACGGCATCCAAGTTTCTGATATTGAAGGGTTGAAGGCTAACGGCACTAATATGAAGCTGTTGGCGGAGCGCGGCGTAAGCGTGTTCTTTACCCAGGTATTTCGAGACAGTTTCTTCCACGCAGATATGCATCCGGGCAATGTATTTGTTGAGCCGGAGCATCCAGAAAACCCGCGTTGGATTGGCTTAGATTGTGGCATCGTCGGAACGCTAAACAGTGAAGATAAACGCTATCTAGCGGAAAACTTTTTAGCTTTCTTTAATCGCGACTACCGACGTGTGGCGGAATTGCATGTTGAGTCAGGTTGGGTTCCACGTGAAACCAACATTGATGAGTTTGAATTCGCAATACGCATTGTATGTGAGCCGATATTTGCTAAGCCGTTGTGTGAAATTTCGTTTGGTCATGTTTTGCTAAACCTGTTTAACACAGCGCGCCGCTTCAATATGGAAGTACAGCCGCAGCTCGTATTGCTGCAAAAGACGCTGCTTTATGTTGAAGGTTTGGGCCGCCAACTCTACCCGCAACTTGATTTGTGGGAGACGGCTAAGCCATTCTTAGAAGAGTGGATGATGAACCAAGTTGGTCCACAAGCGGTAATTAATGCGGTTAAAGATCGTGCGCCGTTTTGGGCTGAGAAACTACCCGAGTTGCCAGAGCTTCTCTACGATAGTTTGCGCCAAGGTAAAATGATGAACCAGCGAATGGATCAGCTTTACCAAGGTTATCGTTCAAGCAAGCGCCAACAGGCGACAGGTAAATTTTTATTTGGTGTTGGAGCCACATTAGTCGTATGCTCGGCAATATTGGTCAACAGCACTTATGAGCAACTTTCACTGACCAGCGCCCTAGGTGGGGTCACATTTTGGTTGCTTAGTTGGCGAGCTTACCGTCAATAGACGTTAAACTCTTGAAATAAATTTGTTTAATAAGACCCGAGGTAAAAAGAATGGGTGGTATTAGTATTTGGCAACTTCTGATTATTGCTGTCATCGTCGTTCTACTATTTGGTACTAAGAAGCTACGTGGTATCGGTGGCGATCTAGGTGGAGCAGTTAAAGGCTTCAAGAAAGCAATGAGCGAAGATGAGTCGGACAAAGATAAGAAAGACGCAGACTTCGAACAGAAAGCGATTGATCAGCAGAAAACAGACGCAACTGCTGAAACTAAGAAAGACAAAGAGCAGGCGTAGATCGTGTTTGATATCGGTTTTTGGGAACTGGTATTAATATCTGTCGTTGGGCTGGTGGTTCTTGGTCCGGAGCGTTTGCCTCATGCCATTCGTAGTGTTTCCAAATTTGTTGGCGCTGCGAAAAACATGGCAAACAGTGTGAAAGATGAGCTTTCACATGAGCTTAAGGTTCAAGAGCTACAAGAAAACTTGCGCAAAGCCGAGAAGATGGGCATGGAAGATTTATCTCCAGAGCTAAAATCTTCGGTGGAGCAATTAAAGCAAGCTGCGCAAGATGTTCAACGCCCATACGCGAGCAAAAGCGAATCAGCGACGAACAGTGCTGAAGCGGCCAACGAAGTTGAGCCTGCTCAGAACGCCAATGACTCAGTAGGGGTGGTTGAGAGTCTAAACACTCAATCAGCGCCACAGGCAGATAAAAAAGCCGAATAGTCTCGCATATAGGAGGAGCTGCTATGGAGTAGCTCCTTTTCGATCTTTATGAGTAGAGGTTTCCATGTCTTCTGTTGAGCAGACACAACCTTTGATCAGCCATTTACTAGAGCTGAGAAATCGCCTGCTACGAGCAATTGTAGCGGTATTGGTGGTTTTCATCGGGCTGATCTATTTTGCCAATGACATCTATGAGTTTGTCTCTGCACCTTTGGTAGAGCGTCTACCTGAAGGGGCAACCATGATTGCTACTGATGTGGCATCACCCTTCTTTACCCCGTTAAAGTTGACCTTAATTGCGTCTATCTTTATCGCCGTTCCGTTTATTCTCTATCAGGTATGGGCATTTGTCGCACCTGGCTTATATAAACATGAACGCCGTTTAATCATGCCGCTAATGTTCTCTAGTTCACTGCTGTTTTATTGCGGTGTCGCGTTTGCGTATTTTGTGGTGTTTCCATTGGTGTTTGGTTTCTTTACCGCTATTTCACTGGGTGGAGTAGAGTTCGCCACGGACATATCGAGTTACCTCGATTTTGTTCTCGCGCTGTTCTTAGCCTTTGGTATTGCCTTTGAAGTGCCAGTGGCCATCATCTTGCTATGTTGGACTGGGGCGACTAACCCTCAGAGTTTAAGCCAGAAGCGCCCGTATATTATTGTTGGTGCGTTTGTGGTCGGGATGATGCTGACACCGCCAGATATGATCTCGCAAACGCTATTGGCAATTCCTATGTGCCTACTGTTTGAGGTTGGTTTGTTCTTTGCGCGCTTTTATGTGCGTAAAGGCGACAGTGAGGAACAGGTGGAAGAGTAGATTCTCCACTAGGCCATATAGAGCAACGGGGTTGATAGCTAACTATCAACCCCGTTTTGTATATAGAGAACTGGAGAACTAAAGGTTAAACAGCGTCTTGGCGTTGTGAGTGGTCAGGCCATCCACTTGTTCGATACTGATTTCTCTTAGGTCAGCGACGCGCTGAGCAACAAGTGAGGTATACGCAGGTTCATTGCGTTTGCCACGATGAGGAACCGGAGCGAGGTAAGGGCAGTCGGTTTCTAAGATAACGTAATCCATATCTAGATGTGGAATCACTTTATCCATACCACCATTTTTAAATGTTGAAACGCCACCAAGCCCAAGATGAAAGCCGAGATCATTGATCGCTTTGGCTTCTTCAACACTGCCACCAAAACAGTGGAATACTCCGCTTAATGAACCATCTTGTTCTTGGCGAAGTAGTGTGAGGGTCTCTTCTATTGAGTCTCGCGTATGAATGACCACTGGCAGTTTCATCTCTTTTGCCCAATTGAGCTGAGTAATAAACGCCATCTCTTGTTCGGCTTTGAAGGTTTTATCCCAGTACAGATCGATACCAATTTCACCCACAGCAATAAAGTTGTGCTTATCAAACCAAGAGTGAATGATGTCTAGGCTCTGTTTAACATTGGCGTCGACGTAGCATGGGTGCAATCCCATCATCGAGCGGCAAACGTCTGGATACTCAGCCTCCGTGCGCAACATCGGCTCAATTGATTCTAAATCAATGTTTGGCAGTAATATCTTATCAATGCCTTGTGCCAACGCACGCTGGACGACTTGGTCGCGGTCAGAATCAAACTCAGTGGCATAAATATGTGCGTGGGTATCAATCATTGCTTATCTCACTCTTTATCAGAGCTGAGAGTATACGGCAGTGTGAGCATTTGGTCATTTTTTGCATTTTTCTCGACTCTCTCTGGCGTCGTCGGCTTGGAGTGATATTATGCAATTCAAGCACTTTCACCACACAAGGAGAATAGAGTGTCAGTTTCGATTCAAGGTCAATTCCCTGGCCGTCGTATGCGCCGCCTGCGCAAGCATGACTTTAGCCGCCGCTTGATGGCTGAAAACCAATTGTCTGTTAACGATCTGATTTATCCAATGTTTATTCTTATGGGTAAAGATCGCCGCGAAACCGTGGAGTCAATGCCGGGTATCGAACGTTTGTCGATTGATCTAATGCTAGAAGAGGCGCAGTACTTAGCTCAGCTAGGTGTTCCTGCGATCGCTCTATTCCCTGTGGTCAACCAAGATGCAAAAAGCCTATGTGCTGCTGAGGCCTACAACCCTGAAGGTTTGGTGCAGCGTGCGGTTCGTTCTCTGAAAGAGCATGTGCCAGAAATCGGTGTGATCACGGATGTCGCGCTTGACCCGTTCACGACTCATGGCCAAGACGGCATCATTGATGAAGAAGGTTACGTGCTAAACGATGAGACAACCAAAGTCTTGGTTAAACAGGCTCTATCTCATGCCGAAGCCGGCGCTGATGTTGTTGCCCCTTCAGACATGATGGATGGACGTATTGGTGAAATTCGTAAAGCGCTTGAGCAAGCGGGTCACATCAATACCCAGATAATGGCTTATTCTGCTAAATACGCCTCTTGTTACTATGGGCCTTTCCGCGATGCGGTCGGTAGTGCAAGTAACCTTAAAGGTGGTAATAAGAAAAATTACCAAATGGATCCTGCTAATAGCGATGAAGCGATTCATGAAGTAGCCATGGATGTGAATGAAGGCGCAGACATGGTCATGGTGAAACCTGGTATGCCTTACCTTGATATTGTCCGCCGCGTTAAGTCGGAACTTGAAGTACCAACCTTTGCTTATCAAGTCTCTGGTGAGTACGCGATGCACAAAGCGGCATTTGCCAATGGTTGGTTAAAAGAGCGTGATACCGTGATGGAATCGCTACTGTGCTTTAAGCGTGCAGGAGCGGACGGCATCCTTACCTATTTTGCTAAAGACGTCGCAGAGTGGCTAGCGGAAGAAAATGCGCAAGCAGCGACGTTCTTAAAAGAAGACTAAGCATAGCGCAAGCTAAATAAAGAATATCAAAGGCTGGCGTTTGTCAGCCTTTTTTAATTTTGGAGAATATCGATGAGTATTATTTATCGTTTAGGAACGCTAGAAGAGTGTGTTCAAGTCGTTGAGCAGATCGCGGAGTTTGCCCATAAAGAGAGTGTCGAAAGTTTGTCTGCACGTTTGGAAGGGAAGTCGCGCTCTTTGATTCAGGTGGCGCAACAAGGTGACGACATCCTAGGGTTCAAGATTGGTTACCAGATCGACGAAACGACTTTCTACAGCTGGTTTGGTGGCGTGTCTTCTTTAGCGAGAAACAAAGGGGTAGCGCAAAAATTATTAGATATTCAGGAGCAATGGGTAACAGAACAAGGCTATAAACAGCTTAAAGTGAAATCACGTAACCAATTTCCTGCCATGCTCAGACTGTTGATAAAGAATGGTTATCTTATTGAAAATTATGAACTAAAAGATCCATTGTTAGAGAGCCGAATTCACTTTGTAAAGCAGTTAGGCGAGTGTCATAAAAATTAAATGAGATTTTTTCTCATTTAGGTGTTGACGCATTAAATGAGAATGGTTATTATTTATCTCGTCTTAGGGAATGAGAGAAGTTCACAAGGACGTTGAGTTACCAGATTCACAATTGGAGACGGTGATGACACTGAACTTAATCGAACTTGCACGAGTTCTTTTTGACACGACATTGCTCACATTGCTTCCAGTGTAATTTATAGCTTTATGGCAAAGCACCTCATTCACCTGAATTGCTTTGACCCCTTTTTGCTAGGCGACATCGAAAGATGTCGCTTTTTTTATGCCTGCTATTTCGCTCCGAACAAAAGGACAACAGTAGTCTTTTCCACAACGCAAGATCATCTCAGGATCGATCTTTAAACGATCGATATGATAATTTATTTATTATTTACAAAGGCTTGTGGTCTATTTTGAGTTTTTTGCGCACTGTTTTATATCCTGTGGGTAAATAATATAAACAGAGTTATCCACAGAATGGTGGGTGGGGTGATAAAGGAATAACCAAATGTGTGAGTAGAGTTCAAAGAGTTAAAATGGATTCGCTGAACCAGTCATGGCATCCTAAGCAGATCTTTTTTGCATTTTCTTTGGATACGTAAAGACTATGGCCAACATTCCTGATAATCCGTTGATTTTGATTGACGGTTCTTCTTATTTATACCGCGCATTCCACGCTTATCCAGAAACGATGAGTAATGGCGAGATCCCAACCAATGCCGTTTATGGTGTGGTTAACATGCTGCGTAGCATGATGCGTCAGTTCTCTTCAGATCGTATTGCGGTTGTCTTTGATGCAAAAGGAAAAACCTTCCGTGATGATATGTACCCAGAGTACAAAGCTAATCGTCCTCCAATGCCCGATGATCTGCGTTGTCAGATTGAGCCTTTGCACAATGTAATTCGTGCGATGGGTTTGCCATTGATCTGTACCCCGGGCGTAGAAGCCGATGATGTGATTGGTACGCTCGCTTACCAAGCATCTCAAGCGGGTATGCCTGTGTTGATCAGTACCGGTGATAAAGATATGGCTCAGCTGGTGGATGATAATGTTACCTTGATCAACACCATGACCAATGTGGTGATGGATCGTGAAGGTGTGGTTGAGAAGTTTGGTATCCCACCAGAGCTGATTATTGATTACCTCGCATTAATGGGCGATAAGGTCGATAACATTCCTGGTGTACCGGGTGTTGGTGATAAAACCGCAACGGCTTTGCTGCAAGGTATTGGCGGTATTAACAAACTGTATGAAAACCTCGACGACATTGCTCCGCTAGGTTTCCGTGGTTCGAAAATCATGGCGAAAAAGCTACTCGACAACGAAGAAAATGCACGCCTGTCGTATGAACTTGCGACGATCAAGCTAGATGTTGAGTTAGAAGAGACGCCGGAATCTCTGCTTAAAAATGAGCCTAACAAAGATGAGCTGATCAAACTGTATGGTCAGTTGGTGTTTAAATCGTGGCTAAACGAGCTTCTTGATGGTGGTACTGGTGTTGTTGAGGCTGATGAGAAGTCGGGCAACCAGAATGGTGCATCGGCCAGTGCTGCGACAGATATCGACACTTCGGCAGTGACTATCGACCGTAGTCAGTATGAAACCATCCTAGATGAGTCTTCATTCAATGCTTGGCTAGAGAAGCTAAAAGCTGCTGAGGTATTCGCCTTTGATACTGAAACCGATAGCTTGGATTACATGGTTGCAAACCTTGTTGGCCTCTCTTTTGCGACCGAAGAAGGTATTGCTGCCTATGTTCCTGTTGCCCACGATTACCTAGACGCCCCTGCGCAGCTAGAGCGTGATTGGGTGTTGGCGCAACTGAAACCTATCTTAGAAGATGATGCCCAAGCGAAGGTGGGTCAAAACCTTAAGTACGATGCGAGCGTGTTAGCGCGTTATGGCGTTGAGATGAAAGGTATTAAGCATGACACCATGTTGGCCTCTTACGTCTATAACAGCGTGGGTGGCAAACATGATATGGACAGTTTGGCGCTGCGTTTCCTTCAGCATAGCTGTATTTCATTCGAGCAGATTGCAGGTAAAGGCAAGAACCAGCTAACCTTCAATCAAATCGACCTTGATGAAGCGTCACCTTACGCGGCAGAAGACGCCGATGTTACGCTACGTCTTCATAACCGCTTAATGAGCAATATTGAGCAGGATGAAAAGCTGAAAGGTATCTACCAAGATATCGAGGTTCCTTTAGTGCCTGTGCTTTCTCGTATCGAACGTACTGGTGTTCTGATCGATGACATGAAGTTGTCTGCACAGTCTCAAGAGATTGCCCAACGCCTGGATGAGTTAGAGCAGAAAGCGTTTGAAATTGCTGAGCAGGAATTCAACATGAACTCGCCAAAGCAGCTTCAAGCTATTCTGTTTGAAAAGATGGGTCTACCAGTAATCAAGAAGACACCTTCTGGTACGCCTTCGACTAACGAAGAAGTGCTGCAAGAGCTGGCGTTGGATTACCCATTACCCAAGCTGATCCTTGAATACCGTGGTCTAGCTAAACTTAAGTCTACTTACACAGATAAGCTACCTAAGATGATTAACCCAGAAACTGGGCGTGTGCATACTTCGTATCATCAAGCGGTAACCGCAACAGGTCGTCTCTCGTCGACCGATCCTAACTTACAGAACATCCCAATTCGTAATGACGAAGGTCGCCGTATTCGACAGGCATTCATCGCGCCACATGGCTATAAAATTATGGCTGTCGATTACTCGCAGATTGAACTGCGTATTATGGCGCATTTATCTGGTGATAAAGCCCTATTGGATGCTTTCCAACAAGGTAAAGATATCCACTCTGCGACCGCCGCAGAAATTATGGGTACCACTATTGACCAAGTGAGCACAGAGCAGCGCCGCCGTGCGAAGGCAGTTAACTTCGGCCTTATCTATGGTATGAGTGCCTTTGGTTTGGCCAAGCAGCTAGGTATTCCTCGAGGCGAAGCGCAAGACTATATGAACAAGTACTTCGAGCGTTACCCTGGTGTGATGCAGTATATGGAAGATACACGCAGCGCTGCAGCAGAGCAGGGCTATGTCGAAACTATCTTTGGTCGTCGTTTGCACCTTCCTGAAATTAAGTCACGTAACGGTATGCGTCGTAAAGCGGCAGAACGTGCAGCGATCAATGCACCAATGCAAGGAACGGCAGCTGACATTATTAAGAAGGCAATGCTGTTAGTCGACGAGTGGATTCAAACTGAAGGCGACGGGCGAGTGAAACTGCTTATGCAGGTTCACGATGAATTGGTATTTGAAGTTCAAGAGTCAGCTTTAGCCGAAATTGAAAGTAAAGTACAACAATTGATGGAATCCGCAGCACAGCTAAATGTCCCTCTGGTTGCTGAGGCAGGGCATGGAGACAACTGGGATCAGGCACACTAGGCAAAAAATCGCCTAAAACACCTATTTTGTATGAGCCAGCGCACAAACGCTGGCTTTTTTTTATCTCTAAAAAAGTTAACTGGCATTTGGCTTAAATGTAGTTTAATAAAATTTTAATGAAAAAAACTTACGAAAAGAGTTTTCATTTCTGACCAATTGTTGTACATTAATCTGCGTAGGGTACAGAGGTAAGATGTTCTATCTTTCAGACCTTTTGTTTCACGTTATTGGATTAGGCTGATTCAGCCGCCCCAGTCAGTTTTTGACTGGGGCGTTTTTTATTGCGCCAAAGAAAAATCCCTACTTATCAAAAAGCTACATACCAAGCGAGTCCTTTCCCTGATATTTTCCCTGATGCCATCTAAAAGCCATTAAAATAATTATGGTTATTGACCTTGGTGTAATTTGGCCAAAGTTTGTAAATTTATACCAGTCACAGTTTGGTTATTTTGATAGAAAAACCAAAACCAAAATAGGCCAGAAAAGATAGCTTTAATTTCGGTTTTTATTTTTATTTTTCAATTAGATGGATTGTGTTTGGGTGTGGTTTGCCTGAGCGGGTACCCCTCTGTTGGGAGTGTTGATTTACGTCTTTAGATACATAATCCTAAGCGCATAATTAATAATAACTACTATTTCTCTCCCGTTGCCCCGCCAGGAAGGTGGGGCTTTTATTTTTCTATGACGATAAAAAGCCCTACCATTTTTAGCGGCAGGGCTTTAGCAATCATTGTCTGACCTGGTGTTTACTCTGACTCGCTATCAAGATTCTCTTCTTCGATGATTTCTTCAACAACTGATTCCGCCAGCGCTGGAGCGAACCACTCATCGAGCTTGCTACGCAGTGTATCTACACCGATGCTTTTTAGCGATGAAAAAGCGGCGACGCTGACATCGCCACCAAAACCTACCGCGTCTTTTTTGATCTTCAGAACTTGTGCTTTGCGCGCACCGCTCTTTAGTTTGTCTGCTTTAGTTAGCAGCACCTGAACAGGAATACCACTGTCTACTGCCCAAAAAATTAACTGCTGGTCGAGGTCTTTCATTGGGTGACGAATGTCCATCAGAACCACTAAGCCTTTTAGACATTGGCGTTTTTGTAGGTACTCACCCAACGATTTTTGCCACTTCTTCTTCATTTCTAGTGGTACTTGAGCAAAGCCGTACCCCGGAAGATCGACAATATGACAGCCATCGGTAACCTTAAAAAGGTTAATAAGTTGTGTACGGCCTGGCGTTTTACTGGTTTTCGCTAAACTACGCTGGTTTGTCAGGCGGTTTAGAGAACTCGACTTACCCGCATTGGAGCGTCCTGCAAACGCAACTTCGATACCTTCATCTTCTGGCAAGGCGCGGATATCCGGCGCACTTGTGATGAAATGGGTGTTTTGATAATGAATTTTTACGCTCACTGTTAACTCCATCTCGACTTTGTGTAGTCGATTGATTACTTTTTTGTGAAATTGTGTAAAATAACCGTGCTCGGCATAAGGTCGCCTATTGTACCATGAGTGGCAACGCAGAGTGGTACCGGAAGCTTGATAATTATAATGGAATGTCATGAAGAAATTAGCGCTAATCTTGAGTCTTTTAGCCAGCTGCTCCGTGTGGGCCCAAGGTAACATTGAAGCTGGTAAAGCAAAATCCCAAACCTGTGTTGCCTGCCATGGTGCTGACGGCAACAGTCAACTCGCTATGTACCCGAAAATTGCAGGTCAGCATGCTAAATATATTGAAAAGCAGCTGAAAGAGTTCAAGTTGGGTATGACTAGTAATGGTAAGCAAGGTCGTATGGATCCTGTGATGAGTGGTATGGCTATGCCACTGTCTGAGGAAGATATGAAAGACCTAGCGGCTTACTATGCGTCTCTACCAATTGCTCACAACACAACGCCTGAGAATGTAGTTGATGCAGGTAAAGTTCTTTACACCGCTGGTGATGCAGAGCGTGGCCTAACGGCATGTATCGCTTGTCATGGTCCACGTGGTAACGGTACAGAACTTTCTGGCTTCCCGAAAATTTCTGGCCAGCATGCTGATTACATTAAAGCCCAGCTTGAAAAATTCCGTGATGGTTCTCGTGGTAACGATATGAACGCTATGATGCGTGATATTGCGAAAAAACTAACGGATGAAGATATCGATACACTTTCTAAATATGTTGGTGGCCTACACTAAGCCCTACTTATTCGTTCGAGCATAAAGTTGTATTGAAAAAGCCCAAGCAGTTGCTTGGGCTTTTTCGTTTGAGCGTGATCACATGACTCACGTGGCTTTGATGAGTCATCTTTCCTTGTTGCTTGTAAGAGATCGTCCATACTTGAATGTGCAAGTTTCTATCGGTTATTTGTAACTTATTGAAAAATAGGGTGCTGAAATTGTGGGAGTAAAAAAGTGCACTTTTTTAGCTTGAGTGGATTGTTCAAAATGACCAAAGCGATAAAGTGTACTCATCGGCAGGGCGCTGATAACGGATTTAAGACTAGGAAGTCTCCACGGATGCAAGTAATGGAAACTTGGTAGTTATACAAAGGATGCAAGGGTAGGTAGGAAACCTACTTGATAAGGATGGTCGACTTGTCTAATGGTTTAAGACAGTGAAACGGATCAGGCTAAGGACTAGCCCAGACATCAGGAAGTAAATGGAAAGCCAAAACTCACCAGGATGGTGGCAAACAACACTTTTGGCAGGGAAAGCACTAAAAACAAATGGAATATTGGTGCACTGAAGTAAGTGCAACACAGTTTTGCCGTAAGGCATTTAGAAAGCGATAGATAACTCTATCGCTTTTTTTATTGCTATTTTTTATGAAGTGATGATTATTTGCACAATAGTGCTCCACTCTAACGCCAGTTTCTGGTATGTTTCGCATCCCGTTTGAGGATATGTTAAACGCACCCAATATGCATAGTTGCCCCCTTTGTCAAAGCTTGGAGACTCAGCACTACTACCAAGACAAACGTCGAGAGTATTTACAGTGCCTGCAATGTGAACTTGTGTTTGTTAATCCAGATCAGCGTTTGGATGCAAAACAGGAAAAAGCCCACTACGATTTGCATGAGAATGACCCAAATGATCAAGGGTACCGACGCTTTTTATCTCGGGTTGCAGACCCCATATTAGAGCGTATTGAGGCCAATTCTCACGGGTTAGATTTTGGCTGTGGTCCTGGCCCAACATTGTCACTGATGTTGGAAGAGCAGGGACACACCATGAGTCTTTACGATATCTACTATCACCCGAACCCTTCGGTGTTAGAAAATTCGTATGACTTTATTACTGCTACAGAGGTTATAGAACACCTCTATGAACCGAATAAGGTGTGGCAGCAATGGTTGAATTTAGTTAAGCCAGGTGGCTGGATTGGTCTTATGACTAAGATGGTCATCGATGTTGAAGCGTTTGCCTCATGGCACTATAAAAACGATCAGACCCATGTGGTGTTCTTTAGTCGTAAAACGTTTCAGTATTTGGCAGAGCGGGATCAGCTCAAGCTTGAATTTATTGGTAATGATGTAATTTTACTGAGGAAAGCCCAGTAATGAGCCGTAGTAAGAAAGCAAGATCGGGTGGCAATGGCGACGTAGTTGTTGTTCGCAACCGAACTCAATCAGACGTTGAAGGACGTCTACGTAAGAAAGACAAAAAGCGCAAAGGTCTAAAGACTGGCGGTCGTAACTCTGAAGCAAAAGATCAGAAACAACAGACTGCCGCGCAAAAGCGCGATCCGCGTTTAGGCAGCAAGAAGAAAATTCCTCTTGTGGTTGAAGCTGCCAAGAAGCCAACTAAGGCTGAGCGTCGTATTAATGCAGAGAAAGAGCTAGAAATGCTAGAGAGCGATGCACAACTGAATGTGTTGCTCGATCGTCTAGACAATGGTGATAGCCTAGGCGCTGGTCTACAGAAATACGTTGACGAAAAATTAGCACGTATCGAAGTGCTGATGAAGCAGCTAGGTATCTACGAAGAGGAGCCTGAAGAAGAACTTGAGGAAGAGATCGTAGAACAACCTGTTGCGCAGAAGAAAACCAGCAAGAAAGCAGGCTCAGATGATGAGTTACTTTCTCAGTTCGAAGACTTAGACTTGAACCAATTTAAAGGATAATCGAGCATTATGAATGTAACCTTGTTAGCCATTGCGGGCGGAGCCATCATCCTCGGTCTAGCGTCATATGCAGGTTACCTTCTGCTCAAGCTCAAGAAGCAAAAGGAATTGCAACTGCAGCATCAAAAGTTAGCCATTGAAAAACGCAATGCCAACATCTTTGAAAGCGTGCATGTTCTTTGCTTAGCGGGTATTCAAGAGCAGTGTGATCTGTCAGAAATCAGCATTCGTCTTTATAACATCATGGACTATGTTCAAGGTGAAGAGCGCGTTGATTTTGAAAAAGAATTTCCAGCGACGTCAGAGCTATTCCACATCGTTAAAGATATGGCTCGTGGCGAAGAGCGTCAGGCGCTAGCGAAAAAAGAGCGCATGAAGCAAAACCTTGAGCGCCATAAAGCAGAATCTCGTCTTCAAGATGCTATTGTTAAAGAGCTGAAGCTTCTGCAGAAAAAGGTTCAACCTCTCAACAATCAGATCAACATCCAAATGATCTAGATTGGCTTTATAACTCGATCGACTACCCTTTAGAGGGAGTGATCGAGTTATCAATTCTGAGTATTGCTACTCAAAAAGCAGCCTGTCCCACAACCAGTGATATCGAGGTGTGGCAAAATAGCCTGCTAACAATAATGGCTCGTGTAGCCAAACGAAGCATTATAGCCCAAACGGAAATACCATCATGTCGCAGCATGTCGTCGCAAGCCAGCAAATAGTCTGGGACCAAGCCATCCTTGATAAGTACAACTATTCGGGTCCTCGTTACACTTCATACCCAACTGCTTTGGAGTTTCATGAAGCGTTCACGGTAGCGGACTACGATATGGCGTGCACTCAGTACCCAGACAGACCGCTGTCTCTTTATATCCATATCCCTTTCTGCCACAAGCTTTGTTACTACTGTGGTTGTAATAAGGTGATCACCCGTCATGCCCATAAAGCAGATGAGTACTTGGATGTATTAGAGCTTGAGGTTCGTACTCGTGCGGCATTGCTGCAAGGGCGTAAAGTGACCCAACTGCACTTCGGTGGTGGTACACCTACATTTCTGACCAAGGCACAAATCAGCCGAGTGATGAATATTCTGCGTGATGAGTTTAACTTCGAAGGTGACGCTGAAATCAGTATCGAAGTGGACCCGCGTGAAATCGAACTTGATATGCTTGATCACTTACGCGGTGAGGGCTTTAATCGACTTAGTATTGGTGTACAAGACTTCAATAAGGAAGTGCAAAAACTGGTTAACCGTGAGCAGGATGAGGAATTTATCTTTGCCATGGTTGAACGTGCCAAACAACTGGGTTTCCGTTCGACTAACCTAGACTTGATCTATGGCTTGCCAAAGCAGACCCAAGCGCGCTTTGCTGAGACTTTAGCTCAGGTATTACAAATGCAGCCAGGCCGCTTGTCGATCTTTAACTATGCGCACATGCCTCAGCTATTTGCCGCGCAGCGCAAGATTAAAGATGAAGACCTACCAGTAGCAGAAGAGAAGATGGCGATTCTGCAAGATACTATCTCGACACTGACTGGTGCAGGGTATCAGTTTATCGGTATGGATCACTTTGCTCAGCCAGATGATGAGCTTGCGGTTGCTCAACGTAATGGTGTGCTCCACCGCAACTTCCAAGGTTACACCACTCAAGGCGAAGCAGACTTAGTAGGCTTTGGTGTGTCAGCAATTTCCATGATTGGCGATGCGTACGCGCAAAACCAAAAAGAGCTCAAGAAGTACTACGCGCAAGTGAACGACTTACGTCATGCTCTATGGAAAGGGGTAGCTCTTGATAGTGATGACTTACTTCGACGTGAAGTCATTAAACAGCTTATCTGTAACTTTAAACTTGATAAGACCATGATTGAGTCTGAGTTTAAGGTGGCGTTTAATGACTACTTTAAAGAAGACTTGCAGCTACTACAGACGTTTATTAATGATGAATTGGTGGAAGTAGATGACGAAGAAATTCGCGTTACACTGCGTGGCCGCCTACTAATCCGTAACATCTGTATGTGCTTTGATAAGTATTTAAGAGCTAAGGCGCGTCAGCAGCAGTTTTCCCGTGTAATCTAGTCTTATAGTCATTCCCGATAGCGACGAAGTCGTGTAGTCGGGAATCTCATCAAACGATCAGAGATTTCCAACTCAGTCGTTCCTCCTTCTCGGAAATGACAGCTTAATTTTGGAAAACAAGTTGAAGTATAAAAGCCACCGTTATTCTTTCGATCTGAAGAAGCGGTGGCTTTGTTGTATCTGGAGTAATATTAATGAGTTATGGGGCGATATAGGTATCGTGAGCCATTTCCCACAGTGCTTTGACTAGTGGGTTATCAAGCTGCGAGCGTTTGCAGCACACGCCGAGTTTAAAGGGTTTTATTGAAGCGACCTTTAAGCGCTCGATTTTTTCCTTAACAGGGCTGTTATTAATCACCACATCGGGAGCGATTCCCATACCGCAGCCAAGGGCAACCATACTGACGATCGCTTCATGACCAGAGACTTGGGCGTAGATGTTAGGCTTAATCTTCATTGCCTTGAACCAAGCGTTGGCGCGGTCTCGGGCGGTACCTGATTCAGGAACGATAAACGGAATGGTCGACCAATCCGGCTTTTCTTTTTGCAGCTCCTTGGCAAAATTACTGACTCCGACTGGAGCTATTACGGAAAGGGGAATTTCGCTGATGGTCTCAAACTCAATTCGAGCGGGCAGTTGTTCGGGCTGGGCGGAAATTGCGATATCCACTTCATCACTCAGTACCTTATCAATGGCCTGAGCGGGGTCTCCGGTTGAAAGCTTAAACTCAATAAACGGGTGCTGAAGACGAAACTCGGACAAGAGTTCAGGCAGGTGGCTGTAACTGGCCGTTACCGAGCAAAATAGACGAATTTCTCCTTTCAGTTCCTCTTCATGGCCTTTGAGTTGGGCATTGTAGTTTTGCCATTCGCCAAGAATGTTTAACGCGACAGGCAAAAGTTTTTTCGCTGCTGGGGTCAGCTCAACGCTGCGATTGTCTCGCACGAACAGCACTTGAGCAGTGTCGTTTTCCAGTTTTTGTATCTGTCGGCTTAGGGCTGACGGGCTGATATGCATCGCCGAAGCCGTCTTAGCGAAGCTCTTACTATCACACAGATGAATGAACAACTGCAGACACTTAATGTTCATGAAATGGTCACATCCTTGTTGCATTAATTGCAATTACTAATTGTGAATATATCACTTTAAGCAACTAAATACCTGTTTTAGTATGGACTCATTCGGTACCCAAGCTACCGACCTCAACGGAAAAATTCTTTAAAGGAGCGCCCTGATGGCTAACTATTTCAACACTTTAAACCTACGCGAGCAGCTGGACCAACTAGGTCGTTGTCGTTTTATGGATCGCAGCGAGTTCGCAACTGAAGCTGATTACCTGAAAGGTAAGAAAGTGGTGATTGTTGGTTGTGGTGCTCAAGGCCTAAACCAAGGTCTAAACATGCGTGACTCAGGCCTAAACGTAGCGTACGCACTACGTCAGGCAGCAATTGACGAGCAGCGTCAATCTTACAAGAACGCAAAAGAGAACGGTTTTGAAGTAGCAAGCTACGAAACGCTAATCCCTGAAGCAGACCTAGTAATCAACCTTACGCCAGACAAGCAGCACACTAACGTTGTAGAAACGGTAATGCCACTAATGAAAGAAGGCGCTGCGCTAGGTTATTCACACGGCTTCAACGTTGTTGAAGAAGGTATGCAAATTCGTAAAGACCTAACCGTTGTCATGGTTGCGCCTAAATGTCCAGGTACAGAAGTACGTGAAGAGTACAAGCGTGGCTTCGGTGTACCAACGCTAATCGCTGTTCACCCAGAGAACGATCCAAAAGGTGAAGGTTGGGATATCGCGAAAGCATGGGCAGCAGGTACAGGCGGTCACCGCGCAGGTTGTCTAGAGTCTTCATTCGTAGCGGAAGTTAAATCTGACTTAATGGGTGAGCAAACTATCCTATGTGGCATGCTACAAGCAGGTTCTATCGTTTCTTACGAGAAGATGGTTGCTGACGGTATCGACCCAAGCTACGCAGGTAAACTTCTACAATACGGTTGGGAGACCATCACGGAAGCACTGAAGTTCGGTGGCATCACTCACATGATGGACCGTCTATCTAACCCAGCGAAAATCAAAGCATTTGAGCTTTCTGAAGAGCTAAAAGAGCTAATGCGTCCGCTTTACAACAAGCACATGGATGACATCATCACTGGTGAGTTCTCAAGCACTATGATGGCTGACTGGGCTAACGATGACGCAAACCTACTAGGTTGGCGTGAAGAGACAGGCGAAACAGCATTTGAAAACTACCCAGCAGGCGATATCGAAATCTCTGAGCAAGAGTACTTCGACAACGGTATCCTACTAGTGGCAATGGTTCGTGCAGGTGTTGAACTCGCATTCGAAGCAATGACAGCATCAGGCATCATCGATGAGTCTGCGTACTACGAATCTCTACACGAGCTACCACTAATCGCAAACACAGTAGCACGTAAGCGCCTATACGAAATGAACGTAGTAATCTCAGACACAGCGGAATACGGTAACTACCTATTCGCTAACGTAGCAACTCCGCTACTACGTGAGAAGTTCATGCCTTCAGTAGGTACGGACGTAATCGGTAAAGGTCTAGGGGAGACGTCTAACCAAGTAGATAACGCGACGCTAATCGCAGTTAACGATACTATTCGTAACCACCCAGTAGAGTACATCGGTGAAGAGCTACGTGGTTACATGACAGATATGAAGAACATCGCGGTAGGTGGCTAATTACTTGCCTTAAGGCTTAATTTCGGTGTCGAAGGTGCTCATTTGCTATCGCAAACTCCGCGCCTTCTCCTAGAAATAAAACCTTAATTCTTCGTAATGCACTAACCTAGGTTAGTAAAGAACTCCAGGCAGACTGGGGTGATAAATACAAAATAAAACACAACATCTAATTAAAAGGCTTGGTCTCCGTTGACCAAGCCTTTTTGTTTTGCGCTTAGCGCTTGGAACGGGCTTCGCCCTATGGAAAACGGGAACGCTGCGCTGGTGGAAAACTAGATTTGCCTCAATGTCTGAGTAGTGGGTATTTTCAGCTCTCCAGCTCTCCAGCTCTCCGTAGGACGAAGTCCGTTCCCGCATCCAAACTCCGTAGCAAGACATTCACAAACAAAAAGGGCTGACGTTCTCACGTCAGCCCTCAGGATTCTCTAGCCTTTCAGCTTACTTATCCGCTAGCTTCTCTTCTAAATCTGCGAGCTTCTTTTCCATCTCAGTCAGCTTTTGACGAGTGCGTAGAAGGACTTGAGTCTGAACATCAAACTCTTCGCGGCTGACTACATCTAGCTTGTTAAGCTGGCCTTGGATTACTTGGCGAACTTTTTGGTCAACATCTGCACCAAGCTCTTTGACTGGTGCTGGCATTGAATCGTGAATTTGTTTAGCGATTTGCTCTAGTTTCTTTGGGTCAAACATGGTGACTAAAACTCCTTTCTATTTGTGCTCATTCTATGTAATTGATAGGTGAAAGTCGCTACTTCGATAGTAAAAATTCGAAGCTGTTATACCAATTAGAATAAATAGTTGCTCAGCTATTGAGCGGGATAGTTACCTAAATGACAGGTACAAAAAAGGCCACCGAAGTGGCCTTTTACAGAAGTGACAGATTATTTGTTCTCTGCCAGTTCACGATGAGCAGCTTTTGCTTCATCAATTCGTGCTAGCTTTTCCAAGTCTTTGTCTTCAACAAACACTGGTAGAGGCTTATGTTTTTCAGCTAGGTAGCTGTAAATTACAGGCAGTACGAATAGTGTAAAGATAGTACCAATCGCTAGACCTGCAACAATTACGATACCGATACTAAAGCGTTGAGCTGCACCTGCACCAGTTGCGTACATTAGCGGGATAAGACCAGCAATCATCGCTGCTGTCGTCATCAGGATTGGGCGTAGACGAACTTTTGCCGCTTCCATTACCGCTTCTGTCTTGCTCAGTTTGTTGTGTAGCTGCTCTTCTTTCGCTACCTCACAGATCAAGATACCGTGCTTGGTGATAAGACCAACCAGAGTAATCAGACCTACCTGAGAGTAGATGTTCATCGAAGCCGCACCCCATGCCAGAGCAATCAAGGCACCACAGATAGCCAATGGTACAGACACCATGATAACCAGTGGATCTTTCACCGACTCGAACTGAATTGCCAGTACCAAGAAGATGATTGCTAGTGCCAGACCGAATGTTGCGTATAGTGCGCTACCTTCTGTTACGTACTGACGTGCTTCACCCATGTAGTCATGGTTGTAACCGCTTGGTAGTTTGCTCGCTGCAATGTCTTCAAACCATGCAATTGCATCACCCATAGCCGCACCAGGAGCTGGAACCGCACCAATGGTTGCTGAGTTTAGCTGGTTGAAGTGAGGCAGTGAACGAGGCTCTGCGACAACATCAATCGTAATCAAGCTACCTAGAGGTACCGCTTTACCATCAGCCGCTTTAACGTAGAAGTTGTTCATCGACTCTGGGTTTAGACGCCACTTACGCTCTACCTGAGGAATAACTTCGTACGAACGGCCGTTAAGGTCGATACGGTTTACGTAGCCATCTGCCATCATTGTACTTAGCGTAATACCGATATCTTGCATGGTCACGCCGTACGCACCTGCTTTATCTTTGTCGATGCTGATTTTCATCGTCGCAGAGTCGTAGTTCAGGTCGAGATCTGAATAAACGAAAAGCGGGTTAGTTTGTACTTCAGTCAGAATGTCAGTGGTGACTGCAAACAAGCTTTCAAACGCATTTGGCGTTGTGATAACAAACTGAATTGGCAGACCTGAACCTGCACCTGGTAGCTCTGGCATCTGGAATGCAGTTACTGCCATACCAGGTACGTTCGATACTAATCCACCTACTCGGTTTGCCACTTCAGACTGACTGGCTTCACGCTCACTCCAAGGCACCATAGAGGCAATACCAAATGCTTGGTTTGAGTTTGGTACACCAGTGAACACCTGTGCAAACGCAACTTCTGGCTGATCAGACAGAATCTTGTTGACGTCATTCATGGTGTTTTGCATGAAGTCCAAGTTCGCGTTTGATGGTGCTGTACCCATCAGCATCACTACGCCTTTATCTTCCGATGGTGCAAGTTCACTTGGGATGAACTTAAACAGCATTGGCAGACTGGCAAATACGATGATAGCGAAAGCAATCACTACTGGGCGATGCTGCATAACTGCGCCAAGCATCTTCGCGTAGCGGTTAGTCATACCATCAAGCACGCTATGTACTTTTGTCTCAAATTTGCTTGGCTCTTCATTAGCCTTAAGCATCTTTGAACACATCATAGGTGAAAGGGTCAGTGCGACGATACCGGATACAAATACGGAGCCGGCAAGGGTCAGCGCAAACTCCTTAAATAGCGAGCCCGTAATACCACCCATCAAGGCAATTGGTGCATATACCGCACCCAACGTGAGTGTCATTGCGATAACAGGGACGGCAATTTCACGAGTACCAATAATCGCAGCGCGGAATGGTGACTCACCCAGTTTGATGTGACGGTCGACGTTTTCCAGTACAACGATCGCATCATCTACTACCAGACCGATGGCGAGTACCATTGCCAGTAGCGTCATCAGGTTCCATGAGAAGCCCATCGCTTGCATTACCATTGCCACACCAATCAGAGAGAGTGGGATAGTAACGATAGGGATGATTACCGCGCGGAATGAACCTAGGAACAGGGTAATAACCACTAGTACGATAAGTGCTGCTTCAACAATCGTTTTGATTACTTCGTTAATCGACTCGTTGATCGCAATCGTTGAGTCGTACATCACGTTCATCTTGATGGTACTTGGCAGGTTACGCTCTAATTGAGGTAGCAAATCAAGTACATCGGCTGCGATGTTGATTGGGTTGGCACTTGGCGCTGCGTTAATAGCCGCAACAACTGCCTCTTGTCCGTTAGCACTTGCACGGTAAACATCGTGGCTCTTCTCAAGCGATACTTTGGCAATATCACTTAGACGAGTAACGTTACCTTCGTCAGTGCTCACAACTAGGTTAGAGAGCTCTTCTACGTTAGATACCTGAGTATCTGCGCTACCGTTGTAAAGTACGAACTCACCAATTGCCTGACCGGTCGCTGACTGGTAGTTGTTGGCATTAAGCACATTCATTACGTCGGTTGCGGTTAAGCCTAGCGCCGCCATCTTGGCAGGATCTAGCCAAATACGCAGCGCGTATTTCATACCACCGTAGAGGTCAACCTTAGACACACCGTTAACAGTGAATAGCTGTGGGTTGATTACACGCTCTAGGTAATCGGTAATTTGGCTTGATGATAGCTCGTCACTGGTGAAACCAATGTAGAGTACCGCCGTTGTTGAACCTGTCGACATGGTTACGGTTGGGTCTTCCGCTTCTTTTGGAAGTTGAGAGCGAACCGAGTTAGTCTTGGCCAGAATGTCAGACAGCGCCGCATTCGGGTCGGTATTGAGCTTCATGTTGACGGTAATGGTTGATTTACCTAGTACCGAAGAAGAAGTCATATAGTCTATGTTGTCTGCCTGAGCGACCGCTTGCTCCAGTGGCTGAGTAATAAAGCCTTGGATCAAGTCAGCACTCGCACCGTAGTAACTGGTATCTACGGTGACAACAGTATTTGTCATTTCAGGGTATTCGCGAACCTGCATCTTGAACACCGCTTGGAGGCCAAGCAGGGCGATCAAGAAACTGATCGATACCGCTAAAACTGGACGTTTAATAAAAACATCAGTAAAGCGCATGAGGCCTCCAATTACAGCATTGGTGTTTCAGCTGGTGGAGTAGTCGCATCGCTTTCTACTACACGAACTTTAGCGTCGTTACTTAGACGAACCTGACCAGAAGTCACCACCACATCACCGGCTTTAACACCTTCAAGGATGTGAGCGATATCTTTAGTACGTTCACCTACTTTAACCACCTGTTGCTTAACGCGCTTCTCACCATTCTCTTCGCTAATGATGTACACGTTGTCACCGTATAGCGTGAAAGTAATGGCTGTCTGAGGTAGCGTTACTTGGTTTTCTAGCTTAGGTAGGATGATGTTTGCGCGAGCGAACATGCCACTACGTAGCTTAGCGTCGCTGTTCGGGATATCGGCTTGTACCTGAATCAGACCACTTTGAATGTTTACTGCAGGCTCGATCGCTGCAATAGAACCTTTAAATGGTTTCTCTGGGAAAGCATCAACGAAGATATCCACTTCTTGATCAAGAGAGATACGTGAAATATCCGTTTGTGGCACTGTGAAGCGCAGGCGCATAACACTTGTGTCTTCTAGACGAACAATGTCGGTACCTGACTGTAGGTATTGACCTAGGTAAACATTACGGATACCAACCACACCAGCAAAGGGTGCTTTGATTTCACGGCGGTCAATTGAAGCTTTTAGGCTTTCAATATCTGCTTTAAGCGAGAAGTAGTTCGCTTCCGCTTCGTCATAAGCTTCTTTTGAAATAGAACCTTTTTTGTAAAGGCCTTGGTAGCGTTTGTACTTAGCTTCGGCAGCAGGTAGGCGTGCTTGTGAGCTCTTCAGGTTTGCTTTTTCTACATCTGAATCAAGCAATACTAAAGGTTGACCTTCTTCAACCTGGGTACCAGATTCAAAAGCAATCTTGTCGATCACACCGCTTGTTTCGTTAGCAATGGTCACACCTTGATTAGGCTCGATGAAACCGATCGCTTCAATCACAGGCACCCAATCGACAGGGCTTACTTCTGTTACCGTGACAGGAAACTCTGGCTCAGGGCGGTTCGCCATGTATTCAGCGATCTTCTGTTGTTTGAATAGATTGAAACCTATCACACTGCCAAACAGCAGTATTGCGATAAGTAACATAAAGAAAGTCCACTTTTTCATTCTGATTAGAACTCCAAATTAGTGTTTTATAATCGCATCCCAACTTGCTTCGATAGCCGATTCAATGGCGTCTTGGTCAAGTTGGTAATATCCGAGAGATTGCTTACGTGCCAGAGTGACACTGACTTCTAAACTAAGTGCAGCCAACACTGGGTTATCTAAGGGTTTAAATACCCCTTGTTCTCGCCCTTCAGTGAAGAGTTGATCTACTTTGCTAAACATTTTGCGTTCGATCTCTTTCGTTTCATGGCTTCGGACGCAAGGCAAAGAGTCGTATTGGGCACGATTCTTTAAGTTGCCGATGTTTGACCCCGAGAGATCGAAAATGTTTAACCACATTTTGCGAAATCGTTCTTTTAACGTCATGTTATCTTCAACACCATCCTGAATGACTTCAGCATTACGTTGAATGACCGCTAATCGCACCTGTTCCAGTAAATCTTCTTTGTCAGAGAAGTAGCGATAAATCGTTCCTGCTGCGACCCCAGCTTCTTTGGCCAACTTATGCATCGAGAGTCCCTGAAAGCCTGATTCTGCAATCAGCTTTTCAGCGGCATCTATGATTTGTTGTCTTTTATCTACCATGGATTGAGAACCAGACAGTTTACATATAGTGGGTTGATGAATGAACGTTCATTCATTATAGCCTAAGAAGCCACCAAATATGCAACAAACTATCGCATGATTTATGAAAAAAGTTGTTATTCACACTTGTTGAGAAACATTTAGCTTTAACAGCCTCTGGTATAAACATAGCAATCTGCTTGTTGCACTATTATTATATGCGCCACCTTTTCATACTGCTGAGATGATAATGAAGCTAAACCCCAATCAAGATGAAGCCGTTAAATACGTGTCAGGTCCATGCTTGGTGCTAGCTGGTGCTGGTTCAGGGAAAACGCGTGTTATTACCAACAAAATTGCTTATCTGGTTCAGCAGTGTGGTTACAAAGCTCGTAATATCGCAGCGGTGACTTTTACCAATAAAGCCGCTCGCGAAATGAAAGAGCGTGTCGGTCAGACGCTAGGCAAAAATGAATCGAAAGGTTTAATGGTCTCAACGTTTCATACTTTGGGCCTCAATATTATTAAGCGCGAATACAAGTCATTAGGTCTAAAAGCTGGCTTTTCACTGTTTGATGACCAAGACCAAATGGCGCTACTTAAAGAGCTGACAGAAAAACAGCTTGATGGTGATAAAGACTTATTACGTCAATTGCTCAGCACCATTTCCAACTGGAAAAACGACATGCTTACGCCTGAGCAAGCTAAGGCGCAGGCGAAGGGCGAGCAGCAACAGTTGTTTGCCTTCTGTTTTGAGATGTATCAGAAACAGATGAAAGCCTACAACGCGCTCGACTTCGACGATTTAATCTCATTACCTGTGCTTCTATTGCGTACTAATGAGGAAGTTCGTCAGCGCTGGCAAAATCGTATTCGCTACCTGTTGGTCGATGAATATCAAGATACTAATACCAGTCAATACGATCTGGTTAAACTGATTGTCGGCGAACGAGGTCGATTAACCGTAGTAGGGGATGATGACCAGTCAATCTACTCATGGCGTGGGGCAAAGCCGCAAAACTTGGTGCTGTTGGGTGAGGATTACCCAAATCTGCGCTTGATAAAGCTGGAGCAAAACTATCGTTCAACCAGTCGAATCTTGCGCGCTGCCAATATCCTTATCGCGAACAACCCACACGTGTATGAAAAATCTCTGTTTTCGGAAATTCCTGATGGTGAAAAGCTCAAAGTCCTGCTAGCAAAAAATGAAGAGCATGAAGCAGAGCGAGTTACAGGTGAGCTTATTGCGCACAAATTCCTTAATCGCACGGACTATAAAGATTATGCGGTTTTGTATCGTGGTAACCACCAATCGCGTCTGATTGAAAAGTCCTTGATGCAGAACCGGGTGCCTTACAAGTTATCAGGGGGCACCTCGTTCTTTGCTCGCGCTGAGATCAAAGACATCATGGCTTATTTGCGTGTCTTGGTTAATCCAGATGATGACAACGCATTTCTACGTATTGTTAACACGCCAAGACGTGAAATTGGCCCAGTAACATTAGAAAAACTGGGCAGTTACGCCAATATGCGTGGCAAAAGCCTATTTGAAGCCAGTTTTGAGTTAGGCTTGGAGCAGTCGTTGAGTGGGCGTGGGCTAGAGAACTTACGTCGCTTCACCGCTTGGTTAGTTAAAATTGCCGATCAAGCAGAGCGTGGTGATACCGTGGAAGCGGTGCGCTCGTTAGTACGAGATATCAATTACGAAGACTGGCTATACGAAACATCCTCTAGCCCTAAAGCGGCTGAGATGCGGATGAAAAACGTCTCAGATCTCTACTCTTGGATTGTGGCAGACCTTGAAGGGGATAACTATGACCAAGAAGAGAAGAGCATTAAAGAGGTGGTTCAGCGCCTGACGTTACGCGATATGATGGAGCGAGGCGAAGAGGACGAAGATAGCGACGCGGTTCAATTGATGACGTTACATGCCTCTAAAGGTCTAGAGTTTCCTTACGTCTATCTGATAGGAACAGAAGAAGGGATCTTACCGCACCAAACCAGTATCGATGAAGATAATGTCGAAGAAGAGCGCCGTTTAATGTACGTTGGCATCACGCGTGCGCAGCGAGAACTGACCTTTACTATGTGTAAAGAGCGTCGTCAGTTTGGTGAACTAATTAAGCCGACACAAAGTCGTTTCCTTGATGAGCTACCTTTTGATGATGTGGAATGGGAGCAAGTTAAGAAGCCGGTTACGCAGGAAGAGCGTATGGCGAAAGGCCAAGCACATATTGCTAACTTGAGATCGATGTTCAACAAGAAGTAATAGAGTAGCAGATACGAAAAAGGCTTGGTCTAAATCAAGCCTTTTCTCTTTATATATAGAGGGAACTTATAGCCCTTCAATCATATGGTCAATTGCCGCGATGATTTCATCATCTGAACAATCCATACATGAGCCTTTCGCTGGCATTGCATTAAAGCCGTTAATAGCGTGGTTGTTTAGCACATCTCGGCCTTGAGCAATCCTTGGTGACCAGTCACCAGCATCACCAGTTTTTGGTGCGCCGCTGACACCAGATGCGTGACAAGCAATACAGAAAGTACCGTAAACAGTCGCACCATCGCGCGGACCAGTTGGTTCAGCTTTAACTGGCTCTGCACCTGCTAGGTAAACATCACCAACAGGCTTAATACGTTCTGCAATTGCATCATATTCTTCTTGGCTTACATTTGCTGCAAAAGTGGCGCTAGAAAAAGTGATCGCAGCGACCAAAGCGGTTAACATTTTTCGAGACATATCCATTAAACTCACTTTACATTCCTGAAGGTAAGTTCGTGCTTACCCATTATTAGAGTGTGGCTTGACCAACAGTTAGACCTTGCCAAAAAGCGTGGTTGGCTGTTAAATCAATGTAAATAATGGGTGATTATATCCTGTTAAGTTGTTGCAATAAACAACAAGTTACCCGCTTTCAGGGGGGTATCTAATGGGAAATAGGGGTTTATCACACTTTAATTGCCGAAAAAGGCACCAAACGATAAAAAAAGTTGAAAAAGTACTAGACGGCATAGTGTGATATACGTATTATTCCACTCCGCCGATAGGGCATGCGCCCGTAGCTCAGTTGGATAGAGCGTTGGCCTCCGGAGCCAAAGGTCGAAGGTTCGAATCCTTTCGGGCGTGCCATTCGCCTAAAGGTATATCGGTAAAAATTTCAGTGGTGGCTATAGCTCAGTTGGTAGAGCCCTGGATTGTGATTCCAGTTGTCGCGGGTTCAAGTCCCGTTAGCCACCCCATTATTCTGGTAGCATTGCTTCCATTCTTGATGAAGTTCGAGATAAAACATAAGTCGGTGAATAGCGCAGCTTGGTAGCGCATCTGGTTTGGGACCAGAGGGTCGGGGGTTCGAATCCCTCTTCACCGACCACTATTTAGTTTAACGCGAATAGCGGTAAACAAAGGCAAAGCCAGTGGTGGCTATAGCTCAGTTGGTAGAGCCCTGGATTGTGATTCCAGTTGTCGCGGGTTCAAGTCCCGTTAGCCACCCCATTTATTTAGGTAACTTAGGTTTCCTGTTCTGATAAATCAGAACAAAACACAAGTCGGTGAATAGCGTGTTTGTAGCGCATCTCGGCTCTTGGAATAAGCGGGACCAGAGGGTTGACCCTCTATAGCGTAAACCAAGTAAAAAAATACATCGTCGGTGAATAGCGCAGCTTGGTAGCGCATCTGGTTTGGGACCAGAGGGTCGGGGGTTCGAATCCCTCTTCACCGACCACTATTGAAGCCCTAGTCGAAAGACTAGGGCTTTTTACTTTCTAGCGTTTGAGCTTTAGTTTTAACCCAAAGTGGGGTTCGCCTGATGTTCAAAATATGCTCTTCACCGAATTACTATTAGAAAGCCTCGTCAGAAATGATGAGGCTTTTTTGCACTTGGGAACGGGCTACGCCCTATAGAGCGCTGCGCTTCTGGAAAACGGGATCGAGCTTCGCTCTGCGAGAAAATGAGCGTTGAATCTACAAATAGCTATCCAGTCTAGCGTCACCCAATAGACTGACGAAGGAAATTATAGGGAACTTCTTCGAGTATTCGACTTGCTTCAAGAGATCCCCAATTCTCTCGTTCCTCGCTCTTGAGGATGACAAGATAATTTAATGAACAAGAGTTGTCACTTGGTTCTAATTCTGCAAACGTTCTCCAGTTCTCCAGTTCTCCAGTTCTCCAGTTCTCCAGTTCTCCAACATCCCTCATACTTAAGCATTAACTAGCTTCAGTAAGGCAATAACAATCGTAGATAATAGATTTGCCATTTAGGGTTTTTGGTTTGATTTAATTCTGTATAAATAAAAATAGATGGACTAAACGACCTAATTTGATATTAAATTTGGAGTTATGTTTTAAATTTGTTAATGGTGGTGGGGTTTGAATGAGTGAATGGTTATTCTATTTTAGTTATAACTAAATGCGATGTGAAATAACCAAAAGTTACGTTTTTATTGGTCTGGGATGTATTTGTGGCGCAGGTATGACCAATGGAAGATATAGCTCTATTGCATATTTATTTTGCTATGCTGCTTGGTTTTTGTTCGAACTCGACTTTTTATCCTATCTTTGTTGCTTTTCTGTGAATTTTTTGCCAAATTGATGACCTTGTAATTTGCCAGAATGATATTCTGGTACGAATGGATTCACTTTTCAGACAGGGCAGAAAGCTGCCGAAGCAGTAGAGGTCTGGTAATGTCACTTTTAGAAGTTAAAAATCTTCGAATAGAGTACCCTTCGCGTCATGGTGTTCATGCCGCAGTTAAATCACTCTCCTTTAATATTGAACGTGGAGAGATCGTCGGCGTTGTTGGCGAGTCTGGTGCCGGTAAGTCGACCGTTGGTAATGCGGTCATCGATTTGCTGAGCCCACCTGGTCGTATCGCTAGTGGCGATGTTTACTTAGACGGTGAGCAGATCTCTGGTTTATCCCCAGAACAGATGCGCAGCGTTCGAGGTTCTAAAATTGGATTCATCTTCCAAGATCCAATGACTTCTCTAAACCCACTTTTTACCGTTGAGCAGCAACTCAAAGAAACCATCCATGCCAATATGAAGGTTTCTGATGAAGAGGCGTATCAGCGTGCGCTCTCATTAATGCAGCAAGTTGGTATTCCTCAACCAGAGAACCGCTTAAAGCAGTACCCACACCAGTTTTCTGGTGGTATGCGTCAACGTGTGGTTATCGCGATTGCTTTGGCGGGTGAGCCTGATCTGATTATTGCCGATGAACCGACGACTGCATTGGACGTATCTATTCAAGACCAGATTCTGAGTTTGATCCGCGAGTTGTGTATCAAGAACAACGTTGGTTGTATGTTGGTTACCCATGATATGGGGGTAGTTTCCAACGTAACGGATCGCGTTGCGGTGATGTACCGTGGTGATTTGGTTGAGTTTGGCCCAACGGCAAAAGTACTCGGTGATCCAGATCATTCCTACACACGCAGTCTGATTTCAGCAGTACCTCGCTCTGATATGAAGCTTGATCGCTTCCCGTTGGTTAGCTTCATCGAAGAAGCGCACGAGATGGAGCCGCTCGATGTTAAAAACCACTGGCTAGGTCAAAGCCAAGACCACCGCGATTACACAGGTTCGTTGCTCAATGTTGAGAACGTTAACCTACGTTTTGTGACCAAAGATTCCCTGTTCGAAAGTCGTCGTGAGTATGTCCAAGCTTCTAACAATGTCAGCTTTGAAGTCTTTGAGGGTGAAACTTTCGGTCTGGTTGGTGAGTCGGGCTCTGGTAAATCGACCATTGCACGAGTGATCGCAGGCCTTTATGCGCCGAACTCGGGCAAGGTAACCTTTGAAGGGATCGACCTAACGTCATTGAAGTCAGAGAAAGAACGTCGTCCACTGCGCCGTCAAATGCAGATGGTGTTCCAAAACCCTTATACTTCAATGAACCCGCGCATGAAGATTTTCGACATCATCGCGGAGCCTATCCGATTCCATAAGCTGACCAATAGCGAAACGGAAACACGTCAGATCGTCAACGATCTACTTGATCACGTTGGTCTGGGCAAAATGGCAGGGGTGAAATACCCGCACGAATTTTCTGGTGGTCAGCGTCAGCGTATTTCGATTGCACGTGCACTTGCGACGCGCCCGCGTCTACTGATTTGTGATGAGCCGACTTCAGCATTGGATGTGTCGGTACAAGCGCAAATTCTTAACCTGCTAAAAGATTTACAAGATGAGTTAAATCTAACCATGCTGTTTATCAGTCACGATTTACCCGTTATTCGCCAGATGTGCGACCGAGTGGGTGTGATGCAAATGGGTACGCTACTGGAAGTGGCGCCTACCGAGCAGCTCTTTAGATCACCTCAGCACGAATATAGTAAGCAACTGATTTCTTTAATGCCTGAATTTACGGGCTTAAGAGAAGAAGTAAAAACGGCGTAAGTCGTGAATCTTTCCCGTTTTGACGGGCAATAAACAGAAGCAAACACAACAACTAGGGATAGAAAATCCCGCATAAGGAGTTATGCAATGAAAACCATGAAAAGCAAACTAGCAGTGGCTTTAATGGCAGCTGGCCTTAGCTTTGGTGCAGCGGCAGCAGATATTACCGTCGCTTATGACGCTGACCCTGTGTCACTTGACCCGCATGAGCAGCTATCTGGCGGTACACTGCAAATGTCTCACATGGTATTTGATCCGCTTATCCGCTTTAACCAGAAGATGGAATTTGAACCTCGTCTAGCGGAGTCTTGGGAGCGTATTGACGGCGAAACAATGCATTTCAACATTCGCCAAGGCGTTAAGTTCCACTCAGGTAACACGCTAACTGCTGACGATGTAGTTTGGACGTTTGACCGTCTGAAGAGCTCACCAGACTTTAAAGGTATCTTTGGCCCAATCGTTTCGATTTCAAAAGTTGGCGAATACGAAGTGGAAGTAAAAACTGACGGCGTTTACCCACTAGTAGAAAACGTCATGACTTACCTATTCCCAATGGATAGCAAGTTCTACTCAGGTAAAACGGAAGACGGCAAAGATAAAGCTGAGCTAGTTAAGCACGGTAACTCTTTCGCATCGACTAACGTATCTGGTACTGGTCCTTTCATCATCACTCAACGTGAGCAGGGTGTAAAAGTGACTTTCGAACGCTTCAATGATTACTGGGATAATGGTTCAGGCGGTAACGTTGATAAGCTAACGCTAGTGCCAATCAAAGAAGATGCAACTCGTGTTGCAGCACTTCTATCTGGTGACGTAGATATGATTGCGCCGGTAGCGCCAAATGACTACAAGCGTATCAAGAAAGCTGACAGCGTAGATCTATACACTATGCCTGGTACGCGTGTTATTACGTTCCAAATGAACCAAAACAGCAACCCAGCACTGAAAGATGTACGTGTTCGTCAAGCGATTACTTACGCAATCAACAACGAAGGCATCACTAAGAAAGTCATGAAGGGTGCAGCTACTGCGGCAGGTCAACAGAGCCCAGTTGGCTTCGTTGGTTACAACGCAGACCTAAAACCTCGCTACGACCTTAAGAAAGCAAAAGAGCTGATGAAAGAAGCGGGTTATGAGAACGGCTTCTCACTGACTATGATGGCGCCAAACAACCGTTACGTGAACGATGACAAGATCGCTCAAGCGTCGGCAGCAATGCTGTCTAAGATCGGTATCAAGGTTGATCTGAAGACAATGCCTAAAGCTCAATACTGGCCTGAATTCGATAAGTGTGCAGCAGACATGCTCATGATCGGCTGGCACCCAGATACAGAAGATTCAGGTAACTTCACTGAGTTCCTAGCAATGACGCGTAACGCTGAAACCGGTAAAGGCCAGTACAACTGTGGCCACTACTCAAACGCTGAAGTTGATAAGTTGATCGAAGAGACCAACAAGATGACTGACCTAGCTAAGCGTAGTGAAGCACTGAAGAAAGTGGAAGAGATTCTATACAACGAAGCGGCATTCGTACCTCTACACTGGCAAGATCCTTCATGGGCAGCGAAAGGCAACGTTGAGATTGGTCCAATCATCAACGGCATGAACTTCCCATACTTTGGTGACCTAGTAGTTAAATAATTGCTAGTGAGCTAGACCAAGTGCTCAATGAAGTGAGCGCTTGGTCGACTTTTGGTGTTTAGCTTTGTTTCAGTCGGGTTAAGTGCCATTTTTAAGACTGAAAGTTGCAGCCAGTTTTGTCTGGTTCTGCAGACTGAAATCTATGGAAAGTTAAAGGGGCAAGGAATGTTTTCGTTTCTGGTCAAGCGCCTGTTTCAGGCACTGATAGTGATGTTTGTGATCAGTCTAGTGGCGTTTGCCATTCAGGATAACCTCGGCGACCCATTGCGTGAGCTTGTTGGTCAGTCGGTTTCCGAATCAGAGCGCCAAGCTTTGCGTGACGAACTAGGTTTGAATGATCCCTTCATTACAAAATACACTCGCTTTGTTGGTAATGCGCTACAAGGTGATCTCGGTACTTCTTACTTCTTCAAGCGCCCTGCGGTTGAAGTGATTCTGGATAAGTTAGTGGCAACGCTAGAGCTCGTGTTCGGCGCTACGCTAATCATTGTATTCTGTTCAATCCCTCTTGGTGTTTACTCAGCCATTCACCCAAAAAGTATATTTACCAAAATTGTCATGGCTGGCAGTAGCATCGGGATTTCGATTCCGGTTTTCTTAACCGCAATCATGTTGATGTATGTATTCTCTATTGAGCTCGGTTGGTTACCATCTTATGGCCGAGGCGAAACCGCCAATCTGCTTGGCTGGGAATCGGGCTACTTTACTCTTGATGGTTTAGCGCACTTGGTTTTACCTTGTATTGCTCTAGCTTCCATTATGTTGCCACTCTTTATTCGTCTTGTACGTTCTGAAATGCTAGAGGTACTGAGCTCTGAGTACATCAAGTTCGGTAAAGCAAAAGGTCTGGCTCTTAATAAAATCTACTACCAGCACGCATTGAAAAACACCATGCTACCTGTGCTTACCGTTGGTGGTGTTCAAATTGGTACCATGGTTGCGTATACCATCCTAACCGAAACTGTTTTCCAGTGGCCTGGAACGGGCTTTCTTTTCCTTGAAGCAATCAACCGTGTAGATACACCGTTAATCACCGCTTACGTAATTTTCGTTGGTCTGATTTTCGTTGTCACCAACACCATTGTTGACTTGCTATACGGCATCATCAACCCGACCGTAAATCTAACAGGTAAAGGAGCTTAATCATGAGTCAAACTGCAGCAGCTCCTTCACGCTGGGAGCGATTTAAACAATCGGATTTCTTGTACTACTTCAAGCGCGACAAAGTGGCGATGGCCAGCTTTACCGTGTTTATGTTGTTCTTGGTGATGGCTTTGGCCGCACCAATTCTGTCACCGACTGACCCGTATGACTTGTCGTCAATTGATATTATGGATTCAGAGCTTCCTCCAGCTTGGATGGAAGATGGCGATGAGAAGTTTCTGCTAGGGACCGATGAGCAAGGTCGAGATATCCTTTCAACGATTCTTTATGGCTCGCGTCTATCTCTGACCATTGGTTTCCTAGCGGTAGGTTTACAGCTTGTGCTAGGGATTGTGATTGGTCTTTCGGCGGGTTACTTCGGCGGCCGTATTGATAGCTTCTTAATGCGTTTCGCGGATGTCCAGTTATCGTTTTCAACCATGATGGTGGCAATCATTGTCTCGGCTATCTTTAAAGCCAGCTTTGGTAGTGATTTCTACAGCCAGTATGCGGTCGTCATGCTAGTGGTGATCATTGGTGTGGCTGAATGGCCTCAGTATGCACGTACTATTCGTGCTTCAGTATTGGCTGAGAAGAAGAAAGAATACGTAGAGGCAGCACGTGTGATGGGCTTTAAAGCTCCGCGCATCATGTTCCGTCACATCCTGCCAAACTGTTTATCGCCAATCTTGGTGATTTCGACGGTACAGGTGGCAAATGCCATCATGTCGGAGGCGGCACTTTCTTTCCTAGGTTTAGGTCTACCGGTAGACCAACCTTCTTTGGGCGCACTGATTAGCATTGGATTTAACTACATTTTCTCTGGTGCATGGTGGATTACGGCATTCCCGGGTATCGTACTGGTCACTTTAGTCTTGGTTATCAATTTACTTGGTGACTGGTTACGTGACGTATTTAACCCAAAAATCTACAAAGGGTGATCCAAGCCTAAGATTTGATTATAAAAACCTATCTACACTAAGAGCCGTAATTAATTACGGCTCTTTTTTTGCATTCTCATTTTCAGGGCAGTGAACCGTCAAGAAAGTCACTATAGTGATTCACGTAGATGGATAAACTCGAAGTTAAGTTTATAGAGTATGGATATCAATATGGCCTCAAAGCCTAAACAAACTTTTTTGAAGTGTTGGAGTCTTGTTGCAGCATTAGCCTTGCCCGCTTTGTCAGCCCCAACGCTTGCTGAAGAATTTTTATGCGATGCAACTCAGGCATCAACCAATGAGTTGCCATTGTTAGATAAGTCGTGCCCAATAGGTAAAGGATTATGGGGTAAATCTCAGCCGCGTGGCCAAGAGTCAACCTTCTGGATTCAGTGTGGTGTATTTAGTAAACCACTGTCTCTTCCAAAGGCGAAAAAGCTCTACCAACATATCTCTACCGATGTGTGGGCAAAGCCAGAAGCCAAAGCTTACCGTTGCTTGATTGGCCCATATACAGACTTTGCTCAAGCAAATGCGGATCTGGCGAAAGTGAAAACTGAGCCAGGTTATAAAGAAGCATTTGTGCGAGAAGTGGTCAAGGGGGCTCCTGTAAAGCAGGTAAAAGCTAAACCGGCACCTAAACCCGCAACACCTAAGCCTGTCGTAAAATCACAGCAGTCTACTACTGTGATACCTGCGCCAGTGAAAGCCAAGCCAGAACCGATTAAACCTTTGGCTCAAGAGCCTAAGCCGCGTCAATCTGATGTTTCTATTCGTTTAGCAGCGACGGTTTCTGGTATTGAGTACAAGGTGCCATACACCATGTTCAGCAATGACCAGTTTTATATGGAACACGAGCTGCCGTGGAATCGACTCGACTACGAAGGGGCCTATAAAACCTGTTATCGCTTAGGCATGCGCTTAGCAACACCAACGGAGTGGCAAGCACTGCTTACTTCAAACGTGATGCAGAAAGACAAATGGCCAATGCATTTACCTTATTGGGGCGCTGAGAAGTCAGGGTTATTTACCAGTGGCAAAACCAACAAGCTAAAAGGTACTTCACTGTTGAATGTTATGTGTGTGAAATAAGCTAAGAAATCAGTAGCCTCGTGCTACTGATTTTTTTGTTCTGCTTCTTGCAACAGCTCTAAATATTTCTTCTCAACAAAATCTTTCTCTTTGCTCATATGGTGCAGTTGCTGCTTAGAGGCTTCGAGCTCAGCCGCTAAACTGGCTATGTCGTCTTGTGAGCCTGCTTGCTGTTTGTACTCTTCAAGCTGATCGAGCAGTTGCTGCTTCTCTTGTTGGAACTCTTTGGCTAAGTTTGCCGACCCACCCGATTCACTGATTTGAATGTACTCTTGCTCAAGCTGTTCAAATTGCTTTTCTAACTGTTCATTTTCCAGTTGTAAGCTTTCTACCGTATCTGTTTGCTTTAGCAGTCGCCGTTTGGCGTTTCGCAAGCCTTTAACGCTTTTATCCAAATCCCCTTTTAGTTTCTTAATGAGACGGTGTGACTTATTGAGTTTCTGGTTTAACTCATCAATAGACTCTTTCTCTTGTGCGCTAAGCTCACCCTTAGCCGCTTTGATTTGGGATACCTGACTTTCCAGAGCCTGTTGAATCAGAATTAAGTCATTGAGTGTATCGCCATTGTCGGCTGTGTAGCTGAGCGCCTTATCGACAGACTGCTGACACAGTTCGTAAGTGTTTCTGTCCATATCACGGCCACTGACGACCTGGCGGGCAAACTGACGGAACTCGCGCAAAATCAAAAGCAATATGATAAACCACACCAAAAGTATCAGTAGTCCAAAGTCGACCGCGAGGGCAATTAGGTTTTCTAGAGTTAATCTCGGTAATAAATCCATCTATCAAATACGTAAGTTGGGACATTCATCGACTGTAAGTTTAGTTGTCAGTGGAAAATATGCCTATAATTTAGACAGTTCAATGTGGGAGGTGACGGCGACCTGTGAAAATTTTGATTGTGGACGACAGTAAGGCAACTTTGGAGATAGTTAGGCGGGGCTTAGAGAGCTTTGGTTATTGTCGTTTATCGATCGAGAAAACCTGCAGTGCGACTCAAGCATTAGAGCTGGCAAAAGAATGGCATCCAGATATTGTGCTAACAGATTGGTACATGCCGGATATGACAGGTCTAACACTCACTGAAGAGCTTATGAAGCTTGGGGTTGGGATAAAGGTAGGCATGATTACTACGGTTGATGATGATAGCCAAATCAAGCAAGCTCAAGCGGCTGGTGCCAGCTTTGTTTTAACCAAGCCTTTCGAAGACAGTGAGTTGCATCGTTACTTGCTTCCTTTAGTGCAAGGCGTGGAAGAAAGTAAGAAAACACTCGATTCGATCACTGAAGTGCAAAAAGAGTTAGCTTTGCCAAAGCTATCGCAACTGGAGAAATTACTTCAGAGAGAGCTCGGCAATGGCTTAACTCTTAATAATATCGCCCCGCAACTGTTTGATGAAAGTAAGATCCCCTGTCTGTTAGCTGTATATGAAGATACCGCCACCCAACGCCCTCGTGCTGTAGCAATGCTCGACCTGCATGCGATCTGCGTGTTTGCCCAGGCAAGCGCTGCTATCTCGAAGGGGGACATCCAGCAAGTTATTCAGAGCAAGCTCGCGAGCAAGGGGGTATTGGATGCTTGCCATCAAGTTCTTGACCGTTCAGCTTTGGCATTTTTAGACAGCCAAACTCGTAAGAGCTTACGTCTAAAAAATATCAGTTTTGTTCCTAGTGAGTTTGATAAGTTGAAAACTTTATACGATAAAGACGCGGATAAGCGGGTGGATTTCACCTGCCAGCTTGATGGAGCTCTACAAGGGAAAGTCACCTTAGTCGGCTTTTAACTGGCAAAGAAAAAGCAGACACAAGGTCTGCTTTTTATGTTTAACGTCGTGCATCAGCGATTAACGCATAGTCACAAGATACCAACACAGGCGGTTTCTGAAATAAATCTGGAAAGGTACAAGGGAAAAGGCATGTGAGCCTTTTCCAGAAAAATCGACTTTTGGAGCGATTTTTCCTAAAAACGATATATCCACTATATCACTTTCCAGAAAATCCACTACAGCCAAGAACTCGATTTTGACCTGTTCCTAAATCATTTATGCCCCAAAGTTAGTTTGACCAACTTAACGCTGCCACTTTAGATAAGACAAATCACAATCAAGAGAAAAACTTGATGGTACATTGAGTTAGCCACTAGAAGGTAAGCAATCATTGGCATATCATGAGGCTAAGTTTGGAACAAGCTTAATTTTCTATAGTAGAGGTAGAGTTAATGGCTGAAAATGGGCCTCGCGAGGAGATCGCAAAAGTTGTATCTTCCAATTTGCTAAGCATTTTTAAATGGGAGCAATATGGTCCATATGACCAAGACTTTCCATGCAGAAAGCAGGAAAAACACGTAGACAAAGAAAAAGACCAAAAGCACACACATCCTGTTGATGTCGTCTTTGGCTATAAAGATCCGTACAGCAACAAGAACGTGCTATTTAATACCGATTTAAAAAGTTACGGTAAAGGTTCTATAAGCCCTACTAAAATAGAAGAAGCTTTAACTTCTTTGGCGAAGACAATTGATTGCGCCGAAAATAGTACGCACTGGCGAGATAAGTACCTGATTCCCGCAGGCGATTTTGAGGTTCGAGGTCTACTATTCGTTTACAACCACGACAATGAGTTTCAAAAAGGCTTTTTCGATTTCTTCTATCCGCCGAAGCGCGAAAAAGGTCAAAAAGGTAGAGCTCCTAAGCCTGTGCAGCTTTCAAAAATACCAGTCCCCAAAGATAAAAAACTGCACTTCGTTGAACCGCTTCAGATTAACTATTGGATGACTATCGCCTCTGATATTAGCGATATGATTCGTCTGAGCACATTTCCGAAAAAAGAATTTGGTTTTTATTACCCTGAATTGACGTTTCATAAGGTAGTTTCTTCCCAGAAATACCTGCCTGCGACTATCGAAATGCTGTCATCGCCTTTTATCATCATCAAGCATGACGAGGTAAAAGACATTGTGGATGGCGAAATTAAAACCGTATACGATCCTGGTTACGTTGTTTATTACAACCGAGAGGCAAATACAGACAATGAGTTCCTCTACCTCTTGGATTTACTTTCAAAGTACCAGCTATTAAATGCTGGAAATAAGATTCGATTAAAAGTGCCTCACACTGAAACTAGCGGTTCAGCTCGCTCTCACTTTAACAGAGCACTGGAAAAATACGCACATGAGTGGGGGTATGACGAACAAATGAAGAAAAGACTCGATATTAAACTGGAGTTAATTACTTACAAAATAGAGTTCTATAACTCAGAAGATATCGGTTGGAAGGGTGTTCATGCATAAAAATTACCTTTATAGCGTTACTGATAAAGCTTTATTTGACGCACTAAACACATCGAAGATTAACAACTCTGAACTGAGGGACTTATTCCTTTCGCGAGGCGTTATCATATCGACCGAAACCAAGAGAGAAGAACTTGCTCGTGAGTTCTCCAAATACAACCACGACTACTATGACCATCAAAAGATAGCGTCAGCGATGGGCGTGGTACAGCGCAAAGAGAAAACGACGACGAGTGACTACACCACTGACGTAGATAAAGAATCTTTGGAGACGACGCTGAATGTCCTTAAGAAGCAAGTCACTGAAGAAAAGGATTTGTGTATTTGGCATGAAGATAAGCATGGTAACTATGTCGTTGATATAACTTATGAAACACCTGACTACACCAAATCTGACTTCAAACAGATTGTTAAGAAAGAAGCGACAATTACGATTGAGAAAACGGACTCTGGTTACACAGTAAGATATCCAGACAATCCAAAAGTAAAAGGATACGAGAAAACGATTCGAGAGTCTGTCGCACTGACGGCAGAAGAGGCTGGTCAGGGCTTTGACTCAACTCGTATCAATCTGGCTTCTGTAGAAGACCCTGGCGCTCGTACTAGGTTCTTTCAAAAGCTGCTTTATCGAATGGACGGGTTTGAGCCAATAGATGTAACGGACGTTTATGTGTTCCACCCGAAGCCAACAGATGATGAGAAAGACAAATCTGGGGATTCTGGTATACATATAAGCAGAGCTTCACTAAAAGGTGAGGGCGTACTGCAGTCCGATGAGCTTCAAGAATTCTATAATCGCGGTTTTTACATTTCCAAAATTAGATGGAAATTTGAAGAGAAACTTGTAGGTTCGGATATCTATGTAATGGAAGCGATGTTCGGTGAACCAGAGACCTTTGAGGATTTCTCTTACATAACGAGAGGGAAATTCAAGTATAAAACCAAGGGTGAATACAACAAAAACCCGTCCAAATTGGACAAGGAAGAAGAGCTACGGATATCTAGGCTTATCGAAGACACTGCACGTGGAATAGTCGATGAAATTGTAGCAGAAACTCTAGGGGAGGACGAAAATGAGTCGTCAGAGGCTGAAGTTACTACTAATAAACAGTAAAAAGAGCGTTTCAGAAATGCTGTCTAAATTAAGGCAGCAATCTGATGAGCAGCATGACTTTACATTTCACGGCGTGTCACTGAGTGAGTCGGAAGCTCTTCACGCTACGTACTCTGAAAAAGTAGAGCTTAGCGATGAAACTTATGACCAATTTGGTAATGTTATCGATGAAATATCATACGTTACCTATAGGAATATTAGCTTTCATATAGAGGCTCTTGATACAAATAAGCTACTGATGGTGATTTACAATTCGCCTAAGTCGACGAGGACGTTTTTGGATTGCTTTACAAGGCTATTTGATTTTCAGGTTGGCTTCAGCAATCCAGAACTGAATTTGAAAACGTTTAAAGGCGTACTTGAAAGTGACCTCAACGCTAAACTTGAAGGTACTGGAAAAGTAAAAGTTAGTCGCATAGTTATAGACAAAGCCGCGAAAGCTAGTATTGAAATAACGAGCATAAAAGATGCGTTTGAGTCACTAGAAAAGCTTATAGAGGGCAAGGAATATAAGCTAGATAAACTTAGTAGCTCAATTTACGTTGATGGGCATACCGTTGATTTTGAGCTATCGAAAACATGTAGCTTAAGGGCTCGGGATGAGCATCTGGGTTATATTCTGCCATCAATCAAAAGTACGCTCATAAACCAATAGCTGATCAATAAAGTAAAGATAACCCAGTTGATTTAAAAATCAGTTGGGTTGTCATCTATTCCAATGATAGTTGTCCATCAATCAGAGGATAATAGAACACTGGCAGTGTTAAAAAATATTTAGCTCGCTTCATCGTTATATGTGTCTCTAATAAGAGCGAGCATCTCAGATGCGATATGAGCAGCCTGCTTTCCACTAAGCACTTTTGTCTTCGAACCAAATTGTGTAATTACGATGCCATCAGGACCCAGGCTGATGGTTGCTACAGAACCCTCAATAAAGCCTCGTATTGCTTCAGTGGTAGCGTGTTGCTCATCGTTGTTAATGACTTTGGTTTCCATAGTGAATACTCCTTCTAAGCCTAGTCTATTGATGTGTATATACACATTTTTACCTACCATACTACTGATTGGTTCGGGGAAAATGTACTTAAATCTCTAAAACCTGCTGTTCACGTGATTAATTCATTAAAGCAAAACGAACTTTGGAATTTAAATTCCGGGAAATAATTTAAATTAACTAAATATCAGTCGCTTATGATTTCTTGGTGACATATTGCTCTTGTTGTAATCGAAAGAGGCGTTGGTAAAACCGCTTTTGTAGAGAGTTTACGGATTTTCCGAGATAAGCTTGATTAGACTAGAAGCTCTGATGTTGGAACAACTCAACCACAGAACTTTTTCAGCGCCACCAGTGTTACTTTGGGACAAATTACTTAGTGCGAGCAATCACATATCACGGGTGGAGCTTCGTAACTTAGAAGTGTCCAGAGGTTTGTTGGAGGGGTATGTAACACGAAAATGCCCCTTTTAGGGGTATCGGTCTTTTCTTATAGCCCTATCAGTTTGTACTCATTTGCTGTCTGTTCTTCTTTGACTGTCAGATGTATCAATGAACATGAGAATAGTACATCAAGACCAGTTCTTATTTGTTTGGGTTGCACCCTTGTATACTCTCTTATCTTTTCGTGTGACAACTTTACGTTCACATCGTCCTTCCATCGAAGACTTAGCAATGTAATGTATATCTTAAGTGCTACGAATGGAGCTATACCGCGATTAGATATCGATTTTAGGTGTTTTCTGGTCATATCTAATGGCACTTTTGCCCAACGGGTATCATCATCTTTCACCATAAATTTATAGCTGTTTCTATAGCCCTTTTTATCTACATCGATAATCTCAAGACTTTCTAGCTTCGCTATCCCTTTGATTACCATTGGGCGGCTCAACCCTGTCACTGTTTCTAGATCTGTTATCGATGCATTTACATCTTTAGTATAGAAATCAATCAATACAGACAAAGCTAGTAGGCATTTCATTGCTGCTATTCCTTCACCTGTTTGATTTGCTTTAAGTTCAGAGAATAGTGTCCCATTACGAAACCACCAGTTCGGTAAGCTTCCAAACCTATTATTTCTCATTCATCACCCCCTTTACCTGAAATGGTCTTGAGCACCATTTTTATGATCAAGTATGAAAATCCCATTGAGCATAGAACCACAATCACAATTAATGATTCGGTTGATGCTTGCGTTATTTGATTGAAAATCGTAAGTACTGTATCCATTTTGAAAGCCTGTTGTTGTTCGTATGGATGTATTTTTGATCATCAATTCCTATATATCTAGATAGAGCGATAGAGCAAATTAATAAAAAAATTAAATTAAATCAATAAAATTCAATAATTTAAGTTGCACTGATAATGGTTAACATACATACCAACATGGTAATTGGGAGAGTATTTTACTTAAAAAAGCGATTATTTATTGAGCAATTTTTAAGGGGAATGAGGCAATATGGTAAATGGGAGAGTACAGATATATCAGCCTTGAAGAACTTGCGCATCATTGCATCTACTTAACATATATCATTCAATCCGCACCCAGATGAACCTTTTTGGCTAGTGCGATGCGACTTTATTCATCGCTTTAGCTTTTCAAAACTCGCTTTGCCATGCATATAGTTATTCAGTAACTGCTAATATTTGATTTTCCGAAACTGATTTTTGTCCAGATGTGAGTTATCGATGTGCGGTAGGCAAGCCCACTCGAGTATGCTCCAAGTGGGCAATGCTAGCATTACTTAATTGGCACGACCTTGCTTCTTTTAAGGTTGGCAAGCTCTTCTCGAAGCTCTGCATTCTCAAATTCAAGCTCGTCAATTCTTGCTAAGGCTTTAACCAACTTGTCATTCAGGTGGTGCTGAGAGGCCACAAATAAGGCCAATTGCTCCCGAGTTTCGTTGTACTTTTCTTTATAGTTACTCTTTATTCTTTTTTGCTCATTGAGCTTTGCACGTACCGTCTGAATTTCTGGCTGAACATGCTCACCTTTTCCGGCTGCGATTTCAGCTTTGACTTGCTTAACCTTTTCAACAAACTCAGGGTAGTAATAACCACTGCCGTTGCCTAAGTTTGCCTCTTCCTCTACGGCCCTGACACTTAGCTTCCTGGTCGTCGGTATATGTTTGGGTTTACCTTCTGCAATACGCTGTAAAGCAGCTTCAAGGACGAGAAGTGTATTTTCACTTTTTCCCATAATTAAACACCCACAACTCTTAATTCAGCTTCAAATGGCGTAAATTTCATATCGAAGTCCTTCATGACCTTTTCGGCGGCCCTTACCTGAGTGACATAGTGGCCATGCTCACTCACCGATATTTCTTCACCAGATCCCATGTAAGCAACCAAGCTGCGGTGCTTTTTTTGCCACCACTTGGCCTGTTGTTCATCAATGATGCTACTACCTGAACCACAGTCCACACAGAACTGGGGCGCGACCACACCGTCCATATCGCAGTCATAGCCGGATTTGCAATAACTGTGCATTGAGCCATGAAGTGTCAGCTTGCCATCTTTGACAGCCTTGTATATCACATCCCAAGAGCTATAGATGGTCGGAACCTCCCCCCGCATTTTCATGATCGTTTTGCCATGAGTTCCTGATAGTGTTTCATCAGAATGCCATTGCTTAAAGATTTTATTTGCGGTGGTTTCTGCATTTATTTCATGTAGTGCCTTTTGTATTTGCTCATCTACTTTTAAGTCTCTTCGGCTTGCCAGTTTTCCACCATTGGTGTACCACTCGGTCATAGCCAGATATAAGTGCTTAAACTGCTGTTTTAGCGAAACAAGTGTCCCTAATCGGTTTTTAATACAATAAAATGCAAGAGTGCGTCTAAATTGATGCGTAGCCAGAGGCCAAGGCTTACCTACCTTGATAGCTTTTTTTATTTTCTCTTGAGACCTTGGATTAGAGTCTAGGCATTCCTGATAATCTTCCTGCATCACAATGAAATTAAAGTGTTTACAAAAGCGCTTTAGGCGTTTATTCCAATCAGTGATCAAAACAGGTGTTCTTGAACGGATAGATTGACTCACCCAAAGTGAGTTGGTGTATTTTTCATCTGGATACTGTGCTTCTTTACGCCATTTTTGGGTGAGGGAACTCATTAGTTCAACTGCAATTTTTGAAGACCTAGCTGTCACCCATGTTTCTCGCTTTTCACCAAACTTAAAGGAGTGAGATTGAAGCATGTGATAGTCACGCCCCTCAAAGCTGTCTTTGTAGTAACTGTTAGGGGTAAGCTTATCGAGTTCAGAGTCCCGCATACCGCTAAACCCTCCGCAGACAATGTAGCTAGCAGCAATTAACTGCCCCAAATATCGCTTAAAATCAATTCCATGTTTAAGTGGGATGCCAGGGAGTTTTTGCGCCAAAGGTGCAATAATGTCGCTAGATTCTTGCGGTTGATTATCGGCAATAGCAAGTGAGTATTTATTGGTATCAATATTCCGTTCATCCAGCATGAAGGTAAAGGTTTGGCCATTTTCTACCTTGTTATCAAGTATACACTTACCTTCTAGATAGTTGTTTTGCAATGCATTTTTCGTGTTCTCTATAAGCTCTCGGTGTGGGTGTGCTTTTTCAATAAGTTCAATGGCTTTGCCGTAAATGGCATCACATAGGCGCTCTGGAATCACGAGAGTTTGCTGCTTTCCAATAGTATTAAGTTCGCGGGCTAATTTCTTGCTTTCAACCTTCTTTGCAAAGCCAAGGTTTATCTTGTGCCACGCGGCGTAATCGATGGCACTGTTGATGCCAGCAAAGCACTTCTCTATTGTGCTAATAACATATTCGTTATTTACCAAGTCCTCTTTAAAGGCTTGCCATACAGTAGGCTTTGATAGCGCTTGAAGCGAGGTGTGTTTATGGGCAGCCAAAAAGCGATAAGCGATTTTTATGTCTTTTAATCTTGATTCAACGCTTGAAAATGAAGCGGCTTTTCGCCGTTTCGGGTTTTTATTAAATAGCCAACCATAGGTGAGAAGTTTTAGTTCTCTTTGTAGTTCAGGTACATTATCAAACTCGTTGGTTGCTAGGTTGTTCTTAGATTTTCTTCGAGAAAAAGGTTTACAATTCCAATCATTTTGCACAAAGGTTGCAGTGACGTTTCCACTGTTATCTTTGCAGACAATTACATCATCTAACTCTTCAAAACGCTCTTCATGATAGAGAGTAACAATATCTACTTCTTCAACTTTGTGCTTTTCTGGAAAATCATTTAGGTAAAGGTGATTAACTGGCACTATTTACTTACCTCCAAGCTTTTGGGAATAAAATGAAGGATAGACTCAGGCTCATCCCATAAAGGGTGAAGTCCCTCATCATTTAACTTCGCTTTTGCTTGTTTGCGTATTTTGGTATTGATGTTTGGCAGGATTTTAGTGTCAATAAACCCAATGGTTTGCTCAAAGTTTTTGCGGTAATGATGGGCATCCAAATGCAAGTAAAGCGATTCCTCAATACATGCCCGAAATGACAGTAAACACCATACATCAGCAATGGATTGGACGATAACTTGGTGTGGGCAACCAAAGCACTCCAGCAGATTAGCACATGCTAATCGCTCACCCTCTTTAGTTAATCCTTGGGTTTGAGCTTTCTTGGTGTATTTTTCAGAGTTCTCACCAAAGGGGTCAGCGCAGCTTCCCCCATTGGAAGTTCGACTTAAATTGGGGATGTTCACTTTATTTTCTCGCTCAATGACAAGTACGTCGATACCTAGATTGTCTTTTGCTTGCTTGGTGTTAACCCCACTCTTAACCTGCTCTTCACGAATTGCCATGGCATCCTGAATCATCCCGTTATTAGCAACTCGATTACCTTCGCTATAATGCTTTTTACGAACATTCGGAGTGTTACCTAACATGATATCGTTAGCCAGTTCACCCTGGTGGTAAGTCGTCAGTTGTGCACCAGACTCTCGAAAACGGCTAATCACAGGGCGTAACCTGCGACCTGTCGAGTCGGTGAAAAAGAAGTGCTTTTCTAACCACGTTTTAAGAAAGTTTTGAAGCCTAGAGGATTTAATTCGCTGTACTTTATTTGAAGCGATAGTTTGCAGTAGTGTGGCATTCTCACCGCTTGAAATGCGCCTTGAGGCTTCCAGCAACTTATTAAAAAAATCGATAGAGTATTTAGGGATATCTAACTCATGCTCACCCATTTCGACACGGATAGTTTTAAATGCTCGACGTTTGAAAGCTGGCATGGTGTACCAAGCTTCCCCAACGGTCGTTGATGCATTCTCAGGTTGTTTTAATTTGAATAAATCGCCTGTATTCGCATAGGTGTAATAGGCAAGTAGAAAAGTACCTGCGCACATCATTTTAGAGATACCAGCGCACAATCGATATTCTTCGCCTTGCCATTGAAACGTCATGGTGGGCGTGGTTTTATGAGCGTTTATATGCTTCTCCGGTTCAGCCATAAACTGTTGGTGGGTTTGCTTGAACAGGGCTCTTAGAAAAGGGAGGAGCTGCTTTTTATCGCTTTTAGTATAAGCCTCATAAGGCTCTGTATCTTTTTTGTCCCTGACCACTACGTTATCAAAGTAATGATTTGGCAGCTCAAGGTATTGATTGAAAAGAATGGTTAATTTAGAGAGTTTACCTACATAGGTTGAGCTTTTTAGTGAGCCTAACATCACCTGATTATTAAGGTGATTCATGTAACCCTCTATTGAAGTTTTTGTGAATGCCGCTTCGCCTTGTTTGTCGCACCATCGCAGGTATTGAGAAGTTTCTGCGAATTTGCCATGGAGAGTGTCGTGACTGCCTCCTTCTTTGATAGCTTCGTCAAATCGGGCTTTAAGCTGAAGGATAAACCCTGTGCGGTCTGCATTTTCAAACTGACCGCCTTGCAGTAATGACTTTGTGGATGGGAAATGCTTGACCATAAAGCGATTAAAGTCTGCTTTATTGCTATGGTCAGTATCTAACTGAATGCATAGTTCAGGTTTCCAGCCGCTACTATAGAAAACGTTACCCATCATCAGATCCCAACGCTTCGTGCATTATGCTATCGAGAATGCCAAATTTGACTTTGAATACTTCTTTGCGTTTCAAGAAACGCAAATACTTCCAAGTGGTGGATTCGTTGTTATGTCCCATCCACCCCATCAGCAACTCCATACATTCGACAACGGGCAGTTTGGCCTCTAGTAAGTCACTGAGGCGGTAGGTGCCATAAGTGGCGCGCAAATCATGGAAGCGATGGGTAAATGATGGCTCTGCTTGTTTTATTTCAGCCCTGAACTCAATCCACCGAGCTTCAATGGATTTCCCTGTGGCAGGGTTGCCTTGCTGGCTAACAAATAGTGGTTCGTGACGTTCACAGCGCTCTAGTAATTCAATGGTCTTCTGGGCGAAAGGAGGGGCGTCGCTATCCAACTGCTCAATTTTCTCTCTCAGTTTGGCGACACGCTTCAGGCGGCGTTCTGACGTTCGATACTCATTCAATGACTGGAGCAAATCCGATGAAATCTCGACAGCCCGAGTCTTTAGGAACTTGGTTTGTATCCCTGTGGTTCGGGGGCATAACAGAACCTCAAAGCGATGCTCGCTCTCAGCAAGTGGAGTTGCGGTATCTAGTACATCGAGCGTTAGGGTTGCTATTTCCTCTACTCGCATGCCGGTATCAATTGCAAGCAAGGCTTGTAAACGTAGTTCTTCAGATGTTTGTAAGAGGTTTCGGGTCAAAATATTCAGGGCATCAAGGCTTAACGGGGATAGCGGTCTGATGTTTTTGCTATCCGCATCTCTGGGTACCTTTATGCGTAGATCACTGGCCTCAACAATAAAGGTTGGGGATAGATGAGTAAGCATCCCAGTACTCTTAACAGAGACAAACTCCACTTTGAAAGGGGTTTCCTTCTCATTTCTAATGTGTAAATAACCATCGTGCATCAACCACTTATAGTAATTGACGATTTGGTTCATACGAACGCTGGCTGTGCTGTAGGCAAGCTCGCCTTGATTTATTTGCTTGAGCAGGTGAGAGCGGAACAGGTAAGTAGGCTTGAGACGTTTGACGGGGGGGAATTTACCCCAATGTAACCCCTTGTCCTCAAGAAACTGGTAGTAGGCACGCAGGGCCTGTGCGCAGGGAGATAGGTCTTCAGCCTTTTTTACAGCCTTGAGATAAAACAGGTAGCTGTTGGCTTCGTGATTGAATACACCGTCTTGCGAAAAGAGGGTTGGAAGCGATCCGATATTGTCATTGTATGGTTGGCAATGGAATGACCCATTATCCAATTTTTCTAGCTTAGTCTCTTTGAAAACATCGCTAGAGTGTACAAGGTATGTCATAAATCATCCTGAAAAATATCACTGTCCACATATACAATATGGACAGTGATTGATTATTTTCCAGACTTATTTACGTGTGTAAGATGCTTTTCCTACACTAACCCCTCATAGTAACGAACTCTTCTGAACCAGTCGGGTGGATGGCAACCACAGAATCGAAGTCTGCTTTAGTTGCGCCCATCTTCATCGCGACACCGAAGCCTTGAATCATCTCATCGACTGTGAAGCCGATGCCATGTAGGCCCACAACGGTTTCTTCTTCACCCGCGCAGACTAATTTCATCTTACATGGCTGACGGTGCTTAGTTACGGCGGTGTACATTGCGGTAAAGCCAGAGGTGTAAACTTTCACATTGTCTTTGCCGTACTTCTCTTCCGCTTCTTGTGTCGTTAGACCAATGGTGCCGATTGGTGGGTGGCTAAATACCACGGTAGGCACTAGGTTGTAGTCCATCTTCGCGTTTGGCTTGTTGTTAAACAGGCGCTCAGATAATTGACGACCTGCTTTAACTGCAACTGGAGTTAGCTCGATACCACCTTCCATGATGTCGCCAACACAGTAGATACCTGGCACGTTAGTCGCTTGGAATTCATCGACCTTGATGTAACCGCGGTCGTTGGTTTCTACACCTGTTGAAGCTAGATTGATGGCATCGGTTGCTGGGTGACGACCGATAGCCCAGATGAGTTGGTCAACGTTTTGTGTGTTGCCGTTCTCTAGGTGCAGAGTCAGGCTACCGTCTGCTTCTTTCACCACTTCTTTTGGAATAGAGTGAGTATGCAGTTTAGGCCCTTCAGCTTCCATTACTTCAACCAACGTTTCGATGATCATTGGATCAAAGCTACGTAGTGGCGATTCTTTACGTACGTATAGGTGCGTTTCAGTGCCAAGTGCATTCAGAACGCCTGCGATCTCTACCGCGATGTAGCCTGCACCGATAACCGCGACGCGCTTTGGCTGCTCTTGTAGGTCGAAAAAGCCATTTGAGTCGATGCCGTATTCTGCACCTGGAATGTTAGGAATCGTCGGGCGTCCACCTACTGCAATCAGGATATGGTCAGCGGTGTAATGTTCACCATTCACTTCAACCGTTTTCTCGTCAACAAACTTCGCAAAGCCTTTGATGACATTAACCTTGTTGTTGCCCAGTACACGATCGTAAGACTGGTGAATACGACCAATGTAAGCCTGACGACTCTCTACGAGTTTGCTCCAATCAAAGCCTTTAACGTCAATGTCAAAGCCGTAATCTTCAGCGTATAGGTTCATTGCATCTGCAACTTGAGCGCCGTGCCACATAACCTTCTTCGGTACACAGCCTACGTTTACACAGGTGCCACCTAGGTCTTGAGCTTCGATAAGTGCAACTTTAGCGCCGTACATAGCTGCGCGGTTTGCTGATGCGATACCGCCAGAGCCACCACCGATACAGATGTAATCAAAATGAGTCGCCATTACTTTCTCCAAGATTATTAATTTTTCTGATAACAATTACATTGGGGTGAAAGTGAACGAACTCAATATCACCAAAATGATTTGTTATTTATCCCACCCTCTATCATAAATCGAGTCTAGCCTTTTCCTAAATGGGAAAAAGTGACATTTCTTATGACAAATAACGATGAATAGGTAGTAAAGCGGAATAAGGTGCTATTCCGCTTTATATTTGAAAGGATTAACCGCAGCAACTTGTTGACCCACAACCTCCCTGAGTTTGAATATCTCTACCTTCACCGACATAGGTGTTGGTTAGATAGAAGTTTGAGAATTTCTCATTGAAGTCTTCAGAGACAGTTTTCTCTGCCAAGCCTGTTTCGAGTAGGTTTTTTTGCCACGCCTGCATTTTTGGCAGACCACAGAAAAAGTCGTAACCAGAGTGTGCCTTGACTAGCGCTGCGCGGTGTAGCAGTGGTAACCAAGCCATATCTACGTTGCTTAAGTTATCTGATTTAAAGAACTGAGTGTCGCCAGATAATTGCTTTTCCACTTTTTTGAATGCAGTGATGAGCTTTTCAGCGCGCTGCTTAAAAGTCTCTTGGTCTTTGCTGCTCATTGTGCCGCATTGAGCGAGGTAGTTTTTCGAACCTAAGTAGCTCCATGCACGATCAAGAGCGCGTTGTTCATTGGTGACACCTTGCTCTAGAGGACCGAACTCATCTTCAATGTATTCAATGATGGCGTCTGATTCGAATAGTGTCGTGCCTGATTCTGTTACTAAGATTGGAACCTGACCATTCGGAGAGATATCTAAAAACCACTGAGGTTTGTTTTTCAAATCGATGTATTCAATCTCGTATGGAATTTTCTTTGCTTCAAGAGCAGCAGTGACACGTTGAACAAATGGACAAATTATAAAGCTAACGATCTTAAGCATGGTGTTTTCCTAAAGTAGTGGAGTATTTACACTTACTAAGACGATAGAGAAAAACAAAAGACGACATTTAATTTTAAAAATATTGAAATATTTTCTTCGTTCAATAAAAAAGGCGTAACCTCAATAGGTTACGCCCTTAAATAATTTGGTCCGATTTACTCTGGCACTATCCATTCGACTTTAAAGTGCCCAGTTGCAGGAGCAATTGCCTCTTTCAAGAAAGGTAGAATCTCGTTCATTTGGCTTTCTAGTTTCCACGGAGGGTTGATAACTATCATGCCTGATGCAGTCATACCACGCTCGTTGGTATCAGGGGTTACGCCTAGTTCTATTTGCAGTATCTTGCGAATGCCAAGACCTTCTAGGCCTTCAATCATATCTTCGATATCGCAGCGATTGACCACTGGGTACCAAATCGCGTAAATACCGGTCGCCCAACGTTTATGGCTTTGGTAAATCGCCTGTACCACGTCGCGATACTCTTTTGCTAGCTCGTAGGGCGGGTCAATCAAGACTAAGCCACGACGTTCTTTTGGCGGTAAACTCGCTTTCAGACGCTTAAAACCATCTTCTTTATAGATGCTTACTTGGCGGTCACGATGAAATTCTTGTTCAAGTAACGGGTGATCGGCTGGGTGCAACTCAGTCAGTACCATGCGATCTTGCTGGCGCAGGTGAGCACGAGCGACGCGTGGTGAGCCAGGGTAGTAACGCAGTGAGTCACCATTGTTAAGCGTTTTAATCGCCTCTAGATAGCTCTGAATATCTTCTGGAATATCATTCTGTTGCCAAACTCGGGCGATACCTTGTTTGTATTCACTGGTTTTCTCTGACCACTCGTGGGTTAAGTCATAACGACCAACACCTGAGTGAGTATCGTGATAAACAAACGGCTTTTCTTTCTGCTTCAGTGAGTTAAGAATAAGACTCTGAACGATATGTTTAATCACGTCTGCGTGGTTGCCGGCGTGAAAACTGTGGCGATAACTTAACAAAATGACACTCTCGAAATGGTCTTTAAACCATATTGAAGTTAGTACGAACGATTCGCCGATTATATACTCAGTGGCTTTGGGATGCTCGCATTTAGCAACAACTTAGCGTATCCCTTCTATTGAAAAATGACGACGCCACCTATATTTAATCTATAAGACGTTGAATATACTTAATAGACGAACCCGTCAGTTCGCTTGCCAATAAAAGGAATGATTTATGTCTAATCCACTTCTTAGCTTTACCGATTTGCCTCCATTTTCTCAGATCAAACCGGAACACGTTAAGCCAGCTGTTGAACAAGCGATTGCAGATTGCCGCGCTAAAATCGACAGCGTACTAGAGGGTAACACTCAACCGACTTGGAACAGTGTGGTAGCGCCAATAGAAGAAGTGGATGACCGCTTAAGCCGTATTTGGTCACCAGTGAGCCATATGAACTCGGTGGTCAACAGTGATGAGCTACGCGAAGCTTACGAAAGTTGTCTGCCTCTGTTATCTGAGTATGGTACTTGGGTTGGGCAGCATAAGGGCTTGTTTGAAGCCTACAAGGCAATCAAAGCGAGCGAAGAGTTTGCAGCATTGACTCAAGCACAAAAGAAAACCATCACTGACTCACTGCGTGACTTTGAACTATCAGGCATTGGTCTGCCTGCTGATGAGCAGCATCGCTATGGTGAAATCAGCAAGCGTATGTCGGAGCTAGGCTCTAAGTTCTCTAACAATGTGCTCGATGCCACTATGGGTTGGACTAAGCATGTTGAAGATGAAACGCAACTAGCTGGCATGCCAGAATCTGCGTTGGCGGCAGCAAAAGCGGCAGCCGAAGCAAAAGAGCTTGATGGTTACCTGCTGACTTTAGATATCCCTTCTTACCTGCCAGTAATGACCTACTGTGATAATCAAGAACTGCGCAAAGAGTTATATGAAGCGTATGTCACTCGCGCCTCGGATCGAGGTCCTAAAGCGGGCGAGTGGGATAACAGTGAGATCATCAATGAGCAACTGAAACTGCGTCATGAAATTGCACGTATGTTGGGTTTCAATACCTACAGTGAAAAATCGCTTGCGACCAAGATGGCGGAAAACCCTTCTCAGGTTCTTAGCTTTTTAAATGATTTGGCGAGTAAGGCTAAGCCTCAAGGTGAGCGTGAAGTAGAAGAGCTGCGTCAGTTTGCTAAGAGTGAGTTTGGCGTTGAAGCACTTAACCTTTGGGATATTGCTTACTACAGCGAGAAGCAAAAACAGCATCTGTTCCAGATTTCTGACGAAGAGTTGCGCCCTTACTTCCCTGAAGCAAAAGCGGTCAGTGGTCTATTTGAAGTGCTAAATCGTGTCTTCGGTATGACGGTCACTGAACGTGAAGGGGTTGATACTTGGCATGAATCGGTACGCTTCTTTGATATCTTTGATGCAGATAACAACCTACGCGGTAGCTTCTATCTTGATTTGTATGCTCGTGAACATAAGCGTGGTGGTGCTTGGATGGATGAGTGCCGCGTGCGCCGTAACAATGAAAATGGCGAGCTGCAAACACCAGTGGCGTACCTAACCTGTAATTTCAACCGTCCTGTCGGAGATAAGCCAGCACTGTTTACCCATGATGAAGTTGTGACTCTGTTCCACGAGTTTGGTCATGGTATTCACCATATGCTGACTCAAGTAGAGACGGGAGCAGTATCTGGTATCAATGGCGTGCCTTGGGATGCGGTAGAGCTGCCAAGTCAGTTCCTTGAGAACTGGTGCTGGGAAGAGGATGCATTAGCGTTTATCTCTGGTCACTTTGAAACAGGCGAACCACTGCCGAAAGAAATGTTAGAGAAGATGCTAGCAGCGAAAAACTTCCAGTCGGCGATGTTCATTCTTCGTCAGCTAGAGTTTGGTCTGTTTGACTTTACTCTGCACACGGAGTTTGACCCAGAAGTTGGCCCACGTGTCTTAGATACACTGGCAGAAGTGAAATCAAAAGTCGCGGTGTTGCCGAGCTTAGAGTGGAACCGTTTCTCGCACAGCTTTAGTCACATCTTTGCTGGTGGTTACAGTGCCGGTTACTACAGCTACCTATGGGCAGAAGTGCTATCTTCTGATGCGTTCTCACGTTTTGAGGAAGAAGGCATTTTCAATACCGAAACCGGTCAAAGCTTCTTGAACAACATTCTTGAAATGGGCGGAAGTGAAGAACCAATGGAGCTGTTTAAACGCTTCCGTGGTCGTGAGCCTCAGATTGATGCGTTACTGCGTCATTCAGGTATTGCTGCCTAACTTGAAAGTAAGAATTTAATCAATTCGAAACCGCCCCTCTGATACAGAGCGGCGGTTTTTGTTATTATACCTCCCATTAATTGCATGGAGGTTTTATGTTGTTGAACAAAGTTTTGTTAGGGGCTGGTTTAGTAGTGGTTATGTCAGGATGTGCTGAGCTAAAAGAGGCGGGAACAGCGATTGGTCACGCGACTCGTGACACCACTACAGCGATAGGTCATGCAACCCGTGATACAACCAAGGCGATCGGCCATGCATCACGAGATGCGGTTAACTCTGTCAAAGAAGACTTATCTTCAGAAGATTAGCCAAGCTTACTACGTAGTACTTTATCGGCTGAGATAACACCAGGCCCCCAAACCACGACATTCAAGATCATTAAGCCCCATAGCTGGTGATCATAAAAGCCTTTGTCCCAAAGTACGGGATAAGACACCACAGCGATAATGTTAAACACAAACAGGATCGCTGCCATTGGGCGTGAGAGAAGCCCTAACGCAAGAAAAACAGGCAATATCAGTTCAGCGGCTGTACCCATATAGGCAGCCAATTCCCAAGGTAAAATCGGAACTTGATACTCGTATTCAAATAGGAATAGGGTGCTGTCCCATGAGGCTATCTTAGTTAGCCCAGAATTAAAGAATACCCAAGCGACCCAAAGTCGACAAAACAGTAGCAGTAGCGGGACAAAGCCAGCTTGAAATTTGGCGACCCAGTTATCATAGCTCTCGAGCATATTCTTAATGGCGCTAGACATATTATTATCCTTCTAATGTGGCGAGCGAGAAACCTGCCAGTAGGTCATGTTGAGTGAGGAAGTCCAAATGGGCCAGCAGCGCTGGTGGGACTTCAGTGAGCATGCAGCCAGACAACAAATAGTTGAGCAGTTCATAAGGTTCAGCGGCGAGAGCCAAAGTCCACACTTCGCTTTCTGCTGAGTAGGCAATAATCCCTTGTTCTGCTTGCTCTAAACTTAAACCATCAAAGTTGTTACTGTTGATGGCTTGCTGGAGTGAGAACAGCGCGTAAGATGACTGAAACGCAATCACTCCGGGTTTCAAGTGCAATTGAATCTGGGGTTGCTGATCTTCTGCAACATGAGCAAGGTGAGCCAATGGCCGTAAATCGTCAGCGAGACTTATCTGATTCCCCAACTGTTGAGCAAGGTCTATATGCCATTCGAAACGAGCCACTTCTAAGCTATAAGGCGCGGCTTCAATCACCGGCGGAAAGCGTTCGATAGTTTGTTCGAAATGTTCCCCATAGTGACTGACATCCCCGGCTTGCAACGGGTAGTTGAGTACGTGTTGGCGGGCAACTTGCTCAAAGCACTCTTCCCCCCACAGGGCGTGCAGCATTGGGTAGGTTGCTTGTAGGACTTCACTAAGGCTGATGATGAAGTTATTGCGATAAATCTGCATTCTCTCATCGGCACTGAAAACATCGCTGCAAATATTGCAATCTTCACCAGAGGCTTGGTAGTGCAGCGCTTTGGCAAAGGTGCTTTGTAATTCGCTAAGGGAAGGTGAAGCATTTGATGTCATGACACTTTCCTCTTCGCGGCTTGCCACTGATTGAGTTGCTCGCTCGCTTTGGCTGCTTCCGCGAGCAAGACTTCTGGCTGTGGAATATCGAGATCCCACTCAATCAAGGTATGTCTTTCGCCATAGTGTTCTAACCAGAATTGATACAGTTGCCACACTTCATCACTGACAGGACGGCTATGGGTATCGATCCACACTTCTCCCTTATCGAGCTGCTTGACAGTAAAACCTGCCAAGTGAATTTCATCCACAGCCTCGGCCGGAATTGAAGCTAAATAATGATGGCTATCAAAGCCATGGTTGAATGCAGAGACATGAATATTGTTTAGGTCCAACAGTAGCCGACAATCAGTGCGCTTTTGGACTTCAGTTAAAAAGTCCCATTCACTAATCGTCGAGTGATTGAACTTCACATAGCTGGATGGGTTTTCAATCAGCATTGGCTGTTGCATCGCATCTTGAACCTCAAGCACGTTGCGGCAAAAGATTGCTAAGGCTTCTTCAGTGTAAGGCAATGGCAGCAAGTCATTGAAGTAATGGCCACCATTTTCACTCCAGCTTAAATGATCAGAAACCAGAAAAGGGTTTATCTCACTGATTAGATCTTGCAGCTGTTTGAGGTGACGACGGTTAACGCGTTCAACACTGCCTAATGATAGTCCTATACCGTGACAGCTAATTTGATAGTCATTAGCAAGCTTACGTAGAGTTTGACGTGGTGCCGAATAGGGTTGGAAGTAGTTTTCACTATGGATTTCTAGCCATGACAGTGATGGTTTCTCTTGGCTGAAATAATCTAGGTGCGGTGAACGTAATCCCACCCCGACTTTATTATGAAAATGATCTGCATTCACTGGGCGTTCCTTGAAAGTAGAAGCGGCAGAAGTAAGGCGGCCGATTGAGCCTCAGGCCGCCTAAAATTTTTATTATGAAGATTGAGTGCTGCCGCCTGTTAGCTTGCCACATAGACCTTTTGGTACGACTACGAAAGCATCCGTTTGGTTGTCTTCTTTTGATGTACCTGCACATGAGCTGGTTTTAGTTGCACAGTCATTTTTACCTGCTTTTGCCACGCCGTAGCATTTTTCTTTCTCTGCTGCGACCGCTGGAGCAGCCGTTAACATTGTGCCACCAAGAGCAATTAAACCAGTAACAGCGGCAGTAACAGCAAGATTAGACTTTTTCATAGTAATTTCCTCAGACTTTATTCCTTTACTTTATGTGGGCAAGCGAATCATGAAGTAATTCATCAACTTGCTTAATTAAAAGGATAGAAAACTCGCCTAAAAACTTTCAAATAAATTATAGAAAATGACGTTATTATTAGTTTTGGTTATTTAATTTATTGATTTAACAGACTTTTAACAGTTGGTTTTTTTTCTATTTTTTTGTGTTGGAAGCCTAAAAAGTACCAATAGCGGCAAATTCAGTTGCTTATCCCTGCACCTAGCATCTTGAGGTCACTCGGGTATAATGCCATTTCATGTATAGATAACCAGTAACTGAGCACACAATGGATCCTTCCTTACTTCTCGATGGTCTGAATGACAAGCAGCGTGAAGCCGTGGCTGCACCACTAGAAAACTTACTCGTATTGGCTGGCGCAGGCAGTGGTAAAACACGTGTGCTAGTGCATCGTATTGCGTGGTTGATGTCTGTTGAGCAAGCTTCGCCGTTCTCTATTATGTCGGTGACCTTCACTAACAAAGCGGCGGCGGAAATGCGCGGGCGTATTGAAGAGCTAATGATGGGTAGTGCTTCGGGCATGTGGAACGGTACATTCCATGGTATCTGTCATCGTATCCTTCGTGCTCACTATCTGGATGCCAAGTTACCTGAAGATTTTCAGATCATTGATACAGACGATCAGCAGCGCCTATTGCGTCGCTTGATAAAAGCGCAAAACCTTGATGAAAAACAGTGGCCAGCGCGTCAGGTTAGCTGGTGGATCAATGGCAAAAAAGATGAAGGTCTACGCCCGAATCATATTGATGCTTATCACGATCCCGTTACTAAAACTTACTTGCAGCTTTATACGGCTTATCAAGAAGCTTGTGATCGAGCTGGTCTGGTCGATTTTGCTGAAATCCTGCTTCGTGCCCATGAGTTATTGCGTGATAACAAGTTTGTTCGAGAGCACTATCAAGCTCGATTCAAGCATATCTTGGTCGACGAATTCCAAGATACCAACAATATTCAGTATGCTTGGTTACGCATGATGGCGGGGCCCGAGTCTCATGTCATGATTGTGGGTGATGACGATCAGTCTATCTATGGTTGGCGCGGAGCAAAAATCGAGAACATTGAGAAATTCACCCGAGAGTTCCCAAGCGTTAACACCATTCGTCTTGAGCAAAACTATCGCTCAACAAAAACCATCCTAGAGGCGTCGAACACCCTGATTGCCAATAATACTGAGCGAATGGGTAAAGAGCTGTGGACGGACGGCGCGGAAGGTGAGCCAATTTCTGTTTACTCTGCCTATAACGAGTTGGATGAAGCTCGCTTTGCCGTGAATAAGATAAAGGAATGGCAAGACAAAGGCGGAGCGCTGAATGATGCCGCTATGCTGTATCGAAATAACGCCCAGTCACGTGTACTCGAGGAAGCGTTGATTCAGGCAGGCTTACCTTATCGTATTTATGGCGGTATGCGATTCTTCGAACGCCAAGAAATCAAAGATGCACTTAGCTATCTGCGCTTAATGGCCAATCGTAACGATGACGCGGCTTTTGAGCGAGTGGTGAATACGCCAACTCGTGGCTTAGGGGATAAAACGCTAGAGACGATTCGTTTTGCTGCGCGCGATCGCGGTTGCACTATGTGGGAAGCTAGCGTTGCGCTCCTTGATGAGAAAGTCTTAGCTGGTCGTGCTGCTGGAGCTTTAAGCCGCTTCGTTGAATTGGTTAACGCCTTAGAAGATGACACATGTGAGTTGTCATTGCATGAGCAAACCGACCACGTCATCAAGTACTCAGGCTTGTTCGCTATGTACGAGCAAGAAAAAGGCGAGAAGTCTAAAGCTCGCATTGAGAACTTGGAAGAGCTGGTAACGGCGACCCGACAGTTTGAAAAGCCAGAAGAAGCGGAAGAAATGACCCTACTGACGGCTTTCTTGACTCATGCCGCGTTGGAAGCGGGTGAAGGTCAGGCTGACGAGTTTGAAGATGCCGTTCAGCTCATGACACTGCATAGTGCAAAAGGTCTAGAGTTCCCACTTGTGTTTATGGTCGGTGTTGAAGAAGGCATGTTCCCAAGCCAGATGTCTGCGGAAGAAGCAGGGCGTTTGGAAGAGGAGCGCCGCCTTTGCTACGTCGGCATGACGCGAGCAATGGAAAAGCTCTACATCACGTATGCAGAGATGCGCCGTTTATACGGTCAGGATAAGTACCATAAGCCATCCCGTTTTATTCGTGAATTGCCAGAGACGTGTCTTGATGAAGTGCGTATGAAAGCGCAGGTGAGTCGTCCGGCAAGCTCAGGTCGCTTTAGTCAGACTGTGGTTAAAGAGAGTTTCAATGAAACTGGCTTTAGTTTGGGCTCGCGAGTTATGCACCCTAAGTTTGGTGAGGGTACCATTATCAACTTTGAAGGCAGTGGTCCACAAAGTCGTGTACAAGTCGCCTTTAACGGTGAAGGCATCAAATGGTTAGTCACTGCTTATGCGAAGCTAGAAACGCTGTAAGTACATTACTTCCTACATGTTCAATTTCCTACAAAAAGAGCTGCCACAGGGCAGCTCTTTTTTTGAGTAACAACTTACAGTGATGCTAGTGCGGCATCATAGTTTGGTTCTTCAGTGATCTCTGCAACGAGCTCACTGTGAGTAATCAGGCCTTCTTCATTTACGCACACTACGGCACGGGCTGTTAAGCTTGCAAGTGCACCTTCTGAGATGGCGACACCATAATCTTGAGCAAATTCCGGAGAGCGAAATGTTGAAGCGTGTTGCACGCCTTCAATGCCTTCCAATTCACAGAAGCGAGCTGCGGCAAACGGCAGGTCAGCTGAGATACACAGTACAACCGTATTGTCTTTGCTTGCCGCTTTTTCATTAAACGCACGAACGCTTTGCGCGCATACTGGAGTATCAATGCTAGGAAAGATATTCAGAATGACTTTTTTGCCTTTCAGTGAACCAAGAGTCAGTTCAGAAAGATCGCCTGCGGTGAGAGAAAATGCACTGGCTTGAGATCCCTTCGCAGGAAAAGAGCCAGAAACAGGTACAGCAGCGCCTTGAAAAGTAACTTGTGACATGAAAATAGTCCTTGTTTTACGTGTGGTTATGAAACTAAGTGAGTTCCATGCTAAACACATTACGTACAAGTGGTGAAAAAGTGAACTTTCAAAGTGTGAATTTTTATGTAAGTAGGGGATTGGTTCAAATCAGGTTGGCTTAGATTAAGAAAAACCCCGAGGGCGTGAGCCCGTCGGGGTTATAGTCTTACTCGCAGCAATCCGGCTACTATAGGTGCTCCATGCATCTAATCCTTGATAGTATGCTGACGTCCTTCAGCTTAGTCCATTCATCGCCATCCTAGCGGTGTCCTTGACCCTATCCTGGTCTGCTAACAATCATCCTCGTTAGCTCACTTCGCTTGTTCCTTGAGCGGTGTCCTTTTCATCATCCTGATGATAAGTCCTTTCCTCGTCCAGAGGTGTCCATTTCCCATCCTTAGTAGCAACCATCCTAGTTACTATTGCGTCCGTTCAATGTCCAATTCGCTTTCCATGCCGATTACTCATCCTAAGCAACCGTATCTTCTTCCTGAAGATTACCTAATCCGTGGTAATTTCCTGTTCCGTGTCAGCATCCTTCCGACACCATTCATATTACTCGTCTAACGAATTTCAGCAATATAAGGTAAACGTTTTTCTACATAAAAATTCGTTTATGTTTTATGCGTATCTTTATAAAACAGTGGCTTAGATATTGTTGTTTACATTTTTCTCAGCCAAAAAGCTATTTTTACTCACTTGCTTGTGAGAGATCTCGCACAAGCAAGTGAGTCGATCTACTCTATTTACCGATTGCTGTACCTTCTCGTCGTGGATCAGCGGCGCCTTGCAATTGGTTATCTTGCAGTAAAATAGCGTGTAATCCTGAATTCAGATCGCGAACATTGACCTTAAAGCCCATTTCCTCTAGTTGAGGTTTGAATTTTTCCGCGCTAGTACCTTGCTCTACGTCTAAAGTGCCGAAACGGTTTAACAGGTGAGGTTGGTTGGTTGCTTGCTGAATATCCATTCCCCATTGAGTGTGGGCAATAATGGCTTGTGCGACATAACCAATAATACGACTGCCACCTGGTGAGCCAATAGCCATATATGGTTTGTCATCTTGCATGATGATGGTTGGTGCCATTGATGAACGTGGACGCTTTCCTGGTTCTAAACGGTTCGCAATTGGCTTACCTTCTTTATGGGAGCGGAAAGAGAAATCGGTCAGCTCATTGTTGAGTAGGAAGCCATTGGTCATCAAACGTGAGCCAAATGCATTCTCAATTGTTGTGGTGATGGACACCACGTTGCCTTGTTTATCGACCACATTGAAGTGGCTGGTTGAAGGCAGTTCGATGGATTCATCCATGCTTTGACGCAGTGCATAGCTCCAAGGTGGGCTACCTGCACTCACAGACTCTAGAGCTTTACCCGGTTGAATGAGTTGTGCGCGCTGTTTTAGATACTCTTTATCAAGCAGACCTTGGGTTGGCATCGGCACAAAGTCTTCATCTGCCATATACATACCGCGATCGGCAAAGGCTAAGCGAGAGGCATCTGCAATCACTTGCCATGATTTTGCATTATCCGGCCCCCAAGCCTTGAGGTCGAAGTTCTCAGTAATCGCTAAGATTTGGCCAACAGTCAGAGCGCCTGAACTTGGCGGCCCCATTCCACAGACATCAAAGCTTTGGTAAACCGAACATACTGCGTCTCTTTGCTTTATTGAGTACGCATTAAAGTCTTTCTGTGCGAGTACCCCTGGGTTACCCGGGGCACTTTGTACCGTTTCGATAATATCTTCCGCGATTTTACCTTGGTAGAAAGCTTGCGCGCCACCTTTAGCAATTGCAGCGAGTGTTGCTGCATACTCCGGGTTTTTGAGTAAGGTACCCGCCGTTTTAGGTGAGCCATCAGAATTGAAGAAGTAGGCTTTCGTGGTGGCAAAACGGCTTAGACGCTCGGCATCTTTTTCTATCAGTGTCGCTAGGCGTGGACTGATCTCAAAGCCCTGTTTGGCAACGTCGACAACAGGTTGGATAAGGTCTGACCATGCTAGTTTGCCGTATTTTTGGTGTGTATCCCACATCAACTTGACGGTACCCGGCGTACCTACTGAGCGTCCGCCTACCACTGCATCGTAAAACTTCAGTGGTTCGCCATTGTCGTCTTGGAATAGACGAGGTGTCGCATCGAGTGGAGCCGTTTCTCGGCCGTCATACGTGGTAAGTTGCTGACTTTTGGCGTCCCAATAGACAAGGAACGCGCCACCACCAATACCTGAAGATTGTGGTTCAACCAAACCTAGCATTAGCTGGGTGGTGACCATGGTATCAATCGCGTTACCCCCTTTGGCAAGAATATCTGCGCCCGCTTGGGTAGCGATTGGGTTCGCTGCTGTCACCATCCATTCTTTGGCGGTAACCAGTTGTTTGTTCTCTAGACCACTACTGTGCTCGGGCGCTACAGAGTCGGCTGCTTGGTTGGCCCAGGTTGTCGCTGACGTTGCAAGCAAACATGTGGTTAGAAATTTGAGTTTCCACTGCATCTTGTTCTCCTTTTTATTTATGCAGACCAAGAGTGACAGTGGAAGAGGTTTAGGTCTAAGGGTTTGTTATCAAATTGTAATCTTGAATCAAATTTTAGACACCAATGGATTAAAGCAGAGCAGTGATCGCCGTGGTAGATTGCCAAAGAATACCAAGTCCAAGCACGGTAAACAGAATACCGCATAACCCATCGACGTAGTGGGCCATTGCTTTGATCTTACGCTGCATACGTTGGGTGGAGAGAGCCCAAGCGAGAAAGGAAAACCACAGCAATGAGATACTCCATAAGATCATCAGTGCTAGCCCTTTTCCGGTTAATGACATGCTGGCTGGTACAAGGCTCGACATAAGGCTGACAAAAAACACCAATGCTTTTGGGTTAAGGATGTTGGTTGCAAAGCCGCGCGAAAAAGCTTCGCGTTTGCTGCCGAGGAGCAGGCTTGGCTGCTCTGCAGAAGCGCTTTCATTTGCTTTCGCGTTACGCAAGCTCGTCCAACTCGCTTTAAGGGCGCCATAGCCAAGATAGAAAAGGTAGCTACCGCCAGCGAGCTGAAGCAAAGCAAATAGAGTTGGCTGTTGGTGAACCAGATAGCTGATGCCAGTTAGGCTTAGAATGGAATGCAGTAAGATGCCACACGAAAGACCCAAAGCAATATACAGCCCAGTTTGACGACCATAGCGTGTCGCATTCTGTACCACTAAGGCAAAATCAGGGCCTGGGCTCATAAGAGCAACAAAGTGAACCACGGCTAAGGTGGTGAGGATAGTTATTTCGTTCATCGGACTCGATTGATGATTTTAGATAGCTTTAGTGTGCTATGGATTGCCAGTGAAAGATTGTAAAAAACTGACACTAGCTGATTTGAGAAGGGTTAACGCCGTAAGTGGACTTAAACGCTTTGCTAAAATGGGCCTGATCATAGAAACCCACCTGATGTGCTACTTCAGTACCGCTCACTCCGGATTTAAGCAGTTTCATTCCTTGTTCCATACGCAGACGACTCAACCATGCGTAGGGAGTTAAGCCGATTTTGGCTTTAAAATGGCGTTGAAACTGGGTTGGGCTCAGCTCACACAGCTGTGACAGTTGCTCTAATCGTACTGGCTGATCGAGATTGTCTAACAAATACTCTTTTAAGGTAGCCATAGATTGGTTACCCAAAGGGACCGCGCGTTTTTGCTCTAAACTGCCGTAGTGGCTAAACAGGCGTTCAAAACCTTCGTAAGGTAAGCAATCTTTTGCCAGTTGGCTGACGTTGTTGTCTGTTAGCAATTGGTGCAGTTGAGAAAGGGGCTGAAACACTTTCTGATCGGAAATTATCAGTTGCTTGAAGTGCAGTAAGTCACTCGGTTGTTTTAGTTGAGCAAGGTCACTAAACCACGCAGGGTCAAGTGCAAACACTCGGGTTTGATAACCGGACTCCAACATGGATTTACCATCATGCAGCTCATCAGGAGGCATGATGACCAATTGCCCTTCACCAACGTGATGGCTAGCACCTTTATAGTGGAACTTTTGTTGTCCGCCCGTGATAAGACCAATATGAAAATCAAGATGATAGTGGCGTGAAAAAGCGAACGACTGATAGTTTGCTTCAATCAGGCTGATCTCTTTGTTCTCAGTACTGTGGTAGTTGACCTTATCCATAAAACTAAACAAAGTTTGATGAGTATTTCATCAAGCTTATATGTGGGTAAGCGATTTGTCTTGTAAAAAACGATCAGTGCGCTTTTGTCGCTTTCTTCGACTGCCTGTTATTTCTTAGACCGTCAAAACTGAAGATAACTAAGGCGCCCCAAATAAAGGCGAAGGTAATCGCTTTGTCGAGAGTGAAAGCTTCGCCATATACAAGTACGGCAAGCAAAAACATCAAGCTAGGGCCTATGTATTGGAAGAAGCCTAAGGTTGATAGCTTTAAGCGAGTGGCTGCACCAGTAAAACAAAGGAGCGGCAAGGTAGTCACGATACCTGCTGAAATGAGTAGTAAGTTCAGGTCGAGCGAGTTCTCGGTCAAGTGTGACGTTGGGCTGTCAGCAATCCACAGCAAGTAGATAGCCGCGGCTGGCAGTAGCACCAAAGTTTCTATAAACAGGCCAGTTTGCGCTTCAAGGCTGACTTTTTTACGCAATAGGCCGTAGAAACCAAAAGTCAGCGCCAAAGTGATCGCAACAATCGGGATTGAGCCAAACACAAATAGTTGGACCAACACTCCACAAGCGGCGAGTGCGACGGCAAACCACTGTAGTTTACGTAACCTTTCTCCCAAAAAGAGCATCCCCAACAGTACGTTAATCAATGGGTTGATGTAGTAACCCAGACTGGCATCGAGCATATGATCGGAATTCACCGCCCAGATGAATATCAGCCAGTTAGCACCAACTAAAACCGCCGTAGTCACTAAATAAAGCAGCTTTTGTTTCGACTTGATCACGTCGCGTACATTTCGCCAACGACGACCAAAGTGAAGCAGGGCAGCGAGTAAGAAGAAAGACCATACAACGCGGTGACTTAAAATCTCTAATGGGGAGACTTCGGCCAAAGCCTTGAAGTAGATAGGTGCGATGCCCCACATGGTGTATGCCCCAATGGCAAGAAAGACACCCTGTTTCGCTCGCTGTTGTTCTTCTGGAGTCATTTATCTTTACTCGATCATAATTTTTACAAATTGAAACAAGCAGTATAAGGAGCATAATCCGATTCACCTAACAATTTGCGGTTTTATTCACCTTTAAACCCCACTACAATGTGCCTCTTGCGTTCGACGCGCACTCATCCTGCAACTCTATTGAGATAGTTCATGACCTCGACACTTTTAGCCCAGTCACCTTCAGCCGATTTGCCGACGCCGCAAAGCATCTTAGAGGATGTTTTTGGTTATCAGAGCTTTCGTGATGGTCAGCAAGAAGTGATTGAGTCGGCGGTTGCTGGGCAAGATAGCTTAGTGATAATGCCAACGGGTGGCGGTAAATCTTTGTGTTATCAGATCCCTGCCTTAGCACGTGAGGGGCTAACTTTAGTTATTTCACCGCTGATTTCATTGATGAAAGATCAAGTAGACCAACTGAAAGCGAATGGTGTGGCCGCTGAGTGTGTCAACTCCACCATGCCACGAGAAGAGCTGATCTCCGTTTATAATCGCATGCATTCTGGTGCGTTAAAGTTGGTTTATGTTTCTCCAGAACGTGTACTGATGCGCGATTTTATTGAGCGTCTGGAAAACATCTCATTGTCGATGATAGCGGTTGATGAAGCGCACTGTATTTCTCAGTGGGGGCATGATTTCAGACCTGAATATGCTTCGTTAGGCCAGCTCAAACAGCACTTTCCTCATATCCCAGTCATGGCGCTGACGGCAACCGCAGATGACGCGACGCGCAAAGACATTATGCAGCGCCTGCAACTCGACGAGCCGCATACTTATCTTGGCAGTTTTGATCGCCCTAACATTCGTTACACCCTAGTCGAGAAACATAAGCCAGTTTCTCAGGTAGTTCGTTTTCTTGAAGGCCAACGTGGCAGCTGCGGCATTATCTATTGTGGTAGCCGCAAGAAAGTAGAGATGGTAACCGAAAAACTGTGTAACAACGGCTTACGTGCTGCAAGTTACCACGCAGGTCTTGAAGCGGATGAGCGTGCTTACGTCCAAGAGGCGTTTCAACGTGATGATATTCAGATCGTTGTTGCCACTGTCGCCTTTGGCATGGGGATTAACAAGCCCAACGTTCGCTTTGTGGTGCACTTTGATATTCCACGCAATATCGAATCCTATTATCAGGAGACAGGTCGAGCCGGGCGAGATGGATTGCCTGCCGAAGCGATGATGCTTTACGACCCTGCCGATATCAGTTGGTTGCGCCGCATGTTGGATGAAAAAGACGATGGTCCGCAGAAGCAAGTTGAAGCGCACAAGCTAAACGCAATGAGTGCTTTTGCTGAAGCGCAAACCTGTCGCCGCCAAGTACTGCTTAATTATTTTGGCGAGTACCGTGAGAAACCATGTGGCAACTGCGATATCTGCCTCGATCCTCCTAAGCACTTTGATGCCACAGAGCAAGCTCAAAAAGCGCTCTCTTGCGTGTATAGGGTTAATCAAAGCTTTGGTATGGGTTATGTGGTTGAAGTTTTACGTGGCATGCAGAATATCCGTATTCGTGAAAATGGCCATGACAAACTGTCGACTTATGGGCTAGGACGTGAAAATAGCCATGACTACTGGGTCAGTGTTTTTCGTCAGTTGATTCATAAAGGTTTGTTATTCCAAAATATTACTCGTAATTCCACCTTGCAGTTGACGGAAGAGGCAAGGCCGCTGTTGCGTGGTGATATGTCGTTAGAGCTTGCTGTACCACGCCTTGATACTGCCGCTCGCGCCGCTAAATCAGACAAGCTGTCGAGCAAAAACTACGATAAGAAGTTATTTGCTAAGTTGCGCAAGCTTCGCAAAGCCATTGCTGATGAAGATGGCCTACCACCATACGTAGTGTTCAGTGACGCGACATTAATTGATATGGCAGAGATACTACCGACCTCTTACGGTGAAATGCTTGCCGTAAACGGAGTGGGGCAGCGCAAGTTAGAAAAATACGCCGACCCATTCTTAGATCTTATTCAGGAGCACTTAACAAATCATGGCTGATGTCACACCACAAACGGAATTTGGTCTTCTTGATTATCAGGTAGAAGAGGGGCGCATCATCATTCGTGCTCCGCGGTTTGATTTTGATAGCTTTCCTCAGTTAGCTGACAAACTGGTCAAACTGCTATCGGCTTCAGTGGTCGAAAAGCAGTGGGATGCAGATATCCACTCTTGGTTGATTGATTTTGAAGGTTGTCAGCTATTTTTAAAATCAGAGCACTACAGTGAGAGTATCTGGTTTGAAGCACTGGCTATTGAAGAATCCAAACCAGAGCTCGATTTTCTGGCTTCACTATTTAGTAAAGGTTTCTAAGCTGATTTTTATACGCTAACGATTGCGTAGCCTTAGCCAGTTGCAGCTCAAATTGGTTAATGTATAATCGCCCGCCGCGATCGTTATCACAAACATATCGCGGCTAGTTTCTTTTAACATTGTTGGTAAGAGTCTTTCCTTGGCTTGGAATGGATTCGATTTGGGTTCCCTCACCCCCAAACCAAACTAAAAAGGTATCTCATGAGTAACTTTACCCCTGCGCAGCAGCGCAAAGCCCTTTTTCTATTAGTTCTGTTCCACCTGATCATTATTGCATCGAGCAATTACTTAGTTCAGCTGCCCTTTACCGTTTTCGGTTTCCACACCACGTGGGGCGCATTTACTTTTCCATTTATTTTTCTAGCGACTGACTTAACCGTTCGTATTTTTGGTGCTCAGCTTGCTCGTCATATCATCTTCTTAGTGATGTTGCCAGCACTGGCGGTTTCATACGGCTTATCTGTTCTGTTCTATGAAGGTTCATTCCAAGGTTTGAATCAGCTTGGGGAATTTAACCTGTTTGTTGCGCGCATAGCGATCGCAAGCTTTATGGCTTATTTGCTGGGTCAGATTCTGGATGTTCATGTCTTTAACCGTCTGCGTCAGCTAAAACAGTGGTGGGTTGCACCAACATGTTCAACGCTATTTGGTAATGCGTTAGATACTATCGCTTTCTTTGCGATTGCCTTCTATCAAAGCCCAGATCCGTTTATGGCCGAGCATTGGACTGAGATTGCGCTGGTGGACTACGGCTTCAAATTAGTCATCAGCTTGGGTCTGTTTGTTCCTATGTATGGCGTATTGCTGAATTACTTGGTCAAGAAACTCACCGCAGTGAACCCTGACTTTAAAGTGGTTGGCGCTAAGTCTTAATTGAAATGACCAACAAGAAAAAGCCCGAGGAATACTATTCCTCGGGCTTTTTTGTATCTTTCGAACATTGCTCAGTTGAGATTAGTACTCAACAATCGAGAGTGGCCAACCAATATCACTTTGACGGTTTGCTTCTATTTCGAGTTCAGCAGCGGTCAAAGGGTTGTCTTTAAGCCACTGCGCTTTTAGCGTTAGGGTCAGCTTATCATCGTTAGAGCTTAGGGTAATGTTAGGCTCAAGCTCAGGGTTACGACGATGAGTTAATAACACTGCTAAACGCAGCAGGCGCAACACACGTTTTGCACTGTTGCTGGATAAAGCATGCTGCTCCGGGAGTGATGTTAGCTGATCACGATAGCGGCGCGTGAGTTCACCTAAGAGATGCTTTTGTGCTCGCGTGTAACCAGGTAAATCCAAGTTTTGCAGCAGGTAAGCACTATGCTCGCCGCCTTTTTTGAAATCGATAGTCAAACCGATCTCATGTAGCTTGGCTGCGGTTTCAAGCAGTACACTACCGTGCGACTCTGCAACCCAATCAGACTGACATTCAGCGAGCAGTTTAGCCGCCATGTTGGCAACTTGCTGACCGTAGGCGACGTCAATTTGGTAGCGGCTCTGAACGCTACAGATAGTGCGCGCACGAATGTCGTCTTGCTTAAGTTCATCAACCATTTCATACACTAGGCCTTCACGAAGTGCGCCACCGGCGAGTGTCATCGAGTCAATCTCAAGTAGCTCAAAAATAGCGATGAGAATAGAAAGGCCGCTAGGGAAGACTAATGCACGCTCTAGGGTCAGTCCTTCTATCTCAAGCTCTTCAAGGTGATCGGCTAACATGGCTTGTTTTTGCAGGCGTTTCAGTTTGGCGTGAGTAATAACCTCATCCATCCCTTGCGCCAGCATGATTTCTTGCAACGCCTGAACAGTACCTGATGCGCCGACACATACATCCCAGCCAATTTGAGTGTACTGCTCCAAGATAGGTTGCAGTGTCTCTTTAGCTGCTTGAATCGCATTGTTGAAGTTGCTGACCGTTAACTGACGATCTTTAAAGTGGCGCTCCAGCCAAGTGACACAACCCATTTTCAGACTAGTCAGTGCCTTAGCTTCAAAACCTTCACCAATAATAAGCTCGGTACTTGCACCACCAATATCAACCACTAAGCGTCGACCACTACCACCAGAGGTATGTGCGACCCCTTTATAGATGGTCGCCGCTTCCACTTCGCCGCAGATCACTTCAATCTTATGACCAAGTATCTGATTGGCCTTTTCGAGAAAAACGTCCACGTTAGTTGCGGTACGCAGAGTTGCTGTACCCACGATGCGAATGTTCTCTTTAGGAATATCTTGCAGTCGTTCTGCAAATAGACTCAAGCAGTCCCAGCCGCGTTGCATGGCTTCTAGGCTTAGCGCGTTGTTTTCGTCTAAGCCTGCGGCAAGGCGAACTTTGCGTTTGATTTTAGCCATCGTTTGTACGCTGCCATCAATGTGACGCACAACGAGCATATGAAAACTGTTCGACCCGAGGTCGATGGCTGCGTAAAGCGGAGATGAAACTGCTTGGCTCATAGACGACTTAAGAATCCTTTTGTTGACGTTGACGAGAGCGATTGTTGTTACGACGGTTGCCTGAACGAGAACCACCTGTATTGGTGCGACGTTGCTGCGGACGGTTTGAACGCATACGTAGCGGTGCAGGTAAATCTTCAATCAATGCACTTGGGTCGTAGTCTGACACGGGAATCGCGTGCTCGATGTACTCTTCAATCGGAGGAAGGTTAATCGCGTAGTCTTCACAAGCAAAGCTAATAGAATGACCGCTTGCACCTGCACGACCAGTACGGCCTATGCGGTGAACGTAATCTTCGCAGTCATCTGGTAGGTCAAAGTTAAACACGTGCGTTACTTGAGGAATATGTAGACCACGTGCTGCAACGTCTGTTGCCACTAATAGATCAACTTCACCTTTAGTAAACTGCTCTAAGATACGCTCGCGTTTCTTCTGCGGTACATCGCCTGTTAACAAACCAACACGATGGCCGTCAGCAGCCAAGTGGCCCCAAACCGATTCACACTTATGTTTAGTGTTAGCAAAGATGATCGCGCGCTCAGGCCATTCTTCTTCAATTAAGGTTTGCAGCAGAGCCATTTTATGTTCATTTGAAGGGTAGAACAGCTCTTCTTGGATGCGATGACCCGTTTTAACTTCTGGCTCAACCACAACATGCTCTGGATTATGCATGTGCTCGAATGCCAACTCTTGAACGCGGTAAGAAAGCGTCGCTGAGAACAGCATGTTCAAACGCTCTTTTGGTTCAGGCATGCGACGGAACAAGAAACGAATGTCTTTAATAAAGCCAAGATCGAACATGCGATCTGCTTCATCAAGAACAACCGCTTGAATGTTGTTTAGGTTAAATACGCGTTGCTTGTAGAAATCGATAATACGACCGGTAGTACCGATCAGAATATCCACACCATCTTCAAGCTTAGCTAGCTGCTTGTCGTAGCTTTCGCCGCCGTAGGCAAGCGCAGCTTTAATACCAGTGCTCGCAATTAGCGGCTCAGCATCATTGTAAATCTGAATTGCCAACTCGCGTGTTGGTGCCATGATGATGGCACGCGGCTGATTTGGCTTACGACCTTCATGTTCTGAAGTCGTCAGTAGGTGGTTAAAAGTAGCAGTCAGGAAAGCGAGTGTCTTACCTGTACCCGTTTGGGCTTGGCCTGCGATGTCTTGGCCGGTGAGCAGTACCGGCAACGCCAAAGCTTGGATAGGGGTACAAAATTCAAACCCTTTCTTCTCCAAACCTTCAGTAATTTGAGGGTGTAAACCCAAATCGGCGAACTTTTGCTCTGTGATATGCGTCTTTTTCATGGTGATAGAATATCAGCTAAAGCTTGCAATAAGAAAGTAAATACATTCCAATAGGGCATCTATTTACTGGTTATCATCCAACCAGTTTCAAAAAACACATTGGAGTGGAAGATGAGTGATAAGATTTTGCAGCTTACGGATGACGGTTTTGAAAACGACGTAATCAATGCTGCAGGCCCTGTACTAGTGGATTTTTGGGCAGAATGGTGTGGTCCTTGTAAGATGATTGCTCCTATCCTGGACGAAATCGCAGATGAGTACGAAGGCAAGCTCACTATCGGTAAACTAAATATCGACCATAACGCAGGTACTCCACCTAAGTTTGGTATCCGCGGTATTCCAACATTGCTTCTTTTTAAAGACGGTAATGTCGCAGCAACCAAAGTTGGTGCGCTGTCGAAGACTCAACTTAAAGAGTTCCTAGACGCAAATCTATAAGTAGTTACTGAGCAAACCGTGCGATTTGAAGAAATGCACGGTTTTGTTTTTGCTGCCTAACAAAATCTAGACTAGGCTAGTATTTAGTGCTAATTTATCGCACGTTAAATAAACAAGTTTCTCTTCTTGGTCGATCCTGTGACCAAATTCATCTTAACTAAATAACAGATCCTATTTTGACTAAAAAAGTATCCACCACCATGAATCTAACAGAACTGAAGAACAGACCTGTGTCTGATCTTGTTAAACTTGGCGAAAGCTTGGGCCTTGAAAACCTAGCTCGTCTAAGAAAGCAAGACATTATCTTCGCCATCCTAAAAGCTCACGCGAAAAGCGGCGAAGACATTTTTGGCGACGGGGTTCTGGAAATACTTCAAGACGGTTTTGGCTTCTTGCGCAGTGCAGACAGCTCTTACTTGGCAGGCCCAGATGACATCTATGTATCTCCAAGTCAGATCCGCCGCTTCAACCTTCGTACAGGTGACTCGATTGCCGGTAAGATTCGTCCACCAAAAGACGGTGAGCGATACTTTGCTCTACTAAAAGTCAATACAGTTAACGATGACAAACCAGACAACGCGCGTAATAAGATTCTATTTGAAAACTTGACGCCACTACACGCAAACGAGCGTATGGTGATGGAGCGTGGTAACGGCTCGACAGAAGATATCACAGCACGTGTTCTAGATTTAGCTTCACCAATTGGTAAAGGTCAGCGTGGTCTGATCGTTGCTCCACCTAAAGCGGGTAAAACAATGCTGCTGCAAAACATTGCACAGAGCATTGCTTACAACCACCCAGAGTGTGAGCTAATGGTACTTCTTATCGATGAACGTCCAGAAGAAGTAACCGAGATGCAACGCCTAGTGAAAGGTGAAGTGGTTGCGTCTACGTTTGATGAGCCTGCATCTCGCCACGTACAAGTTGCTGAGATGGTTATCGAGAAAGCAAAACGTCTTGTTGAACACAAGAAAGACGTAGTAATCCTGCTTGATTCTATCACTCGTCTAGCTCGTGCATACAACACAGTTGTTCCATCATCAGGTAAAGTTCTGACTGGTGGTGTCGATGCTAACGCTCTACACCGTCCTAAGCGCTTCTTCGGTGCTGCACGTAATGTAGAAGAAGGTGGTAGCCTGACAATTCTAGCAACAGCGCTAGTAGATACTGGTTCTAAGATGGATGAAGTTATCTACGAAGAGTTTAAAGGTACAGGTAACATGGAAATTCACCTGAACCGTAAGATCGCCGAGAAGCGTGTCTTCCCTGCAATCGACTTCAATCGCTCAGGTACTCGTCGTGAAGAGCTTCTAACTAAGAATGAAGAACTACAGAAGATGTGGATTCTACGTAAGATTGTTCATCCAATGGGTGAGATCGACGCAATGGAGTTCCTGATCGACAAGCTAGCAATGACTAAGACTAACGATGAATTCTTTGACGCGATGCGTCGTCAATAGTCGATAGATTGAATTATCAAACGCCACCATATTTGGTGGCGTTTTTGTTTGCATTATCTATTGATAGCGAGCACAATGGTGCAATATGTTACAAGGAGGTTAACATGCAACAAGGAATGTTGTCGTCGGTACTCCTGTCTATCGCACTTCTTACCGGAGTACCTACCGTCGCTGCAACTGAGATGGAACCTCAGCGTGTTGAGCAATGGTTACAAGAATCTCAAGTTCACGATAAAGTCGCTGAACTCCTTCAGTATGTGGTTGAAGATGATACTGATGGCCTTAACTTTGCGTTGCAAAGGCTTTCTCTTCCCGTACAAGAAGTTTCCCGCTATCTACTGCTAAAGAAAATTGAAGGCCAAAACCTGATTCTGACACCTAAGATGGCGCTGTTTGTTGAGCAGCAACAGTCAATGGTGCCAACCTACCAAGTGTTAGAAAGAGGGGATGGCTATGAGTTTTCAGTCCCTGCTTTTAATTACCCAGCGATTGCCAACCGCTTACTCAAACAGTGGCGTCAAGATCAGTCGACACTCGCCTTTGTTTTAGATGCTGAGCGTGGTGAGCTGGATTTGAAAGATTGGCTGACTGGCAGCGATTACCAAGTACAGACTCGTGAAGCTTTGCTGATCCGTGAACTCGATAGCCTCTCACCTGAAGCGGTGAATAACCTCGCTGAACAGTTGACCAAAGCTCCGGTAGTCAGTTGGTTACCTTCATCTCAAGTCATGGTGCGATTAGCTCAAGTCAGTGAAAATCCAGATGTCTATAAACTGCTGTGGCTGATGAAAGCTGACTTTAACAGTGAGTCCGAACTGGTGCGACTGGCTAAAGTGGCAGATAGCTTTTCTTTAGAGCAAGTGATGCAAGCCTCGAATAACCCAAGCCTCAAAGAGCGAGCGATTACCGAACTGGCCAAAGTTAGGCCAATGTCGAGCGATGTAAAAGAGTTTCTTATCGCGCGAATGGCGGCATCCGATGATGCAAGGTTCATTGCAGGTGAGCTCGCACGCCAAGGTTACTCATCGTGGCTCGAAGAATTAGCCAGTAGCAATCAAAAAGTAAATAGCCGCGCGATCCTCAGTGTGATCGGACAGTAAGGCTAAGACATATAACCACACGAAAAAGAGGGATCGAATGATTCCTCTTTTTGTTATACTGCGTGCAGATTAACCAGCCCACAAATAGGTCTATGAGTTTTAAGGATTTACGCGACTTTGTCGCTCATCTAGAAAAAGAAGGGAAGCTAAAACGCATCTCTCATCCCGTTGATCCCGACTATGAAATGACGGAAATCAGTGACCGTACCTTAAGGGCTGGCGGACCAGCTCTGCTGTTTGAAAACCCAATCGGTTACGACATGCCTGTACTGACCAACCTGTTTGGTACTCCGGAGCGTGTTGCGATAGGTATGGGGCGACAAGATGTCAAAGAATTACGTGAAGTCGGCAAGTTACTCGCTTATCTAAAAGAGCCTGAGCCCCCAAAAGGTTTTAAAGACGCATTAGATAAGTTGCCAGTGTTCAAGCAAGTATTGAACATGCCTGCTAAGCGTCTACGCAAAGCCCCTTGCCAAGAGGTTATCTGGCAAGGTGAAGAAGTTGATTTGGACAAAGTACCAGTCATGAGTTGCTGGCAAGGTGATGTTGCACCGTTATTGACTTGGGGACTGACCGTTACCAAAGGGCCGAATAAGAAGCGACAGAACCTAGGTATTTACCGCCAGCAAAAAATCGCTAAGAACAAAATCATCATGCGTTGGCTAGCTCACCGTGGCGGTGCATTAGATCTCCGTGACTGGATGGAAACCAACCCAGGTAAACCCTTTCCTGTTTCCGTCGCTTTTGGTGCAGACCCTGCAACCATTCTCGGCGCAGTAACACCAGTGCCAGATACATTATCTGAGTACGCATTTGCGGGTTTGCTGCGCGGCAAAAAAACCGAAGTCGTCAAATCGGTTAGCAATGACTTAGAAGTTCCCGCTAGCGCTGAAATCGTTATGGAAGGCTATATTGATCCTAATGAGTTCGCTGACGAAGGACCTTACGGTGATCACACCGGGTACTACAACGAAAAAGAAAAGCACCACGTCTTTACTATTACCCACATCACAATGCGTAACGAGCCTATCTATCACAGTACTTATACTGGTCGCCCACCTGATGAACCAGCAGTACTGGGCGTAGCGCTCAATGAAGTGTTTGTGCCGATTCTGCAAAAGCAGTTTCCTGAGATAGAGGACTTCTATCTACCACCAGAGGGTTGCTCCTACCGAATGGCGGTAGTGACAATGAAGAAACAATATCCGGGTCATGCTAAAAGAGTCATGATGGGAGTCTGGTCCTTCTTGCGTCAGTTCATGTATACCAAGTTTGTAATTGTGTGCGATGAAAAGGTCAATGCACGCGATTGGGATCAAGTGATAGCAGCGATGACCGAACATATGGATCCGGTCAGAGATACATTGTTTATCGAGAATACCCCAATTGATTCATTGGACTTCGCTTCTCCGGTCGTTGGCCTCGGCTCGAAAATGGGGTTAGACGCAACCGTCAAATGGGATGCAGAGTTGGTTGGCTCGGAGCAATCCGTAAAACAACATACCCAATTGAGTGAGGCTGCGCTTAAGAGCTTTATTGAGCATAACCCAGAAGTTATCGATATCTATATCCCATCGACAGCTAAGAATAATAGTTTTGCTATTGTCACCATGGATAAGCAGCACGCTGGTCAATCTAAGCAGCTGGCGCAAAAGGTAGAGCAGTTCTTGATCGAGCGTGGCACACCTAAATTCATCGTTGTCTGTGATAGTGATGTGAATGCTAAAGATTGGAATGACATTATCTGGGCTGTGACTACTCGCATGGACCCAGCGCGAGATACCAAGCAGGAAGCGGGCACTAATCTGTCTTGCTCTCGCCTTGTGTTGGATGCCACTAATAAAGTGGAAGGAGAGGAGGTTGTCAGAGAATGGGGCACACCTATCAAGAAAGATCCTCAACTTGTGGCAAAAATTGATGCGATGTGGGATAAGTTGGGTATTCTATGAATCATTCCGTCATCTTGTTGCCAGATAACATAGAATTCGAAGTACAAGATGGACAAACGGTGTTGGAAGCGGCGCTCAACAATAATATCCGCTTTCCTCACCGATGCCAGGTTGGTGCTTGCGCTGCCTGTTTGTGTCGTAAACTAGAAGGAACAGTCTCTTATCACCTTGAACCTATGCTCACAGAGAAAGAGCAACAACAAGGATGGATATTTGCTTGCCAAGCCTTCGCAGAAAGTAAATTAGTGCTTACTTTTGAAGAGTAAGTAAGAGGAAACCATGACTATTCAATGTAAAGTAAAGTCAATCCAGCCGTTGGCTTGCAATACTTACCAAATTCTATTGCACCCAGAAAGCCCAGTAAGTTTTAAAGCTGGCCAGTACCTAATGGTTGTTATGGGTGAAAAAGATAAAAGACCATTTTCTATTGCGAGCAGCCCATGCCGTCATGAAGGTGAACTGGAACTGCATATCGGTGCTGCAGAACACAATGCTTACGCTCACGAAGTAGTAGAAGCGATGAAAACTGCACTAGAGCAAGACGGTGAGATTACTATCGACGCGCCACACGGCGATGCTTGTATCCAAGAAGAGAGTGAGCGTCCTATTTTGCTGATCGCCGGTGGTACTGGCTTTAGTTATGTGCGTTCTATCCTCGATCATTGCATCGCGCAAAACAAAACTAACCCTATCTACTTATATTGGGGTGGGCGTGACGAATGCCAGCTGTACGCAAAACCAGAGCTCGAAGAGATTGCGGCGAATAATCGTAATGTTCAGTTTGTACCTGTAATAGAAGATGCTCCTGCTGAATGGCAAGGAAAAGTAGGTAATGTTCTTCAAGCTGTAGAGCAAGATTTCGATTCGCTAGCAGAGTATGACATCTATATCGCTGGACGCTTTGAAATGGCAGGTGCTGCGCGTGAGAAATTTACCCTAAATAAGCAAGCTCAAGCAGAAAGAATGTATGCCGATGCTTATGCTTTTATATAAAGCTTAAGAATTCAGGTTAAAAAGGGAGCGTTTTGCTCCCTTTTTTTGTGCTTTTGCATACAAATTCAACGAACGGTCATTTTTTTCAATTTTATTTGAAAAAGGGCTTGCGCTTAAATCTCAACTCCCTATAATGCGCTTCCACTGACACGGCAGACGCCACAAGGCTTCAGCGGAAAGTCAGTAAAGCCAACTAGCTAAGTTTCAACTCAAATCGAGTGAAACAAAAAATTCAAAAAAGTGTTTGACACTTCAAATTGAAACGCTAGAATGGCTGCCTCTTCCGAAGTGATGTGAGTCACAAAGAAGAAAGCTCTTTAACAATATAAACCTATCAATCTGTGTGGGCACTCGTTGATGATAATCCAATTAGAAACTTCGGTTTCAAATTAGGTTTCAATGAAACGAAGTGACCATTGAATCTTCGGATTCAGCACAGTCAATTCAAACATTACTTTATGTAATGTTCAGTATTCATTGAGCCGACAAAATCTTAAATTGAGAGAGTTTGATCATGGCTCAGATTGAACGCTGGCGGCAGGCCTAACACATGCAAGTCGAGCGGAAACGAGTTAACTGAACCTTCGGGGAACGTTAACGGCGTCGAGCGGCGGACGGGTGAGTAATGCCTGGGAAATTGCCCTGATGTGGGGGATAACCATTGGAAACGATGGCTATATACCGCATAATAGCTTCGGCTCAAAGAGGGGGACCTTCGGGCCTCTCGCGTCAGGATATGCCCAGGTGGGATTAGCTAGTTGTGAGGAGGTAAGGGCTCACCAAGGCGACGATCCCTAGCTGGTCTGAGAGGATGATCAGCCACACTGGAACTGAGACACGGTCCAGACTCCTACGGGAGGCAGCAGTGGGGAATATTGCACAATGGGCGCAAGCCTGATGCAGCCATGCCGCGTGTATGAAGAAGGCCTTCGGGTTGTAAAGTACTTTCAGCAGTGAGGAAGGTGGTAGTGTTAATAGCACTATCATTTGACGTTAGCTGCAGAAGAAGCACCGGCTAACTCCGTGCCAGCAGCCGCGGTAATACGGAGGGTGCGAGCGTTAATCGGAATTACTGGGCGTAAAGCGCATGCAGGTGGTTTGTTAAGTCAGATGTGAAAGCCCGGGGCTCAACCTCGGAATTGCATTTGAAACTGGCAGACTAGAGTACTGTAGAGGGGGGTAGAATTTTCAGGTGTAGCGGTGAAATGCGTAGAGATCTGAAGGAATACCGGTGGCGAAGGCGGCCCCCCTGGACAGATACTGACACTCAGATGCGAAAGCGTGGGGAGCAAACAGGATTAGATACCCTGGTAGTCCACGCCGTAAACGATGTCTACTTGGAGGTTGTGGCCTTGAGCCGTGGCTTTCGGAGCTAACGCGTTAAGTAGACCGCCTGGGGAGTACGGTCGCAAGATTAAAACTCAAATGAATTGACGGGGGCCCGCACAAGCGGTGGAGCATGTGGTTTAATTCGATGCAACGCGAAGAACCTTACCTACTCTTGACATCCAGAGAACTTTCCAGAGATGGATTGGTGCCTTCGGGAACTCTGAGACAGGTGCTGCATGGCTGTCGTCAGCTCGTGTTGTGAAATGTTGGGTTAAGTCCCGCAACGAGCGCAACCCTTATCCTTGTTTGCCAGCGAGTAATGTCGGGAACTCCAGGGAGGGAGACTGCCGGTGATAAACCGGAGGAAGGTGGGGACGACGTCAAGTCATCATGGCCCTTACGAGTAGGGCTACACACGTGCTACAATGGCGCATACAGAGGGCGGCCAACTTGCGAAAGTGAGCGAATCCCAAAAAGTGCGTCGTAGTCCGGATCGGAGTCTGCAACTCGACTCCGTGAAGTCGGAATCGCTAGTAATCGTGGATCAGAATGCCACGGTGAATACGTTCCCGGGCCTTGTACACACCGCCCGTCACACCATGGGAGTGGGCTGCAAAAGAAGTGGGTAGTTTAACCTTCGGGAGGACGCTCACCACTTTGTGGTTCATGACTGGGGTGAAGTCGTAACAAGGTAGCCCTAGGGGAACCTGGGGCTGGATCACCTCCTTATACGATGATTATTGCGATGAGTGTTCACACAGATTGATATGTTTATACACGTTAAGAGACGATACTGGGTCTGTAGCTCAGGTGGTTAGAGCGTTCGCCTGATAAGCGAGAGGTCGGTGGTTCAAGTCCACTCAGACCCACCAATCTTCCTCCCAGAAGAATTGGCACACAGTATCAACACCTGATGGGGCTATAGCTCAGCTGGGAGAGCGCCTGCCTTGCACGCAGGAGGTCAGCAGTTCGATCCTGCTTAGCTCCACCATCTTTAAGCGCATTTGCGTAAGTGTTCTTAAAAATGGTTCTTAAATGAATCTAGCTCTTTAACAATTTGGAAAGCTGACGAATAACAACAATCCCCATCTCTTTGAGATGCGTTGTTATTCAATTAAAAGTTCTCAAATCCTAATTCTTAGCTATTTGTTACTAAGAACTAGGTACCAACACACATTCAAGTGTTCTTGGAAATTTGAGTCCGGCAAAATCGTGTCTGCACATGTATAAAAATGCAGACAACTTTGGTTGTTTAAACAGAAGACCCTTTGGGGTTGTATGGTTAAGTGACTAAGCGTACACGGTGGATGCCTTGGCAGTCAGAGGCGATGAAAGACGTAGTAACTTGCGATAAGCCCAGATTAGGTAGTAACAACCATTTGAGTCTGGGATTTCTGAATGGGGAAAACCCATCTGCATAAGCAGAATACTGTTAACTGAATACATAGGTTAACAGGGCGAACCGGGGGAACTGAAAAACATCTAAGTACCCCGAGGAAAAGAAATCAACCGAGATTCCGAAAGTAGCGGCGAGCGAAATTGGACTAGCCCTTAAGCTTTTAATGAGACAGGTGAAGGCTCTGGAAAGTGCCGCGATACAGGGTGATAGCCCCGTAACCGACATCTCATCATCAGTGAAATCGAGTAGGGCGGGACACGTGATATCCTGTCTGAATATGGGGGGACCATCCTCCAAGGCTAAATACTACTGACTGACCGATAGTGAACCAGTACCGTGAGGGAAAGGCGAAAAGAACCCCTGTGAGGGGAGTGAAATAGAACCTGAAACCGTGTACGTACAAGCAGTAGGAGCACCTTCGTGGTGTGACTGCGTACCTTTTGTATAATGGGTCAGCGACTTATATTCAGTAGCAAGGTTAACCATCTAGGGGAGCCGTAGAGAAATCGAGTCTTAACTGGGCGTCGAGTTGCTGGATATAGACCCGAAACCAGGTGATCTAGCCATGGGCAGGTTGAAGGTTGAGTAACATCAACTGGAGGACCGAACCGACTAATGTTGAAAAATTAGCGGATGACTTGTGGCTAGGGGTGAAAGGCCAATCAAACCTGGAGATAGCTGGTTCTCCCCGAAATCTATTTAGGTAGAGCCTCGGACGAATACTACTGGGGGTAGAGCACTGTTAAGGCTAGGGGGTCATCCCGACTTACCAACCCTTTGCAAACTCCGAATACCAGTAAGTACTATCCGGGAGACACACGGCGGGTGCTAACGTCCGTCGTGGAGAGGGAAACAACCCAGACCGCCAGCTAAGGTCCCAAATTATAGCTAAGTGGGAAACGATGTGGGAAGGCTTAGACAGCTAGGATGTTGGCTTAGAAGCAGCCATCATTTAAAGAAAGCGTAATAGCTCACTAGTCGAGTCGGCCTGCGCGGAAGATGTAACGGGGCTAAGCTATAAACCGAAGCTGCGGCAATGCAATTTATTGTATTGGGTAGGGGAGCGTTCTGTAAGCCGTTGAAGGTGAGTTGTAAAGCTTGCTGGAGGTATCAGAAGTGCGAATGCTGACATGAGTAACGATAAAGGGGGTGAAAAACCTCCTCGCCGGAAGACCAAGGGTTCCTGTCCAACGTTAATCGGGGCAGGGTAAGTCGACCCCTAAGGCGAGGCCGAAAGGCGTAGTCGATGGGAAACGGGTTTAATATTCCCGTACTTCTTACAATTGCGATGGGGGGACGGAGAAGGCTAGGTGGGCCTGGCGACGGTTGTCCAGGTTCAAGTGCGTAGGCTTGAGAGTTAGGTAAATCCGGCTCTCTTTAAGGCTGAGACACGATGTCGAGCATCTACGGATGTGAAGTCATTGATGCCATGCTTCCAGGAAAAGCCTCTAAGCTTCAGATTGTAAGGAATCGTACCCCAAACCGACACAGGTGGTCGGGTAGAGAATACCAAGGCGCTTGAGAGAACTCGGGTGAAGGAAGGAACTAGGCAAAATGGTACCGTAACTTCGGGAGAAGGTACGCTCTTGACGGTGAAGTCCCTCGCGGATGGAGCTATTGAGAGTCGCAGATACCAGGTGGCTGCAACTGTTTATTAAAAACACAGCACTGTGCAAAATCGTAAGATGACGTATACGGTGTGACGCCTGCCCGGTGCCGGAAGGTTAATTGATGGGGTTAGACGTAAGTCGAAGCTCTTGATCGAAGCCCCGGTAAACGGCGGCCGTAACTATAACGGTCCTAAGGTAGCGAAATTCCTTGTCGGGTAAGTTCCGACCTGCACGAATGGCGTAATGATGGCCACGCTGTCTCCACCCGAGACTCAGTGAAATTGAAATCGCTGTGAAGATGCAGTGTACCCGCGGCTAGACGGAAAGACCCCGTGAACCTTTACTACAGCTTGGCACTGAACATTGATCCTACATGTGTAGGATAGGTGGGAGGCTTTGAAACCGGTACGCCAGTATCGGTGGAGCCGTCCTTGAAATACCACCCTTGTAGTGTTGATGTTCTAACTTAGACCCGTTATCCGGGTTGAGGACAGTGCCTGGTGGGTAGTTTGACTGGGGCGGTCTCCTCCCAAAGAGTAACGGAGGAGCACGAAGGTGGGCTAATCACGGTTGGACATCGTGAGGTTAGTGCAATGGCATAAGCCCGCTTGACTGCGAGAATGACAATTCGAGCAGGTGCGAAAGCAGGTCATAGTGATCCGGTGGTTCTGTATGGAAGGGCCATCGCTCAACGGATAAAAGGTACTCCGGGGATAACAGGCTGATACCGCCCAAGAGTTCATATCGACGGCGGTGTTTGGCACCTCGATGGGCTCATCACATCCTGGGGCTGAAGTCGGTCCCAAGGGTATGGCTGTTCGCCATTTAAAGTGGTACGCGAGCTGGGTTTAGAACGTCGTGAGACAGTTCGGTCCCTATCTGCCGTGGGCGTTGGAAGATTGAAGGGGGGCTGCTCCTAGTACGAGAGGACCGGAGTGGACGAACCTCTGGTGTTCGGGTTGTGTCGCCAGACGCATTGCCCGGTAGCTAAGTTCGGAATCGATAACCGCTGAAAGCATCTAAGCGGGAAGCGAGCCCTGAGATGAGTCTTCCCTGACCCCTTGAGGGTCCTAAAGGGTTGTTCGAGACTAGAACGTTGATAGGCAGGGTGTGTAAGCGTTGTGAGGCGTTGAGCTAACCTGTACTAATTGCCCGTGAGGCTTAACCATACAACACCCAAAGGGTTTTGATGGACTCAAAGCAAGAACTTTGAATGTGTATTTAGACTTTTAATCAGTTTTCCGAATTAAGAATTTGCTTGGCGACCATAGCGATTTGGACCCACCTGATTCCATGCCGAACTCAGAAGTGAAACGAATTAGCGCCGATGGTAGTGTGGGGCTTCCCCATGTGAGAGTAGGACATCGCCAGGCTTTAATTTCGACTTTGTCTACTATGTAGACAAGTCACCATAAATCTTTAAGTTTTCTTAGAGTTTTATGTTGACTTACCGAGTCAATAGCGTATTATACGCGTCCTGCTTAAGTGCTAAGGCACTGAAAGCAAAGCTCTTTAACAATATAAACCTATCAATCTGTGTGGGCACTCGTTGATGATAATCCAATTAGAAACTTCGGTTTCAAATTAGGTTTCAATGATACGAAGTGACCATTGAATCTTCGGATTCAGCACAGTCAATTCAAACATTACTTATGTAATGTTCAGTATTCATTGAGCCGACAAAATCTTAAATTGAAGAGTTTGATCATGGCTCAGATTGAACGCTGGCGGCAGGCCTAACACATGCAAGTCGAGCGGAAACGAGTTAACTGAACCTTCGGGGAACGTTAACGGCGTCGAGCGGCGGACGGGTGAGTAATGCCTGGGAAATTGCCCTGATGTGGGGGATAACCATTGGAAACGATGGCTAATACCGCATAATAGCTTCGGCTCAAAGAGGGGGACCTTCGGGCCTCTCGCGTCAGGATATGCCCAGGTGGGATTAGCTAGTTGGTGAGGTAAGGGCTCACCAAGGCGACGATCCCTAGCTGGTCTGAGAGGATGATCAGCCACACTGGAACTGAGACACGGTCCAGACTCCTACGGGAGGCAGCAGTGGGGAATATTGCACAATGGGCGCAAGCCTGATGCAGCCATGCCGCGTGTATGAAGAAGGCCTTCGGGTTGTAAAGTACTTTCAGCAGTGAGGAAGGTGGTAGTGTTAATAGCACTATCATTTGACGTTAGCTGCAGAAGAAGCACCGGCTAACTCCGTGCCAGCAGCCGCGGTAATACGGAGGGTGCGAGCGTTAATCGGAATTACTGGGCGTAAAGCGCATGCAGGTGGTTTGTTAAGTCAGATGTGAAAGCCCGGGGCTCAACCTCGGAATTGCATTTGAAACTGGCAGACTAGAGTACTGTAGAGGGGGGTAGAATTTCAGGTGTAGCGGTGAAATGCGTAGAGATCTGAAGGAATACCGGTGGCGAAGGCGGCCCCCTGGACAGATACTGACACTCAGATGCGAAAGCGTGGGGAGCAAACAGGATTAGATACCCTGGTAGTCCACGCCGTAAACGATGTCTACTTGGAGGTTGTGGCCTTGAGCCGTGGCTTTCGGAGCTAACGCGTTAAGTAGACCGCCTGGGGAGTACGGTCGCAAGATTAAAACTCAAATGAATTGACGGGGGCCCGCACAAGCGGTGGAGCATGTGGTTTAATTCGATGCAACGCGAAGAACCTTACCTACTCTTGACATCCAGAGAACTTTCCAGAGATGGATTGGTGCCTTCGGGAACTCTGAGACAGGTGCTGCATGGCTGTCGTCAGCTCGTGTTGTGAAATGTTGGGTTAAGTCCCGCAACGAGCGCAACCCTTATCCTTGTTTGCCAGCACGTAATGGTGGGAACTCCAGGGAGACTGCCGGTGATAAACCGGAGGAAGGTGGGGACGACGTCAAGTCATCATGGCCCTTACGAGTAGGGCTACACACGTGCTACAATGGCGCATACAGAGGGCGGCCAACTTGCGAAAGTGAGCGAATCCCAAAAAGTGCGTCGTAGTCCGGATCGGAGTCTGCAACTCGACTCCGTGAAGTCGGAATCGCTAGTAATCGTGGATCAGAATGCCACGGTGAATACGTTCCCGGGCCTTGTACACACCGCCCGTCACACCATGGGAGTGGGCTGCAAAAGAAGTGGGTAGTTTAACCTTCGGGAGGACGCTCACCACTTTGTGGTTCATGACTGGGGTGAAGTCGTAACAAGGTAGCCCTAGGGGAACCTGGGGCTGGATCACCTCCTTATACGATGATTATTGCGATGAGTGTCCACACAGATTGATGGTTTATGTAGTTTAAGAGATGGAACACCCCCCAAGGTGTTCAACTTAGTGTCCCGTTCGTCTAGAGGCCTAGGACACCGCCCTTTCACGGCGGTAACAGGGGTTCGACTCCCCTACGGGATACCATTGGGTCGTTAGCTCAGTTGGTAGAGCAGTTGACTTTTAATCAATTGGTCGCAGGTTCGAATCCTGCACGACCCACCATTCTTCTCCACGAAGAATTAAAACTTATGTGGGCGATTAGCTCAGTTGGGAGAGCACCTGCCTTACAAGCAGGGGGTCACTGGTTCGAGCCCGGTATCGCCCACCATTCTCTAAGTATTTTTGGATTAGGATTTCCAAACCACTTCAGTAACGAGTATGTGGTTGGTATTTTCGACGCCGAAAGTCTTTAGAAAATGTACTTCCTTGTGAAGAAACATGCTCTTTAACAATTTGGAAAGCTGACGAATAACAACAATCCCCATCTCTTTGAGATGCGTTGTTATTCAATTAAAAGTTCTCAAATCCTAAAACTATGTTTTAGGTACCAACACACATTCAAGTGTTCTTGGAAATTTGAGTCCGGCAAAATCGTGTCTGCACATGTATAAAAATGCAGACAACTTTGGTTGTTTAACAAAGACCCTTTGGGGTTGTATGGTTAAGTGACTAAGCGTACACGGTGGATGCCTTGGCAGTCAGAGGCGATGAAAGACGTAGTAACTTGCGATAAGCCCAGATTAGGTAGTAACAACCATTTGAGTCTGGGATTTCTGAATGGGGAAACCCATCTGCATAAGCAGATACTGTTAACTGAATACATAGGTTAACAGGGCGAACCGGGGGAACTGAAACATCTAAGTACCCCGAGGAAAAGAAATCAACCGAGATTCCGAAAGTAGCGGCGAGCGAAATTGGACTAGCCCTTAAGCTTTTAATGAGACAGGTGAAGGCTCTGGAAAGTGCCGCGATACAGGGTGATAGCCCCGTAACCGACATCTCATCATCAGTGAAATCGAGTAGGGCGGGACACGTGATATCCTGTCTGAATATGGGGGGACCATCCTCCAAGGCTAAATACTACTGACTGACCGATAGTGAACCAGTACCGTGAGGGAAAGGCGAAAAGAACCCCTGTGAGGGGAGTGAAATAGAACCTGAAACCGTGTACGTACAAGCAGTAGGAGCACCTTCGTGGTGTGACTGCGTACCTTTTGTATAATGGGTCAGCGACTTATATTCAGTAGCAAGGTTAACCATCTAGGGGAGCCGTAGAGAAATCGAGTCTTAACTGGGCGTCGAGTTGCTGGATATAGACCCGAAACCAGGTGATCTAGCCATGGGCAGGTTGAAGGTTGAGTAACATCAACTGGAGGACCGAACCGACTAATGTTGAAAAATTAGCGGATGACTTGTGGCTAGGGGTGAAAGGCCAATCAAACCTGGAGATAGCTGGTTCTCCCCGAAATCTATTTAGGTAGAGCCTCGGACGAATACTACTGGGGGTAGAGCACTGTTAAGGCTAGGGGGTCATCCCGACTTACCAACCCTTTGCAAACTCCGAATACCAGTAAGTACTATCCGGGAGACACACGGCGGGTGCTAACGTCCGTCGTGGAGAGGGAAACAACCCAGACCGCCAGCTAAGGTCCCAAATTATAGCTAAGTGGGAAACGATGTGGGAAGGCTTAGACAGCTAGGATGTTGGCTTAGAAGCAGCCATCATTTAAAGAAAGCGTAATAGCTCACTAGTCGAGTCGGCCTGCGCGGAAGATGTAACGGGGCTAAGCTATAAACCGAAGCTGCGGCAATGCAATTTATTGTATTGGGTAGGGGAGCGTTCTGTAAGCCGTTGAAGGTGGATTGTAAAGTCTGCTGGAGGTATCAGAAGTGCGAATGCTGACATGAGTAACGATAAAGGGGGTGAAAAACCTCCTCGCCGGAAGACCAAGGGTTCCTGTCCAACGTTAATCGGGGCAGGGTAAGTCGACCCCTAAGGCGAGGCCGAAAGGCGTAGTCGATGGGAAACGGGTTAATATTCCCGTACTTCTTACAATTGCGATGGGGGGACGGAGAAGGCTAGGTGGGCCTGGCGACGGTTGTCCAGGTTCAAGTGCGTAGGCTTGAGAGTTAGGTAAATCCGGCTCTCTCTAAGGCTGAGACACGATGTCGAGCTACTACGGTAGTGAAGTCATTGATGCCATGCTTCCAGGAAAAGCCTCTAAGCTTCAGATTGTAAGGAATCGTACCCCAAACCGACACAGGTGGTCGGGTAGAGAATACCAAGGCGCTTGAGAGAACTCGGGTGAAGGAACTAGGCAAAATGGTACCGTAACTTCGGGAGAAGGTACGCTCTTGACGGTGAAGTCCCTTGCGGATGGAGCTATTGAGAGTCGCAGATACCAGGTGGCTGCAACTGTTTATTAAAAACACAGCACTGTGCAAAATCGTAAGATGACGTATACGGTGTGACGCCTGCCCGGTGCCGGAAGGTTAATTGATGGGGTTAGACGTAAGTCGAAGCTCTTGATCGAAGCCCCGGTAAACGGCGGCCGTAACTATAACGGTCCTAAGGTAGCGAAATTCCTTGTCGGGTAAGTTCCGACCTGCACGAATGGCGTAATGATGGCCACGCTGTCTCCACCCGAGACTCAGTGAAATTGAAATCGCTGTGAAGATGCAGTGTACCCGCGGCTAGACGGAAAGACCCCGTGAACCTTTACTACAGCTTGGCACTGAACATTGACCCTACATGTGTAGGATAGGTGGGAGGCTTTGAAACCGGTACGCCAGTATCGGTGGAGCCGTCCTTGAAATACCACCCTTGTAGTGTTGATGTTCTAACTTAGACCCGTTATCCGGGTTGAGGACAGTGCCTGGTGGGTAGTTTGACTGGGGCGGTCTCCTCCCAAAGAGTAACGGAGGAGCACGAAGGTGGGCTAATCACGGTTGGACATCGTGAGGTTAGTGCAATGGCATAAGCCCGCTTGACTGCGAGAATGACAATTCGAGCAGGTGCGAAAGCAGGTCATAGTGATCCGGTGGTTCTGTATGGAAGGGCCATCGCTCAACGGATAAAAGGTACTCCGGGGATAACAGGCTGATACCGCCCAAGAGTTCATATCGACGGCGGTGTTTGGCACCTCGATGTCGGCTCATCACATCCTGGGGCTGAAGTCGGTCAGGGTATGGCTGTTCGCCATTTAAAGTGGTACGCGAGCTGGGTTTAGAACGTCGTGAGACAGTTCGGTCCCTATCTGCCGTGGGCGTTGGAAGATTGAAGGGGGCTGCTCCTAGTACGAGAGGACCGGAGTGGACGAACCTCTGGTGTTCGGGTTGTGTCGCCAGACGCATTGCCCGGTAGCTAAGTTCGGAATCGATAACCGCTGAAAGCATCTAAGCGGGAAGCGAGCCCTGAGATGAGTCTTCCCTGACCCCTTGAGGGTCCTAAAGGGTTGTTCGAGACTAGAACGTTGATAGGCAGGGTGTGTAAGCGTTGTGAGGCGTTGAGCTAACCTGTACTAATTGCCCGTGAGGCTTAACCATACAACACCCAAAGGGTTTTGATGGACTCAAAGCAAGAACTTTGAATGTGTATTTAGACTTTTAATCAGTTTTCCGAATTAAGAATTTGCTTGGCGACCATAGCGATTTGGACCCACCTGATTCCATGCCGAACTCAGAAGTGAAACGAATTAGCGCCGATGGTAGTGTGGGGCTTCCCCATGTGAGAGTAGGACATCGCCAGGCTTTAAATTTAGACTTAGAGTCTAACCAGTGCGGAGCGGTAGTTCAGTTGGTTAGAATACCGGCCTGTCACGCCGGGGGTCGCGGGTTCGAGTCCCGTCCGCTCCGCCACTTATTCTAGACCTCAGCAGAAATGCTGGGGTCTTTTTGTATCTGCGTATAGGAGAACTGGAACGGACTTCGTCCTCTAGAATCGGGATCGGGCTTCGCCCTACGAGAGGTGAGGGTTGAAATTAAGTTGATAGAGCCGATATAGTTTAGAAGGTGTTGACAGACCTTGCCCCCTAGAAGACACACATCCATCATCCAGTTTTCCAGTTTTCCAGTTTTCCAGTTTTCCAGTTTTCCAGTTTTCCAGTTTTCCAGTTTTCCAGTTTTCCAGTTTTCCAGTTTTCCAGTTTTCCAGTCCAGTTTTCCAGTTTTCCAGTTTTCCAGTTTTCCAGTTTTCCAGTTTTCCAGTTTTCCAGTTTTCCAGTTTTCCAGTTTTCCAGTTTTCCAGTTTTCCAGTTTTCCAGTTTTCCAGTTTTCCGTAGGACGAAGTCCGTTCCCGTATCCATCATCCATAGAAAGATGTTGCCAAGCCTCGACAATCTGCTCGTGCTTCTACACAGCATTCGAGACTCGCTACCGAACTCGCTTACTCGTTGACCTTATTGATGTAGGCGAAGATCCCTTTTACATCTTGCTCTGTCAAAACTGCGCTCCATGCTGGCATGCCTTCATTACCATTCAGAACGGTGTCAATCAGCTCGGCCTCTGTTTCAAACCATGAATTCAGGCCTGCATAGATGTTGGAAGGCTGCTCTGCTAATGCTTTTCCAGCTATACCTTCACCATGTCCTTTTTCACCATGGCATGAGATACACAGGGTTTTATAGTTATTCTCGCCTTTCTCTATATCGATGGTGTTAGCGTGTGCGAAAGAAATGGCAGAGATTGATAGCAGCGGAATAAGAGCTAATTTGTTCATATGATTAAACCTCATAATTATGATGGCTTAATGGTATGGCATTCCTTATTAACTCAAGCTGAACAAATAGTACAGATAAAAAAAGACCCTCAATATCGGCTGATGCGATAATTGAGGGTCGTTGTTATTTCAAAGCTTACTTAGCTCTTATTCACCCACTAAGCAGCAGGTTCTTTGATAAGCGTAAGTGCTTTCTTAGACACCTCATGAGCTGCTTTAGTTAGGTTCTGCTTCTCTAGTGCGTCAGACAGGTAACCGTAGTCGGAAACATTAGAGCGTACAGATAGTGCCTTCTCTAGGTGCTGCTGAGCCTCACTCCATTCTTCATTGCGTAAATGGAACTGAGCGATGGCGCTGTGTGCTTCTGCATTATTCGCGTCTTTACGTAGAGCGCCTTCTAGGAAAGTCACTACTGGGTGATTATCGGCAAGCTTAAGTTCTGGCAATAGGGCGTAGAGATCAGAGTTAGGGTGCTTTTTAAGTGTTTCTTTGATTAAAGTAAACGCTTCATTATCTGCTTGGCGCGAGATCAGCTGTTTAGCAAAACACTCAACAAGGTGAGCATCTACTTTCGCCTTACGTGGTAATGCATTCCAGTGGGCAATGAGACCTTCACTGCCTTTCTGCTCTGCTACATCGCTTAGCAGACCGCATTGTGCGCGTTGCATCAGTGGCTCTTGCTCTTCTTTAGAGACAATTTTGTTTTTGACTAACTTAGGCAGAAGATCTAACAGTGGCTGCCATAGCTTTAGCTCAATATACACTTGCTTAAGAAGGTTCAAGACAATGGCGTTATTGGGATAGCTGCCCTTTATGTTCGAGAGCGTATCGAACGCATCGTTGTAGTTAGCATCACGGATCTGCTGTTTAGCGCGGGTAAGCTCTACGGCTAACTGTGAATTTTCTTGCTGAGAAGCTAATTCTAGGTAATGGTCACGCTGTTGGTTGTTACCCATACCTTGCGCCGCCTCCGATGCGACTAGGTAACAGAGTAGTGGCATGTCGTGATGGTTTGCCCAGCGAGTGACTTTTTTCTCTGCCAGTTTGAAGTCACCTTCTAACAACTTGATGATGCCTTCATTAGTATAACGGCGTGAGCGGCGCATTTTACGCACGCTGAACCAGTTCCATGTTGCTGAACTCGCGCTAAGTGCTCGTTTAATCAAGAACTCTAGACCAAATAGAGCGGCGAGTGCGGCGATAACAAAGATAACCAGAGTCGTAACGCTCATCTCAATGGTTTTATTTGCCACCGAGATTAATACATAGCCTTGTTGGCCTGCGTATTGAGTCCCGGCAAACAGACCTAAGCCAAGAACGACAAAGAGGAAAATAATTCGAAACATTAGTTTTCCTCCGTCACTAGGGTGGTGACTTCTCGGCGTAAGCGGTCACGAATCACATCAGAGAGCTGCTGCTGTGTTTCCAGCTTAACTGGATACTCAACTTGCACCTTCTGTTTGCTTAACAGTTCAAGCGCCTTATTGAACTCTTTCACTTCATTAGAATCTTGGTTAAAGAAGGTCGCTGACCATTTATCCGCAGTCGTTAATGCCGTGCTATAGATATCTTGCTGCTCGACGTAAACAGCTTTAATTGCAGTCTCTAGCTTAGCTTTAATGTTCTCTTTCAGGTAAAAGTGTTGCTGCGGAGAAAGTAGTGGGATGACATTGCCATCACGAGTTCTAAACGTAATGAAGTTCTCTGAGAAATCTTTTAGAGACGTCATTAAGTTATTTTGCCAGTCGTTTACATCTTCAGAAACAACCTGTTTTTCAATTTGCTGTGCTTCTGGTAATAGTGCATTGGCTAATGGCAGGCTATCCACTTGCTGTTGCAGTGAAGTGATGCGCAGCACTAAGCCTTCTCTGTCGATCAGGGGAACCGTTTTTAGTTTAGTGATGTCGTTAGCCATAGATTTACGCAAAGGCACTAGGCTTGGGTCATTAAGCGCCGCAATTCTTTGGTCTGCACTTTCCATCAGTTTGGTCGCACTAACGGCATCGTGCTCTAAGAACAGTTTTCTACCCGCTAGCTTGACTAAGTAATCGGCTTCAGCGAGCAGCCAGTCATTTGGTCGGCGACCTTTCACGTCAGCTACCGCGACTTGTAGGCTCTCGATGCTTTTCTGCTGCTGCTCAAGAACGGTTTCAGCACGGTGGGTAATTTCTGTTGCTTTGGCAATAGCTTGCTGCTTGGTCGAATCGAGTTCTGACTGAACACTGGTTTGAGTTTGCTTTAGCTGAGCTTGAAGAGCATCTATCTGCGCTTGATATTGAGCATTCTTTTGCTGCATTTGGAAAGTGAGACCACCACCTATCAACAAAGAGATGACAATGGCGATAGTGCCAAGTTTTACACCGCGTTTGCCTTGCTTCTCTTCAAACTCGGGTTGTTTGTTTGTAGTGGGTTTGGTTTCAGGCTGAGAGGCTTGCTCAACGGCCGGTTGTTCCGCTTTTGTTTCAGTAGTATCAGACGCGTTTGTTGCTTTGCTTACTTCCTCTGCCGATTTTTTTTCTTGGTCAGGGGTATTGTTATCGTTGTTATTTTTTTTGGTCATTACTTATTATCCTGTTTCACTTGGCCGGAGAGCAGCCAGTAATACTTTATTAGAGGCACTGAAGGTGTTGGTAACAACTTTAAAACCGACTTCTCGTGCTTGTTGCGCTATCCGCTCACTGGGTACATACAGATGGAGCGTAAACAGCCAGGCCTTATGCTCTTCAGTTAGTTGAGAAACAAAGTAACTAAGCTGACCTGAACTGGTGATGACTAATTGAGTTATTTTTTCATTTTGCCAGATAGGTACGAGCAAATCTGAGCGGAAAGCTAGGTTTTCTCGTTTGTACACCTCGCGATATTCAACTTGAGCGCCACGGGCGACTAGAGTATCGAATATCAACTCTCGCCCTCCATTGCCACGCAGAATCAGGATCTTTTTGTTGGCGATAGAGAGTAAGGAGTCCTGTAGTAGCAGATGTTCACTATCACTGACTTCTGGGTAGTGTACTGTTTGTCGGGTTGCTTTGCTTAAAACGTGTGCAGTTTTTTGACCAACGGCAAGATAGGTCGTGCCATTGGGCCAACTTTGCTCAAGTTTTTGCAGGTATCTATCGGTAGATGTCACCGCATGCTGACTGACGGCGATGATAATATCGAAATGAGAAATGGACGTTTCCAGCCCTTCGAGTTGCTCTCCGGGCTGAATGTCGATCAAAGGTTGGTGATAGCTTTCTATACCAACCTCTGACAGCTTGTTACATAGCGAGCGGCCTTGTTGTCCCGGCCGAGTGACCAGTACTGCCATAAGGTGTTACTCGTGCTCAGCGTATAGCTTGGTTAAGATCTCTTTCGCACCTTGGTCGAGTAGCTGGTTGGCAAGCTCAATACCTAGAGCTTCAGCATCAGTACGAGAGCCACGAATCTCACCACGAACGATCTTTGAACCATCAGGTTCGCCGACTAGAGCACGTAACCATATGTTGTCGCCATCAATTAGAGAGTAACTACCAATCGGTACCTGACAGCCGCCCTCTAGAGTGAGGTTCATTGCACGCTCACACAGTACGCGATCGGCGGTTTCTTTGTGGTTGAGTGGTTCTAGTAACTTAATTAGGCGTTCGTCATCAAGACGACATTCAATACCTACAGCCCCTTGTCCTACAGCCGGTAGAGATTGTTCTGGTTCGATAAAGCTCTTGATGCGCTCTTCTAGCTCAAGGCGCTTCAAGCCAGCGGCAGCAAGAATAATGGCATCGTATTCGCCTGCGTCTAGTTTACCTAGTCGAGTGCCTACATTGCCGCGTAGCTCTTTGATCACTAAGTCTGGGCGAGATTCTTTTATCTGACATTGACGGCGTAAGCTGCAAGTACCTACTACGGCACCCTGAGGCAGCTGATCAATATTGTTATAGGTATTTGAAACGAAAGCGTCGCGAGGATCTTCACGTTCACAGATCGTCACCAGACCAAGACCTTCAGGGAAATCGACAGGGACATCTTTCATTGAATGAACGGCAAGGTCGGCGCGTCCTTCTAACATAGCCACTTCTAGTTCTTTAACGAACAAGCCTTTACCACCCACCTTTGCTAAAGGTGTATCTAGGATGATGTCGCCTTTGGTTACCATCGTCACTAGCTCAACTTCTAAACCAGGGTGAGCAGCCATTAAAGCGTCTTTAACATAGTGAGCTTGCCAAAGGGCAAGAGGGCTTTTGCGCGTCGCAATTCGAATTGGAGTTTGTTGAGTCATAGTGTTCTGCAGATAACAAAATAATGGCTTAATCCTACCATTGTCAGCTAGAAAAGTATTATTGCTTATTCGCCCGCATGAGGCTTAGGTGTTTGCTAGCACAAAATGATTAAAAGAGTGTGACTAAGGTCTCGTTTGTAAAATAGGCTATTATTATTAATAGAAGTTACGTACCACACTAAGAGCGACAACTTCGGATGGGCAAAATTGTGTCGAATCGATCGTACATTTCTTTACCAACTCAAAGAAAAGTGATAGATTGATCACGTTTTGTTGGTGCTTTAGAACAATTAATAGTCAAAGTGCCATCTAGGATATGAACCAAGGAAACCCCCTTGCAGGCTTACACCAAGACGCTAATTAAAAGACTTGATAACCTAAACCAGCAACGTGTTGAGCGTGCGCTGGCTCTTATGGATTTGCCAAGTCAGCGTGTGTTCCATCTAATCCCAACACTGCTTCATTTCAATCATCCAGTTATCCCTGGTTATTTCGACGCGCAAGTACCATTCGGTGTTCGCGAGTTTGAATTGAATGACATCCAGCAACAGTTTGTTGAAGATACTGAGCTAACGATTGGTCAGCCGCTTACTACCAGTGACAACCCAGCGATCTTGGGTCTGTACACTATGGGCAGTACTTCTTCGATTGGTCAAAGTACTTCCAGTGATCTAGATATCTGGGTGTGCGTTTCGCCAAGCATGAGTTGTGACGAACGTGAAAGTCTTACTAACAAATGTTTGTTGATCACCGATTGGGCTCAAACGCAGGGTGTGGAAGCTAATTTCTTCTTAATGGATGAAGAGCGATTCCGTTCAAATCACTCAGAAGAGATGACGGGTGATAATTGTGGTTCATCTCAACACTTACTGCTGCTCGACGAGTTCTATCGCAGCGCAGTGCGTCTCGCCGGTCAACGTCTACTGTGGCAAATTGTTCCTCCTGAAATGGAAGAGTGCTACGACGAATACGTGAAAGACCTCTGTGGCAAAGGTTATATCGATTGTTCTAAATGGATCGATTTCGGTCAGCTTAATCGAATCCCTGCAGAGGAATATTTTGGCTCTAACTTATGGCAGCTATACAAGAGTATTGACTCGCCCTATAAGTCAGTTTTAAAAGCCATCCTACTTGAAGCTTATTCGTGGGAGTACCCTAACACTCAACTTCTCAGCCTAGATACTAAGCGCCGCTTCTTTGCGCATGAGCCAGACCTTTATGGTATGGATGCGTATTATCTGATGCTTGAAAAAGTCACTCGTTATTTAGAGCGTATTGGTGACACCACTCGCTTAGATCTTGTGCGTCGTTGTTTTTATCTTAAAACGCACGAAAAGCTCTCTCGTGAGCCAAGTGTCGGCTCTGTTGCTTGGCGACGTGAAGCACTCTCTGACATGGTGCAGAAGTGGGATTGGGATAGCTCAGTGATCGCTGAACTTGATGACCGCCGTAATTGGAAAGTGGAACAAGTAAAAGTGGTACATCATGCGTTACTTGATGCCTTGATGCAGAGCTACCGTAACTTGATTCAGTTTGCACGTCGTAATGACATTACTTCGGCGATCAGCCCGCAAGACATCAGTATTTTAGCGCGTAAGTTATATGCAGCATTTGAAGTCCTGCCCGGTAAGGTGACACTGCTCAACCCGCAGATTTCACCTGATTTGCACGAGTCAGATTTAACATTTATTGAAGTGAGACCCGGGCGTACTAACCAGTCTGGCTGGTATCTGTATAAGCAACCTCTTACGCCACACCGTATTCTTGGTCAGGCGCCATTAGAGCACAACGAATATCTCAGTAAGCTTGTTGCTTGGTCTTTCTTTAACGGCCTAATCACTGAATCGACTCGATTGCATTCTGTTATCCGCGATGCGCATCTTGATATCGACAAGTTCTATCAGATGGTGAGTGATTTGCGTAATACCTTCTCACTGCGTAAGCGTCGACCGACGATGCAGGCACTAGCTAGCCCGTGTGAGATTAGCCAGTTAGCGATGTTTATCAACTTCGAGAATGATCCAACGTCGGAGTTGAGCGGCAAGTCACTTAAGCTTGATCCTAAAACGACCGATATTTTTAGTTTTGGTTCAGAGCAGAAGTGTTTAGTCGGTAGTGTCGACTTGGTTTATCGTAACTCTTGGCATGAAGTGCGTACTCTGCATTTTAAAGGCGAAACCGCAATGCTGGATGCCTTGAAAACGGTGCTAGGTAAAATGCACCAAGATGCGATTCCGCCAGAGTCAGTTGATGTGTTCTGTTACAGCAAAAACCTGCGTGGTGTGATGCGTAATATGGTGTATCAGCTTCTTGCTGAGTGTATTGATTTACGCTTAAAACCTGTTGAGCAAGAAAAGCGCCGCCGCTTTAAAGCTTTGCGTATTGGTCAGCAAACATATGGTTTGTTCTTTGAGCGTCGCGGTGTTTCGGTACAAATGCTGGAAAACTCAGTCGACTTCTATCGCAGTATCTCAACCAATAAGTTGAAGGGTTCACCGCTGCTAATGCTTGATAAAGAGCAAGATTACCAGTTACCAGAAATTGTTGATGGGTTTGCCAGTGAGGGCCTGATCCAGTTCTTCTTCGAAGACAGTGAGCAAGGCTTTAATATCTATGTACTGGATGAAGCGAATCGCGTTGAAGTCTACCATCAGTTCAAAGGTGAGAAAGACGAGATGATCGCGAGTGTGAATAGTTTCTACACCTCGGTACAAGATGAGAATCCATTGTCTTCTAAGCTGATTAACTTCAACTTACCGCAGTATTATCAGATTGTTCACCCTGAAGATGATGAGTCTTACATTGTTCCGTATCGTAATGATGGAGCAAGTTACTCAAGACCGAGCAAAATCGTTAACGCCTAGATACAAAAAAAGAGCATCCACAGATGCTCTTTTTTATTGTTCTTAGTGGGTGGCTATTCCCACTCAATGTCTTCATCGCAGTGCTTTTCACACTCTTGCTTAACCATGGCAATCAACTCAAGACCTGTTTTCGAGCAAGTCCACTGCTCTTCAACGAGCGCAAAGTGGAAACCACCAGATTTAGAGGCTAGCCAGATCTCTTTCATTGGCTCTTGGCGGTTGATAATGATTTGACTACGGTCTTCAAACTCCAGTGTCATTACGTTTCCAGAAGTCTCGTAGTCGATGTCCGCACCTGAATCATCAATCATTTCCTCGATGATTTGCATTTGAACATCTACTAACTGATGAAATTCAGTATCGTTCATCTAATCTATCCTATTGCTTTTCTTGAGTGTGGTGCGATTATAGGGGGCATTGACAGAATAATCACGATAGAACCCATGAAAAAATCAATCTTAGCGCTATTTATCTTTTCAGTCCTTGGCTTAGCTGGCTGTGGTCAAACTGGACCTCTATACATGCCTGAAGACGCTCCACAAAAAGAGCAACCTTCACAATAAAACGATAATCAGAATATAAGGGAAAGTACTTTGGATTACTTCAACTATCAGGATGATGGCCAGCTATGGGCCGAAGACGTCTCATTAACTGAACTGGCGCAGCAGTTTGGTACGCCACTTTACGTATACTCACGCGCGACTCTAGAGCGTCATTGGCATGCTTTTGATAAGTCAGTCGGCGAACACCCGCATCTTGTCTGTTACGCAGTCAAAGCGAACTCTAACATTGGTGTATTAAACGCTTTAGCACGTTTGGGTTCTGGCTTTGATATCGTCTCAGGTGGCGAGTTAGAGCGTGTGATTGCTGCTGGTGGTGAGCCAGGCAAAGTGGTGTTCTCAGGTGTCGGTAAAACCGCAGCTGAAATGAAGCGCGCGCTAGAGCTAGGCATTAAGTGCTTCAATGTTGAGTCTGAGCCAGAGTTAGAGCGCCTGAACAAAGTAGCTGGCGAGCTTGGTGTGAAAGCGCCAATTTCACTGCGTATTAACCCAGACGTTGATGCGAATACTCACCCTTATATTTCGACAGGTTTACGTGATAACAAATTTGGTATCGCGTTTGACCGTGCGCCTGCGGTTTACAAGTTTGCGCAAAGTCTAGAAAACCTCAATGTTCAAGGTATTGATTGCCATATTGGTTCTCAGTTGACCGATATTGAGCCATTCATTGATGCGACCGATCGACTGCTTGCACTAATTGACGATCTTAAAGCACAAGGCATTACTATTAAGCACCTTGATGTGGGTGGTGGCTTAGGCGTTGTCTATCGAGATGAACTGCCTCCAGAGCCTTCAGATTATGCTAAAGCACTGCTTGGCCGTTTGGATAACCATCAAGACCTTGAACTGATTTTTGAGCCAGGTCGAGCCATCGCCGCAAATGCCGGGCTGCTGCTGACTAAGGTTGAATTCCTTAAGCATACCGAGCATAAAAACTTCGCCATCATTGATGCTGCGATGAATGACTTGATGCGTCCTGCTTTGTACCAAGCTTGGCAAGATATTGTGCCAGTTGTGCCGCGTGAAGGCGAAGCCGTGACTTATGACCTAGTAGGACCTATCTGTGAGACGGGCGACTTCCTAGGTAAAGACCGCGCATTAGTGCTGCAAGAGAACGATCTCTTGGCAGTGCGCTCTGCTGGAGCCTATGGTTTTGTGATGTCATCGAACTACAACACGCGCTGCCGAGCGGCAGAAGTGATGGTTGATGGTAAGCAAGCACACCTAGTTCGCCAGCGTGAAGAACTATCTAGCCTGTGGGCGCTTGAAAACGTACTTCCGGAGTAATTGGAGTCTTATGCATTTCCATTTTTCTAAAATGCACGGTCTGGGTAATGACTTCATGGTCGTTGATTGCATTACCCAGAATATTTTCTTTTCCCCTGATCTGATCCGCCGCTTAGCGGATCGTCATACTGGGGTGGGTTTTGACCAACTACTCGTGGTTGAAGCGCCATATGATCCAGAAACAGACTTCCACTATCGGATTTTTAATGCTGATGGCAGTGAAGTAGAACAATGTGGAAATGGCGCGCGCTGTTTTGCTCGTTTTGTGCGCATGAAAGGGCTGACTAATAAGTACAGCATCAGTGTCAGCACTAAGAAAGGCAAAATGGTTCTTAACATCGAGGAAGATGATCAGGTCACGGTTAATATGGGTGTGCCTGAATTCGAACCGAGTAAGATTCCATTTAAAGCTAAGCAAACGGAGAAGACCTACATCCTTCGTGCAGAAGATAAGACGCTTTTCTGCGGCGCGGTCAGCATGGGGAACCCTCATGTAGTGACTGTGGTTGATGATGTCGCGTCGGCGGATGTCGATACATTGGGACCGCTATTGGAATCTCATGAACGTTTCCCTGAACGCGTTAACGCTGGCTTTATGCAGATCGTCAGTCGCAATGAAGTGAACTTACGAGTGTACGAGCGCGGCGCAGGAGAAACTCAGGCTTGTGGCAGTGGTGCATGTGGTGCGGTTGCCGTTGGCGTTGTTCAGGGATTACTGGATGAGAAAGTCACGGTTAACTTGCCGGGTGGCTCGCTTAAAATAGCGTGGCAGGGCGAGGGAAAACCTCTCTATATGACAGGGCCTGCTACCCATGTGTTTGACGGTCAACTAAGCTGCTAATAGCCCCAACTATTTTGGGTAGATAATAAGAAACAATAAGGAACAGACGTGTCTCAAATTGAAGCGGATGCGCTTACGGCAGAAGTGGTTGCCGAATACTTACGTGACAATCCGGACTTTTTTCATCATCGTCGAGATTTAGTCGATAGACTGGCGTTACCTCATCAAGAGCAAGGTGCTGTTTCATTAGTGCATGTACAAATGAACCGCCAACGTCAGCGTATTGAAGAGTTGGAAGAAGAGATCACCGCTTTAATGTCATTGGCAAAGAGTAATGATCGTACGTTCCATGAGTTTATGCAGCTGCAGGAGCAAATCCTTAAGTGCGATTCATTGCTTTCGGTGGTAAAAGCGATTGAAGAAATGGCTAAATCACTCGATCTCATTGCTTATGTTCGTCTGTTGGATAACGAATCAAGTTACTATTCATTAAGCAAAGAAAATTACCAACGCTTTGCGACTAATCATCTCAATGGCAAGGGCGCTTACCTAGGCCGTATGCGTAAAGTGGATCGCGAATTGTTGTTTGGTGACAATCAACGTGCTCCGGAAATGGGCTCCTACGTGGTGTTACCACTACAGAAGAAATCCCTGCAAGGTGTTCTGGTCTTTTCGAGCAGCGATGGCGGACACTTCCAACCGCATATGGATACTTTATTCTTGCGCCATCTAGCCTTAGTTCTTTCCCACCTAGTCGACAGCCTACCTTGGCAAAGCGAAGACCATGAGCGAATCACTAGCACCTCTGCCTAATGGTCTCCAACGGCCCCTTGAACGTTTCTACGAATATTTGCGTAGTGAAAAGGGGCTGAGCTTACATACTCAACGTAACTACAAACAACAACTTGAAACCATGGCGCAGCATCTGGCTCATTTGGGGCTTAAAGAGTGGCAACAGGTTGATGCGGGTTGGGTGCGTCAGTTAGCCAGTAAAGGTATGCGAGAAGGTATGAAAGCCAGCAGCTTGGCGACTCGCTTATCTTCGCTGCGTAGCTTCTTTGATTTTCTGATCTTGCGTGGAGAAATGACGGCAAATCCTGCTAAAGGTGTTTCTGCGCCACGTAAGAAACGCCCACTGCCTAAAAACCTAGATGTGGATGAAGTGGGTCAACTACTTGAAGTGAACGAAGACGATCCATTGGCGGTACGCGATAGAGCCATGATGGAACTGATGTATGGGGCGGGTTTACGCTTGGCTGAATTGGTCAGTATCAATGTTAAAGATGTCAACTTCTCCGCTGGCGAACTTAGGGTTGTCGGTAAAGGTGACAAAGAGCGAAAAGTGCCTTTTTCCGGTATGGCGGCAGAGTGGGTTGCCAAATGGTTGAAGCTCAGAGCTAGCGTAGCCAATAGCGATGAGAATGGTTTATTTGTCTCTAAACTAGGCGTAAGAATCTCGCATCGCAATGTGCAGAAACGAATGGCTGAGTGGGGACAAAAACAGTCGGTCGCCAGTCATATCAGCCCGCATAAATTGCGCCACTCTTTCGCCACGCACATGCTGGAATCGAGTAACAATCTGCGTGCGGTGCAGGAATTGCTCGGGCATGAGAATATCTCGACCACGCAAATCTATACTCACCTAGATTTTCAGCATCTTGCCGAAGTGTACGACCAGGCCCATCCAAGAGCGAAGAAGAAGGATAGCGAGTAATGCAGTTTTTCCGCCATTTGAAACCGATCCAAGCGATGACTTTCGACCTTGACGATACCCTTTATGATAATCGCCCGGTCATTCGTCAAGTAGAGGCAAAAATGGTGGCTTGGCTGCATAAGTATCACCCAATCTCTGCAACGAAGACGTTGCGCTGGTGGTATGACTTAAAGCGCTCATTGGCGGAGGACGATCCTTGGCTGCTCAATGACGTCACGCTGTGGCGCTTTAAGCAGATTGAAAAGGGTTTATATATTCTTGGCTATCAGCCGCAGCAGGCAGAGCAGGCGGCGAACGAGGCTATTGATGAGGTGCTTCGCCTGCGTAGTGACTTTACTGTCCCGCAGGAGTCACATGAGGTAATGGCAGAACTCGCTAAGCGCTTACCATTAGTTGCGATAACCAATGGTAATGTTGATGTTGAGAAGATCGGCTTATCTGATTACTTTTCTTTAGTATTGAAGGCTGGGCCGGATGGCTACGCAAAACCTCACTCCCAGTTGTTCAATAAAGCTCAATCTTTCTTATCTGTGCCTAAAGAGAATATTTTGCATGTCGGAGATCACTTAATTTCTGATGTGGTAGGGGCGAAGAAAAGTGGCTTTCAAGCCTGTTGGTATAATGATCAAGGGGTGAACATTTACCGCGTCAATAAAGCTCGCATGCTACCAGATGTTGAAGTGAATCGTTTACATGACTTATTGCTATTGAGTGAGATGTAAATAACATCTGACCAAAACAACACTTTTCATATTGGTTTAGTTGGATTACGGTATAGCAAAACATAAATCTAATTAAACAACGTCTTAGGCTTTTGAATGCGCACATATTCAGCGCTGGTTAACAACAATCAGCAATTACAAGCGCATCTAAGGGATATACCGACGGAGAAATACTCTTCGTTTCTTGTTCAGCTTCTGTCTACGGATCCGGAACAGGTCGCATGTGATTATGCGGACCAAATTCTAGAGCATATTCCTGGATGCCACATCATAGGTCATAGTACTCGCCATACTATTTTTGATGGTCAGATTGTCCATCGAGGTAGCTTGGTCGCCATTTCCTGCTTTGAACACTCTTCCATTACTTCTACTTGTGTCCCGATTACCAATAATCCGCTCTCTGAAGCGAAAGAGATCGTTAATGGCTTAGCACTAAACCACCAAACTAAGTCAATTATTAGCTTCTCACAGCATGTCAGCTCGCTCGATTTTAATCTCTACCAAGCGTTAGGTTCTCTCACTGATGTACCGATCAGTGGTGGCGTTGCAGCCAATGTTGATGACAGAGATGAGTGGGTGTTATGTGGCAACCAAACATTTCAGAAAATGACGGTGTCAGCTGCGCTGCATGGGGACAAGTTACAGGTTTGGCGTAGCGCTTTCTCTGAGTGGACGCCGATAGGTGGACCGCTTCGGGTCACTGATGCAGATGGCACTCAATTGCGTTCGTTAGATTATGAGCCAGCTTATGCCATTTATCAGACTCGTTTATCAGAGGGACGGACTCTGGCTTTAGAGCAGATGCTGAGTTTCCCTCTTAAAAGTAGCTCTGGCGTGGTCAGCTGCCCTAGAGAGCTCTATCCCGATGGCAGTATTGAAGTCGATAATGCGGTGACTATTGGTGATGAAGTGCGTATTTGCTATAACCACCCGTCGTTGACCTTAGAGCAAGTTAGGCATGATGTGATTGGTTTAGCCCAGCATAACCCAGAGTCTATATTCATCTATAACTGCGAGTCGCGTTTGGAATTTATTGAAGGTGTCAGTGAAATCCAACTGTTCGATGAATTTGAAAGTTGTTGTGGCTCTTTCTGTTTGGGCGAGTTTTACCGAGGTGACTCTCAGCAATCGCTTCATCACAGCATGACTTATGTTGCTTACAGTGAGGACTCTGCTCGTCCGGCGCTGACTTTTAACGAAAAAGCCGAGTTTCCGGTCTCTCCTTTGTTTCATCTAATTAGCTATACGATTGATAACCTGAATCAAACGCAGAAGAGTATGGAGCTAAAACTTGCTGAGCAAACTGAGAAGCTGATCAATAGTTACCGTCTGGATAAGCATACCGGGCTAAAAAATCGCGTTGCTTTGCAAGAAAGGCTTAAAGTCGTCAATACGGATGAGCATGTGGCGACATTGAAACTGTCTAATTTTCATCAGATTAATGAAAAGTATGGTTATCAAGTTGCGGATGAGCTTATCCGCGACTTAAGTGATTACTTTACGGATAACCTCTCCGATCTGCATTGGGCCCCATTTGTTCAGCAGCTCTACTATATTGGCACAGCAGAGTGGGCTTTGGTGTTTTCATCGGATATCGCCACCAATGAGCTCCAACAAGAGCTATCTCAGTTTGCTGATAAGGTAGAACATATTAACTTTGAGCCTTATGGATTACCTGAGGTCGATTATCTGTCGGTGTCTATTTCTGGTGGCATCGCCAGTAAGCGCGATTTCCCCACGATCTCTGGTGATGAACTTTTACTGAAGTCGATCGATGCACGTCGGATTGGTAAAGCGCGTAATACCCACTTTATTAACGCCAAAGATTATTCTATCAGTGAGTTAGAGCAAAGGGACAAGCTCGATTTGATGGGGGTAGTCAGCCGCGCCATCCTTAATAAGCGGATTATTACCTATAGCCAACCGATTTTTGCCGCACATACCCGCGAGCAGGTTTCCCAAGAGTGCTTAGTTCGTATTGAAGATGATGGGGAGATTATTGCACCAGGGCGTTTCTTACCCATCGTAGAGGGCACGCATCTCTATACTCGTTTAAGTCGTCATATGCTGACATCAACCATAGCGCATATGGCAGACAAGAAAGCGTCATTCTCAGTCAATTTATCTCCACAGGATATGCTCAGTGACAAGACACTTTACCTCCTTGAGCAGTCGGTTGCGAAGATGAATGACCCATATCGCTTAGGCATTGAGGTGTTGGAGTCTGAACGGATTAAGGATTTTGGCCGTATGGCTGAGATTTGTGGTCACTTTAAGCAGCTTGGCGTTCGTTTGCTGGTGGATGATTTTGGCTCTGGTTACTCCAATATTGATGAAATTATTCGCTTAGAACCGGATGTAATCAAGCTTGATGGGAGCTTAATTAAGACTATCGATAAGGATCAGAAACAGCGTCAGATTACCGGTCAGTTGGTCAAGTTATGCCAAGTGCTTAATGCAAAAACTGTCGCCGAGTTTGTTCACAATCAAGAGGTGTGCAACATCGCGGAAAGTATCGGTGTCGACTATCTGCAAGGATTTTACCTCGCAGAGCCTAGTCGCTTGTTTTAGTCTTTAAAAACGTGACCGCTTTTGTCGGCCTTGAAAGCCAGCATATAGCGGTCAAAAAACTGCAAGAGTTGCTCTGCTTGTTGTACTTGCTCAGCTTGCTTTAGCACTTCGCAGCCAACTTCTAACGTACATAAATGACCTTGCTCTTGGTTGCGACGTAATTGATAACGTGACGCTTGAGTCGGGTTAATATGCACTAAAGGTAGCTGCCTGAGCCACGGGCTCTTACGCAGCATCTTTTTCGCTTCCTGCCATGTCCCGTCAAGGATGATAAACAAAGGTCGTTTCTCGCTCGCAGCTGTCTCACCTATTGCCTGCGACACTGGAATACTTCCGTCATCAGGAAACAGCAAGTAGGCTTGATAGTCCTCACTTTGTATTAAGGTCATTAACTTGTCACAAGGCTGAGTGCGTTGCCAAATATGCACGCTGGTCGCGGACAGGCTTTTCACTAACCACTGGCCAGTATTGGTCTCGCGGTTAATTTCATTTTCATGAGTTAACAGTGCAAGGTGGAAGCGAGTCTTGATGCTTGGTAGGTAGTGGCATACGCACTGATGCTGCAACTTGCACTGAGGGCAGCAATTGCCCTCAGTTGATTTAGCTTGGCTCACATTACTACGCCTTGCTGGTGAGGTGTTTGACCGTCAGAAAACAACTGGACAGGGCTAATCTGATCGTAGTTAGCGACTGGCGCAGAGCTTGGGTTAAGCGGATAGCTGTCCCCTTGATACTTTAAGACGTGTTGGTTCGGTGTCGCGCCCCCACCGCTAACAAATAGGATTAAATCTTGCCACCCATTGGTTTGCTCTAGACCTAAGTTAATCGGCGTTCTTACTAGAGTAATGCGAGAGTTAAACTGCCATTGCTGTTGCTGATTCTCAAACATCAGCAAGGTACAGCCACCAGAACCACACCAGTTCAGTTGAACCAAGAGTTCTTTATTGCCATCACCATTTAAATCGTACTCCAACCAACGGTACTTGGTATCAGCGGGGTCGATGTTATCCGATTTAAAATACTCACGTATGGCATTGTCGACCTTAGGGTTGAACTCGGCGCTAGAAGGGATGGCTTGCGGATTTGAATTCGCTTTCGAAGTGGTGCTTTGCGTCTCTTGCTGAGCTTTAAACAAAGTCAATCCACCATCGGCAATCGGATAGATAAGACTGCCTACCTTCTCTTGGCTAGCACTGAGTTGGTAGCCATCACGAGTGAAGATTCGCTCTGACAATAATGCTTGCTGTTGATGACGAGTCATCACTACTTGAATCTGGTCTTTGTTAAGCTGCTGCCAGTAGCCACTCTCAACGGAATCCGCTTCTCCTGTTGTGTAGCTGTAGGTGGTTGTCGCTGAGTGATCCGGAAAGATTTTTAATGCGACGCTAAAGTTGCTCGATTTGGTTGAGGCCGCTTGATAGAGACCAGTCCAATCCTGAGTGGCATCTTGATTAGATAGGGTGGCACACCCTTGGTAGTTGTTGCCTTCAAGCTCAAGTGTTGCACTCCAGCCATAAAGTGAATCGCTCATCCCATCAACACAGCTATGTTGGTTGAGCTCTAGTGACCCGCCTTCGAATTGATAACGACGTCGATCAGATTCAATACGGCTACCTGAGAGCGCTAACTGGCGTTTATCTTCACCGATTTTCTGAAAGGTCGGCGCGTTGCGGGCGAAATCAATCGACCAGAAGGGTTCATTGCCAAAAGCTCTAGTCGGTTTAAGCGCTTGATCGCAACGCTTTGGGTTCTCTGCACTAAGCAGGTTAATCGAGTCGACAACGAAGCGTGCACTGTAGTCAGCAACAAAACCATCTGCTTGGCCAGTTTCAAGGTGGCCGATAACTTCACCATAAAGAGGAGCATAAGGAGAGCGAACTAACTTTAGCGCTTGATGGAAGCGATCGTCAGAGATATCGAGCCAATACTGTTGATTACTACCACAGGGGGTAATAGAGCGCACTTCATGGCCAAGCACGACTTCACCACGCATAACAAAAGTTTGAGGCTTTATGGTATCAGGCTTGTCTAAGCTCGCTTGCACGACGGATTTAGATTCGCTGTCTTTGATGGTCGTTGACGTCGAACAGGCTTGCAATGCGAGTAAAATGATCACAGCCGCTGGGTTTCGGAGCGCCTTCATGCTATATCTTCCCTATTAAGAAACTGGCGGAGCCTATTATGGCATATTGGCTATTCAAAACTGAACCAGACACCTTTTCTATTGACACACTCCGAACACAAAATACCTCATGCTGGGAAGGAGTACGTAATTATCAGGCACGTAACATGATGCGTGATCAGGTCAAACTCGGTGACTTGGTGCTGATCTATCACTCATCTTGTAAGAAGGTAGGAGTGGCAGGGATTGCGAAAGTGGTCAAGGAGTCATACCCCGACCATTTCTCATTTGATCCTGAAAGTGACTATTACGACCCGAAATCAACGCCGGATAACCCGCGCTGGTTTATGGTTGATATCGAATTTGTGCGTAAGACAGATCGTTTGATCCCATTATCCGTGATGAAAGCGATGCCAGAACTAGAAAATATGCCGTTGGTGAAAAGAGGTAATAGGCTGTCCATCATGCCAGTCACTGAGCAAGAATGGGCTGCTATTTTAGGTAAAGAGAAGCTACCTAGCCAAAGATAACTGCGATAACAAAACAGGCTGCACAATGCAGCCTGTATTGAATTGATAGCGACAGCCGCTAATTAAAAAAGATTATCGTGCAGGTAGTGAGCCACAGCATCATCTTCATTGCTGCCAATCACTTCATTGTTTGGTAGCGCCTCTTTCACTTTATGGTGCGAGGTGCCCATCACCAAACCTTTTCCTGCCATTTCTAGCATCTCTGCATCATTCATCCCGTCACCAAAGGCGATACAGTTCTCTAGGTTCAGATCTAAAGATTTTGCGACGGCTTCAAGCGCGTGGCCTTTTGACACTTCAGCAGCCATGACTTCAAGGCACCAAGGTGTTGAGAAAGCAATGTTGAGGTGAGCACCAAACTTTTCACGTAGTTTGTTTTCGAACGTCACAAGATGGTCGTGGTCTTGATCTGGGTGAGTGAAGAAGATTTTCGCAATGCCATCATTTGGCGCTGACGCTGCGTTAAAGCGTTTATAGCTAAAGCCAGATTCACTGTGGAATTTAGCGAGCATTTCATCTTCTCGATCGAGTAACCAATCTTCGTTTTGATACATGTGGATAAAAATGCCTGGATCTTCGCTGATCACATCGATCACTGGTTGGACTAATTCTTCAGGGACATTCTTGCTGTACATCAGTTGATCATTTTGGTCATGAACACGCGCACCATTAGAGGTAATCATGTAAGCAGGAATACCGGCGATCTCACGGATACCCGCAACATCGACATGGTGACGACCCGTCGCAAAGACAAAGGTGAAGCCTTTTTCATGCAGCGCTTTCAGGGTTTGTTTTGAAAACTCGCTCAGCTGGTGGTTTGGTGCGAGTAAAGTGCCATCGAGATCGGAGGCTACAATGTGAAAAGGAGTATCTTTGCGTGCTTCGGTCATATCACCCTCATATGTACAACATGAATTACCTAATAAGGTAGAGGGCTCAGTTTACTTGAACATAAAGGGGAAAAAGAGGGTAAAGATCACCCTCTAGTATTTCCTATTTTAGTACTGCTCGAAAAAGGTCAGGGCGGTATCTAGGGCTTGGTTGCGATACTCATCTTTTTCAAACAACAGTTCATGTTTCGCGCCATGTACTATTTTAAAGGCACACTGAGTGTTGGTCCGAGCAAGTTTCTTGATAAATTGGATTTGCGCTTGATTAGACACGATTTGATCTTCGCCTGCCTGCATGACCAATAAAGGGACTTTTAAATGGCGAGTCATTAGATAACATTGCTTACAGGCCATCAGCCCTTGCCATACCCAACGCGTACTTGCGCCGCCAATTTTGAGCTCAGGTTGTTGCTCATAGAGATCACGGAACCAATGATAGCGAACATCACTTTGGCTGAGAAAGTTACCTTCAAACGGTTTAGGAAAATAAGCCACTTGGCCGGGAGCAAATGTCGGTTTGGGATAAATAGCCGTTAACAACTGGCCTAAAATTGTCGCAATCGGTTTTAGGTGCCAAGGGAGATCGACGCCATACATAGGCGCACTGAGCGAAACCGCATCAAATGGGTAGTCATAACTTTGAAGGTAGCGCGTGGCAATATTGCCGCCCATGGAGTGACCCAACAGATAACGCTTTTGGTATTGGTCCAAATTGAAATGGTGCAGCACCTTGTCTAAGTCTTTGACGTAGTCATCAAACTCTTCCACATAGCCCATCTGCTTGTCTTCAATCAGGCGGTCAGACAAACCTTGGCCGCGATGATCGTAAGAATAAATATCGTAACCTTGACGGAATAGGTCGTAAAACAGCTCTTGATACTTTGCGCAGCACTCAATGCGTCCGTTGACCACCACGATCGCTTTGGTGTGTTCTGGTGCGCTGAGTTTAATCCAGTACAGAGCGGTTTTGTCGAACGATTTTATATAGCCTTCCTCTCTAGACTCCCATAATTTAGCAATATTACTATTGATTGCTTGCTCAAAATTGGACTCTTGAGTATAAGAAGGAGTAATGTTGAAGCTTGAATCATTCATGGTTGTTAAGCGCCTGATTACGATTTCATTTTTGCGACAGATTTAGATTATGTGTCTCTAGCTGCATTTAGTCGAGGGGAAATACGATGGATATGCATGTTTGGCTTGCTTATGTAGTCACAGCGATTGTTTTTAGCTTAGCTCCGGGGTCTGGTACGGTGAACTCAATCAGTAATGGCTTGAGTTATGGTACGCGACGTTCGTTGGCAGCGATTGCCGGTCTACAGATAGGTCTGACTATCCATATTATGCTCGTTGGCGCGGGTATTGGCGCTCTGGTTGCTCAGTCTGCATTCGCCTTTAGTGTGATTAAGTGGGTGGGTGCCGTTTACTTAGTATGGCTTGGTATTCAGAAGTGGCGCGATCACTCTAGCTTAGCAGCCACGGAAGCGACTCAGCACCTATCGAGCATGAGTTTGATGCGTAAAGCGGTACTGATTAATCTGACCAACCCTAAATCGATTGTGTTTTTGGTCGCGCTGTTCCCTCAGTTTCTGGACCCAGCAAAAGATCAGTTAACTCAGCTTCTCGTGCTTGGAGTGACTACCGTGATCATTGATGCGTTTGTTATGTTGGGTTACACCAGTCTCGCAGCGCAGATGGGACGTTTTATTCGTTCAGATAAGATTATGTCGCGTATCAACAAAGTTTTTGGCTCTATGTTTATGGGTTGTGGTGCTCTATTGGCAGCAGCGAAGGCGTAATTCACCATCATGCAAAAACGGATGAGAGACACCTATGTGGCTCGCCAACCTATACTTAATGCCAAGCGGCAAACCTTAGGGTATGAGTTGCTTTTTCGCGACGGTGAGAACAACGCATACCCTGCACATGTTGAATCCAATCGGGCGACATACCGCCTGATTGTTGAGAACTTTCTTTCCATAGGCACCAATCCAGCCTTGGCGACCTCACGCTGTTTTATCAACTTTCCTCACTCTAGCTTAGTGCGCCTGTTACCTCTCTCTTTGCCTAAAGAACAAATCGTCGTTGAAGTGTTGGAAACCTGCACACCAAATGACGAGTTGTTTGCAGCAATCAAGCAGATCCACGCTAATGGCTACTTAATTGCATTGGATGATTTTGTTTATAAGCCAGAGTGGGAACGATTTCTGCCCTATGTGCAAATAGTCAAAATCGATATTATGGCGACGGGGCTGGAAGAGTCTTGTGCTTTGGTTAAGGAACGTTTAGCCAAGGGAGTAAAGCGTAAGTTTCTCGCAGAGCGAGTCGAAACTGAGGAAGAGTTTATTGCCACGCGCTCAGCGGGGTTTAGTTTTTTTCAGGGCTATTTTTTTAGCAAGCCACAAATCGTCCGTCAACGCTACGTCAGCCCTCAACACGCCATCGCGATGGAGTTGTTTAAAGAGGTGTGTCAGCCGGAAGTGGATTTTGAAAAGGTTGAGCGAATTGTCGCTCGTGATGTTGCGCTGTCGTACAAGCTACTGCGTTTCGTTAATACCATGTCGAATCGCATTGAAGTGCCTATCTCTTCTTTCCGTCAGGCCTTGGTATACCTTGGTCAAGATAAGCTTAAAATCTTCGTCTCTTTAGCGGTGGCCTCGTTCGTTTCCGCCAACAAGCCGAAAGAAATCTATACTTTATGTCTGCAGCGAGCCCAGTTTTTCTTGCTGATGGCCAATGACAATCCTTTCAACCAATTCCGCGAACAAGCCTTCCTGATTGGATTGCTGTCTCTGCTGGATTCTATGTTGGATATGTCCCTTAAAGACTTAGTGGAGCAACTCCCTTTAGCGGCGGCAATCAAGGTCGCTTTGTTAGAGAGGCAAGGTCCTTTTGGCGACCTTCTCAGATTGGAAGAGTGCTACGAAAGCGCAGACTGGCAGGGGATGGAAGCCGCGTGTGATCAGTTGAATCTATCACTCAATGAAGTTATGCCGCGTATCTCTCAGGCTCAGCGCTGGAGCCAAGATCTCAACACCATCGTTTAGTTCCTTTATTAAGCTTTTATGACAATGCATATGTCAGGCTTGATTTCAGCTCATTTTTAAATAAATATATACGCATATCCATATATGAGTATGTTTTATGTTACCTCACCAGTTCTTTAAGTTGTTGTCTGATGAAACCCGAGTTCGTTGCTTGATGTTGATTATGCGCGAAGAGTGTTTGTGTGTAGGTGAATTGACCGAAGCGCTACAAGAGAGCCAACCGAAAATTTCTCGTCATCTGGCTCAGCTACGCTCAAATGGCATTTTGGTTGATGTCCGTCAGGGGCAATGGGTGTTCTACCGTTTAGCTGCTGATTTACCGGGATGGATGAAAAAATTGATTGATGATCTTGTTGCTTCTAACTGCCTTAAAACAGAGTACCAACAAGATATTGAACGACTTCATGCAATTCAGGCTCGACCTGTTTGCTGTCAGTAATTAAGTAACAAAAGAGATAGAGTTATGGCAATTAAAGTAGGTATTAACGGTTTCGGTCGCATCGGACGTTTAGCGCTTCGCGCGGCTTTTGATTGGCAAGAGCTAGAGTTTGTCCAGATTAATGACGTAGCGGGTGATGCTGCGACGCTCGCGCACCTGTTAGAGTTCGACTCAGTCCAAGGTCGCTGGCACCATGAAGTGAAAGCCGAAGGCAACCAAATCTTAATCAATGGTCAGGTTATCAATACTACGCAAGAGAAAGATATCGATGCGATTGACTGGTCTGGCTGTGACGTAGTGATTGAAGCGACAGGTGTGCATCGTAAAACTTCATTCCTAAACAAGTACCTAGCTCAAGGTGTTAAGCGTGTTGTCGTATCGGCACCCGTCAAAGAACAAGGCATTGCGAATATTGTCGTTGGCGTAAATGACGAGATATTCGACCCAGCGGTACACCAGATTGTTACTGCTGCCTCTTGTACCACTAACTGTATCGCTCCGGTGGTTAAAGTCATCAATGAGAAGCTAGGTATTGAGAACGCTTCGTTCACTACCATTCATGATTTAACTAACACACAAACCATTCTTGATGCGCCGCATAAAGATCCGCGTCGTGCGCGTGCTTGCGGTATGAGCTTAATTCCAACCACGACGGGCAGTGCGAAAGCGATTGTTGAGATTTTCCCAGAACTCGAAAATCGTATTAACGGCCATGCTGTACGTGTACCTCTGGCGAACGCTTCTCTTACCGACATCATCTTTGAAGTGAAGCAAGATACCACCGCAGAAGAGGTGAACGCGTTACTTAAAGAAGCATCACAAGGTGAACTGAAGGGCATTCTGGGTTTTGAAGAGCGTCCACTGGTGTCGATTGACTACAAAGGTGATCAACGCTCTACGATTGTAGACGCGTTATCAACCATGTTGGTGGGTAAGCGTATGGTGAAAATCTACGCTTGGTACGACAACGAGATGGGTTATGCAACCCGTACGGCTGAGTTAGTCCGTACCGTTGGCTTGGCATAATACTCCTCATACTGAAGCGGCAACTCCAGTTATTTTGAAGATTGGTTTTAAAAATTTTTAAGAGATTGATGACGATGACACATCCAACCTGGCAACTCGATGTTGAAAATGGTGCGTTAGTACTTACTCCTTGTCCTGGCACTAAAGGCGTTGAACTAGAGGCTTCTCTTGCGCAGTTAAAAGAGCAAGGCGTAGAAGCGATTGTAACCGCTTTAGACGATGCAGAGCTTGCAAGTAAAGATGTCTCTGAGCTTGGGGCTAAAGCGCAGCAACTTGGTATGCAGTGGTTCCAAATTGAGATTGAAGATGATTGCGCTCCAGGTGCTGAGTTTGCCGCTAAGTGGCAAGCCGCTAGCCCGGAGCTACACAAAATCCTTGATAACGGCGGTAAAGTAGCCATGCACTGTATGGGCGGCTCAGGTCGTACGGGGCTTTTTGCGGCTCACCTATTGCTAGAGAAGCACTGGAAATTGGAAGATATTGTGCGTGAAGTTCAAGCGCTGCGCCCAGGTGCCTTTACTAAACCAGTCCAAGTTGAGTACATCACCGCAGTAGCGGCCAAATAGTTGGGTCGAGAGCTTTTGGATCATAGGTGTCCAAAAGCTCTATCCGCTGTAACTAGTCGAGGATTTCACCTATGTTCTCTAATCTCAGCAAAAGTGTCCGTCAGTACATGCTGGTGACGTTCAATTACTGGAACTTCACTATTACTGACGGTGCTCTGCGTATGCTGGTGGTGCTGTATTTCTATGACTTAGGTTATAGCTCGCTAGAGATCGCTTCACTGTTCCTTTTCTATGAATTTTTTGGTGTCGTGACCAATTTGATTGGTGGCTGGCTTGGCGCAAGGTTGGGTCTCAATAAGACCATGAACCTCGGTTTAGGAATGCAGATCGTGGCGTTGACTATGTTAGCAGTGCCACATGCTTGGCTGACTATACCTTGGGTCATGGCAGCTCAAGCTTTGTCTGGTATCGCTAAAGATCTCAACAAGATGAGTGCCAAGAGCTCAATCAAAACCTTAGTTCCGGATGAGCAGCAGGGAGCGTTGTACAAATGGATAGCGATCTTAACGGGCTCTAAGAATGCTCTTAAAGGTGCAGGCTTCTTTGTCGGTGGTTTTCTGCTTTCCACCATTGGATTCAAATATGCAGTGTTGACTATGGCTGGGGTGCTGACGTTAGTGTTTATCGGCAGCGTGTTGAGCTTAGAAGCTGATTTAGGTAAAGCGAAAAGCAAACCTAAGTTTAAGCAGATATTCTCCAAATCGGAGTCGATCAATATCCTTTCCGCTGCACGAATGTTCCTATTTGGTGCTCGTGATGTGTGGTTTGTGATTGCTCTGCCTATCTACCTTGGCAGTGTATTTGGTTGGGATCACTCATGGGTAGGTGGTTTCCTTGCTGTTTGGACGATTGCCTACGGTTTTGTCCAAGGTATCGCCCCTAAGATCACGGGTAAGGCTCAAGGTAAAGTGCCGGATGGCCATGCTGCTATGTTGTGGGCGGGTGGGCTTGCTATCGTCACGGCGGGTATCGCCTATGCTGTACAAGTTGGTTGGCAGCCACAATTGGTGATTGTTGGAGGCTTGATGGTTTTCGGTGCTATTTTTGCCGTCAATTCTTCACTGCACTCTTATCTGATCGTCAGCTATGCAAAAGGCGATGGTGTGTCACTCGATGTCGGTTTCTACTATATGGCTAATGCGATGGGGCGTTTGATTGGTACTATCCTTTCAGGGTTTGTGTTCCAGATGGCCGGTTTAGCTGCGTGCTTGTGGGTCTCTTTTGCTTTCCTTGCTTTGACGACCGTCATTTCGATTAAGCTACCTAAGATTAAACAAATCGCAACAGCGTAGAAATTTCCCACTGTTTCATGACTAAAAGCTGACCAAGGTAATACTTAGGTCAGCTTTTTTATTGCTATATTCAATAGGTTATTAGTACAAGGGGAGTGGCATGAGAGAAAGAGTTCTGTTTTTTGACTTACTGCGATGCGTAGCTGCGGTTGCGGTGATTGCGATTCACGTTCTTGCTCCGTACCGCCACGAACTTGGGCAGATCCCTTTTGGAGAGTGGGCCACTGCTGTCGGCGTGAATAGCGTCAGCCGTTGGGCGGTGCCAGTCTTTATCCTTATTACAGGCGCTTTGATGCTCAGTGATACACGCCCCTTCGATGGCAAATATTATGTCAAAAGGCGCTTGGGCAAAGTCCTTGTTCCATTCTTAGTTTGGTCATTGTTCTACGCTTATCTATCAGGTTGGAGCATCAACGGCTTTGATGCTTTAGAGGCTAAACAGGTACTCGCTGATAGCGCTACCCATGCGACTTATTATCACCTAGGGTTCTTCTATTATTTCATCCCACTCTATTTTGTGATTCCGTTTTTCCAATATGTGGTTAGGCAATATGGCGATAGCGCTCTATATGCCTTTGTCACTATTTGGTTAGCGACGAGCTTACTGTTTTTACTAAGAGTTGATGGGCCTTGGAGTCATGAACTATGGCTATACAGTGGTTATCTCCCGCTTGGATACTTGCTGTATCAGCGAGTGCCACTCACTAAGTCTTATGTTGCTCTATTCACGTTACTTGGGGCTGCGGCACTATTTACTACCGGCTATATGGTGATCACTGACAGTATCGCTGCGCAGGAGTACACAGTCGGTCGATGGCTTTCGTATAAGACACTCAATGTTATTCTTGCGGCAAGTATGATTTTTATGCTTTGTCGTTACTTTGGCGAAGGGCTTTCACACAAGTCTAATCAGGTGATTGGATTTATCAGCAAAAACAGCTTAGGTATCTATATTCTGCATCCGATTTTTCTCTGGCCAATGAAAGAGCTTGGCTGGCATCAAGGCCATCCGGCTTGGGTCATTCCGCTATGGATAGTGTTAAGCGGTGCGGGGGCATTGGCCTTAAGTTGGTTGCTTTCTCGGTCTTCTCGTACGCGCTGGTTATTGCCTTAGCGCTTCATGGCGAAGTGAAGAAACTTGTCTCCTTGGTAGGTTAAAGTACCTTGATCGCCTGGGTTTAGAGCGTGGAAATAGTGGATGCCTACCTGAAACTCACGCTTTGGCCCAATACGACCTTTCTGGACATAAATCCAATACTCTTGGTCATCTTGACCTGGCTCGGCATCTTCGACCGCAATAGACTGCTTGTCGAGGACGGTAACTTCTGCGGTCTGTTCAGGCGCGTTTTCACCTTGAATGTGTTTACGATAGAAATGAACGAACGCCCAACCACTCGCCAAGGCGAAGATTACGATAAAAGCAAACAGTAATGGTAGTGACATGGTGGGGTCTCTCTTTCTCTCATCTCCTTATAGTTTATCGACATTCTATACAATGTGTTGGGCACGGCTCTTGCTATAAAAACAAAGTGATCAATAGCGTTAGAATCTTCGAGGCATATCACACACTAATAAGTGGCGTGACGACGCATTTCTGGTTAGCTATTGATTCTTTTACACAAATTTACTTGAAACTTGCACAAAAAGTGGGACAGTAGATAGAAGAAAGATCAAACACCCCCTAAACTTAATAGCGATGGAGGGAAACTATGTCTGATATTGAAAAAGTGGTCACTCGAACACGTAGAATCGAGAAGCTCCTCCGAACGCAATATCATGCTGACGGTAAGGGAATGCATCAGCTTATTACCAGTTGTGAAGAGCGCTTGCCTCATGATGTGATTGATAAGCTGAGATATATCGCGACCATTCGTAACAAAGTGGTGCACGAAGAAGATTTTAAGCTCGATAGCCGTAGAGACTTTCTTACTGTGTGCGATGAATGTGAAAAAGAGCTCACACCAAGAAGTAGTCGATTTATTTGGAGAGCAGCAATTACCTTGATGACGCTAATAACCTTGGCGGCATTACTCTTTTATTATGCGCATTGGGATATTTTATCGAAGCATTTATAGCTTAAGCTTTAAAAATGGCACTTTTCACAAGTGCCATTTGTTTAACCAATTGGCTAACTTTTGGTAGATAAATGAGTGCTAAATCACCAGAAAGTAAAAAGGGACGCAATTGCGTCCCTTTTTTATTTTGTCTATTTTTCTTAGTACATCATCGGCAGTGTCATTAGACCAACGACTACTGCGATCATTACAAGTCCTTGTTTTTGTGAAGAAGAAATCATAGCACTGCTCCTTAAATTTGATGTTTTACGATATGTTTTAAAGAATAGCAGCTTTTTGATGGTTAGATCAAGTAATTTAATGACTAAGCCTTAAAAAAGTAACTTTTCTTACTTTGATTGGGGCTTTTTGTCGTGACTATTTTGATTTTTAATGAGTGGATTTCTGTGTAAAAACTAGACTTTAGTCACTCGATTGTGATTGTAAGTTATTGTTTTTAAATTCATTTTCTTGTGTTTCAAAGTTGTTGCTCTGCTAATTTTGTCGGTTTTGAATGCTTGGGTCTTCTAGGCTTGGATGAGTGTCAATTTACAGTTTTATGACTTAATTCTGGCGTCATTTTAAATAAAGAGGTGCTGAAAAATGCCCTGAGTGCTCTTAGTTCAACTCTTAAAATACAAAGTGAAACTTTTCTCATCGCGTTTTTGATTGTAAATCATTGTTTGTATTGGTTTATATTCTTTTGTTGAGTGGTGGTACATAGAATTGTGGGCATTTTGCCAGTTTGGTTAGCTAGGAATGAGCTAGGTTCTAAACAATAAATCATTATGAGCAGGTTGGTCCAAGTTGGTGCTTGGCTATAATATCTTAGGGCTAGCTCTAGAGAGGTATTAGTATTATCGAGATCCAAGTTTTGCCTTTTGGCGGTAGACATCTATGACTCTCTGCCTACACTAGCAGCTCATTTTTATTGAGGTGTTCGAATGTGGAGCTGGCTATCTGTTGCCCTTTCTGGGTATATCAGTATTTCCGCTAATGAAAGTAATCACATAAGACAAGCAGCGATGTTTAAAACGATGTCGCTACTGATGCTACTCGTGATGCTCTGGAGCCAACAAGGGCTTGTAGGAGCGGCCGCTTGGTGGGTATCACTCGGTCTTATCATTTCAATGTTTGCTGATGGGCTCTACATCTTTAAAAAACACCTTAAGCTCTGCTTTGCTGGTTTTATTGCTGCGCAGCTTTGCTACAGCGCATCGTTTTGGTTCAAGCTTTCTGGCGAGATTGTTTGGTGGCTGCCAGCTATGTTGCTCGGTATAGGCGTGGTGAGTTTTTTCTTACTGTTGCCTAAAATAGACCGATTGATTTTTCCTGTGGTAATGATGGGCATTGTCTTGCTGCAACTAAACTGGGCGGCAGGGGAAGTGTGGTTAATTAATGGTGGTCTTGCTAGCCTTGCTGGGTTTATTGGTTCTATTACCTTAACGTTCTCAGCCGCTTTGTTAGCCATTCATGATTACCGACACTCTATAGCTAAAGGCCGTTATCTTATATCTGGTAGCTACCTACTCGCGCACTCTTTAATTACTGCGTCACTGATTATCTAAAATCAAAGAAACTTATCTAATTGAAGGTATCCTCAATGCAAACACATTATTGAGGATGGTTCATGTCAACTGAAATTCATGCCCATAACGTTCTAAACTTGCTAAGAGAACGTCCGATGTCTAAGCCAGAGCTCGAACAGGCGGTAAGTGAAGCATTTGGTGAGCAAGCGCGTTTTCGTACTTGTAAGTGCAATGGCTTCAACCTTGATACCTTGCTTGAGTTCTTCATTGAGCGTGAAAAAGTGATCGTTGAGGATGGAATTTGGAGTGTTAATGCTGAGCGAGTGTGCAGCCACTAGGTTATAGGTTAGCCAACTCCTTGCTTGTGTCGATACTCATTTTATTGGCAAGATAAATTGCATTGATGCCTCCAAATCCTTGAACGAGATTGCTATACTTCGCCGACTTTTTATGCGCTTAGATTTATCTCGTTTTTTGGAGGCTTTTTATGGACATACTTTCCGCTGCGACCATGTTGTTCTTAATCATGGATCCGCTTGGCAATCTTCCTATTGTCCTATCTATCCTGAAACACTTAGATCCTAAACGTAGACGTAAAGTCCTGGTTCGTGAACTATTCTTTGCGCTGGGTATCTTGTTGCTGTTCTTGTTCGCAGGTAAGAGCATTCTCAATTTCTTACATGTCCAGCCAGAAACGTTAAGTATCTCGGGTGGTATTATCCTGTTTATCATCGCCATTAAGATGATTTTCCCAAGCGGCGGTAGTATTACTGGCCTAGCAGCAGGTGAAGAGCCGTTTATCGTTCCCATGGCGATTCCTATGATTGCCGGTCCGTCAGTGATTGCTGCGCTGCTGCTACTTTCTAGCCAACACCCAGATAACCTAGTCGAGTTATCAGCGGCGGTTCTTCTGGCTTGGGGCGTGACCTTCTTTATCTTAATGTTCTATAACTTTTTCCACCGTATATTGGGCGAGCGAGGTCTAAAAGCGGTAGAGCGTTTGATGGGATTACTACTGATTATGATCTCCACCCAGATGTTCCTAGATGGTGTGAAGGGTTATTTAGCCTAAGGACTGACAGAGACAAAAATGCCGCTTTCAACAGCGGCATTTTTTATTTTCTTAAGTCATGTACTTACGACGGATATCGAGTAGGGCGAAAATACCGAAGATCAGAATTGACCACTTCTCCCATCGAGTCATCTTAATCTTGTCGCCAAAGGCACCAATGAAAATAGCCATTTGTATGCCGTGCATGATAAATAGGAATGCCGTCATGATGTAGAGTGCAATGGCTGCTTTACCTGGGAAAGGCATGAAAAAATTAAGAATAAGAATAAACCAAACAAAACCAATTGCGGCTTTGGCTAACATAATAAGTGCTTTCATTTAAGGTTCCTTATTAGCTTTGTTGTCTTTCAAACAGTCTGAAGCTGACCTGGCCTGCGTGCTTTTCTCTATGCAGATGCCAGTGGGCAGGGATTCCGTCAAGGCTCAGCTCTTTTTCTGTTTCAACATAGATCATCGCATCTTCGGCTAACCAGCCATTTTTCTCAAGTAGGGAAATTGTTTCGTTAAGTAACCCTTTACGAAAAGGGGGATCAATGAACACGACATGATGCGGCGTTCCAGGTTGCTTTAGATAGCTTAGCGCATCGGTGTTGTGGACCTGAAGGTTGGTTGCTTTCAATGCCGCGATGTTCTTTTTAATCTGATTGAACGCATTGGCATTGAGTTCAATTAAAGTCACCATTTCAGCTTGGCGAGAGGCGGCTTCAAAACCAAGCCCACCTGACCCCGCAAACAAATCTAAGCATTTAGCACGAGGAACGTCCTGTGCTAGCCAGTTAAATAGTGTTTCTTTTACGCGATCGGTTGTCGGTCTTAATCCTTCAGCATCATGAACAGGGAGTTTACGTCCCCTCCATAAACCGCTAATAATACGAACAAAGCCAGTTGAAGGCTTTTTTTGTGATGTGTTTTGCTGGCGACGTCTTACCATAGATTTTTTGACCGCTAATAAAGTGATACTATAGCCAGTCGCTCTGCTGTGAGCGCTAACATACAGCCCAAATTTGTTGATGACAAAGTGTATACCATCCCATAGGTAGTTAAAAACTTTTCACTGTGTTGTCATTTTTCTTTTCTGTGCGTGGATAATCCGTGCGGAAAAGAGTCTGAGTTAAAATAAGACGATCTAGGATAGCCCCAGATGACGGAAAAAAAGAAGCGCGGATTACTTTCTTGGCTTGGTTTCGGCGATGAAGAGCAAACCAAGCAACCCGCTGAAGAACAACAAAATACCATTGAAGATGCTGTCGAAGAGACACCAGTTGTTGACGAGCAAGTTGAGCAACCTAAAACTGAACTAGCAGAAGCAGAAGCAGAAGCAGAAGCAGAAGCAGAAGCAGAAGCAGAAGCAGAAGCAGAAGCAGAAGCAGAAGCAGAAGCAGAAGCAGAAGCAGAAGCAGAAGCAGAAGCAGAAGAGGTTGTTGAAGTTGTCGAGCAGCCAGCTGAGCCACGTGTCGTTGAACAAGAAAAACCGACAGAAAGCTTCTTCGCTCGCTTAAAACGCAGCTTGGCTCGTACTAAAGCCAATATTGGCGCAGGTTTCTTCGGCTTGTTTAAAGACAAGCAAATCGACGATGACCTATTTGAAGAGCTAGAAGAGCAGCTACTTATTGCTGATGTGGGTATGGATACTACGCTCAAGATCATCGATAACCTGACCGAGAAAGCGTCCCGTCAAGAGCTTAAAGATGGAGAAGCTCTATACGGATTGCTCAAAGAAGAGATGGCAGAGATCCTATCCAATGTTGAGAAGCCACTGGAAGTCGACACTTCTAAAACCCCTTACGTGATTCTTATGGTCGGTGTTAACGGGGTTGGTAAAACGACAACCATTGGTAAGCTAGCGAAACAGTTCCAAGCTGAAGGTAAAAAAGTCATGCTTGCTGCGGGTGATACGTTCCGTGCCGCGGCGGTTGAACAGCTACAAGTTTGGGGTGAGCGAAACAATGTCCCTGTTGTCGCGCAGCATACTGGCGCAGATAGTGCTTCCGTTATCTATGATGCAATTGAATCAGCCAAAGCGAAAGGCGTTGATGTGGTTATCGCTGATACCGCGGGCCGCCTGCAGAACAAAGCGAACCTGATGGAAGAGCTGCGTAAGATCGTGCGTGTAATGCAGAAGGTCGATGGTTCTGCACCGCATGAAATTATGCTGACTTTGGATGCAGGTACCGGTCAAAACGCTATCAGCCAAGCCAAACTGTTTAGTGATGTCGCGCCGCTAACGGGTATTACCCTCACTAAGCTAGATGGCACCGCGAAAGGTGGTGTGATCTTCGCACTTGCCGATCAGTTCCAAATTCCAATTCGATACATTGGTGTGGGTGAAGGGATTGATGATCTGCGCCCATTTGAAACTCAAGAGTTTATAGATGCGCTGTTTAGCCGCGAAGACTAATCCCCGTCATATTTGAAGCTGCAGCGTTGTTGACGGCATCAATTCCGCCCTAATCAAATAGAGCACCTATGCTCATAGGGCTGAATGGATTTGTCGCCTAGCTGCAACTCCAACTATTTAGGGGATAAATACAATAGAGAAGTTCATAAGAGGGATTTCGGGTGATAAAATTTCAGCAAGTGAGTAAGGCTTATCGTGGTGGACGACAAGCCTTACAGAAGGTCGATTTTCATCTTCGTCGCGGTGAAATGGCTTTTCTTGGCGGACATTCAGGTGCCGGGAAAAGTACCCTGCTTAAGTTAATCTGTGCCATTGAACGACCTACGGATGGCAAAATCAGTTTTAATGACCACGATATCACTCGAATTCCTAACAAGGATATTCCCTTCCTACGTCGCAATATTGGCATTGTGTTTCAGGACCATCGTTTGCTGATGGATCGAAGCGTGTTTGATAACGTCGCTTTGCCAATGCGAATAGAGTCAATCTCTGAGAACGAAATTAAGCGTCGTGTATCTGCTGCTCTGGATAAGACGGGTCTGTTGGACAAAGCGAGATGCTTGCCAAGTCAACTGTCTGGTGGTGAGCAGCAGCGTGTCGGAATCGCACGTGCTGTGGTGAATCGACCAACCTTACTATTAGCTGATGAACCTACCGGTAACTTAGACCCTGAACTCTCTAGCCGAGTACTGAAGCTATTTGAAGAGTTTAACCGTGCTGGTGTCACCATCCTTTTAGCAACGCATGATATTGGGTTAGTGAACACTCGCCCACAATATCGCCATCTAGAGCTAAACCAAGGTTTTTTAAGTGAGGTGGAAGATTATGGGCACTAATAAGCGCAATAAAAACGCCAACGCCTCACGCGCTAAGAATCGAGTAAAGAAAGACAGCTTTTTTACCGTTCACTTTAAGCAAGCTAGACTTTCTCTGGCCGAATTTTGGCAGCGACCGCTGGGTAATATCCTTACTTTAGCGGTTATCTCGATGGCATTAGCCATGCCTTCTGCTTTGTACCTATTGGGTAAGAATATTTCTGCGGCTTCAACCAATGTCACTAGTCCGTCGCAAGTAAGTGCTTACATAGAAGAGCGCACACCTGAAGCACGGATCATGGTCCTCAAAGATGAACTAGAAACATCGCTTGATGTGGCTAAGGTTGAATACATCTCCCCGCAGCAAGGGCTAGACGACCTCAGCCAATACTCCGGTTTTGAACAGGCACTGAGCTTGTTAGACGACTACGCATTACCTGGTGTGTTGGTGATTACACCGAGTAAAGATGATAAACAAGCGATTAAACGTCTCGCTGAGCGCGTCGCTAATGAAGACGGTATTACCGATGTTCGCTTGGATGAAGATTGGTTAACACGACTCGACGCGATCAAAAATCTCGTCAGTGGCATCGTGATTACTTTATCAGTGTTGATGCTTGGCTCTGTGTTCTTAATTGTTGGCAACACATTACGCTTTAACGTGTTAGCCAATAAAGAAGAGATTCAAACCATGAAGCTGATCGGGGCAACTAATAGCTATATTCTTCGCCCATATTTGTACTCTGGTATGTGGTTTGGTCTGCTAGGTGCGATTACAGCCTGGGTTTTAACAGCGGTAATCACAGTTCTACTTAATAGCAGCGTAGAAAAGTTAGCGCTTCTGTATGATAGCCACTTCAGATTAGTCGGTTTAAGCTGGGATGAGTCTTTACTGCTAGTGATGCTAGGAACCTTTCTTGGCTGTTTAGCGGCAAAGGTTTCAGCGCAGCGTCATCTCAAAGAAATTGAACCTGTTTAATTGAACCGGATTATTTTGTTGTTGTCATACTATTGAAAAAAGTAGACGCTACCGTATACTTTTTCTCTTGTATAGACGAATTGTTTATGCATAATAACCTTCCCCTGCTTGAAACCTGTTCATTTTAGGTTCAAGATTGTTGGGCTAAAACATACTCCAGATCAGAGACTGATGAGGACTTGAATGACTAACCAAGCATACCCAATGGCTGTAGTGACACAAGATAGCTTAGACAGCTATATTCGTTCAGTGAACAGCTATCCAATGCTAACTCCTGAAGAGGAGCGTGGACTTGCAGAGCGCCTGCATTACGACGGTGAAATCGAGGCAGCAAAAGGCTTAATCCTTTCGCACCTGCGCTTCGTTGTACACGTGGCTCGTGGTTATTCAGGTTACGGTCTACCAATGGCTGACCTTGTCCAAGAAGGTAACATTGGCCTGATGAAAGCAGTAAAACGCTTTAACCCTGAAGTCGGTGTTCGCTTGGTTTCATTCGCGGTGCACTGGATCAAAGCTGAGATTCACGAGTACGTTTTGCGTAACTGGCGTATTGTGAAAATTGCGACTACTAAAGCGCAACGTAAATTGTTCTTCAATCTGCGTAAGTCGAAAAAGCGCCTAGGTTGGTTTAACAATGGTGAAGTTGAAACTGTAGCGCGTGAGTTAGGTGTAGAGCCTTCAGAAGTTCGTGAAATGGAATCTCGCTTGGCTGCGCAAGATGCGACATTTGAAATGCCAACCGATGATGATGACTCAAATGCTTCTTACACTGCACCTATGGTGTATTTAGAAGACAAGTCTTCTGATGTTGCCGACAATGTTGAAGCAGCAAACTGGGAAGCGCACACTAACAATCGTTTGAGCTTAGCACTAAAGAGCTTAGATGAGCGTAGCCAACATATTGTACGTTCACGTTGGTTAGATGATAACAAGTCGACGCTGCAAGAATTGGCAGAAACGTATAGTGTATCTGCAGAGCGAATTCGTCAGCTAGAAAAGAACGCGATGAAGAAATTGAAAGCGGCGGTTGGTGAATTCTAACCTCTGACTTTTCAAAAAGAATTTAGAAAGCCGAGATCATATGATCTCGGCTTTTTTTATTGCTGATCATTTATTGAGTTATTTGGATGATTATAGATCGAGTTTGTCTCATCTTGCCTGTGGGTAACTCTGTGATAAATTTCTTTGCTATCTGTCAGAAAGCGGGGTAGATAAAGGCATCTCGACCCATTATCTCGTGGGGATAGTTTTACTTTTACACACAATAAAATAATGATCATCACTACATATAGTGGATCAAAAATCATCGAGATACTTTATCAACGCAATCCACAGATTTATCCACAGTTGATGAATTTATGATCGCTGGTGGATAACCTTACTGCCCTCGTGTACTTGTTGACCACTGGATAGGTTACAATGGCGTTAGATAATTACGATATAAAAGAGAAAGTTCATGGATCAGTTTAAGCATATTGATGTGGGTAGTGCGCAAAGTCTTCTTGAGCAAGGAGAAGCACGTATGGTGGATATTCGTGACCCTCAATCTTTTGCCGTGTCTCACGCCAAAGATGCCTTCCATTTAACCAACGATACGATTGTGACCTTTATGGACGATGTAGAGTTCGAGCAACCTGTGTTGGTGATGTGTTATCACGGCATCAGCAGCCAAGGTGCGGCTCAGTATTTGGTTAACCAAGGCTTTGAGCAGGTGTATAGTGTTGATGGCGGCTTTGAAGCATGGCAAAGAGCCGAACTTCCGACAGAATCCAACTTAGGATAGCTTTATGTATCGACTCATCTCCCTCAATAATCCACGTATGGCACAAGCATTTATCGACTATATGGCCTCGCGCCAGATAGATATTCAGATGATGCCGGAGGGGGAAGGGCAGTTTGCATTGTGGTTGACCGATAGTCAGCATCAAATAGAGGTGGAGTCAGAGCTGCAGCAGTTTTTATCCGATCCTAATGCCAACAAATATCAAGCGGCGTCATGGGATATGGCCGAAAGCCGCAAGAATCACTTTACCTATCAATCGCCAAGTATGTTAGCCATGATTAAGGCCAAAGCCGGGCCGATAACATTATCTGTTATGGTGATCTGTTTGGTTATTTTTACCATGCAGCAACTTGGCTCTGGTGAAGGGGTCTTTGCCGCTTTGCACTTCCCAGCATTTGCAGGACAAGAATGGCAACTTTGGCGCTGGGTAAGTCATGCCGTTCTTCACTTTTCTGTCATGCATATCGCCTTTAACTTACTCTGGTGGTGGCAGCTTGGTGGTGATATTGAGCAAAGGCTCGGCTCGGGCAAACTACTGCAGTTGTTTGTAGTATCTGCTGCGCTCTCAGGAGCGGGGCAATACTGGGTTGAAGGCGCTAACTTTGGCGGCTTATCTGGTGTGGTTTATGCACTGGTTGGCTACTTATGGATGTTGGGCTACAAAGCGCCACAACTTGGACTCAGTATGCCTAAACCTATGATAGGTTTTATGCTGGTGTGGTTGGTGCTTGGTTTTGTTCAGCCGTATATGGCGATTGCCAATACCGCCCATTTAGTTGGCCTGTTATCCGGTGTGGCTCTGGGTTTGTTCGATGCGAGTCGAGCGAAAAAATAGCAATAAAAAACGGCGCTCTATGCGCCGTTTGATTAGCTAGCTGGATTACTGATACAGGTATTTGGTAAACAGTAAGTCAGCGATGATGGTTTTGCCTGTTTCGGGTAACAGCGTTGCGTTGAGCTGCTCAACTAAGGTCTTACGTAAATCTTCACGCCCTGCCAGAGAGGTAATGGTATCTTCTGACTGTTTACCCAGCAGTTCAATCACAGCGTCGCGAATTAATGGCTGGTGAAGTTCGATCACGCCAAGGTCCGCTTCATTGGCAACCATAATATCGATTCGAACTTGGATATAGCCAAGTTTTTTGCCTTTGGTGTAGAAGTTGGTGGTGAGATCTGGCTCTAGCGTAAAGTAAGCAAGTTTCGGAGCGCCTTCTTCTTGGGCTAAAACAGGTAGGCTGATAAGTAAACCCAAAGCGATAAATATTTGGGCTAGGTAACGTTTAATCATATTTATAACTTTTCTTTCTTCCAATCACGATACTCGAATCGCCTGAGTCTTGTTACAATAGAGCATCTATTTGTAATAAAAATGCGTTAAGCACTCATTGTAGTGGTTAACTTTTGAGATTGAAGCTTTATTGTACGTTGATAAGGCTGCTTATTGAATACTAGTATGAATCAACCAACTGCGCTTTATTTATCTGCTCTTCGCCAAGTTGAATGGCAACAACCAGAGCATTTTAGCTTTCCTACGCAAAGTGCAAAAAAATGGCTGCTAGAACAGGGCTCGTTGTCACGTTTATTAGAGTCTTATTGCCAAACGTTAAGTGTCGACCTTCTGCATAATAAAGTGATTCGAGCTGAAAAGCTAAATACGCAGGAAATAGAACTGCTAGCACTAGAAGAATGCTTGCTGAGAAAGGTGGTGCTAAAAGGAGATGAAGAGCCGTGGGTATTGGGCCGCACCTTAATTCCGCACTCTTCGATGCAAGGTCAAGAGTATGATTTAGCTCGCCAAGGTGAAATCCCGTTAGGCTTGACGGTGTTTAGTGCCAATGATGTTAAGCGTGATGCTTTGCAAGTTGGTCTGGTTGAGTTGGATGGCAAACAGCTACTTGCTCGCCGTTCGCGACTATGGATGAATCATAAACCTATGTTAGTGGCAGAGTTGTTTCTGCCGACCGCGCCTATTTATGCAAAGGAGAGTGTTTAGAATGACGGCAGATAAAGCAGTCGCTTACTGGCAGTTAATGCGTATGGATAAGCCGATTGGCACCTTGTTATTGCTTTGGCCGACATTATGGGCGTTGATCATTGCCGCAGAGGGTGTGCCGAGTCTAAAGGTTCTATTTGTCTTTGTTCTTGGTGTGATCTTTATGCGAGCGGCTGGATGCGTAATTAATGATTTTGCTGACCGCAAAGTTGATGGCCATGTAAAACGCACTAAGCAACGCCCGTTACCCTCAGGTCGAGTTACCTCTAAAGAAGCAATCGGGTTGTTTTTGGTCTTAGCGATCAGCTCGTTTCTACTTGTGCTGAGTATGAATGCGTTAACCATTCAGCTCTCATTTGTTGGCATCTTCCTCGCTTTCATCTACCCATTTATGAAGCGCTATACCCATCTGCCACAGCTGTTTCTTGGTCTCGCTTTCAGTTGGTCAATTCCTATGGCTTGGGCTGCTGAGGCAAATGAAGTCACCATGATGACATGGTTTATCTTTACTATTAACGCCCTGTGGACGATCGCCTACGATACCCAATATGCCATGGTAGATAGGGATGATGACCTGAAAATTGGTATTAAGTCGACGGCTATTTTGTTTGGTCGATTAGATAAAATGGTGATTGGTGCATTGCAGCTCATCACTCTTGCCATGCTGATGTATGTCGGGATTTGCTTTGAGCTTGGTGCAAGCTACTACTGGAGCTTACTGATTGCTGGCGCTTTATTTGTGTTTCAGCAGCATCTTATCCGTCATCGCGAGCGAGACTTGTGCTTCAGAGCATTTCTCAATAACAACTATGTCGGCATGATAGTCACCATAGGCTTGTTTATCGCTTTCTGGTAAACAAAAAGGGCATCCACTGGATGCCCTTTTTCGTACTTAGCTGTTTTTATTTAGTCCCTGTTGCCTGACAGATACTTTCTTTGATGGTGAGGCGAACTTCAGGGTAGAGCATAGAGTAAAGCAGGTTGGCTAATTCTGTGCTCTTATCACTATCGCAGTTACCGTCATTGTCGAGGTAAGCTTGTTGTTTCAATGTCGTAAACAGTGCAGAGAAAACGCCCTTATCAAAAAACTCTGGGGCATTAATGCCATGTAAACGACCTAAGCGTTGTGCTATATCTTGGCTCTTAAGCTCTAAATCGGCCTTACCTAGTTCTGGGTTTGCTACTAGCAGGTTAAGTGCGATCGCATAGCGTTGCAGTGTTTCGGTAATGGTGCGACCAAGCAGAACCAAGACTTGGTTGTTGGCTTGGTTAATCGCCACATTTTGTTCGCTATCGATGGTCACTAGGCCTTGGTGAGCGATCTCTTCAATGTACGCCTCAGTCAGTTCACCGAGCTTCTCTTCCTCAATACTTAAGAACAGCTCTTGTTTTAAGAATGGGTAAACCAGTGCTACATTCTGCTTGATCTGCTCTAAGGACAACTGCTGATGGCGTACCAACATTTGAGCGATTAACGACGGCAGCGCCAATAAATGGATGATGTTGTTGCGGTAGTAAGTCATCAGAATCGACTGATTGCGATCCAGCGATACGATTTCACCCATGCTGTCTGTCTCGATAAGGAACTTATCCAGTGTCTCGGCATGTTTAACTAACGCTTGGGCATCATCTTCAGGCACCGTGTAGGTTGAAGAGTAAGGCACATTCTTAAGGATCGATAAGTAACAATCGATCTGATTGACTAAGCTATCACGAGACAATGCACGTTGACGTGAAGCGAGCAGGGCGGTCGCACATAATGTGAGTGCGTTAGTCGCAGCCGCATCGTTAATGTGTGTCATCATCTTGGTGGCTAAACCATTCACAACTGGGTTGAGCCACTGTGGTTTGGTTGCACCCATAGGATCGATATCCTTAGTCCACTCCGGCGCATGCTCGTTCAGATATTGGTTAAGCGGAATCGGCTCACCGAAGTTAACGTACCCTTGGCCGAAGTTGCGTAGCTTGCGAATCGTGCGCAGCACTAGGCCGGCATTTTCTTTTTCTTTGCGCTTACCACGTAGCTCTTTAGCGTAAGTCCCTACCTCCATAACATGCTCATAGCCGATGTAAACCGGAACCAGTGTCACTGGGCGATTTAGACCACGTAGCATAGCTTGGACTGTCATAGCTAGCATACCGGTTTTCGCTTGTAGCAAGCGGCCGGTGCGCGAACGCCCACCTTCACTGAAGTACTCTACTGAGTAGCCTTTAGCAAACAGCTCCGCTAAGTACTCACGGAAGATAGTCGAGTACAGTTTATTGCCTTTAAAGCTACGGCGAATAAAGAACGCGCCACCACGACGGAAGATAGGTCCCGCCGGGAAGAAGTTAAGGTTAATGCCTGCCGCAATGTGTGGAGGAACCATCCCTTCTCGGTAAAGCACGTAAGAAAGCAGCAAATAGTCCATATGGCTACGGTGACAAGGCACGTAGACGATCTCGTGGCCATCTTGCGCGAGTTTACGTACCGTAGCGGCATTGGTGATGTTCAAGCCTTGGTAAATACGATTCCACAACCAGCCGAGTAGGCGTTCGCCATTTTTTATCAAGGAGTAAGAGAAGTTTGCGGCAATCTCATCCATGATGGCATGCGCTTCTTTGCGTACTTTCTCAATAGGCACACCTTTAGACTTGGCTTCGTCTTCGATAACTTTTTCAATCGCTTTTGATTTCATCAGACGATTAAATAGTGCTTGTCGACTTGGCAAGTTAGGTCCTGAAGCGGCTAGCTTCTGACGAGAGAAGTGGATACGTGCCACGCGTGCCAACTTATGAGCAATCGAAGCATCTGTGCCATGTGAATCCGCCATATAACGCAGAGAAACCACAGGGCTAATACGCACTAAACAGTCACGACCAGATAGCAAAACAGCTTTGGCTTTTTGTGGGCCGTTTAAAGACTGTAGGTAAGGCTTTTGCTGAGACTCTTTACCTGGCTTACGTCCCCAAAGGACCGTTGCAGGGATCATTTGCACATCGAGTTCTGAATCAAACTTGTGCAGTTCAAGCAGATCAGAGAAAAGCGTCACTGATGTGCTAGGTACATCTTGATCGCTGTCCATTACGGTTTGGCGAGCAGAAGTAAAGACGTAGCGGTTAAATGCTTTGCCGTTGATTTCGACTGGCTCTAGCGGGTCGGGTAAACCAAGTGCAATGACTTGTTTTTGCAGCGCGAGGAGATCAACAGCTGAGCGATATGGCAGAGCGTAAATAATGGGCTTGTTTATATCAATGCTATGATCTTCAATAGGATTTGAAGGAATTGTGGTCCCTTTAACTAACACTGACATAGGCAGTTTTAGTAAGGTGCGCGATAACATTCGTCCAGAAGACATAAGGTTCTTAGCCTCAAAAATAGATGGTTTGCATAAGCACATTTCCATTTCTCTAACTATAGAACTGGGAATGCGCCCAAGCGTGTATTTTTATAGCGGGCAAGGATAACAGAAACTGGTCGAACCTTTTACTTATTATTGATTAGGAAAACGTCAATTTTTAAGTCATCAAGCTATCGAGATAATTAATAAAGAGAAATTAACTTGCCAGACAAAACACTCCACGGATTTAAACGGATTAAAAACGCGACACAGTACTCCTGCCAAGGTCTCAAGGCTGCATTTAAACACGAACCTGCCTTCCAAGAAGAAGTCGTGTTAGCCGCACTCATGATTCCGGCGGCTTTATTTATTGGTGACAGCCAGTGGGAGAGGATATTGCTTATCGCGACAGTGGTATTGGTATTGATTGCTGAACTGTTTAATAGTGCCATTGAAGCGGTCGTTGACCGAGTTGGAACAGAGCACCATGAGCTTGCCGGACGGGCGAAAGATATTGGCTCGGCTGCTGTGATGGTGACCATGCTATTAACCGGTTATGTCTGGCTAGAGATCCTGTTTTTTTAACGCGATCGACGGGTAAATTGCTAACTCGCTAAAAAACAAGCAATTGGCTTTTCATTTGAACAATTACTGGATATACTCACAGTTAACTGTATAAAAAGACAGGTGACTTATGAAGCCGTTAACGCCCCGCCAACAACAAGTTTTTGATCTGATCAAAAGCAAAATCGAAGAAACTGGTATGCCACCAACACGTGCTGAAATTGCACGCGAACTTGGCTTCCGTTCAGCAAATGCTGCTGAAGAACACCTCAAAGCCCTTGCGCGTAAGCAAGCGATTGAAATTATTCCAGGTGCGTCTCGTGGAATTCGTATTCTACTTGAAGATGCCGCCAACGATGATGAAGGACTGCCTCTAATTGGCCAAGTAGCGGCGGGTGAGCCGATTCTTGCTCAGGAGCATGTCGAGACTCATTACCAAGTTGACCCAGGTATGTTCAAGCCTCAAGCTGACTTCTTACTGCGTGTAAACGGCGAAAGTATGAAAGACATCGGTATTATGGATGGCGACTTGCTTGCGGTGCATAAAACTCAAGATGTACGTGATGGTCAGGTTGTCGTTGCTCGTGTTGACGATGACGTAACGGTTAAACGTTTAGAGCGCAAAGGCTCGACAGTACTGCTTCATGCTGAGAACGAAGAATTTGAGCCAATTAAAGTGGATCTGACTAGTCAGCACCTAGCGATTGAAGGTCTAGCGGTAGGCATTATTCGCAACACAGATTGGATGTAACCGACTCTGTTTGAGATTCATTCTCACTTGTTGATTTTGTAACTGATATTCATTATCATCTTTACTCTGGCTACGGAAGGAAGATGATAATGGCCGTCGATCACACATCAGCTAAACATCGCTATCAAATCCCTGCTAATTTATTGCAACCGTTATGGCTTCGTAGCCGAGAAAGTTTAGTTGATAATGGATTAGTCTACGACCCAATTGCAGCGCGTGCCTGTCAGCGCTGCCATTTAGCACCGGAATGCCTTTCTGGTGATATTGACCAAAAACAACTCCTTCACGTTACACTTACTCAGCTGTGCGATCAGCAGGTCTCCGCTTTTATCAAACGTAATCCAGACGGTTGGATCGTCAATGTTGGTGCAGGGTTGGATACGCGTTTTTATCGTGTTGATAATGGCCGATGCAACTGGTTAGAGCTCGATGTAACAGAAAACTTATTGTGGCGTCAGAAACTGTTTCACAGTAGTGAACGTTATCACCACGTTTGCGGTAGCGTTGATGATGTCAGTTGGTTAGAACAGCTACCTATTCCAGAAAAAACACCTGTGATGATTGTGTGTGAACACGCTTTGCTTGATTGCAGTCAGCAGCAAGTGGCCAAGTTTATTCAAGCTCTAGGTTGCCACTTTGACTCAGCACGTGCTTGCGTTGTATTAGCGGGCGATCTCAGCCATTCCAAGCTAGGGCAGAAGATGGGGGCAGGGCAGTACGCTCACGGTTACAGTGCACCGGGCGATGCTATGTTAGGCTATTTACCTTGGGCACGCTGGGCGAAAACCTATTCACCGCTTGATCGTGATTGTGGTCGCTGGAAACTATGGCAACGCTTGCTGACTAAGATGAACTTTTTAAAGCAAAGATTAACGCCGGTATTGGTTCAGCTTCGCTGGTAATCTCGTTACACTTGTCACTCAATTCTAGTCAGAGTGACAACGTGCAAATTCTTCAAACCCTTTCTAACCGCACTGTGCATAAGCAAGTCTTGTTACTTGCTATTCCTATGGTGCTTTCCAACATCACAGTGCCATTACTTGGTCTGGTGGATGCAGCAGTCATCGGGCACCTCGAACATGCATGGTATCTCGGCGGTGTTGCGCTGGGCAGCACTATGATCAGCGTGACGTTTTGGCTGTTGGGCTTTTTGCGTATGTCGACCACGGGGCTTGCCGCCCAATCTTATGGCGCAAAGAGCAAACATCAGCTTGGATTAGTCTTCACCCAAGGCATGACAATGACGCTTGGGTTTGCCGCCGTTTTTCTCCTCTTCCATCAATCTATTGCGCAATGGGTATTTAGCTTTAGTGACGCCAGTGAACAGGTAAAGCACTATGGCGCGCAGTACTTCGCTATCCGAGCTTGGAGTGCGCCTGCCGCTTTGGCCAATTTCGTCTTGCTCGGTTGGTTGTTAGGTACGCAAAACGCAAAAGCACCAATGTGGATGGTGATCATCGCAAACATGACCAACATTGTTCTCGACGTACTATTTGTGATCGGATTAGGTTGGAAAGTCGAGGGCGCGGCATTGGCTTCTGTGATTGCGGACTACACCGGAATGAGCTTTGGTCTGATTTGCGTATGGCGTAAATGGACCCGGGACAGCCTACCGCCAGTGTTGAACTTGATTAGAGACACCACCAATGGCTTAAATCGCTTTGTTAAGCTCAATCGAGATATCTTTTTACGTTCACTCTGCTTGCAAGCCACCTTTACCTTTATGACCTTTCAAGGAGCGAGTTTCGGCGATGAAATCGTTGCTGCGAATGCCGTGCTGATGAGTTTTCTGATGATGATTTCTTACGGCATGGATGGATTCGCCTATGCGATGGAAGCCATGGTGGGTAAAGCTATTGGTGCGAAAGACCGAGAACAGCTCAATCAATCGCTCATAGGCACCTTTTTCTGGAGCTTGGTCATCTGTGGATTACTGACCTTAGCATTTGGTCTGATGGGATCGAATCTGATCGGATTGATCACTGATATTTCAGCCGTTCATGCATTGGCGATGGAGTATTTGCCTTGGTTGATTGCCATGCCGCTAGTGTCGATGTGGTGCTTTCTATTTGATGGCATCTTTGTTGGTGCAACAAAAGGTAAAGAGATGCGTAACAGCATGTTCTTATCAACCTGTGCCTTTTTTGCGATTTTCTATTTATCGATGGATTTAGGTAATCACGCTCTGTGGCTAGCTATGTTGAGTTTCATGGCCATGCGCGGTTTAACCCTAGCGATAATCTTAACTCTCCAGTGGCGGAGAAACACTTTTCTCGCCTAAGTAAAAGATACCAGCCGAGTCAATGCACTCGGCTTTTTTATATCTTCATTTACATTATTACGTATGTGTAAAAATGATTTTCAAAATGGTGGGATTATCAAATTTATATTAGCACCTAAAATACTCAGCAACAAAACGACGCAGCGTAGTGAGAGTTCTTCAACTACGCTTATGACGTCCCTATATACATAAAATATAAAGGAAGCATCCAATGGCGTTTGAAATCAATCCTGGTCAAACTCACATAAAATCAAAAGCAATGGTGGCGTGGGCTGCTGGTGAACCGCTGAAAATGGAAGAAGTTGATGTACAACTTCCTAAAGCTGGGGAAGTACTAGTACGCATCGTAGCAACTGGTGTCTGTCACACTGACGCATTCACCCTATCTGGTGATGATCCAGAAGGTATCTTCCCTTCAATCCTAGGTCATGAAGGTGGCGGTATTGTCGAAATGGTTGGCGAAGGTGTCACTAGCGTTGAAGTTGGCGATCACGTGATCCCACTTTACACGGCAGAGTGTGGCGAATGTAAGTTCTGTAAGTCGGGTAAGACTAACCTATGTCAGGCCGTTCGCGAAACCCAAGGTAAAGGTCTAATGCCAGACGGCACAAGCCGCTTCTCTATTAACGGTGAGACCATCTTCCACTACATGGGCTGTTCTACTTTCTCTGAGTACACGGTTCTTCCAGAGATCTCACTAGCGAAAGTAAATAAAGAAGCTCCGCTTGAAGAAGTTTGTCTTCTAGGTTGTGGTGTTACAACAGGCATGGGCGCAGTGCTTAACACGGCAAAAGTAGAACAAGGCGACACCGTTGCGGTATTTGGTCTAGGTGGGATTGGCCTATCTGCCATCATTGGTGCGCGTATGGCGGGTGCAAGCCGTATCATTGGTATTGATATCAACGAGAGTAAATTTGACCTAGCCAAACAACTGGGCGCTACAGATGTTATCAACCCACAGAAATTCGATAAGCCAATCCAAGAAGTTATCGTTGAAATGACAGACGGCGGTGTAGATTACTCATTTGAGTGTATCGGTAACGTTAATGTAATGCGTCAAGCACTTGAGTGTTGTCACAAAGGTTGGGGTGAATCAGTGATCATCGGTGTTGCCGGTGCTGGCCAAGAGATCTCAACTCGTCCATTCCAACTCGTAACTGGTCGTGTATGGCGTGGTAGCGCTTTCGGTGGTGTTAAAGGTCGTTCTGAGCTACCAGAAATCGTAAACCGTTACATGGCGGGTGAATTCGGTCTGCAAGAATTCATTACTCATACTATGGGTCTGCAAGATGTAAATGAAGCGTTTGAGTTGATGCACAAAGGTGAATCAATCCGTACTGTTCTTCATATGGATAAGTAACTGAGTTAAATAGATAAAGACAACGCCCTGATACAAGGGCGTTGTTGTCTTGTGAATTTTTAATCTGGGGTGGTTATGACCATTGAAAACGTAAGCCAAGCCAAAGTATTTGGTGGATGGCACAAACAGTACACGCATGATTCTAACGTTCTAAACTGCAACATGCGTTTCGCAATCTTTTTGCCACCTAACGCAACCAAAGCCAAACCCGTTCCTGTGCTGTACTGGTTATCTGGCCTAACCTGCACCGACGAAAACTTTATGCAAAAGGCAGGGGCGTTTCGCCGGGCTGCTGAGTTAGGTATTGCCATCGTTGCGCCAGATACTAGCCCTAGAGGTGAAGATGTCGCAGATGATGAAGGTTACGATCTAGGACAAGGTGCGGGGTTTTATCTTAATGCCACCCAAGAGCCTTGGTCTCGTCACTATCATATGTATGACTATGTCACTCAAGAGCTGCCATCTTTGATTGAAGCTAACTTCCCAGTTTCGTCGATCAAGTCCATTGCAGGGCATAGTATGGGTGGACACGGCGCGCTGACTATAGGGCTGAAAAATTCGCAGCAGTATCGTTCGATTTCTGCCTTTAGTCCGATCACTAATCCTATGCAGTGTCCATGGGGGCAAAAGGCGTTTAATGCCTACCTAGGTAATGACTTTGAGGCTTGGCGAGAGTACGACGCCAGTGAGTTATTAAAGCAGGCGCAAGCAAAGCTGCCAATTTTAGTCGACCAAGGCGATGCGGATAACTTTCTGGTTGAGCAACTCAAACCACAAGCATTGATTGCCGCAGCGCAAACCCATGATTCTGACGTTGAAGTGAGAATGCAGTCAGGTTATGACCACAGCTACTTTTTCATTTCGAGCTTTATTGATCAGCATCTTGAGTTTCATGCTACTTACCTGAATCAATAATTGATGAAACTAAAAAGCCGCAACTTAATTGAGTTGCGGCTTTTCTCTATTTAGCTAGTGGCTTAATTAAAACAAACGGTTAAGACCATTAAGTGCTGCTACGCGATAAGCCTCTGCCATAGTTGGGTAATTGAAAGTGGTGTTGACGAAATACTCGATGGTATTCGCTTCCCCTTTCTGTTCCATAATGGCTTGGCCGATGTGGATGATTTCCGCCGCGCGCTCACCAAAACAATGAATACCAAGGATCTCTTTCGTTTCGCGGTGGAAGAGAATCTTCAAACTACCAATATCTTTACCCGCGATCTGAGCGCGAGCTAAGTGTTTGAAAGAAGAACGCCCAACTTCATACGGCACTTTTGCGGCTGTTAGCTCTTGCTCTGTTTTACCCACAGAACTGATCTCTGGAATGGTGTAGATGCCAGTTGGAATATCTTCAATAAGATTGCCGTCCGCTTTGCCTTTGGTGATCGCCTGAGCAACAAAGCGTCCTTGGTCGTAAGCGGCACTTGCTAGGCTTGGGTAGCCAATTACGTCGCCGACAGCATAAACATGTTCAACTTCGGTTTGATAGTTACCATCGACCTTTAGCTGTCCGCGAGAGTCAGCCTCTAACCCAACTGCAGTGAGGTTCAGTTTGTCTGTGTTACCAGTTCGCCCATTAGCGTAAAGGATACAGTCGGCGCGCATTTTCTTACCGGATTCAAGATGAACAATGACACCATCTTCTGTTCCTTCAATTTTCTCAAACGTTTCATCGTTGCGAATCACAACGCCACTGTTCCAGAAGTGGTAAGACAAAGCGTCTGACACTTCATTATCTAAGAAGGCAAGTAGGCGATCTCGGGTATTGATTAGGTCTGTTTTGACACCTAAACCACGGAAAATCGATGCATACTCACAGCCGATAACACCTGCGCCGTAAATGATGATATGACGAGGGTCGTGCTTAAGACTCAGTATCGAGTCACTGTCATAAATACGCTCGTGCATAAAGTCGACATTGTCTGGTTGGTATGGGCGAGAGCCCGTCGCGATAACAAAGCGGTCGGCGCTGTAGGTCTCTTCTGTGCCATCACTTTGCATCACGGCAATGGTATATTTATCGATAAAGCGAGCCGTACCAAAAATCAACGAGCACTGGTTACGATCATAGAAGCCTTGACGAAGTCTCGTCTGCTTATCGATTACTGACTTGGCATGACCGAGAATGTTGGAAAACGTCGAATGTAGGCTAGTGTTGTTGTGACAAAATAGGGGGTTGTTATTGAACTCAATGATTCGGCTTACTGCATGACGTAAAGCCTTTGAAGGGATCGTGCCCCAGTGAGTACAGCCACCACCGACACTACTTTCCTTTTCTACAATGGCAACATTTAAGCCCGCTTTGGTTAATCCCATCGCTGCCCCTTCGCCTCCGGGGCCACTACCAATAACGATTACATCAAAGTGGTTGCTCTGGGCCATAGTTTCTTCCTTGTTATAGATTCTTAACATTGCTTTAGCGAGATTTTAACTGATTCCGTTAGGGCGTACACCTAAAGCATACTAGACAGTCGGTGAGATCACGGAGAATCAAGCAATTAGATTAAAGGGTATGTCGTATGTCTCTTATTAGGGGGGAAAAGATTGAATTCTCAACTCAACTCGGTTTAATTGCCACTCGGTCAGCAAAGCACAAGATTATGGCTTATCTCTCTAAGGCAATCGTTGTATATTAATGGCTATCGAAGTTAGAAAAATAGAAAAATAACTATGAAATCCATGGGAATCCGTGCTCAGCAGAAAGAGAAAACGCGTCGCTCTTTGATTGACGCTGCATTCAGTCAGTTAAGTGCTGACCGAAGCTTTTCCAACCTGAGCTTGCGTGAAGTCGCACGAGAGGCGGGTATCGCTCCAACTTCATTCTATCGTCACTTTAAAGATATGGATGAGCTAGGTTTGACCATGGTTGATGAAGGGGGCTTGTTGCTGCGACAGCTAATGCGTCAAGCTCGCCAACGCATCGTCAAAGAGGGCAGTGTGATTCGCACTTCGGTAGAGACCTTTATGGAGTTTATCGAAAGTAGCCCCAACGTTTTCCGACTATTATTACGTGAACGTTCGGGAACCTCATTTGAATTTCGTACTGCCGTTGCTCGTGAGATGCAACACTTTGTCGCCGAGATGACAGAATACTTGATCAGTACTGGTATGGCCCGAGATGAAGCTTTCACTCAAGCAGAGGCGTCGGTCACATTGGTATTCAGCTCTGGCGCGGAAGCTTTAGATTTAAATCGACGTGAACGCGATGAACTTGCCGAACGTCTAATTATGCAATTGCGAATGATAGCCAAAGGGGCTTTCTGGTATCGCAAAGAACGTGAACGTAACCGATTAAAAGGTGGGATAGATTAATGTCGAATGAAACAAACCAAGTTAATCATGGTTCTGAGAAGAAAACACTGGTACTGGCTCTAATTGCGGGTATGTGTGGTGATGCTATGTTGTCATGGCTAACCATGAGTGATGTGCCTTTCTCAATTTTTCCACTGATTGCGCTTGTGCTGTCAGTGCAAGCACTTTACCGAGAGTACTTAAGTAACCCTGTGTCTGAAGATATCCCGCTAGTCGGTCTAGCGTGTTTCTTCGTCGGCGCATTTGGTCACTCAGCATTTGTTAAAGCTCAATACCCAGATTCTGGCTCTAACATGCTAGCAATCTTTATTACGCTTGGTTTGCTGCTTTGGGTAGCGAAGAAGCTTGGTTTCCTAACTGCGCCAGCGAAGCCAAAAACTGAGTCGTGATATCAGCCTAGTTAATGGATACAAAAAACGAGCCTATTGGCTCGTTTTTTTATTTCGTACCTGCGGTTAAGCTTTGCGTTCCAGTAGCACACCGGCTTCCATGTGGTGGGTATATGGAGTTACGGTTCTATTGGAGTCCATTAAGAGCTATTTTTACCTCTTAAGTGCTTGATATATAGCGCATCTCTTCATTCTGTTGTCCAGTGTTGTCTTTCTGGGTACAATGAAAACTCAACCTATGCCGTACCCCAAGCCGTACCCAGAATTAAAGTGAGTTGCTTAGCAATGACCAAGCGAATTAGTAGTAATGCCACGTTACAAGCACTGAAACCTCAAGATAAAGAGTATTTGATTCCTGATAAAAAAATTGAAGGTCTTAATATTCGAGTTAGACCCACAGGGACGATGACTTGGACATTTCGTTTTCAAATAGGGAAGAAGCACGACAAGATATCAATGGGGCGATATGTTAAGGCTAAGCCTGAAACGGGTATGACTCTAGAACAGGCAAGGAAAGAAGCTGGTCGTTATCGAAGCTGGCTGGAAAATAACAAAAACCCTAAGTTTGAGCTTGATAAAGAAAAGCGTGAGCGTGATGAGGCTAAGACTTTTGACGATGCTTTTGTGAGCTTTGATGATAAGCGTCTATCTAAGCAACTCCGAGGTGAGCAATCGAGAACCATCTACAATCGAGATATCAAACCAATTATCGGTAACATTAAGTTGGCAGACTTAAGTATCTATCACTTTAATAAAGTCTTTGATGCAAAGGTAGATAGCGATGGAAAGCGCATGGCTGGAGCAATTGGTGTCTGCCATAAAGTCATCAATCAAGTGATTAACCATGCCTTGGCACTCAACATGCTTAATTCTCATCCGGCTCCACAACTAAAAGCAAAAGATGTTGGCGGTGGCTCCCGTGTTACTAAACGAAATCTTAGTTTTTCTGAGCTGAAGAGTCTGTTAACAAGCTTGGATGATTGGAATACAGATCGTGCTAATCTCCGATTGATACGATTCTTGCTAGGGTGTGGTCAACGGATAAGTGCTGTACTTGAAATGCGTTGGACTGAGATTGATTTAGATAACAAGGTTTGGACATTACCAGCCAGCTCAGAAGAGCGGCACACAAAAAGCCAAGAAAGTCGCAAAGTGCCACTGAGCGATTATCTCTTAGATTTGTTAGTGGAACAGCGTGAAAATGTTCCGAACAAGTGGAAGCTAGTTTGGCCGCAACTGAGTAATGATAAATTACAAGAGCCAGCAGCAGTAAGAGCGTTGATAAAACGCAATATTCCTGAAGACTTTGAGCGTTTTTCACCACATGATTTACGTCGAACCTTTATCAGCCGCTGTAGCGAGATGGGGCTCGATATTGTTGCCATCGAAAAAACGGTCGGTCACCAGTTGCCGGGAATGCTAAGAGTTTATAACCACCATGACTATCTAGATGAGCAACTAGCGGTGTTGCAGGCATGGGGATATAAGTTGCAATCACTGGCTGTGGAGAATGTAGTCCCTTTCGATACAACTAAGTTAGCGTAGTCCCATCTAGTGCTTGGATTTGAGATCTTGCTTGAGCTTTTCAAGATCTTTTCGATGTTGTTTCTTATTGTTTTCAATTTCCTGTCTTAGGGTTTGCGTTATGATTTCAGCTTGCTGGTGCGCTTTGTCATCAGTAAAGAAAGTAGCCAGAAAGTCCGTATTGACTCGGTAGCCATGATTGGCTTTTTCTAGTGGTTTCTTGATGGCTTTTTGTAGATGCTCGATTTCTTTGGCGTTGAGAAGCAGACTTTCAATCACTTTGCTAAAGCTGCAATTGTGCTGTTTGGCTAAACGTTCTAGCTCTTTTCTTGCGGTTATTGATATGGTGTAACTTCCCTCTGCAATGGTTGCATTCTTGCGATTGTCTTCTCGCTTTTTCCAGCTCTTCCAAGCCGATTTCATGTTGCGGCACTGCTCTCTAGTTTGAGCATTCTCTTCCCAACTGTGAGCATTTTTCAAAAAGCGGTCAATGTAGTCGGATGGTGTTTCATTTCCACTGTTTAATGGAAATATCCATTCATGTTGCGATATGTAACCTACCAACCACTGAGCCATCAAAGCATCATTTTTATCTATCCACTCTAAGCGTTTCTTCATCTTAGAATTTGGTGTTATTTCAACGATCATGTTCTTACCAGTCCTCTAATCGATTATCAGAATAATCGCCTTTCTTATTTTATCCAAACAAAATCGATAACAACAATGTAATCATAATTACAAACATCAATGACATCATGTTACTATTCCTTGTATATACACTATAAATGCGTTTTAAATCCTACTCTAGGCACTTGGATTAGCAATGAAATCAGAAGCAATATACCTACTATCATGCCTACTGAAAAACCAAGGTGTTGATATTGAATTTAGCCATCAATCTCGAGAGTTCTCTAAGCAATACGGGGTAACGCTCAGTACAGTTACTGCTCTGTTTTCGACATTAAAAAAGACACAAAGTCTCATTGTGAAAGAGCAGTATTCATTAAGAGGTCGTGGTCAATATGCGTATACATTGACGAAAAATACTCTGTTGAATCATGATGAGTTTGGGCTGTTAGACAAGATAATCCGGACAGAGAATCCAGCCGTTATTCGATTGCTGAAAAATGATGTGAGCGAGCTGATTGAGGTAGAGTCGTCAGAAAACACTCACATTAAAAGACGCCAATCCTTTAGAGCTGCAAATCGTTTATTTTTAGTGGTCTTGCTTTTACATGCCGATGAACTGGGTGTGATTGAAGAGGTGAGTTCAACGCGCATTCGTAAAATGATGGGAGACATCAGTGCGGCACGCTTTAAGTCTCAACTGAACACGCTGAAAGCCATGGGTTTGATAAAGGCGCATGTTTCAGGCTTGACTGGAAAAGCGTTATTTGGTCGAACCAAAGGAAGTTACTACTTAAACATTGAGCATCCTTTTTTGAAGAGCAGTTTTGAAGGCGTTAGTTCACTACTATTGGACTTTAATCGCGTTCTCTATCTCTACAATGAAAGCACTGAAGTTAAGTGCCTCTTTGATGCCTATGCTCATACTTGGTGTGTTCGAGAGCAGAGGACGGATTTGAGAAAACTTGAGCACTATCGATGGCCTGAGGTCATGGGAGGTGTGATGGAGGACTTCCCAACTCAGTGTGTGATTCATTTCTTTCGTAATAGAGCATTGCAAGACCAAATGCACCAGTGGGTGTGCCAGGTGGCGTCAGCGTTCATTCTAAAGCCTGCATCTAACCTAACTGACCTTACCGTGAACCAATGCAGCGATAGGTTGGCAAAGTTGCTCTCTTTCTCTAAGGTTGTGCCTATGACAAGGCGGCGGACGGTGTTGAGTATATTCTCGACCTATCAGCAAGTACGTCTAAAGTTTAATTCTACCTATTATTTAGCGGATGTGTTCAGTATGGATGAGCCTAAGGACGCTTCCCAAAGCTATTGGCATTACGTCTTGCTGACCCGTTTAATCATGAAGCTGGGCTTGAACATGGCTTCTCATTACCAAAAGCTACTCGCGTTGGGAGGCATCAAGGGCATGAATGCGAGGCAGTGTGCCATCATCCCTTTGAAGAGGGAGGGAGACTTTTGTTTTCAATATGAGATTCGATTTACCCAACCAGAAGAGCCGCAACGTACTATCCAGATGACAGTGAATGCCAAAGAAGAGGTGTCCTTGATGATTTCTGGTGAGCGACAAGAGGCTCAGCTACCAATTCAAGAGATACATCGAGCTTTCAGGTCAAACCCAACTAGAAGCTGAGTCAAATAAAAAAATACATTTTCATCCCTATTGTATAGAGAGCTTCTGTTTCGACAAGGGGCTTGACCTAACAGGCATGACTGAAGTGATTCGGTTGTGTCTGTTAGATTAAGAGAGCGGAGAAAACTGGGTGGGATTTATAATGCATAGGGGAGCATGTAATGCGACATCATTATAAATCTTTTTTTCTCTTTTTCTTTCAAATCCATTCTAATCAACTAGAGTCCTTAAGACTCTAATGTTCATCTAGAACAATTCATTACAAATCAAATTACTTCAATATTGAATTCAGTCTATAGCGTGTGAGTAACCTTGCTTAGAAGGAAATCACAGCTTAATCGTTAGCATACAGAGTGCTCATAAGCTCTTATATCATGACTTATTGTATGAGACTAAGTGATTCCCTATGGTGCTAGATATCTTGGTGTGTAAAGGAGTCGTGATTTTGCAACAGTAGATAGTGAGGTGATGATGAGATTGATTCGATTAAAAGAAGTATTAGATAAAACAGGTCTGAGTAAAGCAACGCTTTATCGCTTGATTGCCGCTGGTGAGTTTCCTGCGAGCATCCAAATATCTTCTCGTGCTGTGGGTTGGGAAGAGTCGCAGGTGGATGAGTTCTTAATAAAGAAGGTTAGTTTAAGCCACCTCAAGCGAGAGCAAGCTGAAATGAAGAAAAGCCCTCATCACGTTCCATCCGAGAGAAGAGTGAATCCCTTCTTGCGATACTAAAGCAAAAAAAAAGGAGCATGACGCTCCTTTCTGATAATCAACAGACTACAAGCCTAAGGCTTGAGCTGTCTGTTTGTATTCTTGTTCGATTTGAGATTTCACTAACTCTCGTCTTGCTTCAATAGGTGCTCTATCAGAGATGTTCTGAGCGCGTGATTCAACCTGTTTTAGTTGGTTCTCTTTCCATTGGTTGAGAGATTGTTGAATCTGCTCTGGTGTAAGAGTGGCTTTAATCGATTCGACACTGAGTGCATCAATAGCGCTGGCAGCACTTACGTTCATTGAAAGGGTTAAAGCAGCGAGTGTAATGACTTTAGTAATGATTGATTTCATGATAATTCTCCAATTGAGATGTGTGTATTAATTAAGTAGAACTCAACGAAGTGACGACAGGTGGGGTAAATGCAAATGGTCGAAAAATAGGCTTTTTCTATAATAATATGCATTTCAGATAAGGTTGTTTCGATTCGGCCATACTAAGGGGGCGGCCGTCCCCCTTAACACTGCTTGTCTTAGCTGTAGACAATTAATGGCGCAGCCAGCCGTAAAAACACAGTTCTGCCTTGCACACTAACCTAGTGGAGTTGAAGTACGGTTAGTGCCCCATGCTTTACTTTGATTGCGCTATGGCTCAATGGAGCATGAAAGGGAGTAAGAGCCCTGTGTATTCCATTGAATTTTTGAAACAGAGGTAAGATATCACTGCTTGCGTCACTATCTGTCCGATGCAATCAACGGAGTGATATTGTTTGTTTGCAGTGTTAAGCACTGAGGCTCTGATTTGAGTTGATATTGGTGCAATTGAAAGTCTGACGGGTAATCGAAGTAGAAGGTCAGTACTTTCAGCTCAGCAATACACGTTAAAGGAAGGTCGTCGTACTCGTTGAGTGTGCTTTGATAAATTAAATAAAGTTCACTTGCGGTGGTCGCGATACCAACAGGCGAGACTTGTTCTATTTGTTTACCCGATTTAAGGGTAAGAGTGATTTGTTTTTGATGCACCAATGCAACTGATATGGGCTCGAAAAACTCCCCTAGCACCTTTGATGCGTTTAGTTCATTAATGAATGTATGTGCCTTTCTTGTATCTCCTTGTGGTGGTCTCATTCCTGTATGAGTGCGAGGTTGTGCTCGTAACAGGCTGAATGCAAAGTCAATCGCGTACTCTAAGGACGGTGGAAGTTGCTGACTAATGGTTGCTTTAGCAAGCTGTAGTAAGACAAGCTCTCTCGCACCTAGAGTTGGTTGGCTGTATATTCCTCGGCTGTAACCAAAAGGTTTACTTCGAGTGTCTTTGTCGACATCAAAGTAATCGACGATGACGTCAAGATTGCGCTGTACGCTTCTGATACCACGATACATCCCTGCATCCGCTAACTCAGCCTGAAGCTGCTTAGCTGTCACCTTTCGACCTTGTGGTATCCGTTGATACAACTCAAACACCAATGATAATTGCTCTGTGGTATTAGCTTTATCCCTTGTTGTCATGGTTCGGTCACTGCTGATGGCTGATTGATAGAATGGCAATCATCCTATCGATGGGTGCGTCACTATCTGGCCGATAGCGTATTTAACTCATCGATATTTTGACTTCGTCGTAGGCTTCCATTTGCAAGTAAGCAAGAAAGTTTCGCTCCCAAAGCGCATAGAAACCAACCATTTGCTCACTGTGGCAACTTTGCCAACCCAATGGCGCAATAAAAGCTTGTCCATTCTCAATATCAAAATCCACATTACGCTCTAGCTCAGGATAAACATTACCCATGTAAGCAAAGTCTGTGAGGTAGTGGATTCGGTACCGTCCCTCATTTTCTTTTGACAGCATGATTTCTACTGGGTGGTACCCACCAGCCTCGGCACTGTAACTCGTATCTCGAAAGTTAATGGTTAGGCTTTCACCGTCCACCTTGGTTGGGTTCTGTTCCCAGAATTTCTCGACTTTACTTTTCAGTAAACTTTTAAGCTTCTGAGATATTGGCGAGTATGATGATGTGATGGTTAATGCTTGTTGTTTCATGGTTTTTCCTTTCAATAGTTGACTATTCGGTTGGATGATATGTATCTGAGATTAGTTTGAATCGAATGTGGTTAGGATGGTTGAAGTAAGGAAAAATCAACTACCGGAATCGACTGACGATAGTGAGTGTCTGTGTATCGAACTGTGATGCCTTTAGGTGATGGGCGAATACTTTGAGCCAACTAATGAAGAGCGACTGTACTTCAGGTCGGTTGAGCTCGCATCGTTGGATATCTGGTTGATAGAACCATTGATGTTTGAAGTTGAAATATAGAGATACTTCAACGCTCTCAGCTTCCGGTGTAGGGTAATCAAAAGAGGCGATGAATCGCACCTCCCAAGGTTCATTAGGGTTAGCTCGCTCAAGCTGTACCTCTATGGGTTGTATCCCGCATCGGTTGCTGTAGAAGCTTGTGACCTTAAGATTAAGTGCAAGGCGTTTTGTTTCTGTGGGAATGTCATATTGATCAATCAAGAGCTCAACAAGCTGGTGGAATTGGTCTAGCTTGAAGTTACGTTTAACATCACTATTCATAACCAGCCTCTCTCAGCAAAAGACACGCAGTCGCTGCCCACCACAATGTGGTCGAGTACTCGCACATCAATCAGTGCTAAAGCCTCTTTTAAGCGCTCTGTAATGCGTCGATCTGCTTGTGATGGGGTTGCATCTCCGGATGGATGGTTGTGGGCAAAAATTACCGCTGAGGCGTTTTTCTCAAGCACCAGCTTCACAACCTCTCGTGGATACACTGAAGCATTGTCTATCGTGCCAAAGAACAGCTCATTGAACTCAATCAATTGATGCTGGTTATTAAGCAGCATCACCCCAAAGACTTCTCTCTCATATTCTCCCAACTTGCAACGTAGAAAGGCTTTCGTGTCATTCGGACGAGTAAAAGCACTGCCACTCACTAAGCGGTTTTCTAGTATCTCGACGGCTTTCTCTAATATCTGATGCTCAGTAACGGGAGCGCTGAAGGTATATAGCGTTTCCATATCTTCTCCTTGTATCAATAAACGGAATACTCAAGGGGATGATATGTATGTGAAAAAGTGTTCAATCGAATTTGAATGAGGCCGACTGAGACTTGTTGAGAAAAAAATACAGACCTACGTCTTTGTTTGAGTGAATCCAACAAAGGCATTAATCATGAGCTTAAACCAATCAAATACTGAACAACCGAATCGCTTGATGAGACTTAAAGAGGTGATTCATACCTGTGGCCTTTCAAGGGCGTCGATATACAGTTTTATGGAAGAAGGCACTTTTCCTCAATCTGTATCATTGAGTACGAGAGCCATCGGTTGGCGTTATCAAGACGTTCAAAACTGGATAGAGGAAAAGATAAAAGAGCGAAATGAGAAGTTAGCTAAGCTGGCTGAATTGAAAGCAAAACAGGAGCAGGGTTATGGAAGATAACACGCAAAGCCATCTTGCCACGTTGAAGCGGCTAGAGGATGGCTTTTATCGAGACTATCAAATAGACATAGACCACGGCTCTCCTTCTCTTGAGTTACTGGATGTTTTATATCGCGCCTACACAGACGCCTTAATGCGTTTTGGTCATTGCTATGTCTTTCGATTCAGAGTGCGGATACCCAACAAGCAAAGGCAGCAGGAGAGGACTATTCTTAATCAGTGGTTCTATCGTCTCTGCCATTATCGAAGAAATGATAACCTGAATGTCATTTGGAAAAGGGAGGTGATTCAATCTGGCAGCATCAGCTATCGGATAACACTTTTCCTCGATGCTTCTAACTACCCGCCAGCCATTAATGACATGAAGGTAAGAAAACGACTCGCCAAAGACATTAAACACTCATGGGCTAAGACGACACAGATACACAAGCAGGATGCAAATGAGCTTTGCATTTTCCTAAACCAACCCCTTTTTGTATTGAATAAATCGGATGAGGATTATCAATTCCAACGGGGGTATCTGTTTTACGTTTTAAGTAGACAAGCTCATTCCAATACGGAAGTGACGAATGCAAGCAGTACGCTCGGAGCATTTATAAGTAAGTCTCACTCAAGAAAGCAGAACAATAGGAAAAGGAAGTAAAGGAGAGGCATGTATGAACAAGAAACTCTTTTTCTCTAGTGCACGTACTGGGAGTGCAAAGCGAGATAAGTGGCAAACACCACCAGCGGTCTTTGAAAAGCTTAATGAGGAGTTTTGCTTCACACTTGATGCAACGGCTGAGCCTGAAACTGCGCTGTGCGACCATTACTTCACGATGGATGATGATGCGCTCACTCAAGACTGGAGTAATCAAACGGTCTACTGCAATCCGCCATATTCCAAGCTAAAAGACTTTGCTCAGAAAGCACAAGAAGAAGCGAGCAAAGGGGCAACTGTTGTAATGTTGGTTCCAGCTAGGACGGACACAAAAGCTTTCCATGACTATTTAAGTCATGGAGAGGTGCGCCTTATCAGAGGTAGGCTTAAGTTTCTACAAGAAGGAGAAGAGCAAGATGCGGCACCATTTCCAAGCATGGTATGTGTCATGGGAAAAGAAGTAGGGCAAAAAATAGGAGTCACCACCCAAGATGAGCTCAAGCTGAGGTCTACGTAAGTCTTTTTTTACACGGCACCTTTATTTCATGAGAGATAACAACACGAGGAAATTCTCATGAGATTAATTCGTTTAAAAGAAGTACTAGAAAGGGTTCAGCTTAGTAAATCGACCATCTATAAAATGATGGCTAATGGGGAGTTCCCACACAATGTATCGCTCGGTGAGCGAGCCTCCGCGTGGGTTGAACATGAATTGGAACAATGGATTGAAAATCGAGCATAACAATGACATAGGCCAGTAGCGAAAGCTGCTGGCTTTATGCCCTTAGGGAAAAATCAGAAAACTGATAACCTTTAAACTGAGTACTTATCTACTCTGACTTTTGTGGGATGCATGGTAGAATTTCAGGATTATTTATCATACTCAATATCAGCTGTTAGCGTAGACGTTAACCTGAGTGCTCCTTAACTAATATTCACTATACAAAGGGGGATTCAGCATACGCTGACAATAGGATTCAACACAATGACAAGCTCCCAACAACGCAAAGACTTACACAATCAAATATGGAAAATCGCCAATGAGGTAAGAGGTTCTGTCGATGGTTGGGATTTTAAACAGTACGTTTTGGGTGCGCTGTTTTATCGCTTTATCAGTGAAAACTTCACTAACTACATTGAGGGCGGTGATTCAAGCATCAATTACGCTGGCTTTGATGACAAAGCCCCGCAAATTGAGTTGATCAAAGATGATGCAATCAAGACTAAAGGATACTTCATTTATCCAAGCCAGCTTTTTTGTAACGTGGCAAAAACAGCCAGCAAAAACCACAACCTAAACATAGATTTAGCAAATATTTTCTTTGATATAGAAAACTCCGCGAATGGTTACGCTTCTGAAGAGGATATTAAAGGCCTCTTTACTGACTTTGACACTACCAGTAATCGCTTAGGTAACACGGTTGCAGATAAAAACACTCGATTAAGTGCAGTTTTAAAAGGCGTAGCGGAGTTAAAGCTAGGTAATTTCCAAGACAACCAAATTGATTTGTTTGGTGATGCTTATGAGTTTCTGATCTCTAATTATGCAGCTAATGCGGGCAAGTCTGGTGGTGAGTTTTTCACTCCTCAAACCGTATCAAATTTAATCGCCAAACTTGCTATGCATAAGCAAGATAAAGTGAACAAGATTTATGATCCAGCAGCAGGCTCAGGTTCTCTGCTTCTTCAAGCGAAAAAGCACTTTGATGACCATATAATTGAAGAAGGGTTCTTTGGTCAGGAAATCAACCACACTACATACAACCTTGCTCGTATGAACATGTTCTTACACAACATCAACTACGACAAGTTTGATATTGCTCTGGGTAACACACTTACCGCTCCACATTTTGGCAATGAGAAGCCGTTTGATGCGATCGTTTCTAACCCTCCGTATTCTGTAAAATGGGTTGGTAGTGATGATCCTACACTCATTAACGATGAACGTTTTGCTCCCGCAGGTATTTTGGCGCCAAAATCTAAGGCCGATTTTGCATTTGTACTACACGCTTTAAATTACCTATCATCTAGAGGCCGAGCTGCTATTGTTTGCTTTCCGGGAATTTTCTATCGTGGCGGTGCAGAAAAGAAAATCCGTAAATACCTTGTAGACAACAACTATATTGAAACGGTGATCTCACTTGCACCCAACCTGTTCTATGGCACATCAATTGCCGTAAATATCTTAGTACTATCAAAAAGCAAAACAGAAAATACCATTCAATTCATTGATGCTAGTGGTGAAGAGTTCTTCAAAAAAGCTACCAACAATAATGTGCTCACGAGTGAGCATATCGATAAGATCATGGAAATGTTCGATAACAAACGGGATATTGAATACGTTGCTAGTTCTATCGCTCTTGATGATATTGAAAAGAATGAGTACAACCTATCCGTAAGTGCTTATGTTGACCCTCAAGACACTCGTGAAGTTATTGATATCAATAAACTGAATGAAGAGCTAAAAACAACAGTAGAGAACATTGATAAATTACGTGCTGAGATTGGTGCGATTGTCGCTGAAATAGAGACAGCGGAGAGCAACGTATGAATGAGATAAGTTGCATGAAGCAATTGCTTGGTGATGCAGACGTTGAATGGATGACTCTTGGGGATGTTGGAGAATTTATTCGCGGTAATGGAATGCAAAAGAAAGATTTTTCTGACGAGGGCTTTCCTGCGATCCATTATGGTCAAATATTCACGCGATATGGTCTATCCGCTGATACTACGTTCACTTGTGTGCCAGAACAGCTAGCAAAGAAACTAAAGAAGGCGAATAAGAACGACCTACTGTTAGCTACTACTTCTGAAAACGATGAGGACGTGGTGAAACCGTTAGCATGGCTTGGCGAAGAAACTGCTATTTCTGGGGATATGATGCTATTTAGACACTGCCAGAACGTAAAGTATTTAGCATATTATTTTCAAACTACAGCATTCCAAACTCAGAAAAAAAAGTACATCAGCGGAGCTAAGGTTCGCAGAGTTTCAAAAGACAGCTTAGCAAAAATGTTCGTTCCTATTCCTAGCCCTAAAGACCCTAATAGGTCGCTAGAAATACAAGCAGAGATCGTTCGTGTTCTAGACACATTCAGTAAGCTTGCTCAAGAGTCTACTCGAGAACTTACTCAGGAGCTTACTTCACGCCAAAAACAATGTAATTACTACCGAGAAAGGTTGCTTAGATTTGATGGTAAAGAAGTAGAGGTAAAAAGTTTAGGAGATATTGGGAGTTTTACCTATGGTTATGCAGCCAAAGCCCAAGAAACTGGTGATGCTCGATTCGTCAGAATTACTGATATTAATAACGATGGAAAGTTAAAGCCCTTTGAACCCAAGTATGTGGATATATTGGGTGAAAATGAAAAATATTTATTAAGGAAAAATGATTTATTGATGGCTCGAACTGGAGCTACTTATGGGAAAACGATGATTTTTGAGCAAGATTATCCAGCTATCTATGCAGGGTTCTTGATTAAGCTTAACTTAGACCAAGAAATCATTAACCCCAAATACTATTGGCACTTTGCACAAAGTAGTCTGTTTTGGGAGCAGGCGAATAAATTAGTCTCAGGAGGGGGGCAACCACAATTTAATGCCAATGCTCTGAAGCAAATCAGATTACCAATTCCTTACTCTAATGATACTAAGCAATCATTAATTGAACAGGAAAGAATTGTTACTATTCTCGACAAACTTGAGAGTTCAGTGAGTACCATTAAAGAAAATCTCAGTCGCGAGATTGAATTGCGCCAAAAGCAATATGAGTACTATCGTGACTTGCTGTTGAGCTTCCCTAAGTCTGAAGGAGCAGAGGTATAAGATGAGCAACTCACTAACTGATATAGCCCAAGAGCTAAAAGGTAAGAACAAAAAGCTTCAACTTATCTATGCTTTTAATGGTACTGGTAAAACTCGTTTATCAAGAGAGTTTAAGCACTTGCTAGCCCCTCAAGGAGAAGATAATAGTGAAGTCGGTGAGTCTGATTTAGCTCAGAAGAAGTTCCTCTATTACAATGCATTCACAGAAGATTTGTTTTACTGGGACAATGATTTAGCAGGTAACGCTGAGCTAAAGCTAAAAATTCACCCTAATTCTTTTACCCAGTGGGTGTTAGAGGAAGAAGGGAAAGAAAGTGATGTAATTGATACTTTTAAGCATTACTCAAGCTCTAAAATAACACCTCAATTTAACGAGAGCTTCAGTGAGGTGAATTTTTCTCTGGCTCTTGACGATGGAGTTAGTATTGATAATTTGAAAATTTCAAAGGGAGAAGAGAGCAACTTCATCTGGAGCCTCTTTTATACTCTTTTTGAGCAAATTATCAGTGAGCGTAATGAGCCCGACCCAGAAAACAGAAGTACGAATAAGTTTGATAAGCTCGAGTACATATTTATTGATGATCCTGTGAGCTCTTTGGATGAGAATCATTTAATTGAACTTGCTATCGATCTTGCCAAGTTGATCAAAAGCAGTGAAGACCAAAATCTTAGATTCATAATCACAACGCATAATCCTCTTTTTTACAACGTGTTATGGAACGAGTTTAGCCGAGCCCCCAAATACGTCTTGAGAAAGCATGAAGATGGGACATACGACTTAGAGACTCAAGAGAATGACTCACCATTTTCTTATCATTTGCTACTAAAGCAAGAGCTAGAAAAAGCTTATGAAACGGGAAATATACACAAATATCACTTTAATTTCTTACGTAATGTTTTGGAGAAAACATCTACCTTCTTAGGCTATAAGGAGTGGGGCGAGTTACTTCCTCAAAATGAGTCTGAGATGGGAGACAACCAAAAAAACCCCTATGCGCGAGTGATAAACTTTTACAACCATGCTAAGCATTCCGGTGAAGAAATTGCCGAAGTTCAAGAGCAGCACAAGCTCGTATTCAAGTTTCTTGTTGAAGAAGTGAAGAAGATATACCACGTTGGGCGTTAATGATTACCTAAGGTCAATCAATGGAAGAATACAACACAATAGCTGAATCCAATAACTACATTATCCTCGACCAGTTTACGAGATGTTCAAAGTCAGGTGAGGGCCATCAGACGGAGCATGAGTTAGAAAACGAGTTCATTGCGGATTTAGTTAACCAAGGCTATGAGTTTAAAAACGATATAAAGACCCCTAAAGCGATGCTCGACAACGTTCGTGCGCAGCTTCAAGAACTCAACAAAGTTACTTTCTTAGATAGTGAGTGGCGTCGATTCACAGAAGAATACCTAGATAAGCCTAGCGAAAACGTTGTCGATAAAACTCGCAAGATCCACGATAACCACGTTTACGATTTTATTTTTGATAATGGTCGGATTCAAAATATTTACTTGTTTGATAAAAAGCAGGTTACTAGGAATAAAGTTCAAGTAATCAAGCAGTTTGAGCAAACTGGCTCACAAGCAAACCGTTATGATGTAACGATCTTGGTAAATGGTCTACCGCTAGTTCAGGTTGAGCTTAAAAAACGCGGGGTTGCCATTCGTGAGGCTTTCAATCAAGTCCACCGTTACAGCAAAGAAAGCTTTAACTCTGAAAACTCTCTCTATAAGTACCTACAAGTATTTGTTATCTCTAACGGTACAGACTCTCGCTACTTTGCCAATACGACTAAGCGAAACAAAAATAGTTTTGATTTTACGATGAACTGGGCTGGCTCAGACAACGAACCGATCAAAGATTTGAAAGACGTAACAGCAACACTCTTTCAGAAAAATACGCTGTTAAAAGTCCTGCTCAGTTACTCGGTCTTTGATTCCAATGATACGTTACTAATCATGCGTCCATACCAAATTGCAGCTACTGAGCGCATATTGTGGAAAATAAGAGGCGCTTTCGAGCTGAAGAAATGGAGTAAACCAGAAGGCGGTGGTTACATTTGGCACACCACTGGTTCAGGCAAAACGTTAACCAGCTTTAAGGCAGCTCGTCTAGCTGAAGAAATAGAGTTTGTCGATAAAGTCTTCTTCGTGGTTGATCGAAAAGATTTGGACTACCAAACCATGAAAGAATACCAGCGTTTCTCTCCTGATAGCGTGAATGGCTCAGCAAACACCGCAGGACTAAAACGCAACATTGATAAAGAAGACAACAAGATCATTGTTACTACGATTCAAAAACTCAACATTTTGATGAAAGGTGAAAGTGACCTATCTATCTATAATAAACACGTTGTTTTCATATTTGACGAAGCGCACCGCTCTCAATTTGGTGAAGCACAGAAAAACTTAAAGAAGAAGTTCAAGAAGTTCTATCAATTTGGCTTTACAGGTACTCCTATCTTTCCAGACAACGCATTAGGCTCTGAGACCACTGCAAGTGTATTTGGGAAAGAGCTACACTCTTACATAATTACAGATGCTATTCGAGATGAGAAAGTCTTGAAGTTTAAGGTCGATTACAACGATGTTCGTCCGAAGTTCAATGCTATTGAAAATGAGCAAGATGAGAAAAAGCTAACAGCTGCCGAAAACAAAAAAGCGCTACTTCATCCAGAGCGAATCAATGAGATCACTAGCTATATTCTGAAAAACTTCAGAAAGAAGACGCACCGACTGCTTGCCAATGGTAAGGGATTTAATGCCATGTTTGCAGTGAGCAGTGTTGATGCAGCGAAAGCTTACTATGAATCTTTCAAGCAACTGCAAAAAGATAGCCATAGACCATTAAAGGTTGCAACCATTTTCTCCTTTGCCGCTAATGAAGAGCAAAGTTCTATCGGTGAAATTCTTGATGAGTCCTTTGAACCTTCTGCGATGGATAGCAGTGCCAAGGAGTTTTTAACAACCGCTATCAATGACTATAACTCTCAGTTTAAAACGAACTTCAGCGTCGATAGTAAGCAGTTTCAGAACTACTATCGTGACCTTGCACTACGAGTACAAAAACAAGAAGTTGATCTATTGATTGTTGTAGGTATGTTTTTAACAGGCTTTGATGCTCCACGCCTCAATACATTGTTTGTTGATAAGAACTTACGTTATCACGGCTTGATCCAGGCGTTCTCTCGAACTAACCGGATTTATGACGCAACTAAAACATTTGGCAATATTGTAACCTTTAGAAATCTGGAAGAAGCGACGATTGATGCCCTTAAAGTATTTGGAGACAAAAACACCAAGAACATGGTGTTAGAGAAAAGTTACCAAGAGTACATGGAAGGCTTTATTGACGTTCTGACAGGTAAAGCCAAACGTGGTTATTTGGAAGTTGTAACAGAACTACAAGAGCGTTTCCCAAATCCTGAAGACATTGTTACAGAAAAAGAAAAAAGAGCCTTTACAAAGCTTTTTGGCGAGTACCTACGTCTTGAAAATGTGCTGCAAAACTATGATGAGTTTACCAGCCTGAAGGCTCTACAAAATATTGACATCACAAATGATGGTGCAGTTGAAGAGTTCAAGACTGCTAATTATCTCAGTGATGAAGACTTAGCCAAAATGCTAGTGGTTAACGTACCGACCGAGAGAGCAGATCAAGATTATCGCTCTACTTACAACGATATTCGAGATTGGATTAGGAAAGAGAAAGCAGCAAATGACCAAGACAAGTCTACTCTAGATTGGGACGACATCACCTTTGAGGTTGATTTATTAAAATCTCAAGAAATTAACCTTGACTACATTCTGGAGCTGATATTTGACCACAATAAGAAGACCAAAGATAAGGCCGCATTGGTTGAAGAAGTTCGTCGATTAATACGAACCAGCCTTGGTAACCGTGCAAAAGAAAGCCTGTTAGTGGACTTCATCACCAATACTAATTTAGATGACATCTTGGACAAACCTAGCATTATCGATGCCTTTTTTGCCTTTGCCCAAAAAGAGCAAAGAAAAGAAGCAAATAGCCTTATTGAAGAGGAAGGGCTAAACCCAGAAGCAGCAAAACGGTACATCCTTACATCTTTAAAACGCGAATACGCTAGCCAGAACGGTACTGAACTCAATGAAGCTTTACCTAAGATGAGTCCATTACATCCGCAGTATCTGACTAAGAAGCAAACCGTGTTTGAAAAAGTCGCTGCTTTTGTCGAGAAATTTAAAGGTATCGGTGGACAGCTATAACCAAACCTTCGGTTTTCGTAACTCGTAAAAGTACTTCATGTGGCGCAGTATATAGCGCCACTTTTTTATGCCGCTCACTCAATCACTATTAACACTAACTCACTCTGCGCGTAAGCAAAAGCTACCTGCCCCCCTCCTCAATATGCAGCTAAACAACTGATTTGTGGTTGAAGGTAAATGAAAAAGGTTGCACTATAGACAGCTTACTACAAGCATTAACATTTCTTGAGAGGACTTATGGGTATCGGTTCCAAATACTATGTGGAAGTAGCACAACAAGAACATGAAGAAGCGTTACGCCAAGAAATGGCGCAAGATGCAGCTGTAGATATTGTCAACGGTAATAGCCGAACCTCATCCATAGAAGCCGCTGAAAAAAGAATCGCAGCGCAGCAAGAGGCGTTCTCAACAGGCGCTTATACTGAAGATGAAGATGGAGTCGTGCATTTTAACGATTCATCGATAGAAAGCCCTGCCATTCCAAGAGGCAAAGAAGCACAGGTTAAAGCTATCGCAGAAGAGTTGCTCGAACACTTTGAATAAGCTTTGTGCGTAACTATGGAACTGACACTAGATTGTGAAAAAACAATAAATGTAAAACTGGATGACGGCAGTTACGCAGTTTTATCTTTAGAGAAAGGGCATTGTCCCACGCTCAAGCGTGCAAGCATGTTTGAGCCACTCTTTCCTCAAGATACTGACGAGATTCTGGTATCTGATTATATTAGTGGTGGTCAATTATCATACTACCTTTCAGGACGCCACGGTTTTTCATATGACAGTGAACTATTTAATCACGTATATGTTGGTGCTGCTGATAGAGCTCAAATAAAAAAAGTCTCATTTGTCATGCCTCAGCTTTCAGCCTACTTTAACCATGAGATCAAAAGAAAGTTTGAGAAAGGCGGTGACATATCAGCTCAAACCAATATTGAGACACTACATGCTGAGCTCGTAGATAGCCATCACTTGAAACAAGTTGATATTTTTCAATCTAAGAGATTGAAGGATAATGACAAAGGTGATGGTTTTATATTTATTAACACCCTTGATATCACTTTCACTTACGATACCCCTATCTCAATGGAAGAGATCACCAACTTGATGGTCAAGGTGACGAACCTGTTTACTTGGTTATTTGGAACCCCTAGCTATGTCACAAGGATTGACTTGTTTGATGATGAGTCAAACAAGGGATACCTATATGTCCCGACTCGCAAAATTCAAGATACGGGCAAGGTAGCTAGTCCAAACCAATTCATGCCAGCAGACCAACTAAGGGTAGCATTCCAAAAGATTTGTCAGAGTTACTTTGTTGATAACACATTTCTTTTCGATAGCATTTGGTCAAAGACAATACCGTTGTTCTACATAAAAAATGTTCTCGAGTATGAGTTGATGTTATATGCATCGGTTCTTGATAAGTACTTTAGCTATAGAGTTGATCTGCTTGGTCTGAGTCCTACTATGCCGCAAAACGACTACGGTGATTTAATTTTAAGAATAACCTCCCTTGTAAAGCATGATCCATTAATAGTAGGCGCTATCGATGAAGACAAAATTGTCGACATAACAAATGAAGCAACTCTAAAAAACATCATACCAAACCGCAATGCTACGACTCTTAACAAGAAAGCCAAGTCTTACTTACGTTATATCGGCAAAACGGTGTCAGATGTGTTCATCAATGACAAAGACTTCTATCAGATTAAAGAGATACGTGATCGAGCTGCACATGGAGAAATGGAAACTCTATCGACACAACAAGTCTACTTATATCTAAATAAGGTAAAAATGCTGACTATGTATCTGATCTATAGAGATTTAGGTATTTCAGACGACAGTTTCCTTAAGCTCCTTTGTATGCCTTATCATGAAATAAAACAGAACTGCCAAATCGACTCTTTTAAGCGTGATGTAGCTTTAAACAAAGCAAACATAATGCAGGTCGATGAGGCCACGTTTAACTTTTTGAAAAACGAACGAGGGATTTTTAATTTCGTCTTTTACCGGGAGCAGCATACCTACCACGTTGATAGGGAGCTAACTCGTAGCTTAAAAGCTGAATTCTATGGTAGTAGCACTACAGCAGATGGTAGATACCGTAGTCTCGAGGAGTTTGTACAATCTCGAGTCGTGGATAACAAGAAGGCATCATATGTTTCAGAATCTTACGTCCAGTTTGAACGGCAAACCTACCTGTTGAGAGGTATCGTGCTCATCGACAAACTCAGCAAATTACAGTCTTTTAGAAACGCCCGTATAGCTGGTACATTTCTGAACGAGGAATAAGTTCATTTTCTCTCTAAGCTAAACTACTCATCTGTAAAAACGCTAACCCATCAGTCTATTAAATAGATTGACACTTCCAGCTAGCCAACGCTATCTTTTATATCCAACCGTACAAAAAGAGAGCTGTGCAATGAGTAAGAATAAACCGTCGCCTGAATATGAAGCAGGTTATACGACCCCAATATATCATCACGAAACTGGAAACCGAATTGCTGGAGCGTCAGCAATGAGCTATCGAGACAAGCTAGCTGGGGGAAGGGTTCAACAAGACTCTAAACAACAAGCCTACGGCTATACTGTGGCAGTAAAGCAATTTGAACCCGTCATTGAGTCATATGAACAACGTGTCACTTCAAATCAGGCAGTGATTGATTTACAAAATCAGCTAATTCAAAGTTTAAAGAAGCAAATAGCAGATTCTAATAAGTAGTCAGTTCAATACTCCGTTGGGAACAATAACATGCCTTCGGCCAATTATCCGACATTCAATTTGTCAGAACTAAGCTAAGCAACATCATAGCTAGTCTGACAGATTGACCTTTCACTTACCTCAATTACTTTTTCCTACCACTAACTACCATTCAGTAATAGCCCACTCACCGAATGGAACATCATAAGCCTTTCGCTTGCTTCTCAAGACAACTTTCCTCACTTGCCAACCATGGCGAATAAAATCATTATCAGACAGGAAGTAACCATCTCCCGACCAATGAGTTTGTCTATGCTCTAAGCCCTGACTTTTATCATGTAAAAATTGAATATCGGAATGGTTTAAACAAGCCTTCCTCAGTTCAGGGAACAGATTACGAGTATGCTTTGACCAAGCAAGGATAACGGTTCTCACAGTTTTGGTTTGATGGTAACCACTAAAAGGGTCGCTGTTGTCAGAGTCGTATTCTGTAAGGGTGGCAACAATCACCGCTTTCGCCCAATCAGGTACAACGAGATTATCTTGAAACTCCTGTTCTTTTTGACGGTGAAGCTCGAAGGCTTTTTGCTGTTCTATTCGTTTAAGCTCCTCTTGCTTTTGTTCTTCAGCCTTAGCGTTTGCTGTGGCTTCTTTTGCTTTATGCCGTGCAATCAATATTTGTTGTTCGTCAAGGTGGTATTGCTTTAACTGTTCAACGATTTTCTGGTAGTGGTTAGCTGGTGGTCGCTTTTCCAGATGAGCTTTGTATTGCTGTCTTTCGTCATATTCAACTATAGATAGGCAATGCTCAGCAAAACCTAAGTCATTACCACCACAACCTAGATCAAGACGGCACTCATAGACATCCTGATTTGAGAAATGGACACGTACATAAGTCTTGTCATAACCACCTACTGGGTTGGTCAATGCAACAGACAAGGCTAAGGCTTCAAACTCAGCGAATGGGTATTGGTGCTCTTTTTGAAATAAACGTGACTCAGAAGCTGTCACTTCTACAAATGCAGGGGTGATGTTACTTACTAGGGATTCCATTTTATTCTCCTTTGAATAAATTAGATTGGATATTCCCTAGAGTGATATAGGTGTGAAATTGTTTTGGATGGATAACAATTAAACGGATATTTGTACTGTTTAATTGCTCGGGGAGTTGTCTTAATATAATTGATGGGTGAGAATGTGAATCGATATCATTGGCATAAGGTATTTAACCTAGTTTTTGCTCAGGGAAAGAGGAATTGAAATTAGTGAATAATCTAATGCCCCGTACCCTGAGCCGTACCTTTTGTGTTTTTATCTATCGCTCTATTGTGGTTAAGTTGTTGTTATTTAAGCTCTAAGAATACACCAGCTTCCATGTGGTGGGTGTATGGGAACTGATCGAATAGAGCAAAGCGCGTCACTTTGTGAGTCTCGCACAGCACATCTAAGTTTTCTTTCAGTGTCTCTGGGTTGCACGAAATGTACATAATGCGCTCGTAGCCTTGCACCATCTTACAGGTATCGATATCCATACCTGCACGTGGTGGGTCAACGAAAATGGTATTGCAGTTGTAGCTCTTAAGGTCGACACCCGCATCCTGCAGGCGACGGAACTCGCGCTTGCCTTCAATCGCTTCAGTAAACTCCTCTGCTGAAAGGCGTAGGATCTGCACGTTATCAATCTTGTTGGCTGCAATATTGTATTGCGCTGATACAACAGAAGGTTTAGCCAGCTCTGTTGCGAGTACGCGATCAAAGTTTTGTGCCAGAGCAAGCGAGAAGTTTCCGTTACCACAATAAAGCTCAAGTAGATCGCCCGTGCTGTCTTGAGTGCAGTCTACTGCCCACTCAAGCATCTTCTCGGCAACCTTACCATTTGGTTGGGTAAAGCTGTTTTCTACTTGCTGGTAAATGTATGGCTTACCGTTAACATCGAGCTTTTCAATCACGTAGTCGCGATCGAGAACAATCTTCATCTTGCGTGCGCGTCCGATGATGTTTAGGTTAAAGCCTTCATCATTCAAACGTTGCTTTAACGCTTTCGCATTGTCAGTCCATTCCTCATCAAGCTGGCGATGGTAAAGCAGCGAAACTAAGATTTCTCCGCTTAGTGTTGAAAGGAAGTCAACTTGGAACAGCTTACGGCGCAATGAGTCATTGTCTTTCATTGCATCAACAAGCAATGGCATCAAGTCATTAATTAAACGGCTTGCCGCAGGGAACTGATCGACACGGTACTTCTCGCGAGTCTCTTGGTTGAACATGATGTAATAAAGGTCTTCACCTTCATGCCAAACGCGAAACTCTGCACGCATACGGTAATGTTGCTCAGGAGATTCAAATACTTCCAACTCAGGTACTTGGTAAGGCGCGAACATCTCATTGAGACGGTCGATCTTCTCAGCCAGTTGTTCTTGGTAGCGTTGCGGGTTTACATCAAGAGTCGCCATGATTATTGCCTTAGGTTGGTACCTGTCGAAGTTGTATTTAATTTAAGAGCGCAGATTTTATTCAATCTCAGCGCTATGTCCAGTCTTGTCCCACCAATGCCTTAAAGATAGTGTGTAAATCGCACTTTGGTGGTGCAACTCGCTATATCATATAGATATAAATCCCAAATCTGCTCTGGACAAATAATCCATAGCTTAATAACATCTGCGCCTAGCTGGTGCTTTCTAGATGTATAGATGGCTGAAAAGGGAATCTGGTGTAAATCCAGAACTGACGCGCAGCGGTAAAAGAGAACGAAAACTCAAATGACACTGCATAGAGGACTATGTGGGAAGTCGAGTGAGTAGGTGGCAATGCCGAGCTCTTAAGTCCGAAGACCTGCCAGCAGCTGAGCAGTGGTACTGGAAGCAAGCGCTCCATGCTCGGTAGGACTTACGCGATTTAGGATTATAAAAATGAACCGATCTATTCTAGCGATTGCCGTGGCATCGCTACTTCCGCACGCCTCCCTTTCTTACGCCCAAGAAGCATCTTCTGATGAAACTATGGTGGTCACTGCAAACCGCTTTGAGCAGTCAGTAGACTCAGTACTTGCACCAATGAGTGTTGTGACACGGGAAGATATTGAGAAGATGCAGGCGCAAAGCGCGCTCGATGTACTTAAGACTCTTCCAGGTGTTGAGCTGAGCTACCAAGGGACTAAAGCGAACACTAACTCTATCTTTATCCGTGGTACTTCTTCTCGTCATACCTTAGTTCTGGTTGATGGAGTGCGTATTAACTCTGCGACTGCAGGTGGCGCCTCAGTTGGTCTTATTCCTGCCAATGCCATCGAGAAAATTGAAGTGGTACGCGGACCTCGTGCTGCAGTCTATGGTTCTGACGCACTTGGTGGCGTAATTAGCATCACCACTAAGCCTAAGTCAGGCAGCGTGCACGAAGCGAAAGCAACATTTGGTTCAAATAGCTACGCTCAACAAAGCTGGCGATCAGTTGGTGATATCTCTGAGAAGACGAAAGGTAGCTTCTTTGTAAATAATGAAAAGAGTAAAGGCTACAAGGTATCGAGCTCGGCCCCTGATAGTGATAGACATGGTTTTGATGCTCAGACTATTCTTGGTAGCCTGACCCATACTTATTCTTCTTCTGTTGAACTATTCTTTACTGGTTATTATCAGCAAGGCTTGGTTGAGTATGCTGGGTTTAGCAGCAAGTCTGAATCAGACCGAGAAAACTACACCTTTGCTGGTGGGGTAAATTACTCGTCAGAGAATTGGTTGTCTCAGCTTCAGTTAAGTACTGACAAAGGTTATTCTGCTGATGGTAAGGCTGATGGCGGCGCATCAGGCAAAGCGTCAATTACGACTAAACGTAACAGTGCATCTTGGGTCAATACTTATACTGGGCTAGAAAATAGCGCAATTAACTTAGGTGTCGACTATTACCAAGAAAAAGCGCAACGTGGTGGCACAAACACCAGTGACTACAGTGATAACAAGAAAACCAATACTGGCGTGTTTATCACAGGCTTTACCCAGCTTTCAGATCTAACGTTAGAAGCGAGCTTACGCAACGATAGAGACAGCGCATTTGGTAACCATACTACTTGGAATCTAGGTGCAGGCTATGCGCTTACTGAGGTAATTGAACTAGTCGGTAGCTATGGCACGGCATTTAAAGCGCCGACATTTAATGACCTTTACTACCCAACCAGTGGGAATCCGGACTTAAAACCAGAGACATCAAAATCTCTTGAGTTTGGTGTAAAAGGCTACCATGAGGTTATTGATTGGAGTGTGACAACATACCGTACCGATATCGAGGATATGATTGCTTGGGCTCCTATTGCTCCAGGTAGCAGCGTCTGGAAACCATCGAATGTTGAAAATGCCCAGATCAAAGGTATTGAACTGGAGCTTGGGTTTGAGACTGGCCCAATCAACCATAAGTTGATTGGTGACTGGAAAGATCCGAAAGACACAAAGAAAAATACTCAGCTGATTCGCCGTGCGAAAGAAAACTATAAGTGGGTTGGAACTTACAGCGCTGATGCCGTTGATGTTTCACTTATCGCTAACTACGTAGGTAAGCGTTATGACTCTTCTCTATATGAGTTAGAGGCGTACTCAACTGCTGATGCTGCGGTTACTTACCGCGTGACGGACAAGTTTACAACGGGCTTACGTGTTAGCAATATGTTCGATAAAGGCTACGAAACGGCCAAAGGTTACCCTGCTGCAGAGCGTGAGTGGTACCTAAACGTATCTTACCAATTCTAACGAAAACTCTAAAAACCGCCTTCGGGCGGTTTTTATTTATCTATATAATCAAACTATGAAAAAGAACATCATTATTAGTTGGTCGAGCGGCAAAGATTCGACTTTGACCCTAGAAAAGTTGATTGAAAGCGAAGAGTATCAAGTGGTAGGGCTTTACACGACCTATGTAAAAGATGAAGTCCCTTTCCAAGCGACCCCTGTTCCTGTGCTTGATATGCAGGCGGAGCTGCTTGGGTTGCCGTTAGTTAAGATAGAAATGCCGCAAGCTTTTCCACCCAATGAAGTTTATCAATCGATGATTATTAAGGCGTTAAAAGAGAGCGGCCTTGCGATTGATGGCGTCGCGTTTGGCGATATGTTCTGTAACGGCATTGAAGCCTATCGTCGTAGCTTTATCGAGCCTGCCGGATGGGAGTGTGTGTTTCCTCTACTAGGGCAGCGAAGCGAAGACTTAGCGCAAGAGATTCTAAAACGAGGGATCAAAACCTTGGTTGTGACAACAGATGGTAACGCATTAACGTCTGACTACTGTGGCCAGTGGTATAGCCAAGCTTTCCTCGATAGTTTACCAAACGGTGTTGACCCTTGTGGTGAAGATGGAGAGTTCCATACACTGGTAACAGAGACGCGCAGCTATAAAGGTAAGATTGAACTAAAGCTAACTCATCAGGAGCGAGGAGAGCGTTTTACTCATCAACGTTATCAAGCGCAATGTTTGCCAAAATAGCCACAGCGAGTATCATTGCCAAGTCGTAAAGTAATGAGCAAATCAAGTGTCCCAGCAACAAGCAAAAATCTTAATCTTTGATTCTGGTGTCGGAGGTCTATCTGTATATAAAGAGATACAGGCAAAATTACCTAAGCTTGATTACCTCTATATCTTTGACAATGCTGCTTATCCTTATGGTGAGCTAGAACATGAGACGCTTATTGCTCGAGTTAATACGTTGGTTTCCTCTTTAGTTGAAGAGCATCAAATCGATTTGGTTGTAATTGCCTGCAATACTGCCAGTACCATTGTTCTACCCACGCTGCGTGCCAAGCTATCCGTTCCCGTTGTTGGAGTGGTACCTGCCATTAAGCCCGCGTCGAGTCTTGCTAACAAAGCCGTTGGGCTGATTGCCACTCCGGCGACGATAACTCGTCCTTATACCCATGACTTGATCCGTGATTTCTCGCAAAGCAAACCTGTAGAGCTACTAGGTTCTACTCGTTTGGTGGATATGGCTGAAGAAAAGCTGCGTGGTAAACCGATCGATCTCGTGGAATTAAAGCAAATTCTTATTCCAATCGACAACAAGGTTGATGTCGCTGTATTAGGCTGTACCCACTTCCCCCTGATTAAACAAGAAATACAGCAAGTGCTTTCTGGCAATGTGGCGCTGGTGGATTCTGGAGAGGCGATCGCCCGTCGAGTGATGGATTTGTTGAAAGATAAAGTGAGTGCAGAGTTAGATGGGAGCGGAACAAGAGAGATTTTCTCAAGTGCTCCCCCTTGGGAAGAGGGAGCGCTGAATATCGCATTACATGAACTTGGTTTTAGCCCTGTTCAATATTATCCGATTGAGATTTAGGATCGTTAGCGATACGAACTTTCAATGTGCGCTGCATATAATCCTTTTCATTAAGTGCCTCTATTGCAGGTTGCGCGTCCGCAGCGGCCATCACAACAAAACCAAAGCCTCTTCTTTTACCTGTTCGTTTATCTTTCATTAAGCGAACAGCAAAAACTTCACCGTGTTTGGCAAACAGCTCTTTCACGTGAGATTCGTTAGCCTTATAAGGCAAGTTACCTACATAAAGTGTTTTAGTTGATGGATCGTTTGATTGGTCTTGCTCAATATTGGTGTTGGAAAGTTTAAGAATAAAAGCGGAAGCAAAAACACCCAGAACAAAACTTAAAGCAGGAGAGATTGCTACCTGCGAAAAGATGATTCCGCCCAAAACAGCTAAGGCGACAATCATTAAGGTCGATTTGTTTGAACTCATATTGGAATACAACTTTTAGGTTTAAGAAAAAATAGGTCTACCGTTAACAAAATAGACACATGGATCTTACGTATATGGTTGTAGTTTTTCCAACGTATTGGTGTGACATGACTCAAATGTTGAAATTTTATTCTATTTTCAGGGTTTTGATTTGTTTTTAACCAAACAGAAATTAATTTCAAAAAAACACTTGTCTTCCTCTCAGACCTCCCTATAATGCCGCCTCACCGACACGGAGTGAGACGAATATCACACACCGAGTTGGAAAGAGAGAAAAGAAAGTTTGAAAAAATGCTTGACTCTCAATACGGGAAGCGTAAGATACGCACCCCTAACGACGCGGCGCTGAGCGCAACGGAAGTTAGAAAAAGCTCTTTAAAAATATAGACCTATCAATCTGTGTGGGCACTCGTTGATGATAATCCAATTAGATACTTCTGTATCAAATTAGGTTTCAATGAAACGAAGTGACCATTGAATCTTCGGATTCAGCACAGTCAATTCAAACATTACTTATGTAATGTTCAGTATTCATTGAGCCGACAAAATCTTAAATTGAAGAGTTTGATCATGGCTCAGATTGAACGCTGGCGGCAGGCCTAACACATGCAAGTCGAGCGGAAACGAGTTAACTGAACCTTCGGGGAACGTTAACGGCGTCGAGCGGCGGACGGGTGAGTAATGCCTGGGAAATTGCCCTGATGTGGGGGATAACCATTGGAAACGATGGCTAATACCGCATAATAGCTTCGGCTCAAAGAGGGGGACCTTCGGGCCTCTCGCGTCAGGATATGCCCAGGTGGGATTAGCTAGTTGGTGAGGTAAGGGCTCACCAAGGCGACGATCCCTAGCTGGTCTGAGAGGATGATCAGCCACACTGGAACTGAGACACGGTCCAGACTCCTACGGGAGGCAGCAGTGGGGAATATTGCACAATGGGCGCAAGCCTGATGCAGCCATGCCGCGTGTATGAAGAAGGCCTTCGGGTTGTAAAGTACTTTCAGCAGTGAGGAAGGTGGTAGTGTTAATAGCACTATCATTTGACGTTAGCTGCAGAAGAAGCACCGGCTAACTCCGTGCCAGCAGCCGCGGTAATACGGAGGGTGCGAGCGTTAATCGGAATTACTGGGCGTAAAGCGCATGCAGGTGGTTTGTTAAGTCAGATGTGAAAGCCCGGGGCTCAACCTCGGAATTGCATTTGAAACTGGCAGACTAGAGTACTGTAGAGGGGGGTAGAATTTCAGGTGTAGCGGTGAAATGCGTAGAGATCTGAAGGAATACCGGTGGCGAAGGCGGCCCCCTGGACAGATACTGACACTCAGATGCGAAAGCGTGGGGAGCAAACAGGATTAGATACCCTGGTAGTCCACGCCGTAAACGATGTCTACTTGGAGGTTGTGGCCTTGAGCCGTGGCTTTCGGAGCTAACGCGTTAAGTAGACCGCCTGGGGAGTACGGTCGCAAGATTAAAACTCAAATGAATTGACGGGGGCCCGCACAAGCGGTGGAGCATGTGGTTTAATTCGATGCAACGCGAAGAACCTTACCTACTCTTGACATCCAGAGAACTTTCCAGAGATGGATTGGTGCCTTCGGGAACTCTGAGACAGGTGCTGCATGGCTGTCGTCAGCTCGTGTTGTGAAATGTTGGGTTAAGTCCCGCAACGAGCGCAACCCTTATCCTTGTTTGCCAGCGAGTAATGTCGGGAACTCCAGGGAGACTGCCGGTGATAAACCGGAGGAAGGTGGGGACGACGTCAAGTCATCATGGCCCTTACGAGTAGGGCTACACACGTGCTACAATGGCGCATACAGAGGGCGGCCAACTTGCGAAAGTGAGCGAATCCCAAAAAGTGCGTCGTAGTCCGGATCGGAGTCTGCAACTCGACTCCGTGAAGTCGGAATCGCTAGTAATCGTGGATCAGAATGCCACGGTGAATACGTTCCCGGGCCTTGTACACACCGCCCGTCACACCATGGGAGTGGGCTGCAAAAGAAGTGGGTAGTTTAACCTTCGGGAGGACGCTCACCACTTTGTGGTTCATGACTGGGGTGAAGTCGTAACAAGGTAGCCCTAGGGGAACCTGGGGCTGGATCACCTCCTTATACGATGATTATTGCGATGAGTGTCCACACAGATTGATATGTCTTATTAAGAGCCCTTATTAGTGTCCCGTTCGTCTAGAGGCCTAGGACACCGCCCTTTCACGGCGGTAACAGGGGTTCGACTCCCCTACGGGATACCATCTTTAAGCGTACTTAGTTAAGTACTTTTAAAAATGGTTACCTCATTGAGGTGATTTGCTCTTTAACAATTTGGAAAGCTGACGAATAACAACAATCCCCATCTCTATGAGATGCGTTGTTATTCAATTAAAAGTTCTCAAATCCTAAAACTATGTTTTAGGTACCAACACACATTCAAGTGTTCTTGGAAATTTGAGTCCGGCAAAATCGTGTCTGCACATGTATAAAAATGCAGACAACTTTGGTTGTTTAAACAGAGACCCTTTGGGGTTGTATGGTTAAGTGACTAAGCGTACACGGTGGATGCCTTGGCAGTCAGAGGCGATGAAAGACGTAGTAACTTGCGATAAGCCCAGATTAGGTAGTAACAACCATTTGAGTCTGGGATTTCTGAATGGGGAAACCCAACTGCATAAGCAGTTACTGTTAACTGAATACATAGGTTAACAGGGCGAACCGGGGGAACTGAAACATCTAAGTACCCCGAGGAAAAGAAATCAACCGAGATTCCGAAAGTAGCGGCGAGCGAAATTGGACTAGCCCTTAAGCTTTTAATGAGACAGGTGAAGGCTCTGGAAAGTGCCGCGATACAGGGTGATAGCCCCGTAACCGACATCTCATCATCAGTGAAATCGAGTAGGGCGGGACACGTGATATCCTGTCTGAATATGGGGGGACCATCCTCCAAGGCTAAATACTACTGACTGACCGATAGTGAACCAGTACCGTGAGGGAAAGGCGAAAAGAACCCCTGTGAGGGGAGTGAAATAGAACCTGAAACCGTGTACGTACAAGCAGTAGGAGCACCTTCGTGGTGTGACTGCGTACCTTTTGTATAATGGGTCAGCGACTTATATTCAGTAGCAAGGTTAACCATCTAGGGGAGCCGTAGAGAAATCGAGTCTTAACTGGGCGTCGAGTTGCTGGATATAGACCCGAAACCAGGTGATCTAGCCATGGGCAGGTTGAAGGTTGAGTAACATCAACTGGAGGACCGAACCGACTAATGTTGAAAAATTAGCGGATGACTTGTGGCTAGGGGTGAAAGGCCAATCAAACCTGGAGATAGCTGGTTCTCCCCGAAATCTATTTAGGTAGAGCCTCGGACGAATACTACTGGGGGTAGAGCACTGTTAAGGCTAGGGGGTCATCCCGACTTACCAACCCTTTGCAAACTCCGAATACCAGTAAGTACTATCCGGGAGACACACGGCGGGTGCTAACGTCCGTCGTGGAGAGGGAAACAACCCAGACCGCCAGCTAAGGTCCCAAATTATAGCTAAGTGGGAAACGATGTGGGAAGGCTTAGACAGCTAGGATGTTGGCTTAGAAGCAGCCATCATTTAAAGAAAGCGTAATAGCTCACTAGTCGAGTCGGCCTGCGCGGAAGATGTAACGGGGCTAAGCTATAAACCGAAGCTGCGGCAATGCAATTTATTGTATTGGGTAGGGGAGCGTTCTGTAAGCCGTTGAAGGTGAGTTGTAAAGCTTGCTGGAGGTATCAGAAGTGCGAATGCTGACATGAGTAACGATAAAGGGGGTGAAAAACCTCCTCGCCGGAAGACCAAGGGTTCCTGTCCAACGTTAATCGGGGCAGGGTAAGTCGACCCCTAAGGCGAGGCCGAAAGGCGTAGTCGATGGGAAACGGGTTAATATTCCCGTACTTCTTACAATTGCGATGGGGGGACGGAGAAGGCTAGGTGGGCCTGGCGACGGTTGTCCAGGTTCAAGTGCGTAGGCTTGAGAGTTAGGTAAATCCGGCTCTCTTTAAGGCTGAGACACGATGTCGAGCATCTACGGATGTGAAGTCATTGATGCCATGCTTCCAGGAAAAGCCTCTAAGCTTCAGATTGTAAGGAATCGTACCCCAAACCGACACAGGTGGTCGGGTAGAGAATACCAAGGCGCTTGAGAGAACTCGGGTGAAGGAACTAGGCAAAATGGTACCGTAACTTCGGGAGAAGGTACGCTCTTGACGGTGAAGTCCCTTGCGGATGGAGCTATTGAGAGTCGCAGATACCAGGTGGCTGCAACTGTTTATTAAAAACACAGCACTGTGCAAAATCGTAAGATGACGTATACGGTGTGACGCCTGCCCGGTGCCGGAAGGTTAATTGATGGGGTTAGACGTAAGTCGAAGCTCTTGATCGAAGCCCCGGTAAACGGCGGCCGTAACTATAACGGTCCTAAGGTAGCGAAATTCCTTGTCGGGTAAGTTCCGACCTGCACGAATGGCGTAATGATGGCCACGCTGTCTCCACCCGAGACTCAGTGAAATTGAAATCGCTGTGAAGATGCAGTGTACCCGCGGCTAGACGGAAAGACCCCGTGAACCTTTACTACAGCTTGGCACTGAACATTGACCCTACATGTGTAGGATAGGTGGGAGGCTTTGAAACCGGTACGCCAGTATCGGTGGAGCCGTCCTTGAAATACCACCCTTGTAGTGTTGATGTTCTAACTTAGACCCGTTATCCGGGTTGAGGACAGTGCCTGGTGGGTAGTTTGACTGGGGCGGTCTCCTCCCAAAGAGTAACGGAGGAGCACGAAGGTGGGCTAATCACGGTTGGACATCGTGAGGTTAGTGCAATGGCATAAGCCCGCTTGACTGCGAGAATGACAATTCGAGCAGGTGCGAAAGCAGGTCATAGTGATCCGGTGGTTCTGTATGGAAGGGCCATCGCTCAACGGATAAAAGGTACTCCGGGGATAACAGGCTGATACCGCCCAAGAGTTCATATCGACGGCGGTGTTTGGCACCTCGATGTCGGCTCATCACATCCTGGGGCTGAAGTCGGTCCCAAGGGTATGGCTGTTCGCCATTTAAAGTGGTACGCGAGCTGGGTTTAGAACGTCGTGAGACAGTTCGGTCCCTATCTGCCGTGGGCGTTGGAAGATTGAAGGGGGCTGCTCCTAGTACGAGAGGACCGGAGTGGACGAACCTCTGGTGTTCGGGTTGTGTCGCCAGACGCATTGCCCGGTAGCTAAGTTCGGAATCGATAACCGCTGAAAGCATCTAAGCGGGAAGCGAGCCCTGAGATGAGTCTTCCCTGACCCCTTGAGGGTCCTAAAGGGTTGTTCGAGACTAGAACGTTGATAGGCAGGGTGTGTAAGCGTTGTGAGGCGTTGAGCTAACCTGTACTAATTGCCCGTGAGGCTTAACCATACAACACCCAAAGGGTTTTGATGGACTCAAAGCAAGAACAGAATTGAATGTGTAGAGAACACAATAACAGCTTTCCGAATTAAAGAATTTGCTTGGCGACCATAGCGATTTGGACCCACCTGATTCCATGCCGAACTCAGAAGTGAAACGAATTAGCGCCGATGGTAGTGTGGGGCTTCCCCATGTGAGAGTAGGACATCGCCAGGCTTTAATTTCGACTTTGTCTACTTTGTAGACAAGTCACCATAAGATTCTAAAAAAGTTTAGAGTCTTATGTTGACTTACCGAGTCAATAGCGTATTATACGCGTCCTGCTTAAGTGCTAAGGCACTGAAAGCAAAGCTCTTTAACAATATAAACCTATCAATCTGTGTGGGCACTCGTTGATGATAATCCAAATAGTTTCTTCGGAAACAATTTAGGTTTCAATGAAACGAAGTGACCATTGAATCTTCGGATTCAGCACAGTCAATTCAAACATTACTTATGTAATGTTCAGTATTCATTGAGCCGACAAAATCTTAAATTGAAGAGTTTGATCATGGCTCAGATTGAACGCTGGCGGCAGGCCTAACACATGCAAGTCGAGCGGAAACGAGTTAACTGAACCTTCGGGGAACGTTAACGGCGTCGAGCGGCGGACGGGTGAGTAATGCCTGGGAAATTGCCCTGATGTGGGGGATAACCATTGGAAACGATGGCTAATACCGCATAATAGCTTCGGCTCAAAGAGGGGGACCTTCGGGCCTCTCGCGTCAGGATATGCCCAGGTGGGATTAGCTAGTTGGTGAGGTAAGGGCTCACCAAGGCGACGATCCCTAGCTGGTCTGAGAGGATGATCAGCCACACTGGAACTGAGACACGGTCCAGACTCCTACGGGAGGCAGCAGTGGGGAATATTGCACAATGGGCGCAAGCCTGATGCAGCCATGCCGCGTGTATGAAGAAGGCCTTCGGGTTGTAAAGTACTTTCAGCAGTGAGGAAGGTGGTAGTGTTAATAGCACTATCATTTGACGTTAGCTGCAGAAGAAGCACCGGCTAACTCCGTGCCAGCAGCCGCGGTAATACGGAGGGTGCGAGCGTTAATCGGAATTACTGGGCGTAAAGCGCATGCAGGTGGTTTGTTAAGTCAGATGTGAAAGCCCGGGGCTCAACCTCGGAATTGCATTTGAAACTGGCAGACTAGAGTACTGTAGAGGGGGGTAGAATTTCAGGTGTAGCGGTGAAATGCGTAGAGATCTGAAGGAATACCGGTGGCGAAGGCGGCCCCCTGGACAGATACTGACACTCAGATGCGAAAGCGTGGGGAGCAAACAGGATTAGATACCCTGGTAGTCCACGCCGTAAACGATGTCTACTTGGAGGTTGTGGCCTTGAGCCGTGGCTTTCGGAGCTAACGCGTTAAGTAGACCGCCTGGGGAGTACGGTCGCAAGATTAAAACTCAAATGAATTGACGGGGGCCCGCACAAGCGGTGGAGCATGTGGTTTAATTCGATGCAACGCGAAGAACCTTACCTACTCTTGACATCCAGAGAACTTTCCAGAGATGGATTGGTGCCTTCGGGAACTCTGAGACAGGTGCTGCATGGCTGTCGTCAGCTCGTGTTGTGAAATGTTGGGTTAAGTCCCGCAACGAGCGCAACCCTTATCCTTGTTTGCCAGCACGTAATGGTGGGAACTCCAGGGAGACTGCCGGTGATAAACCGGAGGAAGGTGGGGACGACGTCAAGTCATCATGGCCCTTACGAGTAGGGCTACACACGTGCTACAATGGCGCATACAGAGGGCGGCCAACTTGCGAAAGTGAGCGAATCCCAAAAAGTGCGTCGTAGTCCGGATCGGAGTCTGCAACTCGACTCCGTGAAGTCGGAATCGCTAGTAATCGTGGATCAGAATGCCACGGTGAATACGTTCCCGGGCCTTGTACACACCGCCCGTCACACCATGGGAGTGGGCTGCAAAAGAAGTGGGTAGTTTAACCTTCGGGAGGACGCTCACCACTTTGTGGTTCATGACTGGGGTGAAGTCGTAACAAGGTAGCCCTAGGGGAACCTGGGGCTGGATCACCTCCTTATACGATGATTATTGCGATGAGTGTTCACACAGATTGATATGTTTATACACGTTAAGAGACGATACTGGGTCTGTAGCTCAGGTGGTTAGAGCGTTCGCCTGATAAGCGAGAGGTCGGTGGTTCAAGTCCACTCAGACCCACCAATCTTCCTCCCAGAAGAATTGGCACACAGTATCAACACCTGATGGGGCTATAGCTCAGCTGGGAGAGCGCCTGCCTTGCACGCAGGAGGTCAGCAGTTCGATCCTGCTTAGCTCCACCATCTTTAAGTGTTTTCTCGATAGAGAATATTTAAAAATGGTTCTTAAATGAATCTAGCTCTTTAACAATTTGGAAAGCTGACGAATAACAACAATCCCCATCTCTTTGAGATGCGTTGTTATTCAATTAAAAGTTCTCAAATCCTAATTCTATGAATTAGGTACCAACACACATTCAAGTGTTCTTGGAAATTTGAGTCCGGCAAAATCGTGTCTGCACTCATGATTTGTCTTCACTTTTTAAAAGTGAAAATAAATAGAAAAATGCAGACAACTTTGGTTGTTTAAACAGAGACCCTTTGGGGTTGTATGGTTAAGTGACTAAGCGTACACGGTGGATGCCTTGGCAGTCAGAGGCGATGAAAGACGTAGTAACTTGCGATAAGCCCAGATTAGGTAGTAACAACCATTTGAGTCTGGGATTTCTGAATGGGGAAACCCAACTGCATAAGCAGTTACTGTTAACTGAATACATAGGTTAACAGGGCGAACCGGGGGAACTGAAACATCTAAGTACCCCGAGGAAAAGAAATCAACCGAGATTCCGAAAGTAGCGGCGAGCGAAATTGGACTAGCCCTTAAGCTTTTAATGAGACAGGTGAAGGCTCTGGAAAGTGCCGCGATACAGGGTGATAGCCCCGTAACCGACATCTCATCATCAGTGAAATCGAGTAGGGCGGGACACGTGATATCCTGTCTGAATATGGGGGGACCATCCTCCAAGGCTAAATACTACTGACTGACCGATAGTGAACCAGTACCGTGAGGGAAAGGCGAAAAGAACCCCTGTGAGGGGAGTGAAATAGAACCTGAAACCGTGTACGTACAAGCAGTAGGAGCACCTTCGTGGTGTGACTGCGTACCTTTTGTATAATGGGTCAGCGACTTATATTCAGTAGCAAGGTTAACCATCTAGGGGAGCCGTAGAGAAATCGAGTCTTAACTGGGCGTCGAGTTGCTGGATATAGACCCGAAACCAGGTGATCTAGCCATGGGCAGGTTGAAGGTTGAGTAACATCAACTGGAGGACCGAACCGACTAATGTTGAAAAATTAGCGGATGACTTGTGGCTAGGGGTGAAAGGCCAATCAAACCTGGAGATAGCTGGTTCTCCCCGAAATCTATTTAGGTAGAGCCTCGGACGAATACTACTGGGGGTAGAGCACTGTTAAGGCTAGGGGGTCATCCCGACTTACCAACCCTTTGCAAACTCCGAATACCAGTAAGTACTATCCGGGAGACACACGGCGGGTGCTAACGTCCGTCGTGGAGAGGGAAACAACCCAGACCGCCAGCTAAGGTCCCAAATTATAGCTAAGTGGGAAACGATGTGGGAAGGCTTAGACAGCTAGGATGTTGGCTTAGAAGCAGCCATCATTTAAAGAAAGCGTAATAGCTCACTAGTCGAGTCGGCCTGCGCGGAAGATGTAACGGGGCTAAGCTATAAACCGAAGCTGCGGCAATGCAATTTATTGTATTGGGTAGGGGAGCGTTCTGTAAGCCGTTGAAGGTGAGTTGTAAAGCTTGCTGGAGGTATCAGAAGTGCGAATGCTGACATGAGTAACGATAAAGGGGGTGAAAAACCTCCTCGCCGGAAGACCAAGGGTTCCTGTCCAACGTTAATCGGGGCAGGGTAAGTCGACCCCTAAGGCGAGGCCGAAAGGCGTAGTCGATGGGAAACGGGTTAATATTCCCGTACTTCTTACAATTGCGATGGGGGGACGGAGAAGGCTAGGTGGGCCTGGCGACGGTTGTCCAGGTTCAAGTGCGTAGGCTTGAGAGTTAGGTAAATCCGGCTCTCTTTAAGGCTGAGACACGATGTCGAGCATCTACGGATGTGAAGTCATTGATGCCATGCTTCCAGGAAAAGCCTCTAAGCTTCAGATTGTAAGGAATCGTACCCCAAACCGACACAGGTGGTCGGGTAGAGAATACCAAGGCGCTTGAGAGAACTCGGGTGAAGGAACTAGGCAAAATGGTACCGTAACTTCGGGAGAAGGTACGCTCTTGACGGTGAAGTCCCTTGCGGATGGAGCTATTGAGAGTCGCAGATACCAGGTGGCTGCAACTGTTTATTAAAAACACAGCACTGTGCAAAATCGTAAGATGACGTATACGGTGTGACGCCTGCCCGGTGCCGGAAGGTTAATTGATGGGGTTAGACGTAAGTCGAAGCTCTTGATCGAAGCCCCGGTAAACGGCGGCCGTAACTATAACGGTCCTAAGGTAGCGAAATTCCTTGTCGGGTAAGTTCCGACCTGCACGAATGGCGTAATGATGGCCACGCTGTCTCCACCCGAGACTCAGTGAAATTGAAATCGCTGTGAAGATGCAGTGTACCCGCGGCTAGACGGAAAGACCCCGTGAACCTTTACTACAGCTTGGCACTGAACATTGACCCTACATGTGTAGGATAGGTGGGAGGCTTTGAAACCGGTACGCCAGTATCGGTGGAGCCGTCCTTGAAATACCACCCTTGTAGTGTTGATGTTCTAACTTAGACCCGTTATCCGGGTTGAGGACAGTGCCTGGTGGGTAGTTTGACTGGGGCGGTCTCCTCCCAAAGAGTAACGGAGGAGCACGAAGGTGGGCTAATCACGGTTGGACATCGTGAGGTTAGTGCAATGGCATAAGCCCGCTTGACTGCGAGAATGACAATTCGAGCAGGTGCGAAAGCAGGTCATAGTGATCCGGTGGTTCTGTATGGAAGGGCCATCGCTCAACGGATAAAAGGTACTCCGGGGATAACAGGCTGATACCGCCCAAGAGTTCATATCGACGGCGGTGTTTGGCACCTCGATGTCGGCTCATCACATCCTGGGGCTGAAGTCGGTCCCAAGGGTATGGCTGTTCGCCATTTAAAGTGGTACGCGAGCTGGGTTTAGAACGTCGTGAGACAGTTCGGTCCCTATCTGCCGTGGGCGTTGGAAGATTGAAGGGGGCTGCTCCTAGTACGAGAGGACCGGAGTGGACGAACCTCTGGTGTTCGGGTTGTGTCGCCAGACGCATTGCCCGGTAGCTAAGTTCGGAATCGATAACCGCTGAAAGCATCTAAGCGGGAAGCGAGCCCTGAGATGAGTCTTCCCTGACCCCTTGAGGGTCCTAAAGGGTTGTTCGAGACTAGAACGTTGATAGGCAGGGTGTGTAAGCGTTGTGAGGCGTTGAGCTAACCTGTACTAATTGCCCGTGAGGCTTAACCATACAACACCCAAAGGGTTTTGATGGACTCAAAGCAAGAACAGATTGAATGTGTAGAGAACAGAATAACAGCTTTCCGAATTTAAGAATTTGCTTGGCGACCATAGCGATTTGGACCCACCTGATTCCATGCCGAACTCAGAAGTGAAACGAATTAGCGCCGATGGTAGTGTGGGGCTTCCCCATGTGAGAGTAGGACATCGCCAGGCTTACATTTAGTTTTTAGATTTTAGAAAAATCTAAAGGCAAAAACTTAGACTTAAGAGTCTAACCAGTGCGGAGCGGTAGTTCAGTTGGTTAGAATACCGGCCTGTCACGCCGGGGGTCGCGGGTTCGAGTCCCGTCCGCTCCGCCACTTATTCCAGACCTCAGCAGCAATGCTGGGGTCTTTTTGTATCTGCGGTATTATTTTGGTCTACGACCAACGAGTCCCGCTTGAGCGCAAGCCCGGCCGACCCGCCACTTATTTAGAAAGCCTAGTCTTACGACTAGGCTTTCGTCGTTTTAGAAGCCCGTTGCTGACGCAACAGGCTTCTCGCGTTTAAGGGGAAGGGAACGACTACGCCCTATGAAAATCGGGATCGTTGCGCTGCTGGAACGGACTTCGTCCTTCGGGACAAACGGATTCGGGCTTCGCCCTACGAGAGGTGAGTGTGGATACTAAGTTGGTAGAGCCTAAGGGGACAGATCAAAAAGATTCGCATACTTCAATAGCTTCGGTCATTCCATGGAGCGACGAAGGAGTGAGCAGGGAATCTATTTTAGTTTTCGACTCGCTACAAAAGATCCCCAACTCACTCGTCCCTCGCTCGTGAGGATGACAACGTAATGTATTGAAAAAAAAGGGTTGACACGATAAGCCAACCCTCAAAGTTTTCCAGTTTTCCAGTTTTCCAGTTTTCCAGTTTTCCAGTTTTCCAGTTTTCCAGTTTTCCAGTTCTCCGTAGGACGAAGTCCGTTCCCGCCTCTTTAACAAACAAAAAAGGCCAGCAGCTGCTGACCTTCTATCATTTTGACGTTTACCTATTAAAGAATGATATCTCTTACTTCAGGATCTTTACGCTCTAGGTAGTGAGTCGATTTAATACGACGAATAGTGCGGCATCGACCACGGATAAGTAAGGTCTCTGTTGTTGCGATATTACCTTGGCGAGAGATACCCTCTAGTAGGTCTCCTTTAGTAATGCCAGTTGCAGAGAATACAACGTTATCGCTGCGTGCCATGTCTTCCATCTTAAGTACGACATTAGCTTTTACGCCCATTTCTTCGCAGCGTTTAAGTTCTGCAGCGCCATAGATGCGGTTTTCTTCACTATCACCTTTCACTTCATGGCGAGGCAGTAGTTGACCATGCATATCACCATCCAATGCACGAATGACAGCCGCTGAAACAACACCTTCAGGAGCACCACCGATACAGTACATAACGTCGACTTCGCTATCAGGCATACAAGTTAGAATAGACGCAGCAACATCGCCATCTGGCACAGCAAAGACGCGAACACCCATTGCCTGCATTTCTGCGATAACCGCATCGTGACGAGGCTTTGCTAAAGTAATGACCACTAGTGTATCTAAAGTCTTGTTCAGCGCTTGGGCGATGTTCTCTAGGTTTTCTTTGAGGGGTTTATTGAGGTCAATACAGCCTTTTGCACCAGGGCCAACAACTAACTTCTCCATGTACATATCTGGAGCTTTAAGGAAACTGCCTTTTTCACCGGCTGCAAGTACTGCTAAAGCATTAGATTGACCCATTGCAGTCATACGTGTGCCTTCAATAGGATCAACCGCGATGTCTACTTCATCTCCACCAATACCTACGTTCTCACCAATATACAGCATTGGCGCATCGTCGATTTCGCCCTCACCGATCACGATCTCTCCACTGATCTCGGTTTTATTAAGTAAGCTGCGCATGACCTCAACCGCAGCTCCATCTGCTGCGTTCTTATCGCCGCGGCCAAGCCACTTGTAACCTGCTAAAGCTGCACCCTCGGTAACTCGAGAAAATGACATTGCTAAATCGCGTTTCATGAAGACTCCAAAGTATTAGGAAAGAGAGAAAAACAAAAACGGCAGGATCTTATCATATCAGAAAGGAAACGTTTGCCTTTTTGCTCGAACAGCCATTGAACTGGATCAATCTAACAGGTTAAATTAACAAATAGATGTCGCTCGCTTGAGGGATGTAAGACCATTGTCAATTTACGCTGTTTTTTTAATCGAATGGCAAAAAAACTACAATATAGGGCGTGTTTATCCGCTCTCGGCTGAGTAGAATGGTTGCAAATGGTTTTGGAACATAGGTGACCAAAACCTTCTCCGAATAATAGATAGGTAGGCTAAGATGTCTTTTGAAGTATTAGAACAACTAGAAGCAAAAATCCAAACTGCAGTAGATACAATTGCTCTTCTACAAATGGAAGTTGAAGAACTGAAAGAAGAGAAAGAAAAGCTAGCAACTGAAGCAAACGAACTACGTAGCAACCGTGAAGAGCTAGAACAAAAAGCTCAGCAAATGCAGCAAGAGCACTCTGCTTGGCAAGAGCGCATCCGTAGCCTACTTGGCAAAATGGATGAAGTAGAGTAATCACTACTCGCATTAAAAAAGGCTGAACTCAGGTTCAGCCTTTTTGCTTTCAGCGGGCAAAAATGACCAAGCAATACTTAGTCATTTTTCAATATTACTTATGCTTTAGGGCGAACGCCCAAAGTGTGGCACAGGGCGTAAGTCATTTCCGCACGGTTGAGGGTGTAGAAATGGAAATCCTTAACCCCTTCACGGCTCAATGTACGCACCATGTCAATTGCTTGGCTTGCTCCAACTAGCTGCCTTGTCGTTGGGTCATCATCCAAGCCTTCAAACTGTTTAGCCATCCATCCCGGAACTTTAACGTTGTTCTGCGCTGCAAAGCGAGAAGCTTGCTTGAAGTTCGAAACTGGTAAAATACCTGGAACGATTTCTACATCAATGCCTGCCGCCACGCAGCGGTCACGGAATCGCAAGTAACTCTCTACGTCAAAGAAGAACTGAGTGATAGCTCGGCTCGCACCTGCATCTACCTTACGTTTTAGGTTAAGTAGGTCTGCTTGAGCGCTTTTGGCTTCTGGGTGAACTTCAGGGAAAGCGGCTACTGAGATATCGAAGTCATGACGCTCTTTTAGCAAAGTGACGAGGTCAGAAGCGTACATTTCAGGCTTACCACCACCTGGGGGAATATCACCACGCAGCGCGACAATACTTTGAATACCATTTGCCCAGTAGTCATCAGCGATTTGGATAAGCTCTTCACGTGATGCATCAATACAGGTTAAGTGCGGCGCGGCAACCAGACCGGTTTGATCTTTGATCTCTTTGATAATCGAGTGGGTTCTATCTCGCTCACCGGAGTTCGCACCATAGGTAACCGAAACAAATTTTGGTTGTAGAGTCTTAAGGCGGTGCACAGAGTTCCAAAGTGTTTCTTCCATCTTTTCGCTACTAGGTGGAAAAAACTCAAATGACACATTGATATTGTCAGACAGTTCGGCGATATTCTGATTTAAGGCGTCGATATGACCTGCGTGCGTGTATCCCATCTTACTCTCCCTGTGGCCACTCCGTGCCATAAAACTCTAAAATTTCAAATCGACGTTTAGACGTCTATATGTCTACAGAATGTATTGAATACGATTTAATGTCAATAATGTGATTATGAATATTTTTCAACTTAATCATGAGCTGACTTCAAGTTTAGTTGAAGTAAATTGATATGGGATTGAAAGAGAATAAAGTAAAAAGACGCTGAGGAGATCAGCGCCTTTGTGAGTTAGAGTAAACTTGAGAGGAGGTTCAAATCAGATTGAATCGCACCTGCGGTGACTTCTCTGCCTGCGCCAGGGCCTCTGATAACAAGTGGATTGTCTTTGTACCACTTACTCTCGATAGCGAATATATTGTCACATGGCAGTAAGTTCGCGAGAGCATGCTCTTTGCTTAGCGCTTCAACACCTACCGTTGCAGTACCATTTTTCTCTAATCTTGCGACATAACGAAGCACTTTGTCTTCGCGCTGAGCTTTCTCAAGGCGCTCTGCGAGCAGTTCGCTTAATAGCGCACTCTTATCAAGGAATTCATCTAGAGATAGCTCAGCGAGCTCTGTAGGCACTAAGCTTTCAACTTTTACTGCTTCTGGCTCCAGTGCAAGGCCTGACTCGCGCGCGAGGATGACGAGTTTGCGCATAACGTCTGAACCGTCTAAGTCACTGCGCGGGTCGGGCTCAGTTAAACCTTGTTGCCACGCTAGGTCTACCAGCTCAGCAAAAGGAACACTGCCATCGTATTGTTGGAATAGCCACGAGAGGGTGCCTGAGAAAATACCTGATAATGCGATAATGTCATCGCCACTTTCACGCAGGTCTCGAACTGTGTGGTTTATTGGCAGCCCTGCGCCAACGGTGGCATTGTAAAGCCAATGACGATTTATCTTTGCGAAGGCGTCTTGAACCTGATGGTAGTATTGGCTAGAAGCTGACCCCGCCACTTTATTTGCCGAGATTAGGTGCATGCCTTGCTCTGCAATTTCTAAGTAGCGCTGGGCTAAGGTTTGACTGGCAGTCACATCCAACACAACAAGATCATCATAGCCTTGAATAGCCCCGAGTTTTTCAATCCAGTCGCTTCCTTCGTGGCTAATCGCCTCGTCATCGAAATGAGCGCTAACTTGGCTGGCATCAATCCCTTTCGGGTCGAACCAATAAGTTTGGCTATCAATCACAGCCACTAACTCAAAGTTCATACCATGACGCTTTTCAAGTTCGCTCTTTTGCTCGGTGAACAGTTCTAACCAGCTTGAGCCGATATTGCCTTTACCACACAGGGCAATAGCGACACGTTTCTGGGCTTGGAACAATTGGCTATGAATAGCTTTAACCAAGGGTTTAGTATCGGTGGTGCGTAAAACGGCAACTAAGCTGAGCCCAGACAGCGATTCTGAAATAAACTCGACAGGTGAAGATTTTAGTTGCTGGTAGAAACCATAGCAGTGGTTGGCATTCTTGGTTACGCCAGCTCCTACCGCGGCTACCATCGAATAACCTTCTTTAAGCTTAATCTCTGCTTCAATTGCTGCGTCTTGTAGATACTCTAAAGCGCCGCCTACTATTTCACTTGTATAAGCGAGACGTAAGCAATGTTGGTCGGCTTGAGCTTCATAAGTCAGTGGTTCAAGCTGTGCTCGCTTGAGGCTTGCAAGTACCTCATTTTCGACTCGTTGGAAATCATGACCAGAGGTGAAATTGAGTTGAATTAATAGCACTTCATCTAGTGATGAGATGATTTTTGCACCGCGACCAGAGGCAAGCACACGTTCTATGCGTGTAGAACCAGATTCTGGTTGGTAGCTGCAACGAAGATGTAGATCCATCGCACTTTGAGCGACGGGTTGTAACGTACGGCTATGCAGTACAGGGGCAGCAAGTCTAGCAAGCTCACTGGCTTCATCTAAGCGTAATAACGGTAGAAGACAGGCATCTGATACTAACCTTGGGTCCGCGCTGTATACACCTGCTACATCACTCCAAATCGTTACGCGTTTCGCTTCTGCCAGCGCGCCGATAACGGTTGCTGAATAGTCAGAACCATTACGCCCTAGTAACACCGTATGCCCTTGGCTATCTTGAGCCATAAAGCCAGTTATCACCACTCTATGATGAGCGTGTTGCACTAATACTTCTTTAGTGAGCGGGTAAGAAGCACCAAAGTCGACTTCAGGCTGAGTGCCCGCTTCAGCACGTAAAAATGCGCGAGCATCCTGAGCCACAGCAGGTAGGGAGTGTTGATTGAGCAGTGCTGCCAATAGGCGTGAAGACCACACTTCGCCATGACCTAAAACAGCTGCTTTCTCGGCTTCGTTGAGCGGATAAGTCAACTCGCCCAAGGTGCTGAACTCATCATTTAAAGTAGCGAGTAGCTGCTGTTTTATTTCTCCTTCAATAAGCGTTTCAATCAGTTCAGTTTGAAACTGGCGTAGTGCTTGGAGTTCTTCATGAGCAATACGGCCATCTTTATTGAGGGCTTCGAGAAATGCAATCAAACGGTTGGTCGTTTTATCTGCTGCTGAAACAACAATCAGATCTTCTGATTGTGAATATTCTTTTAAGATACCGACGACGCGGCGGTAGCATTCAGGATCGGCTAGGCTGCTTCCACCAAACTTATGGAGTTGACGTTGAGTAGACATTAGAAGGCTTCCTTAGCTTTTGCGAAAGCTTGTTCAAGGTCAGCAATTAAATCTTCTGCATCTTCAAGTCCAACCGACAGGCGCAGCAGTTGTTGGGAAACACCAGCCTCTGCAAGTGCTTCCTCTCCCATTGCCCTATGTGTCATTGACGCAGGGTGACAGATTAGGCTCTCTACACCGCCGAGAGATTCAGCAAGTGAGAAAAGCTCTAGTTCACCAACAAAGAATTTAAGTTGTTCAAAGCTACCCGCGAATTCGAAGCTGAGCATAGAACCAAAGCCAGTTTGCTGCTTTTTAGCAATCTCATGGCCTGGATGCTCAGGCAGGCTAGGGTGATAGATATTACCGACTAAATCTTGGGTCTGTAAGAAGCCTAAAATTTGGCGAGAGCTTTCTTCATGTACCTTCATTCGCGCCCCCAGAGTTCGGATGCCGCGCAATGTCATGTAGCTATCAAATGGTGTGCCTGTTGCACCAATACAGTTACCCCACCAAGCGAGCTCTTCAGCGTGTTCTTCAGTTTTGGTAATGACAACACCGCCAATAACATCAGAGTGACCATTGATATACTTAGTGGTTGAGTGAACAACAAAGTCGGCGCCAAGGTCTAAAGGCTTTTGGAACACGGGTGTCAAAAAGGTATTGTCTACAGCTACTAGAGCACCAACTTGTTTGGCCTTCTCACATACGTCTGCGATGTCGACGACACGAACTAGCGGGTTCGATGGTGTTTCCAATAGGATCAGTTTGGGCTTTTTAGCTAGGGCTTCAGCAAAGGCTTGTTCGTTAGATTGATCAACAAATAGAACTTTGAAATCACCTTTATTTGCACGGGTATTGAATAGACGGTAAGTACCACCGTAGCAATCGTGAGGTGCGATGATAAGGTCATCTGGGCCAAGGAAAGCGGATACCCATAGATTCAGCGCTGAAGTACCACAGTTGGTCACGACCGCGCCTTTACCTGACTCAAGTTCAAATAGAGCAGTTTCGAGTAGCCCGCGGTTTGGGTTGCCTGAGCGGGTGTAATCGTACTTTGGTACATCACCAAAGGCTGGGAAGCCATAATTCGTCGAGAGGTAAATAGGTGGAACAACTGCGTGATGTTGAGTGTCGGACTCGATACCAGTACGTACCGCGATTGTGGCTGGTTTGCGGGTGCTCATAAGTGTTTCCTTTCGAACTTTAGTGACTTCTATTTGGGAATACGCTATACCTTTATCTTGTTAGATATATGTTATTCCAATCCCATGCCTTTCCACTTTACTTATCATTTTTGTGGACGTCAACACTTCTAGACGTCTATATGTCTTTGCTTGTGGCTATAAATACCGCTAAAATTAGGGATTCTATTTTTAACCATAATAAATAACGAAAGGTGCGCAATGGCAGATTGGAATGGCGAATACATTAGCCCATATGCTGAGCATGGAAAGAAAAGCGAACAAGTAAAGAAGATTACAGTTTCTATTCCATTGAAAGTATTAAAGGTTTTGACTGATGAGCGTACCCGCCGCCAGATTAATAACCTGCGCCACGCAACAAATAGCGAGCTATTGTGTGAAGCTTTTTTGCATGCATATACCGGGCAGCCACTGCCGACCGATGAAGATTTACGTAAAGACCGCCCAGACGATCTCCCTGCTGAAGTGAAAAAACTGATGACAGAGATGGGAATTGAGTTCGAATCTTTCGACGAATAATAAAAATAGTCGCACCTAATTTTCGCACGCTGACGATATTGAAATAAAAAAAACCGCTGTCTTAACAGCGGTTTTTTCGTTCTCGAAGAGATTTCTTAGCTAACCTACTCGGCCATATAATTTTCTGGCATTTCAATGCGAGCAACACCTGAGTCAACAGCGGCCTGAGCAACGGCTTTAGCAACACGAGGCAATAGACGTGGATCCATTGGCTTTGGAATGATGTAACCAGGACCAAATGACAGTGCATCAACGCCAGCAGCTGATAGTACTTCGGCTGGCACTTCTTCTTTCGCTAGTTGGCGAATAGCGTCTACCGCTGCCAGTTTCATTTCATCGTTAATTTCACTTGCGCGCACGTCTAACGCACCGCGGAAGATGAATGGGAAGCACAATACGTTATTTACTTGGTTAGGGTAATCACTGCGCCCAGTACCCATGATCAGATCGTTACGTACTTCGTGAGCAAGTTCAGGCTTGATCTCTGGATCTGGGTTAGAACACGCAAAGACCACAGGTTTGTCTGCCATTAACTGAAGAGCTTCTGGAGAGAGTAGGTTAGGGCCTGATACACCAAGGAACAGGTCAGCACCTTCGATAACGTCTTCTAGTGTGCGCTTATCGGTGTTGTTTGCGAATAGCTGTTTGTATTCGTTAAGATCGTCACGACGAGTGTGGATAACACCTTTACGGTCAAGCATGTAGATTTTCTCACGCATCGCGCCACACTTAATCAGTAGCTCCATACATGCTACTGCTGCTGCACCTGCACCGAGACACACAATTGTTGCGTCTTCTAACTTCTTCCCTTGAAGTTCAATGGCATTAAGCATACCTGCTGCGGTAACAATCGCCGTACCGTGCTGGTCATCGTGGAAAACAGGTACATCACAACGCTCAATCAACTGCTTTTCGATTTCGAAACAGTCTGGCGCTTTGATGTCTTCTAGGTTAATACCGCCAAAAGTATCGGCGATGTTAGCAACGGTATCGACAAACTCTTCGATAGTACGGTGCTTTACTTCAATATCAATTGAATCTAAACCCGCAAAGCGTTTGAAAAGCAGAGACTTACCTTCCATTACAGGTTTAGATGCTAGAGGACCTAAATTGCCAAGACCAAGAATCGCCGTACCATTTGAGATAACAGCAACCATGTTGCCTTTTGATGTGTACTTGTAGACGTTGTCAGCGTTTTGTGCGATTTCACGTACAGGCTCTGCCACACCAGGACTATAGGCTAGAGCAAGATCTTTTGCCGTTTCTGCTGGTGTTGTTAGTGCGACTGCAATTTTACCTGGAGTTGGGTAAGCATGATAATCCAAAGCTTGCTGACGAAACTGTTCTTCTGGGGATACTTCTTGGCGATTGTCGTCTGACATAGGTGTAGGTACTCATTAATAATTATATGGAATGGGGAAATCCATTCTAGAGTAACTAAGTCAAGCTGCCTAGGTCAGAATGCGAGCCGAAGCAATAAAAAGTAGTAAATGACTGGAGATAAGACCAGATGAACAGAGATATGGCTAGCGAATATTAAAATTAATAATAGATTACTCTGCAAAATGGATATTGCGTAAGTGACAGATAACAAAAAAGGACGCGTGAGCGTCCTTTTTAGATTCGGCTAAGAAGAAATTACTTCTTGCTTGATAGAGCACCGAAACGCTTGTTGAAGCGATCAACACGGCCACCTGTATCAACGATACGTTGCTTACCAGTGTAGAATGGGTGACATTTGTCACATACGTCTAGGTGGATAGACTCTTTAGCTAGAGTTGAGTTGAACTCAAAAGAGTTACCGCAAGAACAAGTCGCTTTTACTGCTTTGTATTCTGGGTGGATACCAGCTTTCATGGGAGAACCTCTAAATATAGGCCGTGTCGCTATCCGATTCTAAGCCGGACACCACACGTAGTTAATAAAAAACCTTTTCGGATACCGCTGCTGTAAAGCTAGCCATATCACTAAGGCGCGATATAGTAATGAATACCTGACTTAGGATCAACCAGTTTAGACCCGAAATCGCTACTTTTTTAGCCTAAGTTATTCTTGATGCTTGAATCGCGCTCTCTTTCCACTGCTAGCCTTTTCCCTTAGACTAGCTTACGTAACCTCTCACTTAGCTGTATAGCCTATTATGCGACCAACAATTGCGCGCGTGGCATTGCCTGTGCCTCTCGACAAACAGTTTGATTATCAGATCCCTAACCACCTATTTCCTATCATTGGTGGGCGTGTCTCTGTCCCTTTTGGTCGTCAAACTCTTGTTGGCATTGTCACCGCGTTGGTGAATGAGTCAGAGTTCAGTCTTGATAAGCTTAAGCCGATTAAGCATGTGTTGGATAACCAGCCTGTGTGGCCTGAAAAGCTCTACTCTTTACTCTTTTGGTGTAGTCAGTTTTACCAGTATCCGCTTGGTGATACTTTGTTTAATGCCATGCCAAGTGCGCTGCGAAAAGGTAAAGACGCTGATTTCGCGACGCTGGTGGAATGGCAGCTCACCGCGAGTGGTCGCGATCAACTGATGGCGGGTTTCGGCCGCGCGGTGAAACAAGCTAAAGTGATGCATATGTTGGAGTCAGGCTCGATTCCGCATCAACGTTTTGTCGATGAAGAGATCAGTTCATCTGTGCTAAAGACCTTGGCGGAAAAAGGCTGGATTGAATCGATAGAAAAAAGACCAGTGATTCGTGAGTGGAAACATGACGTTGAAGCTGATGTCGATAAGCCAAAGCTAAATTCTGAGCAGGCGGTGGCGATTGCGACAGTGAATAGTAATGAAGGTTTCGCTTGTTACCTGTTAGAGGGGGTAACGGGATCTGGTAAAACGGAAGTGTACCTCAACCTGATTAAGCCTGTGCTTGAGCAAGGCAGGCAAGCGCTAGTTCTTGTGCCCGAGATAGGGTTAACGCCACAAACCATTAACCGGTTTAGAAAACGTTTTAATGTTCCAGTTGAGGTAGTGCACTCTGGTTTAAATGATACAGAGCGACTTAACGCTTGGCTTAGCGCGCGTGATAACGCCGCTGGCATTGTGATTGGTACTCGCTCTGCACTGCTCACGCCTTTTGCCAACCTTGGCATTATCATTGTTGATGAAGAGCATGATGCTTCGTATAAGCAGCAAGATAGTCTGCGCTACCATGCGCGTGATGTGGCAGTGATGCGTGCCAACAAAGAGCAGATCCCCATTGTACTTGGCTCAGCCACGCCAGCTTTAGAAACTCTACATAACGCCTTGAGTGGTAAGTACCATCATTTAGTGCTTTCTTCCCGAGCGGGAGCGGCGACGCCAACGACCAACAAAGTGCTAGATGTGAAAGGGCTATACCTTGAGAGTGGTCTTTCTGCGCCACTCATCGCCGAAATGCGCCGCCATTTAAAGGCAGGCAACCAAGTGATGCTTTTTTTAAACCGACGCGGCTTTTCTCCAGCGTTGATGTGTCATGAATGTGGTTGGATTGCGGAATGTAAACGTTGTGATGCTTACTATACCTATCACCAGAACAGCAATGAAATTCGCTGCCACCACTGTGGCTCACAGCAGCCGATTATTCATCAATGTCAGGGCTGTGGTTCGACGCACTTGGTGACAGTAGGCGTTGGAACCGAGCAGTTAGAAAAACAGCTTGCTGAACTCTTTCCTGAATTTAAAACCATTCGAATTGATCGAGACAGCACTCGCCGAAAAGGCAGCTTAGAGAGTGCATTGGGGGCGATCCGTAATGGTGAGTATCAGATCTTGATTGGTACGCAAATGTTGGCTAAAGGTCATCACTTCCCAGACGTTACTCTGGTAGCACTATTAGATGTGGATGGCTCTCTTTACAGCAGTGATTTCCGAGCGTCTGAGCGTCTGGCACAATTGTTTATACAGGTAGCTGGACGGGCAGGGCGTGCAAGCAAGCCGGGTGAGGTAGTGCTGCAAACCCACCACCCAGAACATAGCCTACTGCAAGCGTTATTAACTAAGAGTTATCGCCACTTCGCTGAAACGGCTTTACAAGAGAGAAAGCTAGCGCAGTTACCACCGTATTCGTTTCTGACCCTGTTTAAAGCAGAAGCAAATCACTCTCAGCCTGTCGAGGAATTTCTTCGTCAGGTTCGCCATACACTAGAGGCGCATCCTCTATTTGATGACTATTGCCAAGTGCTTGGGCCGACACCTGCACCGCTAGCAAAACGCGCGGGTAAGTATCGTTGGCAACTTCTGCTGCAAACCCAAAGTCGGCCCCTAATGCAAAAGCTACTCGCAAGCGCTAAGCCTGCAATCCAAATGTTGCCAAATGCGAAGAAAGTGCGTTGGAGCTTAGATATTGAGCCACAAGATCTGAGTTAATGACGTGGCAGTTTATCTTCAATTTTTTGCGACTTCCTGCGGCGGGTAGCTATTGAGTTTCTTCATATTCACACCTTTTTCATTTATTTGTGATTCAGATCTCCTATTAGCTGCCGATTTTGTTAAATCTCCCGTAACTTTGTGTTTTGAAATGAATAAACTAGGTCTTGTGCAATATGTTGCTCTCAGGCCATAGTGTGTGAGTTAAACGTTTGCTCAGTGCAAATAAATGAGAAGATAGGTATTTTAGCCTACAAGTCGACATCAATTTGGCCGTTCAACCGATGAGATGCATTTCAACTAGAGGCTTAGGTGGCGTTTGAGCTGCCAATTTGGAAATGAAGAGGGTTAATTAAATATGGCGACAATGAAGGATGTTGCCCAGCTTGCGGGAGTTTCAACAGCGACAGTATCTAGAGCGCTAATGAATCCAGAAAAGGTATCGTCAGCGACAAGGAAAAGAGTCGAAGATGCTGTTTTAGAAGCTGGTTATTCACCAAACTCGTTGGCGCGCAACTTGCGTCGTAACGAATCAAAAACAATCATCGCAATCATTCCAGATATTTGTGATCCCTACTACACCGAGATCATTCGGGGAATTGAAGATGCGGCAATGGAGCACGGATACATCGTTTTGCTTGGCGATAGTGGGCAGCAGAAGAAGCGTGAAAGCTCATTTGTAAACCTAGTATTTACTAAGCAAGCAGATGGTATGTTGCTGCTAGGTACCGATCTTCCTTTTGACGTCAGTAAACCTGAACAAAAGAACTTACCGCCTATGGTTATGGCTTGTGAGTTTGCCCCCGAACTAGAATTACCTACTGTACATATCGACAACCTAACTTCTGCCTTTGAAGCGGTTAACTACCTAACGCAGATGGGTCACAAGCGAATTGCACAAATCTCAGGCCCTGAAACAGCGGTTCTATGTCAGTTCCGCCACCAAGGTTATCAGCAGGCACTTAGACGCGCTGGGATCACCATGAACCCGAACTACTGCACTTCAGGTGATTTCACCTTTGAAGCTGGAGCAAAAGCGATTCGCCAGTTGCTAGCTTTACCAGATGCGCCGACTGCGGTGTTCTGTCATAACGATGCAATGGCGATTGGTGCGATTCAAGAGGCGAAGAAGCTAGGTTTGCGTGTTCCGCAAGACCTCTCCATTGTAGGGTTTGATGATATTCACTTTGCTCAATACTGCGATCCACCATTAACGACCATTTCTCAGCCTCGCTATGAAATTGGCCGCCAAGCAATGCTTATGATGCTTGAGTTGCTACGTGGACATGATGTTCGCGCAGGGTCGAGATTGCTTGAAACCAAGCTGGTGGTACGTGAAAGCGCTGCGCCACCAAGAGTGCTTTAGAGTCCAACCTTAGCAAGCGGCGTATTTTTGATGCGCCGCTTCCATTTCTACTCTGTCATAACTGCACAATCTGCTTTAACATATCGGCAGTGGTAATTGATGGTATTGATGTTTACTAGTGGCGAATCGAGATTACGTAAAAAGAGGCCGTGGCGGAAGTAGCCGCAAGCCTGCAAAGAAAAAGTCTGCCCCACGACGCAAACCTTGGCGAAGTGGTTTACTTGCCATTCTATTGGCGAGTGTATTTGGCTATGGATTGTATGTTCTGAGTAACGATCCAGAACCGCCTGCACCTGTAGCAGAACCGGTAAAACCTAAGCCTAAACCAAAACCTCAAGCGAAGTTACCACCTCCACCGGAAGAGAAATGGGATTACGTCGATACCTTGCCAAGTCGTGAAGTTGAGGTAAAAGCAAAAGAGCAGGTGGTGTCGGAGATTCCATACATAATGCAGTGTGGCGCCTATAAGACTGCTCAGCAGGCTGAAGCGCGTAAGCTGGATATCGCTTTCCAAGGTATCAACAGCAAAATTCGTAAGAAGGAAGGCAGCAGTTGGTATCGTGTGGTACTTGGCCCATACAAGTTTAAGCGTGATGCTGAACGCGATAAGCACAAACTTCAGCGTGCCAAAATCGAGCCTTGTGCAATCTGGAAAGAAGCGCAGTAAAGATATTAAAAGCGAACCCTGATGGGTTCGTTTTTTATTGGCTCCTTCCCAGTTGTCATTCCATAGACTGACGAAGGAAGGAGTAGGGAATCTCTTAAGTTAGCGACACAAGTTGAAGAGATCCCCAACTCACTCGTCCCTCGCTCTTGAGGATGACCGGATAAATAGGCTTCTCGTCAATTGTAACCTTTTATCTCCCCTTGAATTCCTCTCGCTATAACCTCATATAATCTTTAACACTGATATTAAAACAACTATGAGGCCCTACTCGTGACTACCATTGTATCTGTACGTCGTAACAACAAAGTCGTCATCGCTGGTGATGGACAAGTATCTCTGGGTAACACAGTAATGAAGGGTAATGCTCGTAAAGTGCGTCGCCTGTACAACAATAAGGTGCTCGCTGGCTTTGCTGGTGGCACGGCAGATGCCTTCACGCTGTTTGAAAAGTTTGAAAGCAAACTGCAAATGCACCAAGGTCACCTGACTAAGGCGGCAGTAGAGTTAGCTAAAGACTGGCGTAGTGACCGTGCTTTACGCAAGTTAGAAGCACTATTGGCCGTGGCTGATGAAACTGCATCATTGATCATTACTGGTAACGGTGATGTGGTACAGCCTGAAAACGATCTGATTGCCATTGGCTCTGGTGGTAACTTTGCCCAAGCCGCTGCTACTGCACTATTAGAAAATACCGAATTAGATGCACGTGAAGTTGCAGAAAAATCACTCAAAATTGCCGGTGATATCTGTGTGTTCACCAACCATCACCACACTATCGAAGAACTAGAAATCCCAGCCTCTCAAGCTGAGTAAACGGCTGAACAAGCAAAGATAGTGGCTATAAGAATTTAAGGAAACTGACTATGTCTGAAATGACCCCTCGCGAAATTGTCCATGAGCTTAACCGCCATATTATCGGCCAAGATAATGCAAAGCGCTCAGTCGCGATTGCGCTGCGTAACCGCTGGCGCCGTATGCAGCTTGAAGAGAGCTTGCGTGTTGAAGTAACACCAAAAAACATTCTTATGATTGGTCCTACTGGTGTGGGTAAAACTGAAATTGCTCGCCGTCTAGCGAAACTGGCGAATGCACCGTTTATCAAGGTTGAAGCGACGAAGTTTACCGAAGTAGGCTACGTTGGTAAGGAAGTTGAAACGATTATCCGTGACCTTACTGATGTTGCAATTAAGATGACTCATCAACAAGCGATGGAAAAAGTAAAGTTCCGCGCTGAAGAGCAAGCTGAAGAACGTATTCTTGATGCTCTACTACCGCCAGCTCGCGATGCTTGGGGTCAAAACGAGCAGCAAGATGATAGCGCTTCTAATACACGTCAAATCTTCCGCAAGAAGCTTCGTGAAGGCAAGTTAGACGACAAAGAGATCGAAATCGATGTTGCGGCTCCGCAAATGGGTGTCGAGATCATGGCTCCTCCGGGCATGGAAGAGATGACTAACCAGCTTCAAGGTATGTTCCAAAACCTAGCGGGTGATACTAAGAAGAAGCGCAAACTGAAGATCAAAGATGCCTTCAAAGCACTGACCGAAGAAGAAGCGGCTAAGCTTGTCAATCAAGAAGAGCTGAAAGAGCAAGCGATCTTTAACGTTGAGAACAACGGTATCGTGTTTATCGATGAGATTGATAAGATTTGTAAGCGTGGCGAAAGTTCTGGTCCTGATGTCTCTCGTGAAGGTGTGCAACGTGACCTACTACCTCTGATTGAAGGTAGCACAGTTTCAACTAAGCACGGCATGGTGAAAACAGACCACATTCTATTTGTTGCGTCAGGTGCATTCCAAGTGGCTAAGCCATCGGACCTAATTCCAGAACTGCAAGGTCGTCTACCGATTCGTGTCGAACTAGAAGCGCTTTCAAGTCATGACTTTAAACGTATCCTGACTGAGCCTAAAGCATCACTGACAGAGCAATACGTTGCGCTAATGAAGACAGAAGATGTCGATGTTGAGTTTACTGAAGATGGTATCACTCAAATCGCAGAAGCCGCTTGGACAGTGAATGAGACAACAGAAAACATCGGAGCTCGCCGCTTACACACAGTAATGGAGCGCTTGATGGATGAGATTTCATTCGAAGCGACAGACAAGTCTGGTTCTAAGTTAACCATTGATGCTGCATACGTTAAAGGCAAACTAGGCGATACTATTGAAGATGAAGATCTAAGCCGCTTCATCCTGTAATCCCAATCGGGAAATCAACAGAAACGAAAAAGCCCGCTTAACAGCGGGCTTTGTTTTATCTATTGCTAATTAAATCATGAAGATGAAAATAACAGCCAGTGCAGAGATAAGACCTGCAAATGCATAACAAGCGATCTTGCCGACCAAACCAGTATGGAACTTAAGATCATGCATACCATGATGGACACGGTGCATTGCATGCCACATCGGTAGCGCTAGCGTACCAATGATAAATAGAGCGCCAATGATGCTTGTTGCAAAATCAACCACTCGCTCGTAGCTTAGAGCTTCTGCATTGATGATGCCTAGTGGCGCAAGTACACCAAGAACCAAAATTGTCACAGGGGTAATCATGGCAAACCAAGTACCGCCAGCGCCAAACAATCCCCACCAAATTGGCTCATCAGAACGCTTAGGGGCTCTATCTACAGAAAAATTAGGTTTCATAGTCATCGCTCCTTAAACGATTACCAGCACGATCAGAGAAATAAATGCCACGGCTGCCCATTGAGTAAGCACAATGATCTTCTTATCCACTGGCTTACCTTTTAAGCGAATCGGCATTACCTGCGGCATCATGCTGAAGAACGTTTGAGCGTGCAGTAGGCTACCCGCTAGCGCAACGATGTTAATCGCTACGACCACTGGATTTGCCATAAACTCAAGCCAACCTTGCCAAGCTTCGGGACCTTTCACTAGTGAACCTAAACCGAATGTCAGGAAGACAGTAAATAGAATCAGAGGCAGTACAGTCGCTTCGCGAAGCATGTAGAAGCGGTAAAAAGGATGATCTTTCCACCAAGTACGCTTTACTTCACGAACGTAAGGTTTACGGTTACTCATTCTTATGCCTCCTCTGCTGTTTTTGCTGGTGTGCCGTCAGGCTTCAGCATAGCAATCACGAAGTCCATAGAAGACTCGACTTTACCTTGGTTTACTGCGGCCGCCGGATCGACGTTCTTCGGACACACTTCAGAACAGTAACCGACGAAGGTACAGCCCCAAGCGCCGTTTTCACCATTGATCATCGCCATACGCTCTGCTTTACCATTGTCACGACTATCGAGGTTGTAACGATGGGCAAGAGTCAGTGCAGCAGGGCCGATAAACTCAGGGTTTAGACCAAACTGCGGACATGCTGCGTAACATAGACCACAGTTGATACAACCTGCGAACTGCTTGTACTTAGCCATTTGCTCTGGCGTTTGCAGGTTAGTGCCATCTTCAGGTTTACGATCGTTACCGATGATGTAAGGCTTGATGGCTTCAAGGCGCTCTATGAACGGCGTCATGTCGACAATCAAGTCCTTCTCGATTGGGAAGTTTGCTAATGGTTCGATCTTCACGCCGTTTGGGTAATCGCGCAGGAAGCTTTTACACGCTAGCTTTGGCACGCCGTTAACCATGATGCCGCATGAACCACAGATCGCCATACGACAAGACCAACGGTAAGACAGGTCTTTATCTAGGTTATCTTTGATGTAGCCAAGTGCATCAAGGGTCGACATAGTTTCGTCGAATGGTACTTCAAAGGTCTGAAAATGCGGTTCTGCGTCTTTCTCAGGGTCATAACGCAGAATCTCTACTTTTTGGATGCGATTTGCTGACATTATGCTTGCTCCTCTGCGTTCTTCTGTGCCGCTTTTGCTGCTTCTTCAGCGGCTGCTTTCTCTGCGGCTTCACCGTATAGACGAGCTTTAGGCTGTGACTTAGTGATAGTCACTTTGCTGTAGTCGATAGTTGGCGCTGCATCTGGTTGGAAGAAAGCCAGTGAGTGTTTGAGGAACTCTACGTCATCACGCTCAGTACAACCATCGTCTAGACGCTGGTGGGCACCACGAGACTCTTTTCGTAGGATGGCAGAGTGAACCATAGCTTCTGCCACTTCTAGGCCGTAACCGACTTCGATAGCGTAAAGAAGGTCAGTGTTGAACACTTTGCCTTTGTCTTTGATGCTGATGTTTTTATAGCGAGCTTTCAATTCAGTAATCTTATCGATCGTCGCTTGCATCAAATCTTCTTGGCGGTAGATACCACAGCCCGCTTCCATGGTGTGACCCATTTCAGTACGGATGTCAGCCCAGTTTTCATCGCCTTCTTGGTTCATTAATGCGGCGATACGCTGCTCAACATCTTTGACTTGAGCCGCGATAGACTCTTCGTTCCAGCCCTTGAACTCTGCAGCACGTTTCACTGCCTGCTCACCAGCAACGCGGCCGAATACCACAAACTCAGCCAGCGAGTTAGAGCCTAGACGGTTTGCACCGTGTAGACCAACTGACGCACACTCACCGACGGCAAATAGACCCTTAATGCGAGTTTCACATTCGCCGTTGGTTTCAATACCACCCATGGTGTAGTGAACAGTAGGACGAATTGGAATCGGCTCTTTCGCTGGATCTACGTTGACGTAAGCTTTCGCTAGCTCACAGATAAACGGTAGACGCTCTTGCAGGTACTCTTCACCAAGGTGGCGAAGGTCTAGATGAACCACATCACCTAGAGGATGTTTGATGGTGTTGCCTTTCTGTTGTTCGTGCCAGAAAGCCTGTGAAACCTTGTCGCGAGGACCAAGTTCCATGTATTTGTTCTTTGGCTGGCCAACTGGAGTTTCAGGACCCATGCCGTAATCTTGTAGGTAACGGTAGCCATTCTTGTTTACGATGATACCGCCTTCACCACGACAACCTTCGGTCATCAGGATACCTGTACCTGGAAGACCGGTTGGGTGGTACTGAACGAATTCCATATCACGTAGAGGTACGCCATGACGGTAAGCCATTGCCATACCATCACCAGTTACGATACCACCGTTAGTATTACAGTGGTAAACACGACCTGCGCCACCTGTTGCTAAAACAACAGATTTGGCTTTAATCGTAACGAGTTCACCTTCTGACATATGGATAGCGATCAGACCTTGCACTTCGCCTTCATCGACAAGCAGATCTACCACAAAGTACTCATCAAAGCGTTTGATGTTGTCGTACTTCATTGATGTCTGGAATAGGGTGTGAAGCATATGGAAGCCAGTTTTATCAGCCGCAAACCATGTGCGCTCAACCTTCATACCACCGAATCGGCGTACGTTGACTTCACCGTTCTCTTTACGACTCCATGGGCAGCCCCATTGCTCCATTTGGATCATTTCGCGAGTCGCGTTTTCTACAAAATATTCAACAACGTCCTGTTCACATAGCCAGTCGCCACCGCCAACAGTGTCGTTGAAGTGGTTGTCTAGGCTATCTTCATCCTTGATAACTGCTGCTGAGCCACCCTCCGCTGCGACCGTGTGAGAACGCATTGGATAAACTTTAGAAATCAGTGCGACTTCTAAATCAGGGTTTGCTTCAGCTGCTGCAATAGCAGTGCGAAGACCAGCGCCGCCTGCGCCGATGACTGCGATATCTGTGGTGATAGTTTGCACAGTTATCCTCCAGTGTGAATTTGCGGAGTGTTCCGCTTGTTATAGTTAAATGGGGTAATTCCCCAAAAGTGGTAGGGTTAGTGTAGAAGAGCTAATTTGCAGAAAAATTGATGTATTTAGGTTTTTGCTCCAGTAATGCATTCAAGAGCATAAAAAATATAGGTTATGTGATTGCTATCACGGCAAGAAATGATTGATAGAACAGTAGACAGTAGCGGTTTGTTAAGGTGCTGTTACATGACATTAGCTTGGGCAATATCTAACAGGTGGTCGGTGATATTTTGTTCTGTAATACGTTGAAATCTTGCTTCAGTTAGAAGCCATTTTTAGACGGAGTATTATGCTAGGCAAAGGGCAGTAAACTTGATATTTTCTCAGCCAGATAAAGCAGTGAGATTTTAGTTATGAGTGATCAGTGGCAGCCAACAGCGTCGATAGAGCAACTTAGACAGCGTGCGAACGTGCTTGCGCAAATACGGCGGTTCTTTGCTGAGCGAAACGTGTTGGAGGTTGATACTCCGGCAATGAGCCATGCGACAGTGACGGATATTCACCTACATACTTTTCAGACAGAGTTTATAGGCCCGGGATATGCGGATGGCAGCAAACTCTACTTAATGACTAGTCCTGAATTTCATATGAAGCGATTGCTGGCAGCGGGTAGTGGTTGTATCTATCAGATTAACAAAGCGTTTCGCAACGAAGAGAATGGCCGTTTCCATAACCCAGAGTTCACCATGCTTGAATGGTACCGAGTCGGTTTTGATCACCATAAACTGATGGATGAGATGGATGCTTTACTGCAAGTCGTACTCGAATGTGGTCAAGCGGAGCGAATGACCTACCAACAAGCCTTTATTGATGTGCTTAGCGTTTGCCCATTAGAAAGCACAATGGCTGAGCTAAAGCTAGCAGCCGAGAAGCTAGGCTTAAGTGATATTGCGCAGCCAGAGGAAGATCGTGATACCTTGCTTCAACTACTGTTTAGCATTGGTGTCGAAGGTAAGATAGGCCAAAGCGCTCCGGCTTTTGTTTATGACTTCCCCGCCTCTCAAGCGGCATTGGCGAAGATCAATCAGCAAGATTCACGTGTTGCCGATCGTTTTGAGGTTTACTTTAAAGGCATAGAGCTGGCAAACGGCTTCCATGAGCTAGATGATGCGCAAGAGCAGCTGAAGCGATTTGAGCAAGACAACGCCAAGCGTATTGAGATGGGGCTAAGCCCTCAACCGATCGATCACCATTTAATTGCAGCACTCAAGTCAGGTTTACCTGAATGTGCCGGCGTGGCGCTAGGAGTCGATCGCTTAATCATGCTCGCGATCGGCTGTGATCATATTGATCAGATCACGGCGTTTCCGTTTCCGATAGCGTAAGGAAATGTGCAACAGATTCTTATTCTGAGTGTAATTGACTCGCGTAGGCATCTTAACCTCGCTATACTTCCAATCTGAATTTTTAGTCTAGAGCTGCTAATCCCTTCATTTTTGAAGCCGCAGCGTTGTTGACTACGCCAATTCACCCTAATCACATAGGACGACTATGCTCATAGGGCTGAACTGGCTTGTCGCCTAGCTGCAACTCCAACTATTTTGGGAATACATCCCTTCATTGTTGAAGTGGCAGCTCTATCATCAAAGAGCACAGGACATGCAAGAGTACATCGCATTTTTTCAAGAGAACATGATTCTTTCTCTGGTATGGGTTGGTTTACTAGTCGCCCTTATCATGAATATCTTTAAATCAACGACAGCTGCATATAAAGAAATCACTGCAGCACAAACCACTCAGCTAATGAACCGTGAAAGTGGTGTTGTTGTTGATATCCGCAGTAAAGATGAGTTCCGTAAAGGTCACATTACCGATGCACTTCACATTTTGCCGTCTGATATCAAAGCGGGTAACTTCGGAAGCCTTGAAAACCACAAATCAGACCCAATCATTGTAGTGTGTAAGACAGGTCAAACGGCTCAAGAGAGCGCTAACCTTCTTGCTAAAGCGGGCTTTGAAAATGTAAGTCTGCTTAAAAATGGTTTGATTGCTTGGAGTGAAGCAAACATGCCTTTAGTGAAAGGTAAGAAGTAATTCAAACACCGAATGCCTTAAACGCTGATTGAAAAATCGGCGTTTGTTTTAGAGAGATGTGAAGAGTTCCACGAAATTCATTGGAACCCTAGTCATAGCAAGCTCTCTCAGTTAGTCTCCAATCAGACTATTTATCGCAGGATTAAAGGATTTTTAAAATGGCTGAAGCAGCACCACAACAAGAAGCACAAAACTTCGCAATTCAACGTATCTTCCTTAAAGACGTATCTTTCGAAGCGCCAAACTCACCAGACATGTTCCAAAAAGAGTGGAACCCAGATGTTAAGCTAGACCTAGACACTCAAAGCCGTGAACTAGGTGAAGGTGTATACGAAGTTGTTCTACGTCTGACTGTAACGGTTAAGAACGCTGAAGAGACTGCGTTCCTATGTGAAGTGCAACAAGGTGGTATCTTTACTGCAGATAAGATGGAAGCTGGTCAACTAGCACATTGCCTAGGTGCATTCTGCCCGAACATCCTATTCCCTTACGCTCGCGAAACTATCTCAAGCCTAGTGGTTAAAGGTACGTTCCCACAACTAAACCTAGCACCAGTAAACTTTGATGCTCTGTTTATGAACTACCTACAGCAGCAAGCTCAGCAAGAAGGTGAAGCTGAAGCGTAATGACTGATTCCTCTGTGTAACAGAGGTGCGGTATAAAATGCACAGAGCATCTCTATTTGATGCGATGTGCATTTTTTGTTTATAGGATTGGGTTCTTACCACTGATATTTAGTAGCAATACTAGTAGTTAACGGCAAGATTCTAGTCACCCTAATGACAATCAGGCGGAATAATGAAAGATAAGACCAACAATGCCTACGGGAAAGAAATTGCAATGACCGTACTTGGTGCCGGTTCCTACGGTACTTCGCTTGCCATCTCTTTAGCACGCAATGGTGCCAATGTAGTAATTTGGGGCCATGAACCTGAGCATATGGCTCGTCTGGAAGCAGATCGTGCCAATCACGAGTTTCTACCTGGAATTGAGTTTCCTCAATCATTGATTGTGGAGTCTGATCTTGAGAAGGCAGTGCAAGCAAGTCGTGATTTGCTTGTTGTTGTGCCAAGTCATGTGTTTGGCATTGTGCTAAACAATGTTAAGCCGCACTTGAGAGACGATTCTCGCATTTGTTGGGCAACTAAAGGGCTAGAGCCAGAAACTGGTCGTCTACTGAAAGAAGTCGCCAATGAAGCGCTAGGTGAAGGTTACTCTCTGGCGGTTTTATCTGGACCTACATTTGCGAAAGAACTAGCAATGGGAATGCCGACAGCGATTTCTGTCGCGTCACCAGACAATGACTTTGTGGCGGATTTACAAGAGAAAATCCATTGCAGCAAAACCTTCCGTGTTTATGCAAACAGTGACTTCATCGGTATGCAGTTAGGCGGTGCGGTGAAGAACGTGATTGCGATTGGTGCAGGTATGTCTGATGGTATTGGTTTTGGTGCCAATGCGCGTACGGCTTTGATCACTCGTGGTTTAGCTGAAATGACCCGCTTGGGAGCTGCGCTAGGTGCGCAGCCAGAAACCTTTATGGGCATGGCAGGGTTGGGTGATTTGGTACTCACCTGTACCGACAACCAATCTCGTAACCGTCGCTTTGGCTTAGCACTAGGTCAAGGTAAAGATGTCGATACTGCACAAGATGAAATTGGTCAAGTTGTTGAAGGATATCGCAACACCAAAGAGGTTTACCTATTAGCCGAGCGTATGGGTGTTGAGATGCCAATTGTTGACCAAATATATCAAGTATTGTATCAAGGGAAGGATGCAAACTTAGCGGCGAAAGATTTACTCGCTCGCGATAAGAAAGCGGAAGCATAAAGAACAACAGTAACACTGGACTTTGTATCTAGATACTAGGGATTCAGTACTAGGAAAATTCATGAAACATTGTGAGAAACAGAAGGTTTGGCAAACCATTGTTAAGGAAGCAAGAGAGCTTTCTGAGCAAGAGCCAATGTTAGCAAGCTTCTATCATGCCACGATTATTAAGCACGATAGTTTGAGCGCGGCGTTAAGCTATATTTTAGCGAATAAGCTCAATACTGCATCAATGCCAGCGATGGCGGTCAGGGAAGTGGTTGAAGAAGCCTTAAACTCTGACCCAAGCATCAGCGCTGCTGCCGCTTGTGACATATGTGCCACGGTTAACCGAGATCCTGCTGTTGCAATGTATTCAATGCCACTATTGTACCTGAAAGGCTATCACGCCTTGCAAGGTTATCGAGTAGCAAACTGGCTGTGGAAGCAGGGGCGTATTGCGCTCGCTACTTACCTACAAAACCAAATCTCAGTCGCGTGTCAGGTGGATATTCACCCGGCGGCTAAGATTGGTCGCGGTATCATGTTAGACCATGCGACAGGTATTGTGATTGGTGAAACGGCCATTGTAGAGAATGATGTATCTATCCTACAGGACGTGACATTAGGCGGTACCGGTAAAGAGTGCGGCGATCGTCACCCGAAAATCCGTGAAGGTGTCATGATAGGCGCTGGTGCGAAAATTCTCGGCAATATTGAAGTCGGAGAGGGGGCTAAGATTGGCTCTTGCTCGGTGGTACTTCAGGCTGTTCCCGCTCATACCACAGTGGCTGGGGTTCCAGCCAAGATTGTCGGTAGACCTAAGACTGATAAGCCATCTTTGGATATGGATCAACAATTTAATGGTCGTTCACAAAGCTTTATTGGCGGGGATGGGATTTAAGAGCTAGAACGGACTTCGTCCTATAGAACGCTTCGCTAATGGATAGCGGGATCGGGCTTCGCCCTTCTGGAAAAACAAGGTTGACCTTCTAAGGAAATCAATCAACCTTAGTTATCCAGTTATCCAGTTATCCAGTTATCCAGTTATCCAGTTATCCAGTTATCCAGTTATCCAGTTATCCAGTTATCCAGTTATCCAAAACAAAGAGGGTTGGCACTAAGTGCCAACCCTCTATATTTTTCGCTTCTATTAACCTAGAGCATCAAGTTCAGTAAGAACTTCTTCAGCCCATTCAATCCACGCTTGGCGGATAAGCAGGTTTCTACGTAGCGTTAGGCGCTCTAAACGTTGCTGCTTATCTAGCGTCGCAGTTGTTGAGTAGTACGCGTTTTCGATTTCTTGGTAGTGAGCAACCAGTTTTCGTGACTCTTCAACTAGCTCGGCCAATTGAGCGCGGTACGGCGCAGATGGCTGTACGGCACAAGCCATAAGCTTGGCTGAAAACTCGTCACGGACGGTTGGGTGAGAGGTTGGTTGGTCAAACCATTCACCTAGTGCAGTACGCCCAGAATCAGTAATTGAGTAAACTTTACGATCTGGTTTGCCTTCTTGAGGCTCTAGTACACAGGTTACTAGGTTGTTTTGAGCCATCTTGTTTAACTCGCGATAAACTTGCTGGTGGCTCGCTTTCCAGAAATAGCCGATAGTGGCTGAAAATTCTTTAGTGATATCGTATCCAGTCGCATCGCGTGTGCTTAGTACGGTTAAGATAACGTGTGGTAATGACATGTCTTCAATCCAAATGGTCAATAAACTACTAAATACAACCACTTAATTTCTGTCGTGCTTCTTAATGGCACTGATCATCAGTAGAAAAAGTGGCACCAACAATGTTGGTCATGTCACCTAAAAAAGCCGTTTATCACCTAGGATCGATAGTTAAGGTATCGAAGAGCTGTAGCATGTAGATTTTATATAAGTCGCCACAGCGGTGAAGTAGTATATCTAAATAATAAGCATAAAGTAGAATAGAAGGACAAAATATCCCAAAAAACTGACAAAAATCTCAATAGTGCGTCACATTTAGATAATTATTTTGCAGATTGAGCATAAATGTCTCACCTCCGGTTCTACTTCCTATAAGAAATGCTCCGGAAGATATAAAAAAAGGTTGGTGAGTTCACACCAACCTTCGTTATATTCAGAGGAGAATTAGCCTGTATTACGCATACCTGCCGCAATGCCGGCAATGGTAACCATCAAGGCTTCTTCCAATTCTGGCGCTGCCTGTTCATCTTGGCGAGTACGATAGAGCAGTTCAGCTTGAAGCATGTTCAATGGCTCAACATAGATGTTACGCAGACGAATAGACTCTTGACCCCATGGGTCGCTTTGCATCAAGTTTTCGTTGTTTTCTACGTTCAGCACAGACTTGATATCTTTTTGCAATTGCTGGCGTAGGCGGTCACCAAGAGGCAGTAAGTTGCTGTCGACCAAGCGCTCATCGTAGTAACGAGAAATCTCTAGATTACACTTGGTGTAAACCATTTCTAGCATACCTAGGCGAGTTGAGAAGAATGGCCACTCACGACACATCTCTTCTAGTAGTGCTTGATGGCCTTTATCTACTGAATACTGAATGGCTTCACCGGCACCAAGCCAAGCTGGAAGTACTAGTCGGTTTTGGCTCCATGAGAAGATCCAAGGGATTGCACGTAAGCTTTCTACGCCGCCTTTCGGGTTACGTTTTGCAGGTCTTGAACCTAGCGGCAGTTTGCCAAGTTCTAGCTCTGGTGTCGTTTGACGGAAATAAGGAACAAAGTCTGCTTCACCACGTACCACATTGCGATAAGCTTCACAGCTGACTTCAGACAGCACGTTCATCAGATCACGCCATTCTTGCTTTGGCTCTGGTGGTGGTAGCAGGTTCGCTTCTAGGATCGCACTTGCGTATAAGCTAAAGCTGTTGACCGCCACTTCAGGAAGGCCAAGTTTAAAGCGGATCATCTCACCTTGTTCAGTAACACGTAGACCACCTTTTAAGCTTTTTGGTGGCTGAGAAAGCAGTGCTGCGTGTGCAGGAGCACCACCACGACCGATAGTACCGCCACGGCCGTGGAATAGAGTCAGTTCAACGCCTTCTTCTTCGGCTACCTTAACTAGTGATTCCATTGCGTGGTACTGAGCCCAACCTGCCGACATAACGCCCGCATCTTTGGCTGAATCAGAGTAGCCGATCATGACCATTTGATGGTTTTGGATAAAGCCACGGTATAGGTCGATGCCCATCAGCTGTTTGATAACGGACTCAGCATTGTTCAAGTCATCGAGTGTTTCGAACAGAGGACATACGTCCATGCGGTAAGGGCAACCTGATTCTTGCAATAGTAGGTGTACTGCAAGGACATCAGAAGCTGTACGGGCCATTGAGATAACATAAGCACCAAACGCTTCACGCGGCTGCGCAGCAACGATTTTACAAGTATCGAGCACTTCTTTAACCGCTTCTGACGGCTGCCAGTCTCTTGGTAGCAGTGGGCGCTTCGATGCTAGTTCATTCGTTAAGAAAGCAACTTTGTCTTGCTCACTCCACTGGTCGTAATCGCCAATGCCTAGGTAGCGAGTTAGCTCAGATAGAACATCTGAATGACGAGTACTTTCTTGGCGAACATCGAGACGAACTAGGTGGACACCGAACGCTTTAATACGGCGCAATGTATCCAACAGTGAGCCGTCAGCAATAATGCCCATGCCACACTCGTGCAGAGATTGGTAACATGCGTATAGCGGTTCCCAAAGCTGCTCGACGCGTTGCAGTGGCGCTTTTACCGCTAGCTTCTGACCGTGGATCTTCGCATCAAGGATCTCTTTGGTTTCATTGAGCAGAGCGCGAAGTTCTTTCAGTACAGCGCGGTAAGGTTCATGTTCATCTTCACCAGCTAGGGCACGCACTGCAGCATTACACTGAGTCATTGACAGTTCGCTAACTAGCTCATTGATGTCATTTAGGTAAAGGTCAGCCGCCTTCCAACGCGAAAGGAGCAGAACCTCACGAGTAATGGTGTGCGTTACGAATGGGTTGCCATCGCGGTCACCGCCCATCCAAGAGGAGAAGTGCACTGGTCGCGCGTCAATCGGCAGACCTTCGCCAAGGTAACCTTCTAGGCGCTGATCAAGTTCGCGCAAAAAGTCAGGTACTGCTTCCCAAAGTGAGTTCTCGACGACAGCAAAGCCCCATTTCGCTTCATCAAGCGGCGTTGGTCGTTGCTTACGAATGGTGTCTGAGTGCCAGCTTTGGGCAATCAGCTGCTCTAGACGGCGTTCTGTTTTCTGACGCTCTTTCGCTGAAAGATCACCAAGTTCTAACTTGGATAAGCACTTATTGATCTTCACGAGTTTGTGGATCATGGTGCGACGAGTAATTTCGGTCGGGTGCGCTGTCAGCACCAGCTCAATATTAAGGTCGCGCACTGCTTGCGCTGTATCTAACTTACTAATGTCATTTTGAGCAAGTTTAGAGAATAGGGAGTTAATCGCGTCTGGTTCGCAAACATGAGCATCACAGTGGCGAGAGATGGTATGGTACTGCTCTGCCATGTTAGTCAGGTTTAGAAATTGGTTGAATGCGTGAGCAACAGGGGTTAATTGCTCATTTGGCAGGCTTTTAATCTCATCAATCAAGCTGTCTCTGTCTTGTTGATTGCCTGCGAGGGCGGACTTAGAAAGTTTACGAATGGTTTCTACTTTCTCTAGAAGTACGTCACCATGTGCATCCTTGATGGTGTTACCGAGCAAGTGTCCTAGCATGCTCACATTGCTTCTGAGCGCAGAGTATTTCTCGTTCATTGTCATCCTGCCTTGTAAAAAAATTACATCCAATGTTCCTTGTTAGGTAGACAATCTAGCGAAAAATATCGCTTCGAGTCAAATACTGTAGGCTAAGTTTGCAATAATTGTGCAAGCTAATGTAACGCTTTGCATGTGATGATAATGACTAAATATGTTGAAATTTTCTTACAGAATGGGAAGGGAACGGACTCCGTCCTATGGAAATCGAGAACGGGCTGCGCCCTATAGAACGCTGTGCTCTTGGAACGTGGGCACGATTTTGCCATTTGAGTTCGGGAGAATTTGTCATTCCATAGAGTGACGAAGGAGCGAGTAGGGAATCTCTTTGGATTCTCGGTTTGCTTTGGGAGATCCCCAACTCACTCGTCCCTCGTTCTTGAGGATGACAGCTTATTGAAACACAAAGGGTTGGCGTAATACGCCAACCCTCCGAAAATTCCCAGCTATCCATAGGGCGTAGCCCGTTCCCGCTTCCTTTATCCCGCAGCGAAGCGTTCTCGCTCTGTATTTAAAAACAATACTTATGCATCGCTTTCGACAACACATCTATGGTTGGATCGATAAATTCAAACGCGAGGAACTCGTCTGGCTGGTGGGCTTGGTCAATGGAGCCAGGGCCTAGAACCAGTGTTGGGCATAGCTGCTGCAAGAATGGGGCTTCCGTACAGTAGTTTACTGTTTCAGAACTAGTACCACAGATCTCTTCAACGCCACCGATAAATGGATGGTCATGCTGACACTCGTAGCCGGGGATAGGCTCGTGAAGTGGCGTGATCGAAATTCTACCCGGCCACTTGGCTTCGATTTCTTTGAGTGCGCCGCGCAGCATGTTATCTAGCCCATCTAGGCTAATGCCCGGCAAAGGACGAACATCGTAATGCAGTTCACAACAGCCGCAGATGCGGTTCGCACTGTCACCACCATGAATGTGGCCTAGATTTAACGTCGGGCTAGGAATAGCAAATCCGGGATGATGATACTCTTTAATCAGCTTGTCGCGCAGTTGCATTAAGGCAAATAAAACCTCATGCATGATTTCAATCGCATTGACCCCTAAAGCAGGATCAGATGAGTGGCCCGATTTACCCGTCACTCGCACCGCATTGGCGACATGACCTTTATGGCCTCGAATCGGCACTAGGCTAGTTGGTTCGCCGATGATGCAGTAATCCGGTTTAAATGGGGCGGTCTCAGTGAAGTGGCGTGCGCCGAGCATGGTTGTCTCTTCATCACATGTTGCAAGTACATAGAGAGGTTTGGTCTGTTTGCTCCAATCAACTTTTTTAACCGCTTCTATAATAAAGGCAAAAAAGCCTTTCATATCCGCAGTACCCAAGCCATAAAATCGATTGTTCGCTTCCGTCAACGCGTGTGGCTCGAAATTCCAACTCCCTTCATCGAACGGTACGGTATCACTGTGCCCTGCCAAAAGCAGTCCGCCTTCACCAGAGCCTTTTTTGGCGATTAGGTTAAATTTGCCCGCTTCTACTTCAGTTAAGTTTACTTCAAAGCCTACGTCTTTCAGCCAAGTCGCTAACTTTTCAATCACTTTTGCGTTGCCTTCATCCCAACTGGAGTCCGTTGAGCTTATAGAAGAGGTAGAAATCAGGCCGCTGTAGACCTCAATAAAACTTGGTAATTGCATATTTAGTTTACATTCCCTGTTGACAGAGTTCGGCTAAGAAGGTAAAACACATATTAAATCACTTTTATTGAATAAAAAACCAATAAAAGCTAAATAATTTAAATTTATAGTCATTATCGAAATGACGTTTTTTACTCGAAATGGATGTCTGAGATGCTCAAAACCACAATCATAGGCGCAAGCGGTTATACCGGAGCAGAGCTTGCTTTGATGGTACATAAACACCCTGAACTTACGCTATCAGGTTTATATGTCTCCGCCAATAGCCTTGATGCAGGTAAAGACATCGCACAGCTTCACGGCAAGCTGGCCGGAATTATTAGTCAACCCGTACTTCCTCTCAAAGATGTTGAAGCTGTGGCTAATCAAACGGATGTGGTTTTCCTTGCCACTGCGCATGAAGTAAGCCATGACCTAGCGCCGCAGTTTTTAGCGCAAGGTTGTCAGGTCTTTGATTTGTCTGGCGCCTTTCGCGTTAAAAAAGAAGGCTTCTACAGCGAGTTTTATGGTTTTGAACACCAGCATGATGCTTGGTTAGACAACTCAGCCTACGGATTGGCTGAATGGAATGCACAAGCGATTAAACAGAGTCAGCTTATAGCGGTGCCAGGCTGCTACCCAACAGCTTCACAGTTAGCGGTTAAGCCTTTACTCGAAGCGGGTTTGGTGGATACGGCTCAATGGCCTGTGATTAATGCCACTAGCGGTGTTTCCGGTGCAGGCAGAAAAGCATCGATGACCAATAGTTTTTGTGAGGTCAGCTTACAGCCATACGGTGTCTTTAATCATCGTCATCAGCCGGAAATCGCCAGCCACTTAGGTACAGATGTGATTTTTACCCCGCATCTTGGCAATTTTAAGCGTGGCATTCTCGCCACTATTACGCTCAAACTGGTGGCTGGCGCATCTGAACAACAAGTTAACACTGCGTTTAAAGTAGCTTATGAAAACAAATCGGCAGTGCGCCTTTTAGAGTCAGCGTTGCCGAACATTCAAAATGTAGAAAATACACCTTTCTGCGATTTAGGTTGGAAGGTTCAAGGCGAGCACGTCATCGTTGTTTCAGCGATAGATAACTTGCTCAAAGGTGCATCAAGTCAAGCGATGCAATGTTTAAACATCCACTACGGATTTCCAGAGCTGACTGCTCTTGTTTAATTGAGCAGAGAAGGAAAAGTAATGACAGATAACAAACTTACTCCATTAGTGATCAAATTAGGCGGTGCTGCACTGTCGTGTTCTGAGACTTTAAGCCAGGTATTCGGCGCGATTGCCCAATACCAAAAGCAAGCTCAGCGACGAATTGTGATCGTTCACGGTGGAGGTTATCTGGTGGACGATCTAATGGCGAAACTGCAACTTGAGACAATCAAGAAAGAAGGTCTTCGCGTAACCCCTTATGAGCAAATCCCTGTGATTGCAGGCGCGCTAGCCGGAACAGCCAACAAGATGCTGCAAGGCCAAGCAATTAAAGATGGACTTAATGCAGTCGGTTTGAGTTTAGCGGATGGCGGCTTATGTCACGTCAAAGAGCTAGACCCAGAATTAGGCGCAGTAGGTAAGGCGACACCGGGAGACTCAACCGTGCTGCAAGCGATTTTGCAAACGGGCGCTCTACCTATCATCAGCTCTATCGGCCTAACAGAGCAAGGCCAGATGATGAATGTCAATGCAGACCAAGCGGCGGTAGCTGTGGCTGGAGCCTTAGATGCTGAACTGGTTCTACTGTCGGATGTTAGCGGTGTACTGGATGGCAAAGGTCATCTAATCAAAAGCCTTGATGAAAAAGAAGCGCAGAACCTCATCAATGGTCATGTGATTACTGACGGCATGATTGTCAAAGTGAACGCAGCACTCGAAGCGGCTAATGACTTAGGTCGACCAATTGAAGTTGCAACTTGGCGTTATCCAGAAAAGCTCGCCGAGCTATTTGCCGGACAGAGCATTGGAACCCAGTTTTTACCGCAGTAGTTGGTAGTAAAGAATTAGAGCTGAATGCATAGGCGTTGAGCGATAAAAATAGATTAAACAGGAAGTAACCCGCAGCACTGACCGCCACGCGCAGCGCCGGGATTTGGAGAAAGAAAAATGAGCAAAGTTCAAGTAAATAAAGTAGTTGTCGCATATTCTGGCGGTCTGGATACATCAGTGATCATTCCATGGCTAAAAGAGAATTACGATTGTGAAGTGGTTGCTTTCGTCGCTGATGTCGGTCAAGGCGCGGAAGAGCTAGAAGGCATTGAAGAAAAAGCCAAAGCCTCTGGTGCATCGGAGTGCTACATTGCTGACCTTAAAGAAGAGATGGTGGCAGACTACATCTACCCAACTCTAAAAACAGGTGCCTACTACGAAGGTAAGTACTTACTAGGTACTTCAATGGCTCGTCCAATCATTGCTAAAGCGCAAGTGGAAGTGGCACGTAAAGTTGGTGCGGATGCGCTTTGTCATGGCTGTACCGGTAAAGGTAATGACCAAGTTCGTTTTGAAGGTGCATTTGCGGCACTCGCACCGGACCTGCATGTTATTGCCCCTTGGCGTGAATGGGATCTTGTCAGCCGTGAAGAGTGTCTTGATTACCTAGCTGAGCGTAATATCCCTTGTACTGCCTCTCTAACGAAAATTTATTCACGTGATGCGAACGCTTGGCACATCTCGACAGAAGGTGGTGTGTTAGAAGACACTTGGAATGCACCAAACGATGATTGCTGGGCATGGACAGTCGATCCAGAGCAAGCACCTAATGAAGCTGAATACGTAACGCTAAAAGTTGAAAAAGGCGAAGTGGTAGGTGTTGATGGTGAAAACATGACACCGTACAACGCACTTGTGTACCTGAATGACAAAGGTGTGAAGCATGGTGTTGGACGTATCGATATCGTTGAAAACCGCCTAGTAGGGATGAAGTCTCGTGGTTGTTACGAAACTCCGGGAGGCACTATCATGATGGAAGCGCTTCGCGCAGTAGAGCAACTTGTGCTAGATAAAACTGCATTTGAGTTCCGTGAAGAGCTTGGTGTGAAAGCCTCTCACCTAGTTTATGACGGTCGTTGGTTTACTCCGTTATGTAAGTCAATTCTGGCGGCATCAGAAGAGCTTGCTCAAGACGTGAATGGTGAAGTCGTGGTTAAGCTATACAAAGGCCAAGCGACAGTGACTCAGAAGCGTTCAGACAACAGCCTTTACTGCGAAGAGTTTGCAACCTTTGGTGAAGATGAAGTTTATGACCAAAGCCACGCTGAAGGCTTTATCCGCCTTTACTCGCTATCAAGCCGTATCCGTGCACTGAATAGTCAGAAGAAATAACCACTGACGGTTAGAAATCTAGAGCCCACTTGGTTAGACAAGTGGGCTTTTTGCTTTTCAGAGAAGGGAGTTAGCTCAAGAAATTAGTTTTGAATAAATATGTTGAAAAAGTGAATTAATACTTTATTTTTGATCTGATTTGCCGTAACTTTGAACCATCAAACAATACTGAATCTAATTCAGAGTAAACGAAAGCAATTTTACTAACCAGCACGACTAGTGAGCACAGGTAATCAGGAGAAACGCGATGGCATTATGGGGCGGAAGATTTACCCAAGCAGCAGATACGAGATTCAAAGATTTTAACGACTCATTGCGCTTCGATTACCGATTAGCTGAACAAGATATCGTGGGTTCAATCGCTTGGTCAAAGGCTTTACTCTCTGTTGATGTTTTAACGGAACAAGAACAGCAAAAACTAGAGCTTGCTTTGAATGAGCTTAAGCTCGAAGTGATGGAAGACCCTCACCAAATCCTGCGTTCAGATGCAGAAGACATCCACTCCTGGGTCGAGCAGCAGTTAATTGGCAAAGTGGGCGATCTTGGAAAAAAGCTTCACACTGGGCGTTCACGTAATGATCAGGTGGCAACCGACCTAAAACTCTGGTGTCGTCAGCAAGGTCAGCAGTTATTGATGGCGCTTGATCGTCTTCAAGCACAAATGGTGTCAGTGGCAAAAGTGCATCAAGATACGGTTTTACCGGGCTATACCCACTTGCAGCGTGCTCAGCCGGTTACATTTGCCCATTGGTGTCTTGCCTATGTAGAAATGTTTGAGCGTGACTACTCACGTTTAGAAGATGCCATTACTCGTCTTGATACGTGTCCTTTAGGCTCTGGAGCCTTGGCGGGAACTGCGTATCCAATCGACCGTGAAAAAGTAGCCCATAACCTTGGCTTCCGCCGCGCGACTCGTAACTCTCTTGATTCCGTGTCAGATCGTGATCATGTGATGGAACTGATGTCAGTGGCGTCAATCTCAATGTTGCATCTATCTCGTCTTGCTGAAGATATGATCTTCTACAATTCGGGTGAGTCCAACTTTATAGAGTTAGCCGATACAGTAACGTCGGGTTCTTCACTGATGCCGCAGAAGAAAAACCCAGATGCTCTTGAGCTTATCCGTGGTAAAACGGGGCGCGTTTATGGCTCTCTAGCTGGCATGATGATGACAGTGAAGGCTTTGCCGCTTGCATACAACAAGGATATGCAAGAAGACAAAGAAGGCCTGTTTGATGCCCTAGATACTTGGAACGACTGTATGGAAATGGCAGCGTTATGTTTCGATGGTATCAAGGTCAACGGCGAGCGTACTCTAGAAGCGGCTAAGCAAGGCTATGCTAATGCTACTGAATTAGCAGATTACCTAGTCGCGAAAAAGATTCCGTTCCGCGAAGCGCACCATATTGTGGGTGTAGCGGTTGTTGGTGCGATAGCTAAAGGTTGTGCACTAGAAGAACTTTCGATTGCTGAGCTAAAAGAGTTCTCGCCAGTGATTGAAGAGGATGTCTACGACATATTAACCATTGAGTCTTGCCTAGAGAAACGTAGTGCGCTTGGTGGTGTATCGCCAAAACAGGTTGCTTACGCAGTAGAACAGGCCGAAGGCCGACTGATTAAGCGCGACTCTTCAGCAGTGAATGTGCGTCCTGCTCGTTTAACCGATATCGAATCATTAGAAGGTATGGTCGCTTATTGGGCGAACATGGGTGAAAACCTACCACGTTCACGTAGTGAGCTAGTGCGTGATATCGGCTCTTTTGCTGTAGCTGAACACAATGGTGAAATTACTGGCTGCGCCTCTTTGTATGTCTATGATTCAGGGTTAGCAGAAGTTCGCTCGCTAGGTGTCGAAGCAGGCTGGCAAGGTCAAGGACAGGGCAGTGCAATAGTTCAGTATCTGGTTGAGAAGGCGCGTCAGATGGCGATTAAGAAAGTATTCGTTCTGACTCGTACCCCTGAGTTCTTTATGAAGCAATCCTTCTTGCCAACATCGAAGTCCTTGTTACCTGAGAAAGTGCTTAAAGATTGCGACCAGTGCCCAAGACAACATGCATGTGATGAGGTGGCCTTGGAAGTGAACCTTGCAGAGCAAGCAATAGCACGGGTTAACGTTGCCTAACTAACTGATTCAGAAAGATCTAAATAAAAGATCAAAAAAGATCGAAGTTTTTGGGAACTATTAAGAAAAAGCCCGGTCTATTAAAGTACCACTGCTTTTTCTTAGAAGAATCTAAGAAGGCCCCAAACCATCATTGGTTTTGGGGCTTTTTTCTTTTTTGCTCTTCATAATCGATGCCATAGCTTCGTTGTCAAAAAAACTTACTGGAATGCCAGCCCAGCTATCAAATAGGCAAGCTATGCTCATAGAATTCGTTTTTTATCCTCCTTGCCTTGACACCGATTATTTTGAGCAAGTCCGTTTTAACTATTGTTTCTTTTTTTGCGCTTTCGCCAAGGCAAGATGATAAATCGCATCCAGAGGTGAAGGAACAGCAAACCGTTGAAAGCAAAGCCTGCCATAATGAGCGCGATAGACTCGATGCTCTGAGGGTTGTCACGAAAAACGAACCACCAGATGATCCAACATAACACGGATAAGACAGTGAGCTGATCCATGCAGCGTTGGCATCGGCCTATTTTCTTCCAGAACCAGTCACTATTTTTGCAGTATTTACATGTCATGATTGCGGTTAATTCGGTAACATACGAGGTCTTAGCATATCTCAATTAACCTCAAAGTGATAAAAATGATCGAACGTCAACAAACCAAACAACGAATGAGCCGTATTGTAAAGCACAATGGAACTATCTACCTTTGTGGCCAAGTTTGCGCAGACGCAACTAAAGGCATTACTGAACAGACTCAAACCATGCTAGATAAGGTTGAAGAGTTACTGCTAGAAGCGGGCAGTGATAAAGAGCATATGCTTTCAGCGACTATCTACATCAAGGATATGAAAGATTTCCAAGAAATGAATGCTGTTTGGGATGCTTGGGTTCCGGAAGGTCATGCACCTGCTCGCGCATGTGTAACCGCAGATATGGCACGTGAAGCTTTATTGGTTGAAATTTCTGTGATTGCTGCAGAAAAGTAACCCAAGAACGACGAAAAAAACGAGCTATTTAGCTCGTTTTTTCTTGAGTATTTATCGCTCAGTTACTATTGAGCCAAATAAGCATCTAGCTCTTCACTGCCACCAATGTGCTTACCACCGATAAAGACTTGTGGCACAGTGGTGCGGCCAGAAATAGCGCGCAAACTTACTGTTGTCGCATCTTTACCTAGAATGATCTCTTCATATTGAAGGTCGTTGTCAATCAGTGCTTGTTTAGCTTTGACACAGAACGGACAGCCCGGCTTACTAAATACGGTAATCGATTCTTGCGTTTTGAATTCTGGTGCTACGTGTTTAAGCATTGTATCCGCATCAGATACTTTGAACGGGTCGCCCGGCTCGTTTGGCTCAATGAACATCTTCTCCACCACGCCATTTTTTACTAGCATGCTGTACCGCCATGAGCGTTTTCCAAAGCCTAGGTCATTCTTGTCAACCAACATACCCATACCGTCAGTAAACTCGCCATTACCATCTGGAATAAAAGTGATGTTTTCTGCTTCTTGGTCTGACTTCCAAGCATTCATTACGAAAGTATCGTTAACAGACATACAGATGATTTCATCAACGCCGTGGTCTTTAAAAACTGAGAACAACTCGTTGTAACGTGGCAGATGGCTAGATGAACAAGTCGGAGTGAAAGCGCCCGGTAAGCTAAACACAATCACTGTTTTATCTTTGAATAGCTCATCACTGGTGACGTTAACCCATGCGTCACCCTGACGAATAGGGAATGTAACTTGTGGTACGTTTTGACCTTCTTTAGATGCAAACATATTGGTTTCCTTAATAGCGGATTATTTTAATTTTATTATGGAGTCTTATCAGTGTAGTGACTGTGCTCTGTCTCAATGGGTTTATTATTGAAGAAATTCTTTGATAGCTCTAATCGTTTAATGTTATGGTTTTGATAGATGATTTCTATCTTAAAGGTGGGGAGTAGAGATAATGAATATTCGTGATTTTGAGTATTTGGTCGCGCTTGCTGAGCACAAACATTTCCGTAAAGCCGCAGAAGCTTGCTTTGTCAGCCAGCCAACACTAAGTGGTCAAATTCGTAAATTGGAAGATGAGCTAGGCACGGCACTTTTAGAGCGTAGTAGTCGCCGAGTACTGTTCACCGATGCGGGCTTACAGCTGGTTGATCAAGCTAAGCGTATTCTGTCAGAAGTGAAGACCTTCAAGGATATGGCAAGCGGTCAAGCAGGTGAAATGGTTGGTCCTATGCATATTGGCTTTATTCCAACCGTCGGCCCTTATCTACTGCCGAAAATCATTCCTATGCTCAAAGAAGCTTTCCCTGATCTAGAGCTGTTTTTGCATGAAGCGCAAACTCATCAACTGGTTCGCCAGTTAGAAGATGGTAAGTTAGATTGTTTGGTGTTGGCGTCGGTTTCGGAAACCGCGCAGTTCAAAGAGATTGAAGTTTACAATGAGCCACTGAGCATCGCAGTGCCTTGTGACCATGAATGGGCCAAGCTAGACCAAGTTGATATGCTCGACCTCAATGGTAAAACCGTTCTTGCGCTTGGTGATGGGCACTGTTTACGCGATCAAGCATTAGGCTTCTGTTTTGCTGCGGGCGCGCAAGACGATGAACGATTTAAAGCGACCAGCTTAGAAACCCTGCGCAATATGGTGGCCGCAGGTGCGGGCATTACTTTGTTGCCAGAGCTGTCGTTACCGAAAGAAAAAGAGAAAGATGGGGTATGTTATGTCCCAGCTACCAATCCGGTGCCTTCACGCAGTATCGTGTTGGCGTATCGACCGGGCTCTCCGCTAAGATCTCGCTTTGAACAGTTAGCTCAAGCAATCAAAACCCAGCTTGAAGACAACTGATAAGTTACAGATAAAAAAGAGGTTGATGCGAAAACATCAACCTCTTTTCTTTTCGTGCTGTAATGCGTTAGAACAGCTCTTCGCCGCCATCAGAAGTGTAGATACTGTCAGTAATCTCACTGGTGACGTACTCGGTAGGTTCAGTACCTTCTAAGAAGTATTCAAACATAGAGCTAGAGTCGAACTTATTGGTCAAGAGACCAGAGTCTCGATCAATTCGAACTCGTACGATATTTTGCGGAATCGTTTTGCTTTGTTGAGGAACTCCCGCAAGCGCTGTACGCATAAAGTCGACCCATGCCGGTTGAGCTGTTTTTGCCCCTGCTTCAGCACCAGTAATCTGATCTTTGCCGAGATTACTGTTAGTTTTGGTTCGACCTAGCTTACGCGTGTGATCATCGAAACCGACCCAAGCGATAGCGACCATTCCTGGGCCATAACCGTTATACCAAGCATCTTTAGAGTCGTTAGTCGTACCGGTTTTACCACCAATGTCGCGACGTTGCAGCTTCTGAGCACGCCAACCGGTACCGTTCCAACCTGTGCCGTCACGCCAGTTACCGCCACCCCAGACGTTGCTGTACATCATTTCACGCATCAAGAATGCAGTTTGCTCTGAGATCACTTGTGGAGCATATTGAGGCTCTTCAGTGACCTCAGTTGTCACATCTTGCTCGGCAAATTCATTGTCACTTGTGGCTGCTTGGGTGCAGTCTTTATGACAGACCACTTTTGGTGATGCTTCAAATTCTAGGTCACCAAATGGGCCTTCCACTCGGCTGATATAGAAGGGTTCTACATAGTAGCCACCATTAGCGAACACTGAGTAGCCTTGAGCCATTTTCATTGGTGTTAAGCTACCCGCACCAAGAGCAATGGTTTCTGAACGCGGCACTTGGTCTATATCGAAACCAAAGCGTGTTAAGTATTGGCGCGTTTCATCAAGGCCGACTTCACGCAATACGCGCACAGCCATTACGTTTTTCGATTGTGCTAAACCAATACGTAAGCGAGTAGGGCCAATGTAAGTTGGTGGCGAGTTCTTTGGTCGCCAAGCTGTACCTTGACTCTTATCCCATTGGTTAATCGGAGCGTCATTGATCAGGGTCGCAAGTGTTAGCCCCTTATCGATCGCAGCGGCATAAATAAAGGGTTTAATACTTGAACCAACTTGACGTACTGACTGAGTGGCACGGTTAAACTTGTTATGAACAAAGTTAAAACCACCAACCAACGACAAGACGGCGCCATTTTCAGGGTTCATGGCAACAAATGCAGTGTTCGCATTCGGCACTTGGCTTAGGTGCCAAGCGAAGCTTGGAGCTTGGCCTTCAACTGTGCTTTCAACTTCACGCACCCAAATTTGCTCACCTTCAGCTAAGACATCTTTGGCACTGCTTGGCGGTGGACCTTGGCGATCATCAGTGAGGAATTTACGAGCCCACTTGATGCCATCCCACTCTAAGGTGTTGATCCCTTGGTCCTTAACCCAAATGGTTGCTTGTTTGTTATCTACCTTAGTGACAACAGCAGGAACGAGCTGACCATAAGTTGGAACGTTGTCGAGCGTTTTATCTATTTTCTGCTCATCAAGGGCTGGTTTGCCTGGCTGCCAAAGAACCTTTTCCGCACCGCGGTAGCCGTGACGCTCATCGTAAGCCAGCAAGTTGTCGATCGCCGATTTGTTTGCTGCTGCTTGAAGCTTTGAATCTACCGTGGTGTAGATGTTCATGCCTGATGTGTACGCTTCTTCTTGACCGTAGCGAGCAACCATCCAAGCGCGCGCTAGCTCTGCAACGTATGGGGCACTTAGCTCGATTTCTGCACCATGATAGCGTGCAACGATCTCTTCACCGCGAGCCTCTTCATACTCAGCCTGAGTAATGTATTTCTCGTCGAGCATACGCAGTAGTACGACATTGCGACGGTTCGTCGCACGCTCAAGCGAGTAAATAGGGTTCATGGTTGAAGGCGCTTTTGGCATACCGGCAAGCGTAGCGATCTCACTGAGTGTGAGTTTTTGAAGCTCTTTACCAAAATAGGTTTGCGCCGCGGCACCAAAGCCATAAGAGCGATAACCTAAGAAGATCTTATTGACGTACAGCTCCATGATCTCTTCTTTGCTAAGAAGTTGTTCGATATGGATAGCAATAAAGATCTCTTTGATTTTGCGCATGATCTTCTTTTCATTGGAAAGGAAGAAGTTACGAGCTAGCTGCTGAGTAATGGTACTTGCACCTTGCTTGGCCGAGCCTGAAAGTGCAACCACGACGGCCGCGCGAGTAATACCAATCGGGTCGATACCAGGGTGATCGTAAAAGCGGCTATCTTCTGTTGCGATTAGCGCTTCGATCAGATGCTGTGGAATATCGTCATAAGCGACAGGGATACGACGTTTCTCGCCGAACTGGGAGATCAGTTTACCGTCTTGGCTAAACACCTGCATTGGAGTTTGCAGTTTTACGTCTTTCAATGTTGCTACGTCTGGTAGCTCTGGCTTCACATACAAGTAGAAGCCGAATATCGTACCGACCCCAAGAATTATGCAAATCAATGTGAATATAAGTAGTCGCTTTATGAACTTCACCGGAGATTCCCTGATTGATTGGGTTCACTAAGTGTAAACCCTTGTACTTTAAGCTAAAAATCTAGCTCATTTTGTCTATGTGCTTATTTAACCATCAATTTAAGCAAATGAGCTAAGCAAAAAGTACGGAGCTAAGCTGCATGGGTAAATCATTAGTTACAGGCATTGAAATTGGACACCACAGTATTAAAGCGGTGGTTCTCAAGCCAAACAAGGGCACATTTGCTCTTGTCGACTATCGAGAATTGCCAATCGAAGCGGGCATTTTCTCTGATAACCATATGTCAAATTATCAGAAAATTGTAAAGAAACTCAAAGAACTAAGGAAGAGTTTGCCGCGATTTAGTACGAAAGTTGCATTAGCGATACCAGATAATGCGGTAATAAGTAAGGTATTACAGATAGATAGCGGGCTTAGCGACAATGAAATTGAGTATGCTATTTCCGATGCATTTTCTCACCAAACTCCGTTTCCAATTGACGATCTCTACTTAGATTATGTTCCCCTGACCACTGATGGACAGTCACCGCAAACTCACTACCAAGTATACGCGACGAAAAAAGAGCTGGTTGACCCTAGAGTTGAAGTGTTCAAAAGCGCTTCCTTCCAACCCGTTGTGGTTGATTTACGTGCCCATGCTTTAGTGCATATTTGGCAACTTGCTGCGCGACAACAGGTGAAAACCGACTGGCTTCTGATCGATGTTGGTTTTGACCACGCTTCGTTATGTATGGACCTTGCTGATAAAGCGCCTTTTTGCAAAGACATCGTTTTCGCAACCCATGAAAAAGAGGTGGATTCAAACCTTTGCTTAAGTCTGGCGCAAAGCCGTGAAGAGTTCACTGCTGAGTTACTAGATAAAATCCAACGCAATTTACAGCTTATTGCTTCTATGCACGGTAAGAGTGTTAAAGGGATTTGGCTGTCTGGTGTTGGGGCTGCCATGCCTGTTCTTGCAAATGACATCAGCGCGCACTTTGCCATTGAATGTGAGCTTCTCAACCCGCTGACTCTTTTTTCAACAACGAACCAACAGCTATCCGATAATCTGTTGACCAATGGGCATAGGTTCACATCGGCGGCTGGGATTGCTCTGCGCGCGCTCACTTGGTTGGAGAGTCGTCATGCTGCATAGCATCAATCTATTGCCGTGGCGTGAAGAGCTGCGAGATTATCGCCAAAAGCGCTTTGGAGTGCTGATGATGGTTACGTTAGTCATTGCTGTGATTATCCAGTGGGGCATCGGCAGTTATATAGTGCAGCAACAGAATCGGCAATCTGAGCGCAATGATTACCTCGTTCGTCATGGAGAGCAATTGGACCAGCAGCTTAACCAACTGAAAGTCGTTGAAAGAGAGCATCAAGCTCTACTTACCCGCTTGTCGGTTATTGAGGGTTTGCAGAAACAGCGCAATAAAACCACAGACTTTATGAATTTATTGCCCGAGCTGATTCCAGCTGGTGTTTACATCGACAAGCTAAAGATCAATGGTCTGCAGGTTGAACTTGCTGGGATCAGCGATTCAACTTCTCATCTTGCCACCATGCTAGATAATCTCGAAAAATCACCCGCAGTAACTAACGTCGAGATGCATTCCATTGTTCATGGTACGGCTCGATTTGCCAGTACGTACCAATCATATCGCGTCTCTTTTTCTCTTTTAGGAGGTCAGAGTGAATCGCTTTAACCTTGATATTGAAGAGATAGGCGAGTGGCCACTTACTTATCAGCTAGTTTTAATGGCCGTGTTGATGGTGATTTTACAAGGAGGCGGTTATTGGTTGTTTGTTCAGCCTAAGCTTGAACAACTCGATGTTCTTAAACAGCAAGAGCAGCAGCACAAAACCTCAATAGCATTGAAAACGAAAAAAGTGGTGTTGTTACCTACAATGAAGGCTCAGCTTGATGAGCTGTCACAGCGCTATGACTATCTATCGCGTCAATTGCCGGCGCAAAAAGAGCTCGCTTCTATGTTGGCGTCAGTCAATCAGGTCGGCTTACAAAACTCCCTGACCTTTACTCGAATTGATTGGGGGCACAAACACAACCAAGCGTTTCTTTACAAGCTGCCACTCAACATTGAATTGACTGGCGATTATCACGATATCGGCGATTTTTCTGCGGCAATTGCCTCGTTACCGCGAATTATAAATTTTGATGACGTCTATTGGCATCGCGTCAGTTTAGAAAGCAGCACACTGCATTTTCGCGTCCGAGCTTACACCTATCAGCTTAAAGCAGAGGTCAAAGATGAAAGTTAACTGGCTATTGCCTTTGATTGCTTTGGTTTCTGGCTGCAAGGCAAACCAAGCTCCTCTTGAGGAATACCTAGCGCAACTTAAGCGTGGGGTTGAAGTAGAGGTGTATGAGCTTGCCCCTGTCATTGATGTTCAAAGCTCTCACTACACTTCCCATCAAATTAGGCAGCCATTCGAGCTACCCCAAGCTGCACTGTCCATTAACCAGCAAAAGTTAGCAAAAGATTGTTGGCAACCTAAACGCAACGCGAGTCAGTTGGCGACTTTTCCGTTGAGCCAACTACGACTAAAAGGTGTGATGAGTCGAGGTGGAAGCAAGTCAGCGCTTATTGAGGCGCCAACCGGTCACTTAGTACAGGTTAACTCGGGCAGTTATCTGGGGCTGAATCATGGCAAGGTGACTAAGGTTACTGATGGCTATGTGTTGGTGCGAGAAGCCATCGCAGACGGTCTCGGATGTTGGCAGTTACGTAATACCAAATTAGCACTTAAGTAGAGAATAGATTGAGATGAATAGGATAAAAGGATTGGTGGCTTTTGCTAGAAGCTGTTTGCAATGGTTCACCTTGTTTGTGGTGTTCCTCCCCTGTGTTGTTTATGCCCAAGAGCAAAAGGACAATCTGCTGCAAGGCTTGGATTTTAAACTTGATGAGCAGCGCAACGCGCAAATTGTTCTAACCTTGTCTGACTCTCGTGCTGTGGTCGATATACAAAAAGTGGCGCAGGGGTTAAGTATTACCTTGCCACAAACCCAAGTGACAGAAGCGTTAATCAAGGTATTTGACGTGACCGAGTTTGGCACTGCGGTGCGTGATATTGAAGTCTTTCGCCATCCAGACAAGGTCGAGTTGATAGCAGTAATTAATGGGGACTTTCGTTACCAAGACCAACTTGAAGGGACTCGATTACAAGTGACCGTGGTGAGCAGTCGTGATGGTCAGCAGGTAGACAAAACAAGTCTTCTCGATAAGCCAGGCAAGAAATTATCACTTAACTTTCAAGATATTCCGGTTAGAAATGTGCTGCAATTGATCGCCGATTACAATGATTTCAACTTGGTTGTTTCCGATTCGGTGACGGGCAATCTGACTTTACGCCTTGAGGAGGTGTCATGGCAGAAGGTGCTCGATATCATCCTTCAGGTCAAAGGGTTAGATAAACGTGTCGAAGGAAGCATTGTTTTGGTCGCGCCAAAAGCGGAACTGGATGCCCGTGAGCAGCAGATGCTGGAGAAAGCGCGTTTAAAGGAACAGCTAGGGGAACTGTTGTCGGATATCATCCAAATTAAGTTTGCCAAGGCGGCCGATATTGCTGACTTAATCGATGGTGGCGGAGAGTTTAGTATGCTGTCTCCGAGGGGGTCTTTGAGTGTGGACGAGCGCACCAACGCCCTATTGATTCGAGACTTAGAGCAAAATGTTGATGTCATTCGTTCTATTGTCGAATCACTCGATATCCCAGTTAAGCAGGTGCAAATCGAAGCAAGGATTGTTACGGTTAATGAAGGCAACTTGGATGAGCTTGGGGTACGTTGGGGATTTAGTAACACCAACGGCAGTACTTCTATTGGTGCCAGCATTGAAGATAACGTATTCGATGTGGTGCCAATCGATGACATGCTAAACGTGAATCTTGGCGCCACCTCAGCTAATGCTTCGACCGTTGCATTTCAAGTCGCTAAGCTTGGCTCCGACATGTTGCTTGACCTTGAGCTATCGGCATTACAAAGAGAGTCGAAAGCAGAAGTCATCTCAAGCCCGCGTTTGATCACCACTAATAAAAAGCCTGCCTATATTGAGCAGGGCAGCGAGATTCCTTATCTAGAGTCATCTTCAAGTGGGGCAACCAGCGTTTCGTTTAAGAAGGCAGTGCTCAGTTTAAAAGTTACGCCACAGATTACCCCAGATAATCGGCTAATTCTGGATTTGAGCGTGACCCAAGATAGGCCAGGTGATGTGGTGAAAACCGGTACAGGAGAAGCGGTGGCGATCAACACCCAAAGAATTGGCACCCAAGTGCTGGTGGAGAATGGAGAAACCGTGGTGCTCGGAGGCATTTTCCAACACAGCGTGACAGATGCAGTCGACAAAGTACCTTTCTTTGGTGATTTGCCTCTGCTAGGGGCGCTATTTCGTCGTACTTACCAACAAATGGGCAAAAGTGAACTGTTAATTTTTGTCACCCCAAAGGTCGTGATTGAGTAAGATTTTGGTTAGGGACGAAAATAAATTTGCATTAATGGCACCTTATCTAGATAATTTCGGGTCTTATCACGAATTATCTGTGAGGAATCGGTGCCACAAGCATCTCCATCGCTAGTATCACACTGGCTTTTCTTGTGGCGATGTCATTGAATTAACGTTGTAAATTACTGCTAAACATGGCTGAGAAACGCAATATTTTCCTTGTTGGCCCTATGGGTGCCGGCAAAAGCACAATTGGTAGACACCTAGCTCAACAGCTTCATATGGAGTTTGTTGATTCTGATACCGTTATTGAAGAACGTACTGGCGCAGATATCGCTTGGGTATTTGACGTAGAAGGTGAAGAAGGCTTCCGCGATCGCGAGGAAAAAGTGATTAACGACCTAACGGAAGAGCAAGGTATTGTACTTGCGACCGGTGGTGGTTCAATCAAGAGCAAAGAAAACCGCAATCGTCTTTCTGCACGCGGTATTGTTGTTTACCTTGAAACAACGATTGAAAAGCAGCTTGCGCGCACTAACCGCGACAAGAAGCGACCATTATTACAAACTGATAATCCACGTGACGTGCTTGAATCGCTAGCTGGCGAACGCAACCCACTTTACGAAGAAATTGCGGATTACACAGTACGTACAGACGATCAAAGTGCAAAAGTGGTAGCCAACCAGATCGTAAAAATGCTAGAAGAACGTTAAGACTTTTTTTAGCAACTGGAGAATACCCATGGAACGGATTACGGTCAGCTTAGATGAGCGTAGCTATCCAATCTCAATTGGTGCCGGATTATTTAATGATCCGGCCCACCTTTCTTTCTTATCGGCAAAACAAAAAGTGGTGGTGATTTCTAATGTCACTGTAGCGCCACTGTATGCGGATAAAATCCTCTCTCTTATCGAGCAACAAGGCTGTGAAGCAACGGTTCTTGAGCTGCCTGATGGCGAACAGTACAAATCATTAGACACCTTTAACACCATTATGAGCTTCCTACTTGAAGGCAATTACGCCCGTGATGTGGTGGTGGTTGCGCTCGGTGGTGGCGTGATTGGTGATTTAGTGGGTTTCGCTGCGGCCTGTTACCAGCGCGGTGTCGACTTTATCCAGATCCCGACGACGTTGCTGTCTCAAGTTGACTCATCTGTGGGTGGTAAAACGGCGGTTAACCACAAACTCGGCAAGAACATGATTGGTGCCTTCTACCAACCTAAAGCGGTGGTTATCGATACAGATTGTCTAAAAACCTTACCGCAAAGAGAGTTTGCTGCCGGTATTTCCGAAGTCATCAAGTACGGCATCATCTACGATCAAGACTTCTTTGTTTGGTTAGAAGAAAACCTCGATAAGCTGTATCAACTTGATGAACAAGCTCTTACTTACGCCATTGCTCGCTGCTGTGAGATTAAAGCGGAAGTGGTTGCTCAGGACGAAAAAGAGTCAGGAATTCGCGCATTGCTGAACCTAGGTCATACATTTGGTCATGCGATCGAAGCTGAGTTAGGTTATGGTAATTGGCTACATGGTGAAGCTGTTTCTGCAGGCACAGTGATGGCTGCAAAAACCGCTCAACTTCAAGGCCTTATCAATGAGCAGCAAATTGAGCGAATTATTTCTATACTGAAAAGAGCCCAGCTACCAGTACATACTCCAGAAACGATGTCATTTGCTGATTTCATGAAGCATATGATGCGTGATAAGAAAGTACTTTCTGGTGAGCTTCGCCTTGTACTCCCTACCAGCATAGGGACTGCTGAAGTAGTTAAAGGTGTTCCAGAATCGATCATTGAACAAGCTATCGACTTCGCGCGCACTGTTTAAATCTTTTTGTTTTGTAGTACCAATCTGACCTTTGCCCTTACGAGGTTAAAGCGTTGGCTTGGTATTACTCGTATTTTCATTGGGATAACGTAATGAGCTTGGCGCATGATCCACGTGTGTTGGAGTTAGATTCACAAACAGAACTGCTAGAACGTTTGCAGCTGTTGACTAATTTTGGCTCGAATTTGGTCACACTTGGTGGTGCATCAGGTGCGGGTAAGACTTGGCTGGCACAATATTATCTAGAAGCTTGGGCGCAAGATAAAAACCAGTCGTTGCTGATGTGCTACCCCAATCAAGATGAATCTCAACGTCGCTCAACTATCCTCTCTCAACTTATTTCCGAACCTCTTTTTAATCCGGCTGATTCTCTCGTCGAGTCTTTCACACGTATCATGCAGGGCGAGACCTGTGATGTAGTGATAGCGATCGATGATGCGCATCTGCTGACCGAGTCCTTCGTTTCTGAACTGTGGATGTTGGTACTTGAAGCTCAGGTTAATCCAGGCTGGACGGTGAATGTGCTGTTGTTCGCTCAATCGAACAGTCTAGATGCATTACTGACCCGATTGAGTTATGGTCAAGAACACAAGCCGATTGATCTTGAAATTGAACCACTTAGCCAAGAGGAAGCGGATCGATTCTTTGAACAATTGGTGATTCGGTTTGTCGAAGATGACATGGAAAAGCGCGTTCGAAACGCGTATCGAACGGTTGCTCATCATCCTGGCGAAATCATGGCTTTAGGGGATCAAAAAGTGGAAAAAAGGATCATTATCCGCTCAATTGTGGGTTCACCAATCAACATTGCACTGTTGGTTATCACGCTGTTGGTGTTAATCGGCGGTGGTTACTGGTGGATGATGTCGCAACCATCACCAGATGACAAAGCTCAGCAAATCACAGAATCTATCGAACAGACGGCAATACCGACACTATCGGAAAAGAGCACGAGCGCAGAAAGCACAGCTGCAACGATTGAACCTGAACCTGTGGTTGATCCAACCATGGCGAATGCTGAAGATGATTCGCTCTCGCTACCACAGGATGTGACTGAACAAATATCGAGTGTTGGTGATACCGATGAAGATCATCAGCGCGTAGTGATTACCTCTGATGTGGTTGATGCTCTGATGGAAGGCAAACCTGAGCAGGCGGATACCAGCAAAATCGAACAAGTTGTCGAGCAATCGAAAACTGAGCAGGTTACCGAGCCTCAAGCGGCAGTGACTTCAGATTCCGAAGCCGTAGCAGAAAGCGCTGCTGAAGAGGAAGCGGCGCCAAGTCCTACCGTGATTAAGTTTTCTTTCACTAAAGATGAGCTGAAAAGCTTTTCTCCACGTAGTTACACTCTCCAGTTAGCGGCAGTGAACTCACTTGAGGAAGTGCAGAATTTTATTGATCGTCACCAGCTCGCCAATCAGGTCTTTATCTATCCAACTCAACGCAATGGGGTGGATTGGTACATAGTGACGTACCAAAACTATCCAACCATTCAAGTGGCGCGTGATGCGGTACAAGGGTTGTCTACTGAGCTGCAAAACGTAGAGCCTTGGGCCAAGTCTCTCAGTCAAGTGCAACGAGAGATTGACCGTGGCAATCAAGATAATTAGAAACTGGGTGTAATCCAGAAAATTGTCTGAGATTAATTACAAAATATGTTACATTCCGCAGCCTTAATTTGTGGTTGATAGATAGAGCAGTAGATGAAGAAGCAGCGAGCCTTCCTGAAATGGGCAGGTGGAAAATACGGACTTGTCGAAGATATTCAGCGTCACTTGCCAGAAGCTCGTAAGCTGGTAGAACCGTTCGTAGGTGCTGGGTCTGTATTTCTAAACACTGACTATGATCAGTACTTGCTCGCAGACATCAACCCAGATCTGATAAACCTGTACAACCTCCTCAAAGAAAACCCGCAAGAGTACATTACTGAGGCGAAGCGTTGGTTCTGCCCTGAGAATAATCGCAAAGAGGCTTACCTCGATATTCGCAGCCAGTTCAATGCCACAGATGATGTGATGTATCGTTCTTTGGCGTTCCTGTATATGAACCGCTTTGGTTTTAATGGCTTGTGCCGTTACAACAAAAAAGGTGGCTTTAATGTCCCGTTTGGTTCGTACAAAAAGCCTTATTTCCCGGAAGCTGAATTAGAGTTCTTTGCCGAAAAAGCCAAGAAAGCGACGTTTGTCTGTGAAGGCTACCACGAGACTTTTAAGCGTGCGCGCAAAGGCAGTGTTGTCTACTGTGATCCGCCGTATGCGCCGCTGTCGACGACAGCTAATTTCACCTCGTATGCAGGTAATGGTTTCACTCTTGATGACCAAGCGGCTTTGGCCGATGTGGCTGAGAGAGCGGCGGTTGAGCGTGGTATTCCAGTGCTGATTTCGAACCACGATACCACTTTGACTCGTCGTCTCTATCATGGCGCTGAGCTCAATGTCGTTAAGGTGAAACGCACGATTAGCCGCAATGGAGCAGGGCGTAACAAAGTTGATGAACTTCTTGCGCTATTCAAACCTGTTGAATGCAAATAATCACATTTCATCACACTTCTCTATCATCTCACCTCTAGCTTAGGTAGAATTGCGCGCAAAGTTTCTTCAGTGTGCAATGATGCCCAATCAATACTAGAGGTCAGGTATGAAAGATTTCCTTATCGCTCCATCAATTCTGTCTGCGGATATGGCTCGCTTAGGCGAAGACGTAGAAAAAGTACTCGCAGCAGGGGCAGATGTGGTTCATTTTGATGTGATGGACAATCACTACGTACCTAACCTAACCTTTGGTGCGCCTATCTGTCAGGCACTGCGTGACTATGGTATTACTGCACCAATCGATGTACACCTAATGGTGAAGCCAGTGGATCGCATTATTCCTGACTTCGCTAAAGCAGGTGCGTCTATGATCACTTTCCATATTGAAGCCTCTGAGCACGTTGATCGCACACTTCAGCTTATCAAAGAGCATGGCTGTAAAGCGGGTGTGGTACTCAACCCAGCGACGCCGCTGTCTCACCTTGAGTACATCATCGACAAAGTAGACATGATTCTTCTGATGTCAGTGAACCCTGGCTTTGGTGGTCAATCCTTCATTCCAAAAACACTCGATAAGCTACGCGCAGTACGCAAAATGATTGATGAATCTGGTCGCGATATTCGCTTGGAAATTGATGGTGGTGTGAAGGTTGAAAACATCAAAGAGATCGCAGAAGCAGGCGCGGATATGTTCGTCGCAGGTTCGGCTATCTTCAACCAGCCAGATTACAAACAAGTGATCGATGAAATGCGTGCAGAACTGGCTAAGGTTAACTAATTCAATGAGCAACATTAAGTTAATCGCATTCGATTTAGACGGGACGCTACTTGATAGTGTGCCTGATTTGGCGGTTGCTGCTGACCAAGCGGTACAAGCATTAGGCTACCCAGCGGTGACAGAAGAGCAAGTGCGTGACTATGTAGGTAACGGCGCTGATGTTCTTATTGGTCGTTCACTGAGCCGCAGCCTAACAGTCTCACCAGATTTAGATCCAGAACTGCATGCCAAAGCGCGCGTTCTGTTTGATGACTACTATGAGCAAAGCGGACACAAGCTCAGCCACCTCTACCCAGCGGTAAAGGAAACCTTGGTAGAGCTGCACAAAGCGGGCTTTACCATGGCGCTTGTGACTAATAAGCCATCGAAGTTTGTCCCTGAGGTTCTAGCGAAGCACGGCATTGATAAGTACTTTGTTGATGTGATTGGTGGCGATACGTTCCCAGAGAAAAAACCTAACCCAATGGCATTGAACTGGCTGCTTGAGAAACATGGCTGTCAGCCACAAGAAATGTTGATGGTAGGTGATTCAAGTAACGATATCAAAGCAGCGAAAAACGCAGGCTGTCATTCGTTTGGTTTGACCTATGGCTACAACCACGGTGAGCCTATTTCTGCCTCTCAACCGGATTATGTCGCAGATACCATCGCAGATTTAGCAGAACTCTTAACGGTTTCAGCTTAATAGCGACAAAAGATCTTTTAAAATACTCGTTAATGAGTACACTGAGTAAACCGTGTGGATAGAAACCACGCGGTTTTTTTCATTATTTAGCATAAGAAGTCAAAGGAATTATTCCCATGAGCAAACCCATCGTATTGAGTGGTGTTCAACCATCAGGTGAACTAAGTATCGGTAACTACTTGGGTGCTCTACGTCAATGGCAGCAGATGCAAGATGATTACGATTGCCAATACTGTGTTGTCGACCTTCACGCAATTACGGTTCGCCAAGATCCGAAAGCGTTGCACGAAGCGACTCTAGACGCACTAGCAATCTGTCTTGCAGTTGGTGTTGATCCGCAAAAGAGCACGCTATTTGTTCAGTCACATGTACCAGAGCATGCTCAACTTGGTTGGCTTCTTAACTGTTACACCCAGATGGGCGAACTGGGCCGAATGACTCAGTTTAAAGACAAGTCTGCACGTTATTCGAAAGACTCATCTAGCCAATTTGGTGATGTGAACGTTGGTTTGTTTGACTACCCAGTATTGATGGCAGCAGATATTCTTCTCTACGGCGCGCACCAAGTGCCTGTAGGTAGTGACCAGAAGCAGCACCTTGAGCTAGCACGTGATATTGCTAACCGCTTCAACAATATCTACTCGCCAGAGCAGCCAATCTTCCAAGTGCCAGAGCCGTACATTCCAACCGTGAATGCGCGTGTGATGAGCCTGCAAGATGCAACTAAGAAGATGTCTAAGTCGGATGATAACCGTAAGAACGTGATCACTCTGCTTGAAGAGCCTAAGTCAATCATCAAGAAGATTAACAAAGCTCAGACAGATGCAGAAACGCCGCCGCGCATTGCTCATGACTGGGACAACAAAGCAGGTATTTCAAACCTAATGGGTCTTTACTCGGCTGCGACTGGTATGAGCTTTGAAGAGATTGAAGCTAAGTACCAAGGTGTAGAGATGTACGGTCCATTCAAGAAAGATGTCGGTGAAGCACTTGTAGCTATGCTTGAGCCTATTCAAGCCGAATACCACCGCATTCGCGCTGACCGTGCTTATATGGATCAGGTGATGAAGCAAGGTGCTGAGAAAGCATCAGCTCGCGCAGCTGAGACATTGAAGAAAGCATACGAAGCGGTTGGTTTTGTTGCTCGCCCGTAGGGTTGGAACGCTGCGCTGCTAGATAACTAGATAGCTAGAGTTGTAAAAGCCGATGCAAGAGCATCGGCTTTTTTGATCGATTTGAAATGCTTTGTTTTGAATAACGGAACGGGCTGCGCCCTATGGAACGCTTTGCTTCGGGAAAGCGAGATTTTGAAGCGATCCCCAACTCGGTCGTCCCTCCCTCTTGAGGATGACTGTTATAAAAAATAAATAGTTGATTTCTTTGGGAGCTCGATAAAAATAAAGTTAGCTCTCCAGCTCTCCAGCTCTCCAGCTCTCCAGCTCTCCAGCTCTCCAGCTCTCCAGCTCTCCAGCTCTCCAGCTCTCCAGCTCTCCAGCTCTCCGTAGGACGAAGTCCGTTCCCTAATCCCGCGTCCCGCATCCCTAGCGAAGCGTTCGCTTCTCGCTACTGCGCCCCTTCAAAGTCCATTTGGCGCCAAGCTTCAAAGGCGATGATAGCGACGGCATTGGAAAGGTTGAGGCTACGTGCGTCTGGCATCATTGGAATACGAATACGCTGCTCCATTGGCATACTTTCAATAAGCTCAGCAGGTAAGCCGCGGGTTTCTGGGCCGAACAGTAATACGTCACCTTTCTGGAAATTAGCGTCGACGTGATGACCTGTTGTTTTGGTTGTACAGGCAAAAATTCGGTACTCACCGCGTTCTTTCTCTAGGTACTCAACAAATGCTTGATAGTCTTTATGGCGCGTGACGCGCGCTAGGTCGTGATAATCCAGTCCCGCTCGACGAACTTTCTTCTCTTCTAGATCAAAACCTAGCGGCTCGATAAGGTGAAGGTTGGCACCGCAGTTGGCACATAAACGAATAATGTTACCCGTATTTGGGGCAATTTCTGGTTCGTAGAGGGCGATATCAAACATGACTAACTCTTAACGCTGATTGTTCAAAGGTTAGAAAGTATAAGGCGACTCGTGAAAGCCGCCAAGTCTGACGTTATTAGTTTTATATTGTAATTACGGTGACTAGGCTAAAGCTGCTGCGTAGTTATCGCTCACGGCATCCCAGTTTACGACATTCCACCAAGCCTCAATGTAGTCAGGGCGGCGGTTTTGGTAGCTAATGTAGTAGGCGTGCTCCCAAACATCGAGCGCCAAAATAGGCTCACCTTGAGCTCCTGCCACGTCCATTAGTGGGTTGTCTTGATTGTTGGTTGAAGTAATGACGAGTTGTCCGTCTTTGACGATCAGCCAAGCAAAACCAGAGCCGAAAGTATTAATCGCTGCATCTGTGAATTGCTGTTGGAATGCTTCAAAGCTACCAAAGGTAGACACAATATCCTCGCCGAGTTTTCCTTGAGGAACACCGCCACCATTTGGTTTCATACAGTTCCAGTAGAGGATGTGATTGTAGTAACCGCCACCATTGTTACGCACTGCTGGTGGCTGCTGAGAAATGTTGGCAAAGATATCTTTGAGTGTGGTGGACTCTAACTCGGTACCGGAAACTGCGGCGATGAATTTATCAAAATAGGTGCGATGGTGCTTGCTGTAATGCACTTCCATCGTCTTTGCGTCGATGTATGGCTCAAGTGAGTCGTAAGCGTAAGGAAGTTCAGGGAAAGTGTGAGACATAGTAAATCCTCCATAATTGAAGGATTTACTTTAAATGATAATGAGATCTATTATCAACTGCCTCTTTTGTAGGGTTATTGCTCCGCACCGAGTGGGAGAGTGATTTCGACTCTTAACCCGCCAAGTTTGCTCCGTTTCGCTTCGATGGTTCCGCTATGCTGACGTATCGCACTTTCGGTGATGGTAAGGCCTAAACCTGTTCCGCCACTGTGCCTATCACGCGCGGTTGAAACACGATAAAACGGTCTGAATATCGCATCGAGTTCCTGATCCGGTACACCTTCGCCGTTGTCATCAACCGCAATCATGATTTGCTGACTAGATTCAGTGAAAGTGACTTCGATGCGGTCTGTACCGTAATAGATAGCATTGCGAACAATATTGTCCAAGGCGCTCATCAAGAGCTTTGGATTACCTGAAATGATGCGCTCTGGAATCTCATTGAAGGTGAGGGTTTTATCCATTTGTTCTGCTTCAAATTGAGCATCACTAAGGATTGCTTCCCACAAACTACCCATCGGCTGAGGTTCTCGGGTTAGATGGCTGTCGACCTGCATACGAGACAACTCAAGTAGCTCACCAATCATCTGCTCCAAGCGCTGAGCTTCGGTATCAATACGGACCAGTTCAGGGCTCTCTCCCTGTTTGCGAGTCGCGAGGGCATTTGCCATCCGCAGTCGAGTCAGTGGAGAGCGCAGCTCATGGGAAATATCTGACAATAAGCGCTGTTGGCCTGAGATCATTTGATTAACCGCTTCCACCATCTGGTTAAAGCTTGTCCCCGCTTGGCGGAATTCACTGGTGCCTTTTTCAAGTTCAGGGTCAACCACGAACTCCCCTTTGGCGACACGTTTGGCTGCACGTTCCAGTTTACGTGCCGGTTGGCTGAGTGCCCATGCAAGCCACAGTAGCAAAGGAGTGCTGACCAGCATTACTGCAAACAATAACTGAAATGGTCTATCAAACATGCGCAGCAAGAAGGGCGGTGGTTGATTCCATTTCACACCGATGTAGAGCAGTAAGTCTTGTTTGGCTAACGTGACAGGCAGTGGGCCGGCAAGCATGTAGTGACCATAAAGTTTTTGCTTGGGCTCGCTGTCGACTTCGACGCTAGTGATAAAGTTCTGTAGCGCGCGATACTTAAAGTCTTTGTGGTTTTGGGTTGTGAGCAAGTTGCCTTCTAAGTCGGTGACAAAGAAGCGCGGACGAGGATCTCTTGAAGAGCGTTTTCCACCTTCGAGCTTAAACAGAATGCGGGCAAGGTTGGTATCTTTGGCATAGCGTTTTTCGATATTTTGCTTCAGTTCGATCATGCGATCGTAATGCTCAACCGGAATATCTCGTGCTTTGCGTGGATCGAGATGTGGCAGCGACAGCACCGCCATCAGCACCAAAAACATGGTAAACCAGAATATGGCGAAGATACGCCCATACAAGCTAGTGATCTTAGGTAGGCGCATTAGTCCTCCTCAACCAGTAAGTAGCCGCGTCCACGTAAGGTTTTGATGCGTGATTTGCCATCTTCACGTTCTGGCAGTTTCTTACGCAGGTTGGAGACGTGCATATCGATAGCACGATCGAAAGCGGCGAGACGCTTACCTAAAACATCCAAACTCAGCGCTTCTTTGGTTAGGGTTTGCCCAGGATTTTGGATAAAGTGGCTTAACAGAGCGAATTCTGTGGTAGTGAGCTCCATTTGTTCTCCCTGACAGTAAGCTTCCTGTTTACCGGGATAGACTTGGATGTCTTGATACTCAATGCAGTCAGAGTTTTTTGAGCTTTTGCTTACAGCAGTGCTTTGCGTACGACGTAGGATTGCGCGAATGCGAGCCAGCAGCTCTCTGTCGCTAAAGGGTTTTGGCAGATAATCATCTGCGCCCAGCTCTAAGCCAATCACTCGGTCGATTTCTTCGCCTTTAGCAGTCAGCATTAACACTGGCGTTTCCCAATTTTCTCGCAGTCTTTTGAGGGTTTCCATTCCGTTGAGCTTAGGCATCATGACATCGAGCAAGATAAGGTCAATCTTGTCATTGAGTAGTGCCAGTCCTTCTTCGCCATTATTTGCCTCAGACACATCAAAGCCTTCAAAGGATAGGACTTCTTTAAGTAAGCTGGTTAGCTCGGTATCGTCGTCAATCAATAAGATATTTGGCATAACAAGGTCTCTACATAAGTTGGATATCTATATATTACTGTTAAATGACCAATTGATTTAGGGTCATTATCGCTCTTTACGATTCTTTACTCTCTCAATACGTTGCTTTACGCAGCAAGTCGTATTCTACACTCAAGCGCTGTGAGAACAGCTCAATCCAATAGACAAAGTGAAAGGTACGATTATGAAAATGGCAAAGAAACTAGTAGTAGCGGCAGTTGTTCTTCCTCTAACTCTTGGCACAGCGAGTGCGTTCGCTTTCGGTGGCAAAGATGGTAAGAAAGGTGGTCACGGCGAGTGTGGCGGTGGCTTTGACCGCGGAATCATGCGTCAACTTGATTTAACCGATGCGCAAAAAGACCAGATGAAAGAGATGCGTGAGGCAAGCAAACAAGAAATGAAAGCGGCCTTTAAAGAGAACTTTGAAGCTCGCCATGCAGAGATGCAAGCGCAAAAAGAGAAAGTTCAGGCATTGGTTCTAGCGGATAACTTTGACCAAGCGGCGGCAAACGAGCTAGCTAAGACTATGGTTGAAAAGCAAACGGAACGTAAAGTGAAAATGCTAGAGAAACAGCATCAGATGTTGAGCATCTTAACTCCTGAGCAGAAAACAAAATTTGTTGAGCTGCAACAAGAGCGTTCAGCAAAATGCCAAGAGAAAATGCAACAGCGTTTGAACAAGGCTTAGAATCAATGACTATTCATAGGCGGTTTTTTAGCCGCCTTTTTTATGCCATTTTTATTCAACAATTGTAAGGTTATACTTAGAAGATGTTTGTTTAATAATCAAAGCACTATGAAACAAGAATATGCTCGCTTAGTCACCATGGCTGCATGGACGGCCACGATTGTTGCGACACTGCTATTGGTGGTCAAAGTCGGGGCTTGGTGGGTAACGGGTTCCGTCAGCTTACTCGCCTCATTGATTGACTCAATGCTCGATATCGCGGCATCTCTGGTTAACCTCGTTGTGGTGCGTTACTCCCTTCAGCCTGCTGACCGAGAACATACTTTTGGCCACGGCAAAGCCGAATCTCTGGCGGCTTTGGCACAGGCGATGTTTATTTCTGGCTCTGCGGTATTTCTGATCTTAAATGGTATCGAACGCTTCTTTAGACCACACGAGTTGCAGTCCCCTGAATACGGTGTTTACGTCAGTTTGTTTGCCATCTTAGTCACGTTTGCATTAGTTCGTTTCCAAAAGCATGTGGTGAAGAAAACCGGTAGCCAAGCAATAGCCGCAGATTCACTGCACTATCAATCTGACCTTTATATGAATGCGGCGATTATGCTCGCGCTAGGTTTGAGCTGGTTTGGGATTACTCAAGCAGACTCAGTTTTTGCAGTCGCAATTGGTGTCTACATCCTCTATAGCGCGTTCAAAATGGTGCAAGAGGCGATTCAAACCTTACTCGACCGCAAACTGCCCGACGAAGAATTGAAAGCAATTCGAGAATGCTGTGTGAAAGTGGAAGGGGTGCTCGGAGTTCATCAGCTAAGAACCAGAATGTCAGGGCCAACTCGATTTATCCAACTGCACTTAGAGATGGAAGACAATATCCGATTAATTGAAGCGCATCGAATCTCTGACGAAGTGGAAGATAAACTGCTTGAGCTCTATCCACATTCAGATGTACTGATCCATCAGGATCCTTATTCTGTGGTGTTAGGGGCAGAAAAAGGACAGAAGTCGCAAGATTGGTAACGCAAAAGTGCCACTTATTGGCTATCTTTTCAGCGATGCTAGTTTTAACTGTGATCCTGATATGTATCAATGATGTCAATGAGCAAAGCTGTAATACTCTTACATAAGTAGAAAAGTTACATAATTTGACGCAAATAAATGTAGTAATCCTAATTAGGAAAGGTAACATATTGCGCAGTTAAAGGAATTAAGTTGGTGGCTTATTGAAAGCGGCTAACGTAAAAATTGAAATAAGATTCCCAAAAATCGAGGGTGAGCATGATTAAGAAGATCGGTGTCTTGACGAGTGGCGGTGACGCACCAGGTATGAACGCTGCAGTTCGCGGCGTGGTTCGCACTGCGTTATCTGAAGGACTAGAAGTTTACGGTGTATTCGATGGTTACTTAGGTCTTTACGAAGATCGTATCGAAAAGCTAGATCGTTCAAGCGTTTCTGATGTAATCAACAAAGGCGGCACGTTCCTAGGCTCTGCGCGTTTCCCTGAGTTCAAAGAAGTGGAAGTGCGTCAGAAAGCGATCGAAAACCTGCAGAAGCATGGTATCGAAGCTTTAGTTGTTGTTGGTGGTGACGGCTCTTACATGGGTGCGAAAAAGCTAACAGAAATGGGTTACCCATGTATCGGTCTACCGGGCACTATCGATAACGATATCGCAGGTACGGATTACACAATTGGTTACCTAACGGCACTGAACACTGTTATCGACGCAATTGACCGTCTACGTGATACTTCATCTTCTCACCAGCGTATCTCGATCGTTGAGATCATGGGTCGTCACTGTGGTGATCTAACGCTAATGTCTGCAATCGCAGGTGGCTGTGAATACATCATCACTCCTGAAACGGGTTTGGATAAAGAAAAGCTGATTGGCAATATCCAAGATGGTATCGCTAAAGGTAAGAAGCACGCGATCATTGCTCTGACTGAGCTAATGATGGATGCTAACGAACTAGCGAAAGAGATTGAAGCGGCGACGGGTCGTGAAACTCGTGCTACCGTTCTTGGTCACATCCAACGTGGTGGTCGCCCTACTGCATTTGACCGCGTTCTTGCATCTCGCATGGGTAACTACGCAGTACACCTATTGATGGAAGGTCAAGGTGGTCGTTGTGTAGGTATTCAAAAAGAGCAACTTGTTCACCACGATATCATCGACGCTATCGAGAACATGAAACGTCCAGTACGCGAAGACCTATTCAAGGTTGCTGAAGAGCTATTCTAAGCCAGCTTCATATTGAACTAAAAAAGCCAGTTGGGAGACCAACTGGCTTTTTGTTTATTCGAGCAAGACTAGTTGACTAGCATGGTCGATAGCACGTAACCCACTGTTGTTGCGGTAATCACACCGATAAAACCGGGTAGCAGGAAGCTGTGGTTAAGAACGTACTTACCAATCTCTGTGGTGCCTGAGCGGTCAAAGGTAATCGCCGCAAGATCACTTGGATAGAATGGGAAGAAGAAATACGCATAACACGCAGGCAGAACACCGATTAGCACAGGTGCTGGAATGCCCATCGCAAAACCCAGTGGCAGCATAATGGTCAGTACAGCTGCTTGGCTCTTCAAGAATACCGACACCACGAACATGGCAATGGCAAACGTCCAAGGGTGCGCAGCAACAATATCACTCACTAAGCTGATCAAGTAAGGCTTGTGGAAACCGATAATGGTGTCACTCATCCACGCGATACCGAAGATAATGATCACCGCGGTCATACCGGCGATAAACACATTACTATGGACGATCTTCTTCGGCTCTACCTTAGTCGTTAACAGAATCAAAGCACCGACGGACAACATCAAGAACTGAATCGCGACCGACATTTTAACGCCGTCTGGTAGCAGGCCGAGATCTTTACCAAACATGGCGACAAAGATAACCGTAGCGATACCGGCTAAGAAGATGCCTAATCCGCGTTTAGCCACTTGCTGACTGGCAGGCTCGCTTTCATCTTGCTGGACTTCATCAATCAGCTGAGCTTTAAACTCGGGATCTTGGCAGCGCTCGATAAAGGCTGGATCTTGATCCAATTCCTTACCGCGTTTCAGGCTCCACAAACAGCCAACTAACACACCAATTAACGTCGCAGGTATGGTCACCAGTAACACGTTAACCAGACTGATGTCCAAGTGGTTATCGGCTGCGGTTGCCATTACTACCGCAGCGGCAGCGGCGATCGGGCTAGCCGTAATCCCCATTTGTGATGCAACGGTTGCCATCGCCATAGGACGCTCAGGACGAATGCCTTTCTTGTAGGCCACATCATAGATAACAGGCAGAAGTGGGTAGACAGAGTGACCCGTTCCGACTAATACCGTCAACGAATAGGTACAAAGTGGACCAAGAAACACGATTTGGCTTGGATGCTTACGCAACAATCGCTCAGCAAACTTCACTAACAGCTTGAGGCCGCCCGTTGCTTCTAGCGTCGCAGAGGCAGCGACCACGGCGAGAATGATCAGCATAACACTGATCGGTGGCGAACCCGGCGCGACACCAAATACAAACGCGAGAACCGAAACACCCAAGCCCCCGAGCAAACCGAAAGCTATGCCTCCATGGCGGATACCGATAAATATAACCGTCAGAAGCAGGAGCATATGCACGTAAAACATAATCAAACCCTACATTGGTATAAACATAGAGCTATGCTACCCAAAAGTGGTAGGTGGAAACGTGAGCCTATTTGCTTCTCTAGTCACAGCGATTAACTATCGAGCTATTCCTTGTTTCGAATCAAAAATTGCACTTTAAACAATGGCTTTGTATTGGTTTGCTCGTAGAGATCACGAGTTTAGTTTGTTTCTACGCTTTTGAAATTTTTGGTGAACGCCACGGCGTAGGGCTTTGATCCGGTTCTCGGCTTTATCGACGCCAAGTAGTACGGTAAGTGCCAGTACGGTGAGGAGCACGGATTGCTGCATATAACCGAGACCAATCATCATGCCGATGGCCGCCAATACCCATATGACGGCAGCGGAGGTGACACCATGTATTTTGCCATCTAGGGTCATCATTACCCCTGCGCCAAGAAATCCTACTCCAGTAATGATCTGACCGAGCACTCGCGCTTGATCTAATGTATTGGGTGAGAGTGAAACCGCCATCGACATAAACAAGTAGGTGCCAGAAATCACCAAAATCGAGGTGCGAATACCAACAGGTTTGCCGCGTGTTTGTCGTTCAACGCCAATAAGAATACCGTTAACGGCACAACAGAGTAGAGCCCACCAACTGAATGGGCCTAGGTCGAGAAATTGTTCGATAGTGGGTTGCATGTCTGGTTGCATCGTGACCTCCAAAACGTCGGAGTATGCATAGATTAGACCTGCCTATCGAACAAAAGATTTTTATCTTAAGGACAAAATTAACAACCAGTGGTGGTCAAGTTAATACTGGGTGAGGCGTTTGAGGTTGCTTCGTTATATTGCAGGTAACAATTGAGAGAAGACTGACGACGACTCCTTGGCATATACAAGATAATTCCATCATTGGCGTTGGTATTACTGAAATACCAATCGGCACCATCAGCGCCGAAAGTGGCATCTGCAATATTAGCATCAATGATCTTTGCCCAAGCATTGGCATTGTCTGCTTTAGCATAACCGTAAACGATGCTGACGCTTTCGCCCTCTACGGTGACAGAGCCGCTAGCGGCAGTGTCGAGACCAGCTATAGCAGAAGCGCCAATTAACTGATCATTAGCGCCTTGCATTGCCCCTTTTAAGCCTTGCAAGGCTGAGGTTCGGGCGTCGCTTTGTAGGTCGAGTAAACGAGGCAGGGCAGTAACAGCAAGAATGCCGAGTACGACGATGACAATGACCAATTCTATTAGCGTAAAGCCGCGTGTGTTTTTCATCATTATTCTAAATGTAGGTCGAGTGGGGTTTTACTGGTACGCCCACCAATCTCTCGCGTTAACTTTGGTACTAGATATCCAGAGACTCGCTCCATCAGCCCTGCCATGATGGCTTTCGCCTCTTGGTCAGAGATGTAAAAGTGTGCAGCGCCCTGTACTTTATCTAGCACGTGAATGTAGTAAGGTAAAATGCCAGCATCAAATAAAGCGTTGCTGAGGTCTACCTGAGACTCAACGCTGTCATTGACACCTTTTAGCATAACACCTTGGTTTAAAAGAGTAACACCTGCTTGCTTAAGGTGGCTTAATCTATCTCTCAGTTCTTGATTTATCTCTTGAGCGTGGTTGATATGCGTGACTAACACCACTTGTAGTCGTGTTTCGCCCAGCATCTGAATCAGCGCTTGAGTGATACGATCAGGAATGACTACAGGTAGTCTGGAATGAATGCGCAGGCGCTTGATGTGCTTGATGTCGGCAATATGATCAATAAGCCACAACAGTTCTTCATCCTTTGCCATTAGCGGGTCCCCACCAGAAAGGATGATCTCATTAATCTCTGGGTGCTGGGCTACATACTCTAGGCTTTGCTGCCAAACTGATTTGGATCCCTTGTTTTCGTCATAGGGGAAGTGACGACGAAAACAGTAGCGACAGTTAACTGCACAGCCACCTTTGACGATCATTAACGCGCGGTTGCGGTACTTGTGCAATAAACCTGGTATAGCATTGTTTTGCTCTTCCAGTGGATCATTGGAGTAACCAGGGTGGACTTCAAACTCTTCGCTGAGCGGTAAAACCTGACGTAAAAGCGGGTCGTAAGGATTGCCTTTTTCCATTCTATCAACAAAACTTTGCGGAACACGCTGCGCAAAAAGCTTGCGAGCAGCAAATCCGTCTTGCCATGGCTTAGGATCTATTTCGAGCTGCTCAAGCAGTTTTGCAGGATCAGAGATCCCATTCGCTAGCTGTTTGAGCCAGTTTTGCTCAACAGAAACAACTTTTCGGGTTATGATGTGCGGCATTGAATTTAGCTCTAAGAATGTAAGAGGAAAAAATGGCTACTGTTAGCACCAATGAATTTAAAGGCGGCTTGAAACTAATGCTTGATAACGAGCCTTGCGTTATCTTGGAAAACGAATACGTTAAGCCAGGTAAAGGTCAAGCGTTCAACCGTGTAAAAATTCGTAAGCTTCTTTCTGGTAAAGTGCTAGAGAAAACCTTTAAGTCTGGTGAAACTTGTGAAGTTGCAGACGTAATGGATATCGACCTAGATTATCTATATAACGACGGCGAATTCTACCACTTTATGAACAACGAAACATTTGAGCAGATCGCTGCGGATGTAAAAGCGGTTGGCGAAAACGCTAAGTGGTTGGTAGAAAACAACACTTGTATGCTAACACTATGGAACGGTAACCCAATCGTAGTAACGCCACCAAACTTCGTTGAGCTTGAAGTAACAGATACTGATCCAGGTCTGAAAGGTGATACTCAAGGTACAGGTGGTAAGCCAGCAACACTATCAACAGGTGCTGTTGTTCGCGTTCCTCTATTTATCGCGATTGGCGAAGTGATAAAAGTTGATACTCGCTCTGGTGAGTACGTAGGTCGCGTTAAATAAGCCTAACTTAGGTCAAGTTTTGGAAAAAGGTCACTTCGGTGACCTTTTTTTGTTTTTCACCGATAGGATTGATGTGCCACAATTCTAGTTCAAGTAACTGTGGCTAAACTGGTATCCATGAAACAGTCTCTAACAATATGGCTTGACGCCGCTCGCCCTAAAACCTTGCCTTTGGCTTTGGTCTCTATCTTAACGGGTAGTGTATTGGCGTATTCCACACATCAGTTTTCACCTGTGGTTGCTTTGCTGGCTTTTCTGACCGCAACGCTGCTGCAAATCCTTTCTAACTTAGCCAACGACTATGGCGATGCTGTCAAAGGAACCGATAACGAAAATCGTCTCGGGCCTATGCGTGCGATCCAGTCTGGAGCTGTCACGCAGAAAGACATGAAGCAGGCAATGATCATTAATGTGGTCTTGACTGTGATCGCGGGTCTCACCTTGGTGATGTATGCATTAGAGAGTCTACAGAGCATCTTAGCTTTCATCGGGCTAGGAGTCTTAGCGATTGTCGCAGCGATCGCATATACCGTGGGTAACAAACCTTATGGTTATGTTGGCCTAGGCGATATTTCCGTATTTATCTTCTTTGGTTTATTGGGCGTGGCGGGTACCTATTTCCTTCATACCGGCATTGTCGCGCCTCTGCTTATCTTGCCTGCGGTTGGTTGTGGGCTACTGGCTGTCGCTGTACTTAATATCAACAATATGCGCGATATTGAGAATGATGAGGTGTGTGGCAAAAGAACGGTTGCTGTCCGTCTAGGGCAAAAGCGCGCTAAGCAATATCACTTTGCTCTGCTCAGCGGCGCTGTGGTGGCTTTTGCCGCTTACTTAATCCATCAACCGAGCCCAATTTGGATTAGCTTGCCATTTCTACTTAGCCTGCTTGTTACCTTTAAACACGGTAAAGCAGTATGGCAGGCCGAAAAGCCAGCGCAGATCGCCCCAATGATGCCGGTGATAGTCAAGTGCTCTATGGTGACTAACTTATTGTTTGCTGGAGTGGTTATAGCTCAAACTCTGGTCAGTTAAATGATACATGTCATTGCAATGACTTAATGACCTTATATACTCGATGGAGATAACGAACGGTATGGGAAGGAATACTATGGAATACAATACCTCTGCCTTGTGCGACATTTATTTAGAGCAAGTAGATGTTGTAGAGCCTATGTTCAGTAACTTTGGTGGTTGTGCATCGTTCGCGGGGCAAATCACGACAGTAAAGTGTTTTGAAGATAATGGCTTGATTCGTGAAATCCTAGAGCAAGACGGTTTAGGCCGTGTGCTGCTTATTGATGGTGGCGGTTCATTGCGTCGCGCACTGATTGATGCTGAGCTCGCATCGCTTGCGGAAGAAAACGAATGGGAAGGTATTGTGGTTTATGGCTGTGTTCGTGAGGTCGATGAGCTGGAAGACATGAGTATCGGTATCCAAGCGATTGCTTCTATTCCTGTCGGTGCTATTTCCCAAGGCATTGGTGAAGTGGATGTGCCAGTCAACTTTGGTGGCGTGACCTTCCTTCCTGAAGATTACCTCTACGCTGACAATACCGGTGTGATTCTTTCTCAAGAACCATTAGATGTAGATTTAGAAGTGGAAGAGGAAGAAGAGATAGCCATTGTCGATTAATCTCTACCTTTCAGACAGACTACACCGACTCCAAGAGTCGGTGTTTTATTTTATGCCGCTGGGGAAAGGTGCTGAGATCTGAGTTTTAGTGCGTACAAGTAACCACTTGTGCCACCAATAATGTTGCCTACCGCAATACCAATGAATAACCCTTCAATATCATACAGCTGACCACCCAACCAAGCGCAAGGCAGGGTAAAGAGAAACAGACGCATAAAGCTCCATTGGAATGCCTTAAGCGGTTCATGCAGGGCGTTTAACCCTGAGACCAACATCATCATCACGCCTTGGAAACCATAGCTAAAAGGCACGACTAATAAATAGTGCCAAAGTAGATCTTTTACTGTTTGTTCCTGTGAAAACAAAGCCGCCAGTGGGATGCTCAGCGGCACCATCATGATAAAAATGCCGGCCTGAAACACCATCGAGAAACGCATGCTGATAAACAAGCCGGCAAAACTACGTGCAGGGTTGTTGGCGCCCATATTTTGGGCAATAAATGGCGTTAGGGCTGAAGTTAAAGACATCAAAACCAAGATAAGAATCGATTCGACCCGCTGCGCTGCACCATAGGCAGCGACGGCTGCGGTGCCATGAGTTGACAGCATCATCATCAAAATAGCCCCCGATAAGGGCGTGAGAGCATTCGACAAAGCTGCCGGTGTGCCGATTTTTAGGATTTGTTGCCAGTCGAGCCAGAGTGTTTTAAAGCAAGGTAGGGCAAGTAGTTTCTCTCGTTTAATCAGCACGTAAAGCGAGCCAATTAAGGCGCCGAACCAACTCATTGCACTGGCAATGGCCGCTCCTTGAATGCCCAATACTGGGAAAGGCCCGTAACCAAAAATCAGTAGCGGATCGAGTACCCCATTAATAAGTCCGGCGAGCATCATGATTTTGGCGGGTGTTTTAGTATCCCCAGTTGCGCGAATGGCACTGTTGCCAGCCATAGGAACGACTAAGAGTGGAATCGTCAGGTACCAAATATCCATGTATTGATGAATAAGTGGCAGTAGCGATTGCTCTGCACCAAGAAATAGAAACAGTGGCTCGATGGTAAACAGGCCAAGTGTAGAGGCGAGTGCGACCAGCAATACGGCTAACAGTAAGCCATGAGAAGAAAAGCGCGCAGCGACGATCGATTGACCTTGTCCGAGCAAGCGACCTATATTGGTCGAGAGCCCCATACCTATACCCATGGTGATGCAGTTGACCGCAAAGGTGACGGGGAAGGTATAGCTAATCGCAGCGAGAGCTTGGGTACCTAGCAGCGAGATAAAAAACGTATCCACCAAGTTAAACATCAAGATCGCCACCATGCCAAAGGTCATGGGAACGGTCATCTGCCTAAGTACTAGGGGAATCGAACCTGTGAGAAGGCCATGCTTATCCTGCATTCGGTACAACTATCGTTAGTGAGGAAAAGCGTAGGATACTTGATTGATGTGCCAGACACAAAAAAGGCCAGCTTGCGCTGACCTCCATGAGAATTTTTCAAATAAGAAGAAAAATTAAGCTTTAGCTGCTGCCGCTGCTTTAGCAATTGCTGCGAAGCTCTTAGCATCTAGAGATGCACCACCAACTAGAGCACCATCGATGTCTGGTTGTGAGAAGTAAGCTTCTGCGTTTTCAGGCTTAACAGAACCACCGTATTGGATGATTACTTGCTCAGCAACTGCTGCATCTTTCTCTGCGATTAGTGCACGGATAGAAGCGTGGATGCGTTGTGCATCTTCAGCTGTAGCTGCTTTACCAGTACCGATAGCCCAGATTGGTTCGTATGCGATGATTGCACCGTTTAGCGCTTCAACACCGTAAGCGTCAATCACTGCGTTGATTTGACGTGCACATACTGCTTCAGTTTCGCCCGCTTCGTTTTGAGCTTCAGATTCACCGATACAGAAAACAGGTTTTAGACCGTTCTCTTTTAGGAAGTTGAATTTCTTAGCGATGAACTCGTCAGATTCGTTGTGGTATTCACGACGCTCAGAGTGACCGATGATGATGTGAGTAGCACCGAAATCTTTTAGCATCTCTGGAGACATATCACCAGTGAATGCACCGCTGTTGTTTAGGTCAGTGTTTTGAGCACCTAGGATGATCTTGTTACCGCCTTTTGCGATTAGCTGTTCAGCTAGATCTAGGTAAAGTGCTGGTGGAGCGACAGCTACGTCAACACCTTCAACGCCTTCAAGTTCAGCGTTAAGACCAGTTAGCAGCTCTTTAACCATTGCTTTGCTGCCGTTAAGCTTCCAGTTACCCATCACTACAGGACGACGCATAGGAATATCTCCGTATTTAATCAATTAATGTAAAAAATCTTCGTAAGAATATAACAGATAAAATAGGGGAGATCATGATTACCGTCATGTCTTATTTGGATATCACCCATTGGTTGGAGCTGTGATCGCTCATATCTCACCTTAATCTGCTTTCTATCAGTGATCCATTGAACAGATTGGTGGAAACCCACTCGGAATTCAGCATAGAAATTGGTAATAGTGTTGTGCACTTTTTGTTTATTGTGAAACTCTCTTACATTTGAGGAATACTATGCCGAACCTAGTAATGGAATACTCCAACTCTGTTGACGAACGCGTTAATGTTCAAGGCTTACTTGAAGACTTACATCATGTCGCGTTAACTTGCGGGTTGTTCGATGTGGATTCGGTAAAATCCCGCTCTTTGCGTTGCCATAACTGGCTGGTAGGCGAAGCGGGAGATAGTGTTGACTTTATTCATATCAGCTTTGAATTGCTTGATGGCAGAACCGAAGAGCAGAAAAGAGAGTTATCTCGCCAGTTGATGACTGTGTTACAAGAGCAAGCGAGTCATGTGCATAGCTTAACGGTTAACATTCGAGATATGGATAAAGCGTGTTTTCAGAAAGTAATTAACTAGTATTTTTGGAGCAAACAGGCTCTAACTTTTTATTTTTTAGGTATAAATGATGTCGATGAAAGAATTACTGTTTTCGTTTCAAGGCCGAATAGGGCGTAAAACCTATTGGATTTGGAACGTGGTTTACTATTTGATGATTGTTGGCTTTGCGATGGGGATGAATGTACTCGCACCCTCGATCGCACATCTGATTCTACCTGTGTTCCTGATCGTCATTCTGGTGCCTGATCTAGCGATTACCGCTAAACGTTGGCATGACCGGGGTAAATCAAGCTGGTGGCTGCTGCTTAATATCCCACTCGTTATCGGACGCATGACAGTACCAGTCGGCGATCCTTCACTAGCCGGTCAGCCGTCTATGTTGCAAGCCGCGACGTCATTTGCTGCTCTAGTCTGTGGTCTATGGATTTTAGTTGAATGTGGCTTTTTAAAAGGCACGGACGGCGAAAATCAATATGGGCCGGAAAGTAAATAATTAAACAGAGAACGGACTTCGTCCTCGGGAATGCTTCGCGCCGAGATGCGAGAACGGGCTGCGCCCTATGGATCGCTTCGCTGCTGGAAAACTAGTCTGACAAGCCAGCTTATCCAGTTATTTGCATCCCGAATCCCGTTTCCGTAGCAAGGCGTTCCAAACGAAAAGGGTTGACGTTTATCCGCCAACCCTAAACGCTCTCCAGCTCTCCGTAGGGCGAAGCCTGTTCCCAAGTCCCGAATCCCGCTCCTCGCTACTTCCTAAGAAAAACTTCTTCCACTTGATGATCCTGACCTTTCTTCAAGATTAAGTGGGCGCGGCCTTTGGTTGGCAGGATATTGGCGTCTAGGTTAACCCCATTGATCGACTGCCAAATACTGTGTGCTTTCTCGATCGCTTTTGGTTCGGTCAACTGTGTGTAGTGACTGAAGTAAGACCCTGGTTTGGTAAAAGCGCCTTGGCGGAACTTTAAGAAACGTTCGACATACCACTGTTCGATCACTTCACTTTCTGCGTCGACATAAAGCGAAAAATCTAAGAAATCTGAGACAAAGACGCGATGTGGGTCATGTGGATAATCCATCCCGCTTTGCAAGACGTTTAATCCTTCAATGATCAGCACGTCAGGCCGGTCAACGGTTTTCAGCTCTTCGGTAATGTCATAGGTGATGTGCGAGTAAACAGGAACTTCGAGGTGTGGTTTGCCAGCCTTAACATCAGAAACGAACTCGACTAGACGCTTAATATCATAAGATTCAGGGAAGCCCTTGCGATGAAGAATACCGCGTTCATCGAGCACCTTTTTCGGGTAAAGAAACCCATCAGTAGTCACGAGTTCAACTTTAGGGTGGTTATCCCAGCGTGATAGTAAGGCTTTAAGCAAACGAGCCGTGGTACTTTTACCGACCGCTACACTACCAGCAATACCAATAATAAAAGGCGGCGCAGTGCCTTGATTACCGAGGAAGTTATTGAGCACTGAATTACGGCTCTGTCTGGCAGCAACATATAAGTTAAGCAGACGGGCTAAAGGCAAGTAGATCTCTTCTACTTCTTCCATCGTGAGGCTTTCATTCACACCCTGAAGTTCAACCAGATCGGTCTCGGATAATGTCATTGGCACTGAATTGCGTAATTCAGCCCATTGTTGACGATTAAATGAGAGATATGGAGTCATAGTCATCCTAACTTGGTTTCACGATAGAGCAGCGAAAATACAACAACCGAACAAGATTGCAAACGACATCGTCGACATTCGCGTATTTTTTGCCGATAAATTGGGCGAAATTTCAACAAATAAGCCCAATCAGTAGAAAAAGAAGTTTTTTTTTAAATTTACTATTGCAAGGCAGAAAATCATTCAATAGAATGCGCACCACTTATGCCGACTTAGCTCAGTAGGTAGAGCAACTGACTTGTAATCAGTAGGTCACCAGTTCGATTCCGGTAGTCGGCACCATTTTTCCGCTTATCTCTTTTTAGAGCACGAGAAAAATGGATTAAAAATTTGGAGGGGTTCCCGAGTGGCCAAAGGGATCAGACTGTAAATCTGCTGGCACTGCCTTCGATGGTTCGAATCCGTCCCCCTCCACCATATTCTTAAGGAAATAGCTCACAGAGTTACGTGTTGCGGGCATCGTATAATGGCTATTACCTCAGCCTTCCAAGCTGATGATGCGGGTTCGATTCCCGCTGCCCGCTCCACTCTAATTTGAGTGCTGATATAGCTCAGGTGGTAGAGCGCATCCTTGGTAAGGATGAGGTCGGCAGTTCGAGTCTGCCTATCAGCACCAGCTCTAAGCAATGTTTCCTTTTGATAGTTTCTCTTTACTAAACTACGTTTAGTGATTGAGAGAAGTTTATCACCAAGACTTTTTGGTTGCGTGGTCATTCAAGCCACCTAAATCCGTACCTAGAGGGACAACTCATGTCTAAAGAAAAATTTGAACGTACGAAACCGCACGTAAACGTTGGTACTATCGGCCACGTTGACCACGGTAAAACAACTCTAACTGCAGCGATCTGTACAACACTTGCAAAAGTGTACGGCGGTGAAGCGAAAGACTTCGCATCTATCGATAACGCTCCAGAAGAGCGTGAGCGCGGTATCACAATCGCAACTTCTCACGTTGAGTACGACACTCCAACTCGTCACTACGCACACGTAGACTGTCCAGGACACGCGGATTATGTTAAAAACATGATCACAGGTGCTGCACAGATGGACGGTGGTATCCTAGTTGTTGCTGCGACAGATGGCCCAATGCCACAAACTCGTGAGCACATCCTACTAGGCCGTCAGGTTGGTATCCCATACATCATCGTATTCATGAACAAATGTGACATGGTTGACGATGAAGAGCTACTAGAACTAGTAGAAATGGAAGTTCGTGAACTTCTATCTGAGTACGACTTCCCAGGTGATGACCTACCAGTTATCCAAGGTTCTGCACTTGGCGCACTAAACGGCGAGAAGCAGTGGGAAGACAAGATCGTTGAGCTTGCAGAAGCACTAGATTCTTACATCCCAGAGCCAGAGCGTGCAATCGATCAGCCATTCCTAATGCCTATCGAAGACGTATTCTCTATCCAAGGTCGTGGTACAGTAGTAACTGGTCGTATCGAGCGCGGTATCCTAACTGTAGGTGACGAAGTAGAAATCGTTGGTATCAAAGAGACAACAGTAACAACATGTACTGGTGTTGAAATGTTCCGTAAGCTTCTAGACGAAGGTCGTGCGGGTGAGAACGTTGGTGCACTTCTACGTGGTACTAAGCGTGACGAAGTAGAGCGTGGTCAAGTACTAGCTGCTCCTAAGTCAATCAACCCACACACTAAGTTTGAGTCAGAAGTATACGTACTGTCTAAAGATGAAGGTGGTCGTCACACTCCATTCTTCAAAGGCTACCGTCCACAGTTCTACTTCCGTACAACTGACGTAACTGGTAACATCGAGCTACCAGAAGGCGTAGAAATGGTAATGCCAGGCGATAACATCAAGATGACTGTTGAACTAATCGCTCCAATCGCGATGGACGAAGGTCTACGTTTCGCAATCCGCGAAGGTGGCCGTACAGTTGGTGCTGGTGTTGTTGCTAAGATCTTCGACTAATTCTTCGGAATTAGCTAAAGACTTCGGAAAATCTTTGAATAAGATTTGACGAACCAGTAGCAAAAAGGGCATCATTTGATGCCCTTTTTCTGCACTATACAAAATGTCTGTTGTTTTCTTATTCAGCATGGCATTGAGCAGGATTTTTTGGTTGAGGTGTTGCGTCTCAATCAATAAAAGAGTACGTCAATTTATTTAAATTGTCGTTTCATGGATTTGCCCTGCAACAGCGGGGTTGTTGTCGTCTATATTAAGACTTAGACAGGTTGGTTTTATGAAAGCAAATAATGCTGAAACTCCTGATAGCTCAAATGGCGCAGATATCTTCAAGTGGATTGTCACTTTTGCTCTGCTAGCTGCCGCTGTTGTGGGTAATTACCTGTATGGTGAAATGTCTGTAGTGATTCGCGCTGCAGGTGTTGTTGTACTAATCGCTGCGGCACTTGGTGTTGCTGCTACAACAACTAAGGGTAAAGCTGCGATCGAGTTTGCAAAAGAATCGCGTATGGAAGTACGTAAAGTTGTTTGGCCTACACGCCAAGAAACAATGCAAACGACTTTGATCGTTTTAGCTGTAAGTATTGTAATGGCTCTAGTGCTTTGGGGCATCGACGGCATTATGGTTCGTCTTGTTGCTCTAGCAACTGGGGTATAGAGGGTTTTAATTCATGAGTGAAGCTCCAAAAAAACGCTGGTATGTGGTTCAAGCCTTCTCTGGATTCGAAGGTCGTGTAGCCCAATCTCTTCGTGAGCATATCAAAATGCACAGCATGGAAGAGCTGTTTGGTGAAGTTCTAGTTCCTACTGAAGAAGTAGTGGAAATGCGTGCAGGTCAGCGTCGTAAGTCTGAGCGTAAGTTCTTCCCTGGTTACGTCCTAGTTCAGATGATCATGAACGATGAATCATGGCACTTAGTACGCAGTGTGCCGCGTGTCATGGGCTTCATTGGTGGTACCTCTGATCGTCCAGCTCCTATCACTGATAAAGAAGCTGATGCGATTCTGAACCGTCTTGAGAAAGCGAGCGAAGCACCTCGTCCACGTACTATGTACGAAGCGGGTGAAGTGGTACGCGTTACTGACGGTCCATTTGCTGACTTCAACGGTACTGTTGAAGAAGTGGATTACGATAAGAGCCGAGTGAAAGTGTCTGTATCGATCTTTGGTCGTGCAACACCAGTTGAGCTTGAATTTGGTCAGGTTGAAAAACTAGACTAAGACTCTGTTTTTCAGAGTATAAAAAATCACCTTTTTAGGGTTGTATAAGGCGCGGATTATGACTATAATTTCGCGCCTTATTATTTTGGCTGAAGCAAAAGTCTCCATCCAAAATAACAAGTTTTTATATCAACGGGGAGCTGGTCAGTCGATTAGCGTTTGTACCCAAAATTAGGAATTATCATGGCTAAGAAAGTTGAAGCTTACATCAAGCTGCAAGTTGCTGCTGGTATGGCAAACCCAAGTCCACCGGTTGGTCCTGCACTAGGTCAACACGGTGTAAACATCATGGAATTCTGTAAAGCGTTCAACGCGAAAACAGAATCTATTGAGAAAGGTCTACCAACTCCAGTTGTTATCACAGTATACAACGACCGTTCTTTCACGTTCATCACTAAGACTCCACCTGCTGCTGTTCTTCTTAAGAAAGCTGCTGGCGTTAAGTCTGGTTCTGGTCGTCCAAACACTGAAAAAGTGGGTACTGTAACTGACGCTCAAATCCAAGAAATCGCAGAAACTAAAGCTGCTGATATGACTGGTGCTGACATCGAAGCAATGAAGCGTTCAATCGCTGGTACTGCTCGTTCAATGGGCCTAGTGGTAGAGGGTTAATAAGATGGCTAAACTAACTAAGCGCATGCGCGTAATCCGCGAAAAAGTTGACGTAACTAAAGAATACGAAATCAACGAAGCTGTTGCTCTTCTTCAAGAACTAGCTACTGCTAAATTCGTTGAGTCTGTAGACGTTGCTGTTAACCTAGGCATCGATGCTCGTAAATCTGACCAGAACGTACGTGGTGCAACTGTACTACCTCACGGTACTGGCCGCGAAATCCGCGTTGCAGTGTTCACTCAAGGTGCAAACGCTGAAGCAGCTAAAGAAGCTGGCGCAGACATCGTTGGTATGGAAGATCTTGCTGAGCAAGTTAAGAAAGGCGAAATGAACTTCGACGTAGTTGTTGCTTCTCCAGATGCAATGCGCGTTGTAGGTCAACTAGGTACTATCCTAGGTCCTCGCGGTCTTATGCCAAACCCTAAAGTTGGTACTGTAACTCCTAACGTTGCTGAAGCGGTTAAGAACGCTAAAGCTGGTCAGGTTCGTTACCGTAACGACAAGAACGGCATCATCCACACTACTATCGGTAAAGCAAACTTCTCTGCTGAGCAGATCAAAGAGAACCTAGAAGCTCTTCTAGTTGCTCTGAAGAAAGCTAAGCCGTCTTCTGCTAAGGGTACATTCCTACAGAAGGTTAGCATCTCTACTACAATGGGTGCTGGTGTTGCTGTTGATCAGGCTAGCCTGAACACTCTAGCAAACTAATAAATTTGCTTAGGCGTAGAATTAGTGTATAATCCTGCGCCTAATATTTGTGGTTGGGGCTGAACTTTGGTTCATTAAATTCTTCTAGAATTTGCTGTGAATTATGACCCAGTCTCCGTCCAAGACCGTAGGTGTCTGAGTTTGTTTGACAAATAAAGACTTAATCATCCTACGTAGATGGTGCCCGAACTGACAGAAAGCTCTATGTAAATAGTTAACTTTCTTCTGGGAAGCACCTCAATAGCTCTCACTGTTGTGATAATAGTGAGTGGTGTAACGACAACCAGGAGTAAATCCAAGATGGCTTTAAACCTTCAAGACAAAAAAGCAATTGTTGCTGAAGTCAACGAAGCTGCCAGTGGTGCACTTTCTGCAGTTGTAGCTGACTCTCGTGGCGTTGAAGTAGGCGCGATGACTTCTCTACGTAAACAAGCTCGTGAAGCGGGCGTTTACCTGAAAGTTGTTCGTAATACTCTAGCGCGTCGTGCGGTTGAAGGTACAGACTACGAGTGTCTAACTGACACTTTCACTGGTCCTACTCTAATCGCATTCTCTAACGAGCACCCAGGTGCCGCAGCGCGTCTTTTCAAAGACTTCGCTAAAGAGAACGACAAGTTCGAGATCAAAGCTGCTGCATTCGAAGGCGCAGTTACTGATGCTGAAGTACTAGCGACACTACCAACTTACGACGAAGCAATCGCACGCCTAATGATGTGCATGAAAGAAGCTTCTGCAGGCAAGCTGGTACGTACTATCGCTGCACTACGCGATCAAAAAGAAGAAGCTGCGGCATAAGCCTTGCTTTTTTCTGGTTGCTTAATAAACTTATTGTTGATTTAAAAGAGAATTGTTATGTCTATTACTAACGAGCAAATCCTAGACGCAGTTGCAGAAATGTCTGTAATGCAAGTTGTTGAACTAATCGAAGCGATGGAAGAGAAATTCGGCGTTTCTGCTGCTGCTGCTGTTGTAGCTGGCGGCGCTGCTGGTGGCGAAGCTGCTGCTGAGCAAACTGAGTTCGACGTAATCCTAGAATCTGCTGGCGGCAACAAAGTTGCTGTAATCAAAGCAGTACGTGGCGCAACTGGCCTAGGTCTTAAAGAAGCTAAAGCTCTAGTAGACGGCGCTCCTGCACCTCTTAAAGAAGGCGTAGAGAAAGACGAAGCTGAAGCTCTTAAAGCTCAGCTAGAAGAAGCTGGTGCAAGTGTTACTGTTAAGTAATTATTGCTTAGTTTCTTAGCCTAACGGCTAATGGCTGGTGGTTTTATAACCACCGGCCTTTTTGCGCTGTAGGGGTTGGGTGATTTTTCCGCTGTTTGAGCACCCAGATTCCTAGCAAAAAACATTTCATTAGCTCTTAATGAAATGTCACTACAATCAAACAGATGTTAGTCACTGTCTCATAACTATTGGAGACAGTTTGGGTCACTTATCAGCGAGCTGAGGAACCCCATGGTTTACTCTTATACCGAGAAAAAGCGCATCCGTAAGGACTTTGGTACTCGTCCACAAGTGTTGGACATTCCATACCTGCTATCGATCCAGCTCGATTCGTTCGAAAAATTCATCGAACAGGATCCTGAAGGTCAATACGGTCTTGAAGCTGCTTTCCGTTCTGTATTTCCAATTCAGAGCTACAACGGCAATTCCGAGCTGCAATACGTTAGCTACCGTCTTGGTGAGCCAGTTTTTGACGTTAAAGAATGTCAAATCCGCGGCGTAACTTATTCAAAACCACTACGCGTTAAACTACGCCTAGTTATCTTTGATAAAGACGCGCCAGCAGGTACTGTAAAAGACATTAAAGAACAAGAAGTCTACATGGGCGAAATTCCGCTTATGACAGACAATGGTACCTTCGTAATCAATGGTACCGAGAGGGTTATCGTATCCCAGCTGCACAGAAGCCCAGGTGTATTCTTCGACAGCGATAAGGGTAAGACCCACTCTTCAGGTAAAGTTCTATATAATGCACGCGTAATTCCTTACCGTGGTTCATGGCTTGATTTCGAGTTTGATCCTAAGGATAACCTATACGTACGTATTGACCGCCGTCGTAAGCTACCAGCATCAATCATTCTTCGCGCACTAGGTAAGACGACAGAAGAGATCCTGGACATCTTCTTTGAGAAGGTGAACTTCGAAGTGAAAGATCAAACTCTATTAATGGAGCTTGTTCCTGATCGTCTACGTGGTGAAACTGCGTCATTCGATATCGAAGCAAACGGCAAAACTTACGTTGAAACTGGTCGTCGTGTAACTGCACGCCACATCCGTCAGCTTGAAAAAGATGGCGTTGAGCACATCGAAGTACCTGTAGAGTACATCGTAGGCAAAGTTGCATCGAAAGATTACATCAACGAAGCGACTGGCGAGATCATTGTTGGTGCAAACCAAGAAATCAGCCTAGAAGCTCTAGCTAACCTTTCTCAAGCAGGCCACAAAGCGCTACAGACGTTATTTACCAACGATCTAGACCACGGTCCGTTCATGTCAGAAACTCTACGCATCGACAGCACTGTTGATCGTATTTCTGCATTGGTAGAAATCTACCGCATGATGCGCCCTGGTGAGCCGCCAACGAAAGAAGCTGCTGAAGCACTATTCGAAAGCCTATTCTTCTCAGAAGAGCGTTACGATCTATCGACTGTTGGTCGTATGAAGTTTAACAGCTCTATCGAACGTGAAGATGCTCAAGAGCAAGGCACACTTGACGAAACTGATATCGTTGAAGTGATGAAGAAGCTTATCGCTATCCGTAACGGCATCGGTGAAGTGGACGATATCGACCACCTAGGTAACCGTCGTATCCGTTCTGTTGGCGAAATGGCAGAAAACCAATTCCGCGTTGGTCTAGTACGTGTTGAACGTGCTGTTAAAGAGCGTCTAAGCCTTGGTGATCTTGATGCAATCATGCCTCAAGACCTAATCAACGCTAAGCCTATCTCTGCTGCGGTTAAAGAATTCTTTGGCTCTTCACAGCTGTCACAGTTCATGGACCAAAACAACCCTCTATCAGAAGTAACGCACAAGCGTCGTATCTCTGCATTGGGTCCTGGCGGTCTAACTCGTGAACGTGCTGGCTTCGAAGTACGTGACGTACACGTAACTCACTACGGTCGTCTATGTCCTATCGAAACGCCTGAAGGTCCAAACATCGGTCTGATCAACTCTCTTTCTGCGTTTGCGCGTTGTAACGAGTACGGTTTCCTAGAGACTCCATACCGTCGCGTAGTAGATGGCGTAGTAACAGACGAAGTAGATTACCTATCCGCTATTCAGGAAGGTCAGTACGTTATCGCTCAGGCGAACACTGTTCTTACTGAACAAGGCACATTCTCTGAAGAGCTAATCACTGCTCGTCAGAAAGGTGAATCTGGCCTACACCCACGCGAACATGTTGACTACATGGACGTTGCAACTAACCAGGTTGTATCTATCGCTGCATCGCTTATCCCGTTCCTAGAACACGATGATGCGAACCGTGCATTGATGGGTGCGAACATGCAACGTCAGGCAGTTCCAACACTTAAGGCTGATAAGCCTCTAGTTGGTACTGGTATCGAGCGTAACATCGCAGTTGACTCTGGTGTTACAGCGGTAGCGAAACGTGGTGGTGTAATCCAGTCTGTAGATGCTTCTCGTATCGTTGTTAAAGTAAACGAAGACGAGCTGATCCCTGGTGAAGCAGGTATCGATATCTACAACCTAACTAAATACACTCGTTCTAACCAAAACACGTGTATCAACCAGCGTCCATGTGTGATGCCGGGTGAACCTGTTGCACGTGGTGACGTTCTTGCTGATGGTCCTTCAACAGACCTTGGTGAGCTAGCACTTGGTCAGAACATGCGTATCGCATTCATGCCTTGGAACGGCTACAACTTCGAAGACTCGATCTTAGTATCTGAGCGCGTAGTTCAAGAAGACCGTTTCACTACGATCCACATTCAAGAACTATCTTGTGTGGCGCGTGATACTAAGCTTGGTGCTGAAGAAATCACAGCTGACATTCCAAACGTAGGTGAGTCTGCTCTGTCTAAACTAGACGAGTCAGGTATCGTTTACATCGGTGCGGAAGTGAAAGGCGGTGACATCCTTGTAGGTAAAGTAACGCCTAAAGGTGAAACTCAGCTAACTCCTGAAGAGAAGCTACTACGTGCTATCTTTGGTGAGAAAGCGTCAGACGTTAAAGACACGTCTCTACGCGTACCAAACTCTGTTTCAGGTACAATCATCGACGTTCAAGTATTTACTCGTGACGGTGTTGAAAAAGACAAACGTGCACTTGAAATTGAACAGATGCAGCTTAAAGAAGCGAAGAAAGACCTTACTGAAGAATTCCAGATTCTTGAGGGTGGCCTTCTAAACCGTGTTAAAGCTGTACTTCTAGACGGTGGTTACACTGAAGCGAAACTAGACGCTATCGATCGTAAGAAGTGGCTAGAGCTAACGCTTGAAGATGATGCTCAACAGACTCAGCTTGAACAGCTAGCAGAGCAGTACGACGAGCTACGTGCTGACTTCGATAAGAAGTTTGAAACTAAGCGTCGTAAGATCACACAAGGTGATGATCTAGCACCTGGCGTACTGAAGATCGTTAAGGTTTACCTAGCGGTTAAACGTCGTATCCAGCCTGGTGATAAGATGGCGGGTCGTCACGGTAACAAGGGTGTAATCTCTAAGATCAACCCTGTTGAAGACATGCCTTACGATGAGAAAGGTCAGCCGGTTGACATCGTACTTAACCCACTGGGTGTACCTTCGCGTATGAACATCGGTCAGATCCTAGAAGTACACTTAGGTCTGGCAGCGAAAGGTATCGGTGACAAGATCAACCAGATGGTGAAAGAGCAGCAAGAGCTCGCTAAGTTCCGTGACTTCCTACAGAAAGTTTACGACCTTGGTGATACTCGTCAGAAAGTAGACGTTGCGTCTCTATCTGATGACGAAGTTCGTACGTTGATCAAGAACCTACGTGGTGGTCTACCGATCGCGACTCCAGTATTTGACGGTGCTTCTGAGCAGTCAATCAAAGAGCTATTGAAACTAGGTGACCTACCAGAATCTGGTCAGCTAACGCTGTTTGATGGTCGCACAGGTGATGCGTTTGAGCGTCCTGTAACGGTTGGTTACATGTACATGCTGAAACTGAACCACCTTGTTGATGACAAGATGCACGCTCGTTCAACTGGTTCGTACAGCCTAGTAACTCAGCAACCACTTGGTGGTAAAGCTCAGTTCGGTGGTCAGCGTTTCGGTGAGATGGAAGTATGGGCACTAGAAGCATACGGTGCTGCTTACACGCTTCAAGAAATGCTAACAGTTAAGTCGGATGACGTTAACGGCCGTACTAAGATGTACAAGAACATCGTAGATGGCAACCACAGCATGGAACCTGGCATGCCAGAATCGTTCAACGTACTGTTGAAAGAGATTCGCTCGCTAGGTATCAACATCGAGCTAGAAGACGAAGAGTAATCCCTTCTTTCTTAATTGAGAAAAGCGATTATTTGGTAGAAGGTGCTCACTTTTGCGGGTGAGCCCCTTTTAACTCCTTACAGGAGCTGATTGTGAAAGACTTATTAAACTTTCTAAAAGCGCAGCATAAGACCGAAGAATTTGATGCAATCAAAATCGGTCTATCTTCACCAGACATGATCCGTTCATGGTCTTTCGGTGAAGTTAAAAAACCTGAAACGATCAACTATCGTACGTTCAAGCCTGAGCGTGATGGTCTGTTCTGTGCGCGTATTTTTGGTCCAGTAAAAGACTACGAATGTCTTTGTGGTAAATATAAGCGTCTGAAACACCGTGGTGTTATCTGTGAGAAGTGTGGCGTTGAAGTTACACAAACTAAAGTTCGTCGTGACCGTATGGGCCACATCGAGCTTGCTTCACCAGTTGCTCACATCTGGTTCCTAAAATCACTGCCGTCTCGTATCGGTCTACTAATGGATATCCCTCTACGTGATATCGAACGTGTTCTTTACTTCGAAATGTACGTAGTAACTGAACCGGGTATGACTGACCTAGAAAAATCTCAGATGCTTACCGAAGAAGAGTATCTGGATCGTCTAGAAGAGTGGGGTGATGAGTTCACGGCTAAGATGGGTGCAGAAGCGATCAAAGACCTACTTGCGTCTATGGATCTGCCTGCTGAAATCGAAGAAATGCGTGAAGAGCTTCAGTCTACTAACTCAGAGACTAAGCGTAAGAAAATCACTAAGCGTCTGAAGCTAGTTGAAGCGTTCGTTCAATCTGGTAACAACCCAGAGTGGATGATCCTAACTGTGCTTCCGGTACTTCCGCCAGATCTACGTCCTCTAGTACCACTAGATGGCGGTCGCTTCGCGACTTCTGATCTGAACGATCTATACCGTCGCGTAATCAACCGTAACAACCGTTTGAAGCGTCTACTAGAGCTTGCTGCTCCGGATATCATCGTACGTAACGAAAAGCGTATGCTACAAGAGTCTGTTGATGCACTTCTAGATAACGGTCGTCGCGGTCGCGCGATCACTGGTTCGAACAAGCGTCCTCTGAAATCTCTTGCTGATATGATCAAGGGTAAGCAAGGTCGTTTCCGTCAGAACCTTCTAGGTAAGCGTGTAGACTACTCTGGCCGTTCTGTAATCACAGTAGGTCCATACCTTCGTCTACACCAGTGTGGTCTTCCTAAGAAGATGGCACTTGAGCTATTCAAACCATTCATCTACAGCAAGCTAGAGACTCGTGGTCTTGCGACGACAATCAAAGCTGCTAAGAAGATGGTAGAGCGCGAAGAAGCGATCGTTTGGGATATCCTAGACGAAGTAATCCGCGAACACCCAGTACTATTGAACCGTGCACCTACACTTCACCGTCTAGGTATCCAGGCGTTCGAACCAGTACTAATCGAAGGTAAAGCGATCCAGCTACACCCACTTGTGTGTGCGGCGTACAACGCGGACTTCGATGGTGACCAAATGGCGGTACACGTGCCTCTAACTCTAGAAGCACAGCTTGAAGCTCGTACTCTGATGATGTCGACAAACAACATTCTGTCGCCAGCGTCAGGTGATCCGATCATCGTACCTTCTCAGGACGTTGTATTGGGTCTTTACTACATGACTCGTGACAAGATCAACGTGAAAGGCGAAGGTATGTACCTTGCTAGCCCAGCTGAGGCTGAGAAGGCATACCGTACTAAGACAGCTGAGCTACACGCTCGCGTTAAAGTTCGTATCACTGAGACTGTTAAAGACGAAGATGGCAACAGCACAACTGAGACTAAGATGGTTGATACAACTATCGGTCGTGCAATGCTATGGCAAATCGTGCCAGCAGGTCTTCCGTACAGCATCGTTAACCAAAAGCTAGGTAAGAAGCAGATCTCTCACCTACTTAACGAGGCTTACCGTAAGCTAGGTCTAAAAGACACTGTAATCTTCGCTGACCAAATCATGTACACAGGTTTCGCTTACGCGGCACTTTCTGGTGTATCTGTTGGTATCGACGACATGGTTGTTCCAGCAGCTAAGTACACTGAGATCGAAGAAGCGGAAGCAGAAGTTCGCGAAATCCAAGAGCAGTACCAATCTGGTCTTGTAACTGCGGGTGAGCGCTACAACAAAGTGATCGATATTTGGGCATCGACCAACGATCGCGTAGCTAAGTTGATGATGGAAAACCTATCTTCTGAAACGGTTGTTAACCGCGACGGTGAAGAAGAGCAGCAAGAATCATTCAACAGCATCTACATGATGGCCGACTCGGGCGCACGTGGTTCTGCAGCTCAGATTCGTCAGCTTGCAGGTATGCGTGGTCTGATGGCGCGTCCAGATGGTTCAATCATCGAAACGCCGATCACTGCGAACTTTAAAGAAGGTCTAAACGTACTTCAGTACTTTATCTCAACGCACGGTGCTCGTAAGGGTCTTGCGGATACAGCACTGAAAACAGCGAACTCGGGTTACCTAACTCGTCGTCTAGTAGACGTTGCTCAAGACGTTGTTGTACACGAGCATGACTGTGGCACCCATGAAGGTGTTGACATGATGCCGCATATCGAAGGTGGTGACGTTAAAGTTGCACTTTCTGAGCTGGCTCTTGGTCGTGTAGTTGCAGAAGACGTACTGAAGCCAGGTACTGAAGATGTACTGATCCCACGTAACACTCTAATTGATGAGAAGTGGTGTCAGATCATGGAAGAGAACTCAGTTGACCGCATGAAAGTGCGCTCTGTAGTTACCTGTGATGCAGACTTCGGTTGTTGTGCTCAGTGTTACGGTCGTGACCTAGCACGTGGTCACCTAGTGAACCAAGGTGAAGCAGTGGGCGTTATCGCTGCTCAGTCTATCGGTGAGCCGGGTACACAGCTTACGATGCGTACGTTCCACATCGGTGGTGCGGCATCTACTGCAGCAGCAGAGAACAGCATCCAAGCTAAGACGACTGGTACAGTTAAGCTACACAACGCTAAATTCGTTATCAACAAAGATAAGAAGCTTGTAATCACTTCTCGTGCTTCAGAGCTGACTATCATCGACGAATTTGGTCGTACTAAAGAGAAACACAAACTACCTTACGGTTCTCTACTATCTAAAGGCGACAACGACGCAGTTGAAGCTGGTGAAACAGTAGCGAACTGGGAAGCGCACACTATGCCAATCATCACTGAAGTGGCAGGTCGCATCCAGTTTGTGGACATGATCGATGGCGTTACAGTTTCTCGTCAAACTGATGACCTAACAGGTCTATCTTCAAGCGAAGTAACTGAAGCAGCAGCTCGCCCAGCAGCAGGTAAAGATATGCGTCCAGCTATCAAACTTGTTGATGAGCAAGGTAACGACGTAATGATCCCTGGTACTGAAATGCCAGCTCACTACTTCCTACCTGGTAAAGCGATTGTAAACATCGAAGACGGCGCTGAAGTAGGCGTGGGTGATACTCTATCTCGTATCCCTCAGAAATCTGGCGGTAACAAAGATATCACCGGTGGTCTACCACGCGTAGCTGACCTATTCGAAGCTCGTAAGCCGAAAGAGCCTGCGATTCTTGCTGAGCACACAGGTACTGTAAGCTTCGGTAAAGAAACGAAAGGTAAGCGTCGTCTAGTAATCACTCGTGAAGGCGGTGACGCTTACGAAGAGATGATTCCTAAGCATCGTCAGCTTAACGTATTCGAAGGCGAGAAAGTTGAACGTGGTGACGTGATCGCAGATGGTCCAGAGTCTCCACATGACATTCTACGTCTACGTGGTATCCACGCTGTGACTCAATACATCGCGAACGAAGTTCAAGAAGTATACCGTCTACAAGGCGTTAAGATTAACGATAAGCACATCGAAACTATCGTTCGTCAGATGCTACGTAAGTGTACAATCACGCACGCTGGTGACTCTACAGAGTTCCTAGTGGGTGAGCAGGTTGAATACGCGAACGTTAAGATTGCTAACCGTCAGCTAGAAGCTGAAGGCAAAGAGCTAGTTCGTTTCGAGCGTGAGCTGCTTGGTATTACTAAGGCATCTCTAGCGACTGAATCGTTCATCTCTGCGGCATCGTTCCAGGAAACAACTCGCGTACTAACAGAAGCTGCGGTTTCTGGTAAGCGTGATGAGCTACGTGGTCTGAAAGAAAACGTAATTGTTGGTCGTCTAATCCCAGCAGGTACAGGTTTCGCTTACCACCAAGATCGTCAAGCTAAGCGTGTAGAAGAGCAAGAAGGTCCTTCAGCTGAACAAGCGACTGACAACCTTGCAGCACTACTAAACGCAGGCTTTTCTTCAGAAGAATAAGGCTGCAGACGAGTAATCGCTAGCTAAGAAATGATAAAAGGCACCTTCGGGTGCCTTTTTTGTTTTTGGAGAGTGGGAGGCGGGAACGCGTTGCTACGGGAACGGACTCCGTCCTATGGAAAAATAGAACGGGCTTCGCCCTCCGAGAACACTGCGTTCCGAGAATCGAGACCGGACTTCGTCCTTTGAGATATGCCCATTCCCGTATCCATAGCGTAGCGTTCCTAAGTAAAAAGGGTTGACGCAAAACGCCAACCCTCCTAGATTCTCTAGCTCTCTAGCTCTCTAGCTCTCTAGCTCTCTAGCTCTCTAGCTCTCTAGCTCTCTAGCTCTCTAGCTCTCTAGCTCTCTAGCTCTCTAGCTCTTTAAGCCCCTGGCGGAATCGCCAAGCTATCTGCGATAAGTTGAATCAACTGATCTTCTACTTCAAAGCGTACTTCGAGCAGTTCGCCCACTTTTGACATATCTGCCTCAAAGCTGGGTAGCTCATCATCAGCACTGACACTGACATACTTATCGTTGAACTCAAGCAAAGGTTCTGTGGTTAAGACGATCTTGGCATAGGTCGCGTCGATTTCGTTGTTAGTCTTAAAGCCCGTTGCTTGCCATTTCTTCATCACCATATCGTAGATTTTGAAATGGCCTTCAGAAATATAATCAACCACATGATCGCAGAATGAGCTGATCTGTTTTGGGGAAGGAAGTTCGACGACGTTAGAGTGGCCGTTTGCAGGTTGAAGGGAGCCCAGCTGACAATATTCGACAATCAGTGATTGTCTTGTTTCGAGCCAGTGGTCGATGACTTCGCTTGAGCCACCCCATTGTTCTTGTGTTTGTTTGAATTTATTCAGCATGACCATATCCTCATGATCGGATCACTTCTCCGGTGATCATTACGCTTTGACTCCCAAAGCACGTACAGAGTACAACCTCTTGTCCTTACTAGAATTTATAGTCTCAAAATTGACTGACTACAAACTCTGGTATGAATTTAGATTGCCAGTAAAATAGACGAACTGCAAGCGAAGAGGTGAGTCAATGTTGAATAAAAGTGACACAAACCGTACGAAGAATGCTTATTGGTGTGTTGTATCAGGAAGCGATATTTGGCTGCAAAACGGCCAGTTGCCTCAGGGAAGTGCTGAGAGTTTGAACTTACCCTATGAGCAGGCAATTGAAGTCGGACAGTGGGAGAATTGCCCGCTGATGTGGCTTAATGAAGCGGATGTGTCAGAGGAGCTTGAGCTGACCTCTTTACGTGATTGTTTGCATTTTCCTGAGCCGCTATTTCTGCTGATGAGCAAGGCAATTCAGTACGGACATATGAGTCAAAGTCTACGCTTTTGCCCTCAGTGTGGTGGTCGAAATCACCTCAATCACAATCAATTAGCCATGCAGTGTGGTGATTGCCGAACCTTACATTATCCGCGTATCTTTCCTTGTATCATTGTGGCTGTGCGTAACAAGCAGCAAATCTTACTAGCGCAACACCCAAGGCATCGTAATGGTATGTACACCGTCATCGCGGGTTTCCTCGAAGTCGGTGAGACTTTAGAGCAGTGCGTTGCGCGAGAGGTCAAGGAAGAAACCGGAATAGAGGTCACTAACATTCGTTACTTTGGCAGTCAGCCTTGGGCATTTCCGTCGAGCATGATGATGGGCTTTGTCGCCGACTATCAATCGGGTGAGCTAAAGCCCGATTACAGTGAGCTTAGCGACGCGCGCTGGTTTGGGATCGAAGAGTTGCCGCCCGTTGCTCCAGTCGGAACCATTGCTCGACAATTGATTGAATATACGCTGGATGAGATTAAGCTATCTAGCTGAAATATAGATAAAAAAAACCCTCCAGAAGGAGGGGGTAAGTAAGATGTCGTTATGAGATGCCAAGCACTGTGTGCTCGGTTTATAATTGTAGTTTTCGCTAGCAAACAAATTTTTAACACCGATACTTAGTGGGTGCAAATTAAGCACTGATTTAAAAGTTAATAACTTGATCTAGGTTGCAAAGCACACAGCTTTTGCGAGTCAAACAGTGTTAGAATAGCCGCAACAAAAATGAGCCTAAAAATTGGAAAAACGGAATGACTGAATTAAAGAATGACCGCTATCTTCGTGCGCTACTAAAAGAGCCAGTAGATTACACTCCAGTATGGATGATGCGTCAGGCAGGTCGATACCTTCCAGAGTACAAAGCAACTCGCGCAGAAGCGGGTGATTTCATGTCTTTGTGCAAGAATGCAGAGCTAGCATCAGAAGTTACGCTTCAACCTTTGCGCCGTTTTCCTCTTGATGCCGCGATTCTGTTCTCTGATATCCTAACTATTCCTGACGCAATGGGCCTTGAGCTACGTTTCGCGGCAGGTGAAGGTCCTGTATTTGACAAGCCAATTACCTGTAAAGCGGACGTCGAAAAGATCGGTATCCCAGATCCAGAAGGTGAGCTTAAATACGTAATGAATGCAGTACGTCAGATCCGTAAAGATCTTAATGGTGATGTACCGCTAATCGGTTTCTCAGGCAGCCCATGGACGCTGGCTACTTACATGGTTGAAGGTGGTAGCTCTAAAGCTTTCACTAAGATCAAGAAGATGATGTACGCAGAACCACAAACGCTACACCTGCTACTGGATAAGCTAGCAGACAGTGTTATCGAGTACTTAAATGCGCAGATTAAAGCAGGTGCTCAATCTGTTATGGTGTTTGATACTTGGGGTGGTGTGCTGACACCGCGTGACTACAACCTATTCTCACTGCAATACATGCACAAAATCGTAGACGGTCTAATCCGTGAAAACGATGGTCGCCGTGTACCTGTGACCCTATTTACTAAGAATGGTGGTATGTGGCTAGAGCAAATCGCAGCAACAGGTTGTGATGCAGTAGGTCTAGACTGGACAATCAACATCCAAGACGCGGTGAAACGTGTGGGCGATAAGGTTGCTCTGCAAGGTAACATGGATCCATCTATGCTTTACGCATCTCCAGAGCGTATCCGTGAAGAGGTCTCAACTATCCTTGAAGGCTTCGGCGATGCAGGCACAGGTCACGTGTTTAACCTTGGTCACGGTATCCACCTAGATGTGCCGCCAGAAAACGCGGGCGTATTTGTTGAAGCGGTGCATGAGTTATCCAAGCCGTACCACAAATAACTGAGTAATTTATGAAAAGCGCCTGATACGACCAGGCGCTTTTTTGTTATAGGTTACACTAGCCGCTATACTGCCGTTAGACATATAGAAAGGAATACGGATAATTCATGAAAACTCGTGACAAGATAGTGCTAGCTGCACTGGAACAATTTAACCAGCATGGTGAGCGTAATATCACAACCAATCATATTGCCGCACATATCGATATTAGTCCGGGTAACCTGTATTACCACTTCCGTAACAAGCAAGAAATCGTGCGCGAGATCTTCGCTTTATACTCTAATGAACTTCTTGAGCGTTTCACGCCTATTCAAGGTCAGCAAGAGAGCTTAGTTCTACTCAAGCACTATTTGGATTCGATCTTTACTTTGATGTGGAAGTATCGCTTCTTCTACGCTAACTTGCCGGAGATTCTTCAGCGCGATGAACAGCTACATGAAGAATACATCCAGGTTCAAGAAAAGCTGCAAACCAACCTCATCAATATCATGCGTGCGTTTGTCGACCTTGATCTTGTGTCTGTGGAAGATAGTGAGATGAAGTCACTGGTGACCACACTGCATATGATTGCTTCAAGTTGGTTGGGCTACCAAGCGGCAATGTCACCGAAAACAAAGATCACCGAGCAGGTTATCCATCAGGGCATGCTGCAAATGATTTCTGTAGTAAAACCGAAAGCCACAGCACAAGGCTTAGAGCAGCTTCAATTATTGGAAGATGGCGTTAAAGCAATTCATGCTTAGTCATAACTAATTGAAATTGTTCAATCAGTGAGAACCCATTAGAGTATCGAGAGATATTTTAATGGGTTTTGTTTTATGCACTTCGATGTTTTTAATGGTGATGCCGATGGAGTGATTGCACTGCTTCAACTCCGTTTAGCCGATCCTAAGCCATCCACTTTAGTCACTGGTGTTAAACGCGACATCCAGTTGCTCGAAAAGATATCGCTCAGTGCTGACGATACACTAACGGTTTTAGATATCTCGATGGAGAAGAACAAAGCCGGTCTGGAGAAAGCGCTAGCTACCGGATCCAATGTCTTTTATGCCGATCACCATAAGTCTGGAGATATTCCGCGTAATGCCAATTTAGACGCCCATATCGACCTAGATGCAAATACCTGTACCGCTTTAATCATTGATGAGTTACTGGATGGACGATATCACGCTTGGGCGATTACGGCTGCCTACGGTGACAATCTAATTGCTAAAGCGGATGAGCTAGCTGATAAGGCAGGTTTGAGTGATGAGCAAAAACAACAACTCAAACAGCTAGGGACACTCATCAACTACAATGGTTACGGTGCAGAGTTAGAAGATCTGCATTTCCATCCTGCCGCACTGTTCCAAGAGCTTTTGGCCTACGATGATCCTTTTGCTGTTATAGCTGATCACAACTCTCCATTTTTAGTTTTGCGGGCGGCTTATCAGGCAGATATGGATGGTGCACTGGCGGTAAAAGCTAAATATCGCAGCGCTAAGTTATCTGTCTTTGAATTACCCAATCAGGCGTCATCTCGCAGGATTAGTGGTGTTTATGGTAATCACTTGGCAAATCAAACGCCAAATTCTGCACATGCGGTATTAACTGAAAACAGTGATGGAACCTATACTGTTTCGCTACGTGCGCCGCTGAACAATAAACAAGGGGCAGGGGATATTTGTACTCAGTTTCCTAGTGGCGGTGGACGAGCAGCCGCTGCAGGTATTAATGCATTACCTAAAGAGCAGTTAAATGCATTTATCGAGGCGGTTGAGCAATACTATCGCGCGTAAAGTTGCTTGGATTGGGCGTTCAACGCTAATTGAACGCCACATTGGTTGCTACTAGCGAGTTAGCCAGCTCTTAGGGTTCTGAGTTTTACTGTTACGGCGAATTTCAAAGTAGAGTGATGGGCGTGGTTGGCCTCCGGTATCGCCAGCTAAAGCAATACTTTCACCTGCAATGACTTTATCACCTTCCTTCTTAAGTAGGCTCTGGTTAAAGCCATACAGAGTCATGTCACCCTTACCGTGGTCGAGTAAAACCACCAAGCCGTAGCCGCGCAGGTAGTCAGCAAAGACAACAGTTCCTGAATAAACCGCTTTCACTGATTGGCCGTAGTTGGCATTAATTACCATACCCTTCCAATTGATCTGCCCGGTTTGACGAGAGCCATAGTTGTGCAGAATCTTACCTTTGACCGGCCATGGCAGTTTGCCCTTTTGACGAGCTAAACCATCCATAGGGACGGCGTTGCGCTTAGCGGCTTTAGCTATTTCTGCTTTCAGTCGAGTTTCGTTGCGTTGCAACTCAGAGAGGTAAACTTTGTCATTGGAAATGCTCTTACGTATCTGCGAGACAGTCCCTTTACGTTTAGACTGAGTACTTGCCAGTTGATCGCGTTTGTTGGTCTGCTGTTTAAGCAGGTTGGTGATTTGCTGTTTCTCTAGCTTGAGCTGTTCGCGGCTATCACCTAGCTCATCAACCGTTTTCTCCAATTCGGCAATCGTAGTTGCTCGCTCCTTAGCAAGGTGCTGGAAATACTGGCTAATTCTATCTTCTTCGACGCCTTGGTTAAGAATGTTAGAGGAGGTTTTAGCACGTTGAGTGACGTAGTAAGTTTGAATAAGCTCAGCCAACTTATCGCTTTGAGCTTTCTTTTGCTGTTCGAGCTGCTCGACTTTAGACTCAAGATTACGGATATTTTTATTCGTATTGGCTAAAGAGGCTTTGGATTCTTTGATCTCTTTTTCTAAACGAGTGATCGTGATTTCTTGGGATTTGAGTGATTTTTGCAGTGAGTCGAGTTTCTTTTGCTGAGAAGACAGTGACTGCTTTTGGCGAGAGATCTCACCGCTGACGCCTTTTAGCTCGGAGTTGTTTGCTGCATAGCTAGGAGTGATTGAGAAAGAACAAAGCATTAACCCGAGCGTAAGCCAAACCTTGTTGGTAAACAGAGTCTTTAGTGGGGTGCTAGCCATGTTACAAATTTGCCCTAACTATTTGAGAAGCTTCCAGTATACCCAAACCTTTTGATCAGAAGAAAGCGCAATGTCAAAACTTGTTACTGAGCCTCTGAAAACAAAAAGCCCGAGCAATGGCTCGGGCTTGAAGATTCTTAGCTCATTGTTAATTACTTAACTAGAACTTCACCTGTCATCTCTGCTGGAATTTCCAGACCGACTAGAGAAAGCATAGTTGGAGCTAGGTCAGACAGTTTACCGCCTTCTTTGAACTCAACCTCTTTCTCACCAACGTAGATTAGAGGAACTGGTAGGTTAGTGTGAGCAGTGTGCGTGCCACCTGTCTCTGGGTCTACCATCATTTCCGCGTTACCGTGGTCTGCTGTGATCAGCATTTGGCCGCCAGCTTCTTCGATAGCAGCCGTTACTTTAGCAACACATGCATCGATCGCTTCGATCGCTTGCTCTGCTGCTTCGTAAACGCCAGTGTGACCAACCATATCTGGGTTAGGGTAGTTACAGATGATTGTGTCGTACTTACCAGATTTGATCGCCGCAACCATCTTCTCTGTTAGCTCTTCTGAACTCATTTCTGGCTGTAGGTCGTAAGTTGCTACTTTTGGAGAAGCAACAAGTTGACGCTCTTCGCCGTCGAATTCGCTCTCAACACCACCGTTGAAGAAGAAAGTTACGTGTGCGTATTTTTCTGTTTCAGAGATACGAAGCTGAGTTTGACCTTGCTTAGATAGCCACTCACCGTAAGTGTTCTCTAGAGATGCTGGTGGGAATGCGATTGCTAGCGGGATGTCAGCTGCGTACTGCGTTAGCATTACAAAGTTGATTGCTGGGAATACAGCGCGCTCGAAGCCGTCGAATGCAGGTACGAAAGTACGTGTGATTTGACGAGCACGATCAGCACGGTAGTTCATGAAGATTACAGCATCGCCATCTGCGATAACTGCGTCTTCTTGACCTTCAGCTTTGATCGCTGTCGCTTTAACGAACTCATCGTTCTCTTCACGAGCGTAAGCTGCTTCAAGACCAGCCACTGCTGAGTCAAAAGTAAATTCTGCTTTCGCTTGAGTGAGAAGATCGTAAGCAACTTGTACGCGATCCCAGTTGTTATCACGGTCCATTGCGTAGTAGCGACCTACTAGCGATGCCACGCGGCCTTTACCTAGTTTAGCGAATAGCTCGTCAAAACGTTTTAGAGAGTTCTCTGCGCTGCGTGGTGGCGTGTCACGACCGTCTAGGAAGCAGTGTAGGTAAATCTTCTCAGCGCCACGTGCTGCTGCCATTTCAACCGCTGCATAGATGTGATCTTCGTGAGAGTGTACGCCACCTGGAGACATTAGGCCCATGATGTGTACTGCTTTTTCTGCTTTAACAGCAGAGTCGATTGCTTCAACTAGAGCAGGAGTCTGTGCAAATTCACCGTCAGCGATAGATTTAGTGATGCGAGTTAGGTCTTGGTATACAACGCGGCCAGCGCCGATGTTTGTGTGACCTACTTCAGAGTTACCCATTTGACCGTCAGGTAGGCCAACATCCATGCCAGAAGCAGAGATTAGAGTGTTTGGTTTATTAGCAAACAGGCTATCAAGGAATGGAGTTTTTGCGTTCGCGATCGCGTTGCTTGCTGTATCTTCACGGTGTCCGTAACCGTCAAGAATAACTAGAGCCATAGGCTTCTTAGCTGTCATAGTGATGACCTCGTCAAATTTCAAAGTAACTTTGGAAACTAAATTAGCGTAATTTTACTACACTTTTTAACCAAAACTGTAGGTTAAGATCAAATATTGTTTGTGAAATATTGTTGTTATCTTTCACCTTACTTCCAGTAGGTATTTTTCCCAACCACTTGTACTAGTCCTTATTTTCTCGCGTAAGGCGGAAATTGACAGTGGGAAATACCTATTACTCTAATAGCCTATGCGACCAAAATTCCTGTTCCTACAACGGCAACGATGGCCCCAATCCATGCAAAACGGTTAGGGCGCCTACCTGAGTAAATCCAAAGTATAGGCAGCAACATAATAGGAGTTGTGGAAGACAGTAGTGCCACCATACCGACATTTCCTTCCTGAAGGGCATATAGGATCAAGGTCATTCCGACTGCCATGGCGAGGAAACCATTGATTGCGGTAATGGAGAAAATTCGCAGGTTCATGGGTAGCGTAGCTCGCGCAAGTTTGGCACCAGTGAGGAAAAACAGACAGTGAGCAGCAAATGCTGTCATCATACGCATGGCCGATGCCGCAACTGGATCGATTGCTGTTTGCATAACAGGTTTAGCAATAATTCCACCGAGTGCTTGGCAAAGTGCTGCTAGTAAACCTAAGCCGACCCCAACCCAAATACTCCCCCTGATTGACTCAAGTTGATTATTGGCTTGCCCTTTACGACCAAAAAATATCGCGGTTAACACGCCAGAAAAAACCAATGCTGATCCCAACAATTCTAGAGAGGTCATGGTTTCACTAAACAGGAAGTAGCCGAGTACAGCGGAGAAAACGGCGTGGCAAGAAAAAAGCAGACCAGCTTGTCTTGGTCCCATGCGATTGAGGCAGGCGAATAGGGCAGTATCTCCGATGAAGATACCGATCACGCCAGATAACATCATGGCAGAAATGGCGCTGGTTTCTACGCTGGCCCAACCGCCAGTAATCAGTGCCATACCCCCTAAAATCACAGAGGTACAACCCATACGCCAACGACTATAGGCAAAGGTTCCTAAATGTTGCGCCGGAACAACCGAAAGTAGACTGGCTACCGCCCAGAGAAATGCCGCTGCCAATGCCAGCCATTCATATCCCATTGACACGAATTCCTTGTGAATTTGGAAGAGTAATGGCTGACAATATGCATTAAAACAGCGTTAAATCAAAGATCAAACCTTAAAGCGCCCGACCTCGCGGCGCATCGTTTCAGCCGAATCACGCATGTTATCGGCACTTTCACTGCTTTGAAGCGCTTGTGAAGCAAGGACATCAGAAGCATCTTTAATCCCTTGTGTATTGCGACTGATATCTTCACTCACCGCTCGTTGCTCTTCGGCTGCACTCGCAATCTGTAGCGCCATATCGTTGATTTCAGTGATCGCGTCAGTGATATGACCCAAGCTATCGGCTGCTTGCTGAGCATAGTCGACACTTGTATCGGCAAGCGAGGTACTGCTCTGCATGCTGTTAACCGCTAACTGAGTATTGTTTTGCAGCGTCTCGATCATATTGCGGATCTCTTCGGTCGAGCCGTGAGTTCGTTGACTCAGTACGCGAACCTCATCCGCAACCACGGCAAAACCGCGCCCTTGCTCACCAGCGCGTGCCGCTTCAATCGCTGCGTTAAGCGCCAATAGGTTGGTCTGTTCAGCAATCTCTTGAATGGTCGAGAGGATCTGATTAATGCTTTGAGTGTTACTTTCTAACTCAGAGATCACGCCCGCGGCAGCCATGACCTGATCGGCTAGATCAACGATCGCTTGGCGGTTTTTCTGAATCACTTGTTGGCCATCCTGACAAGCGGTTGATGAAGTTTGAGAAGCGGCCGCTGTGAGCTCAGCATGGCTTGCGACTTCTGCCGCTGTAGCCGACATTTCATGGATGGCTGTCGCTATCTGGTTAACATCATTTTGTTGCGCCTCAACTTGATGAGACGCCTGCTGTGATAGTTCATTTGCCTGAACAGCTTGGTTGGCAAGTTTTTCACTGTGGTTGATGATGCCACTGATCATTGCCTGCATTTGACTCAAGAACTGGTTGACATGCTCCGCAACTTCACCGATTTCGTCTCGGCGCTTAATCTCGACTCGTTGGGTTAAATCGCCTTCACCTTTAGACAGTTGAGAAAGGGATGCTGACAAGTCTTGCAGCGGTTTAAGCAGTTTAGTGATCGTGTAGGTACTGAATGTGGCAATCACTAAATACAGGATGATAGAAGCGAGCGCAGTAAACTGGATTTGTTCAGTGACGGAAGCGAAGGCGAGATCCTTATCGACCACGATACCTAAAGACCAGTCTGTCGTCGGGACATTGGTAACATAGATAAGTTTGTCACCTTGATCCGGCCAACTAATGGTTGATAGGGCTGATTTGCTGACAAGTTCATTAACCATGTTATGGCTCAGTACTGGGTTAAGAACGGTTAAAGGCTGTTGGCTTAGCTTTTCATCCTGATAGGCCACGATGTTGTTATTACCATCCACTAAGAAGGTAAAGCCATCGTTATCTAGTGTGACATTGAGCACTTCACTGATAATGTTAGTGACGGTTAAATCGGCGGCAAGAACCCCGTTTCTTTCACCGGAAAAGGCTTTGGCAAAACTGACAACAATGCTGCCATCAAAATCCTGGTAAGGTTCGGTCAGGATCAGCCCAGAGGCTTTCATGGCATCTTGATACCACGGTCGAGTTCTTGGATCGTAATCGGCAGGCCAGTCTTCAGTTTTATCGCCGTAGGCAATGGAGCCGTCATCGAAGCCAGCATAAACGGAAAGAAAGTCCCCCGCTCGCTTGGTAATCAGCATTTCACGGTCAGAGTTATCTGACTGGACGATGGTTTTCTCGTTAGCAAGCATCATATCGCTGCGTATGGCTAACCAATCACTAATGTAGCGAGTAGTGGCGTGGCTGACATTGGCCATTTCACTGTTTAGGGCTGAGGTGGTTTCTTGTTTTAATTGGCTTACCGAGATCCAAGCTTGAACCCCGCTGACCACTGCGATAACGATTGCAATCGCAATCTGCATTTTTAGTTTTATTGTATTTCTCATTGCCTTTCCTTCATATACGAGACAATAGATTGAGAAAAGCGGAGTGGAGAGACACTGGGAGAAGGTGTTTGCCATGTGGAGAGCATCAACCGAACCTCGTGGGCACTACCGCCGGATAGAAATCTCACATTGAAAGTGAAATGGATGTTCTTGTTATTATTGAACTGATTTTATAATCCCGCGCGACTAATTTGCTTGATCTATGTACAGGAACACCGACTAACTTACCTATTTAGGGCGAATATTGATTGAACTGTGACCTTCAGTCAATAAATATTAAATGCCATACGGTAATTAAGTAAGTAGCAGTGCTCCGGCATAAACAATTGCTAAGCCAATCACACCGATAATTAGCCCGGTTTTGGCCATATCTTTACTCTCGATAAGACCAGTAGAGTAAGCCAGAGAGTTTGGCGGTGTTGATACTGGTAAAATCATGCCAAGCGATGCGGAGAAGGCGACAACGACCAATAATCCTTGCAGTCCACCGACGCTAGCTAAACTCTCCATTGAAGCCCCAATGGCAGCTGCAATCGGCATCAGCAGGTTAGCAGTCGCGGTGTTGGACATGAAGTTTGCCATGAGCCAGCAGACAATCGACAGAGTAAGAACCACGGCGATTGGTGATAGCGATTCGTAATCAATCGCATGCGCTAGGGCTGCGGCTAATCCGGTTTTATCCAAACCGATACCAATTGCAATACCACCGGCAACTAGCCACAGTACATCCCAGTTAATCAGCTTGAGCTCAGCTTTGCCCATAATGCCAGTGAGCGTGAAAACAGCCAGTGGAATAATGGAAACAACATAGGTGTTCATGCCATGCAGTTTGGTCGTCATCCACAGTAGGATGGTTGAGGCAAACGTGGCGTAAACCACCATAGCGCGCCAGTTCTTTTGGAATTGCCCATCTAATTTAAGTTTCATGGTTGGTTGGGAAGAAGGGAACAGCTTTTGCAGCAGGAACCAAGCGATAGTCAGTTGCACAATCACAAAAGGTAATCCCATCATCATCCAACTCAAGAAATCGATACTGTTCTCGCCAGTGAGGTACTGAAGTGCGATGGCGTTCGGTGGCGTACCGATTGGAGTCGCAATACCGCCTGTGTTAGCGGCGATCGGGATACACAGTACTAAGGCTTTGATACCAATATCGCCTTTAGGTGCCGAAGCGACAATCGGGCCAAGTAAAGCGAGCATCATTACCGTTGTCGCGGTGTTGGACATAAACATTGAGAACACGGCAGTAATCAACATCAAGCCAAGCATGATGAACTTAGGCTGGTGGCCAAAAGGCTTGAGTAGTACACGCGCTAAGTTGTTGTCGAGTTCATACTTAGAGGCGGCGATCGCCAGGGCAAACCCACCCATAAACAGAATAATGATCGGCGAGGAAAAGGCGCTGAAGATGTCCGTGTAGTTCATCAGCTCCCCCAAATCATGTCCAGCAGGAGGGTTGCGGAATAAATGTAGTCCTTTGTCTGAAATCATCACCAGCTCTAAGGCGATGATCAAAATCGAAGTCGCAAACACTGGGACGGGCTCTAGTACCCAAAGTAGTGCTGCGAGAAGAAAGATTGCCAACAGTCGATGCTGAATCAGGGTCAGATCATCAATAGGGATCCAGTCAATGGGCATAAACAGCACACCGATTGGCAGACCAAAACTGATCAATAGCTTAATGATAATTCCCGATTCTACCTTTGGCATACAATCCTTTACCTCAAAAGTATTAGTGAAGCCACAGATTAGTTCACAATGAATGAAAGGTCTTAGACCAAGTCTAGAATTTTGATAAACAGTTGAAATTGTTGAGGGAGGTTTGCTTTGGGTCAAAAAAAGCCCCGCGATTGCGAGGCTTCAGAGTTGAGTGTTGGTGATTATTCCGCTGCTTGTTCAGCTTGAGCGGTATGAGCGTAAGGTGTACCCATTACCGTAGGTTGACCATTTTGCATCGTGTCATCAAATTTCACCGCATCTTTGGCGAATAGGTTGATAACTGTCGAGCCTAGCTTAAAGCGACCCATTTCTTCACCTTTCTTAAGGATTACCGCTTTATCACCTTTTGCAGGGTAGTCCCATTTGTAAACGGTATTGCCGCGTGGTGGGGTTACTGTGCCAGCCCAAACTTGTTCAATGCTACCAACAATTGTTGCACCAACAAGCACCTGTGCCATTGGTCCAAACTCAGTATCAAAAATACATACTACACGTTCGTTACGTGCGAACAGGTTTGGCACGTTCTCAGCAGTCAGCGGGTTAACTGAGAATAGATCACCTGGTACATAAATCATCTGACGAAGTGTGCCGTCACATGGCATGTGTACTCGGTGGTAATCACGCGGTGAAAGGTACAGTGTCGCGAATTCGCCGTCGGCAAATTCTTGAGCTAACTCTGCATCTCCGCCTAGTAGCTCTTGTGCTGTAAAGTCATGGCCTTTTGCCTGAATCAGTTTGCCATCAGTGATAGGACCAAACTGGCTTACACAAGCGTCTGCTGGATGCGTGATAACAGTGGCTTCTTCGGTGATTGGGCGTGCGCCATCTTTTAGCTCACGAACAAAAAATTCGTTAAACGTCTTAAAGTGTTTAGGATCAGAATGAAGTGCTTCATCCATGTTGACGTTATATTGCTTAATAAACCACTTGATGATTGCTGTTGTTAGACCGCCAGCTTTTGCTGAAGCTAGCTTGCCCACTAAGCGCGTTAAGCCGTGCTGAGGGATCCAATATTGCAGTCCAACTTTAATCTTATCCATTGTGTTCAATTCCAATGCTATTTTGATGATTGACTATATTCTGGGCGCGAGATGTTACTCAAAATGCGCCCAAAAGTCAGCAGTTGCGAGAGTTTGCTTACAAAATTGCGGTTACAAATCCGCTTTTTTGCTACGAGAGTATTGTCGATTGGCTTTGTTTTCCGCCATGCTTTCGAGGATACGGTGATAGTTTTCAAAGCGTATTTCGTTGATCTCACCATCTTCAACGGCCTGACGCAGTACACATCCTGGGTCGTCATTGTGTTTACAATCACGGAACTTACAGCCACCTAGATAAGGCCTAAATTCAACAAAGGCTTTAGTCACTTCTTCGGCCTCTAAGTGCCACAGACCAAACTCACGAACTCCCGGTGAGTCAATTAGGTCGCCCCCTGTTGGGATATGGTAAAGGCGAGATGCGGTAGTGGTGTGTTGGCCTAGGCCGGAGTTTTCTGAGATCTCGCCTTCCTCAACATTAAATTGAGGCATAAGCGCATTGACTAGACTTGATTTGCCGACGCCAGACTGACCGACGAAAATATTGATGCGATCTTTCAGCTCGGCTTCGAGCTCAGCAATACCTTCCCCGGTTTGTTTACTGACAAACAGCACTTTGTAGCCAATGCGCTCGTATTCGTTTAGCCAAGATTTGTATTCAGCCAGTTGTTCTTGTTCAAGAAGATCAATTTTGTTCAGTACCAGCAGTGGAGCAATGCTCAAGGTTTCAGAGGCGACCAAGTAGCGATCAATGATGTTGAGCGACAGCTCAGGTAGAACTGAAGAAACGATGACCATTTGGTCTACGTTCGCAGCGACAGGTTTTAAACCGTCGTAGTAATCAGGGCGTGTTAAGACTGAAGTTCTTGGCTCGACGGCTTCAACCACACCATTGATGCCTTCCATCGACTCTAGGCCAGGGCGCCAAATAACTTTGTCCCCAGAAACCAGAGATTCGATACCGCGACGAAGATTACAGCGCTGGACTTCTCCGCTTTCGAGATCTTCTATATCTGCGTGTTGTCCAAAACGAGTGATAACCAGGCCTGATTTACTCCCTCCAAGCATAGATTCATCCCACTGGATGGTCTCTTCCTGCTTAAGTTTGCGTTTTTGGTTATGGCGTACACGCCTCACCTGACCTTTGGTTAGCTTTTTCTTTTTAGCCACGTTTCTCTACTTCAGTTGATTAATTTATCGGGTGATACCTGTCTGACAGCGAGTATCTCAATCTATCTTGGGTATCGGAATTTGGGTATAGTACCTCTTTTAGCACAAAACCAATAGGCAACGATTTATGTCCTTTAGCGATCAAAATTTAATTTGGATTGATCTTGAGATGACAGGACTGGACCCAGAAACCCACAAAGTTATCGAAATCGCCACCATAGTGACTGATAGTGAATTGAATATTTTAGCTGAAGGACCTGTACTTGCCATTCATCAGCCAGAAGAAGAACTGGCTAAAATGGATGAGTGGTGCACAACCACGCATACGGGCAGTGGTTTGGTTAAGCGTGTACGCGAAAGTAAAATCGATGAGCAAGAAGCTATTCGTCAAACGATTGAGTTTTTAGAAAAATGGGTACCTAAAGGTAAATCGCCAATTTGTGGTAACAGTGTTGGTCAAGACAGACGTTTCTTATACAAGCACATGGCCGAGCTTGAGCAGTATTTCCACTACCGCTACATTGACGTGAGTACATTGAAGGAACTTACTCGTCGTTGGAAGCCTGAAGTACTTGATGGCTTTTCCAAAACAGGCAGTCACCTTGCGTTAGACGATATTCGAGAGTCGATAGCCGAACTTCAGTACTATCGTGAAACGATTATCTCAATTTAATTGACTTTAATAACGCCAGCGCATTCGCTGGCGTTTTTGTTTATGGCACGGGGAGGAAAGCAAACTGAGCAACGCCATGGACTACCTTGGTAATCCCTCGATTTGTTTTGTCTGCAACGATGAGTGCCATCATATCTTGAATCATAACCATCTTAGTAAATCGGCGGTCAAAGCTGATATCACCGCCATCTTCATCGGTATCATTACTGTAAATCAGCGGGTTCCCATACTGGTCTTTGCGATGATAGAGTCGCCACACGAAGATCTCTATGTTTCGCGCACTGTTATATAAAGACTGCTCATCTAATGAATCGATGATAAAAAACTCTTGCTGGTGGTTGTATGAACGGCGCAGCATCTCTGATAGGCCGACGATAGCGGCAAATACTCGGTCTCCCTGAAAATTCTCATCAAAACTTAGCAAGATTGCATCAATTCCAGTGACGCCATTAAGCTCATCAAAAACTAAAGAGGGAAGTTCGATACTCTCTTCAGAACCAAAAATCTGGGTAATGCGACTTTCTATGGTCGCTTGCGGGTTCTTATGTAGTTGAATTGGATTGCGGACGTAGAGTTTTCGTGTCAGCTCCACCATCTGTATCTTTAGCTGTCTCGCATGGACATCCATAACAAAATCAACGTCACTTTTGCCGAGATTACGCATGGGTTTAGGCATAGAGCCACAACCAACAATTAGCGTAGCGACAAATAAGGGTATGAGCGTTCGAAAAACAATCCTTTGCAACGACATGGACACTGAACCTTAACTAGGAGAAATCTTGTAACCATTGGAACGAGGCTTTTATAGCCAATAGTTATATTAAAAATTGCATTCATCAGCGACATTAAGTCACCAAAATGCAGGTCAATATCCCAATTTGAGCATAGGTGAGGTTACTTTTATGTTATTTAACGAAATGCATTTCGTTTAAATTTCAAGCTGTTTTGATGATTGATGTGCGCTTTTCATCCAAACAGGAAAAAAATGGATTTTTTTTGCATGAAGGACTTGCATCACAAAAAAATGCTCTTATAATTCGCAGCCCTGAACGACGGAAACGTTGTTGATGCGACACTAGCTCAGTTGGTAGAGCGCAACCTTGCCAAGGTTGAGGTCACGAGTTCGAACCTCGTGTGTCGCTCCAGTTAAAAAGTCTTCATCGTACTTAACGGTGACACAATACGGACGCGGGGTGGAGCAGCTTGGTAGCTCGTCGGGCTCATAACCCGAAGGTCGTCGGTTCAAATCCGGCCCCCGCAACCAATTCTCTTATGAGAATATGCGACACTAGCTCAGTTGGTAGAGCGCAACCTTGCCAAGGTTGAGGTCACGAGTTCGAACCTCGTGTGTCGCTCCAAATTTGAAGGCTTTCATCATGCCTTAAATGGTGAATACGGACGCGGGGTGGAGCAGCTTGGTAGCTCGTCGGGCTCATAACCCGAAGGTCGTCGGTTCAAATCCGGCCCCCGCAACCAAATTTTTAGGTGTTGTGATTCGCTAGCTCGTCGGGCTCAGCTATTCATAAAACCTCGCGAAGGTCATCGATTTATATCCGGCCTCGCAACCAAAGCGACACTAGCTCAGTTGGTAGAGCGCAACCTTGCCAAGGTTGAGGTCACGAGTTCGAACCTCGTGTGTCGCTCCAAATTTAAAGCTTTCGTTGTGCTTAACAATGATTATGGACGCGGGATGGAGCAGCCTGGTAGCTCGTCGGGCTCATAACCCGAAGGTCGTCGGTTCAAATCCGGCTCCCGCAACCAATTCTCTTATGAGAATATGCGACACTAGCTCAGTTGGTAGAGCGCAACCTTGCCAAGGTTGAGGTCACGAGTTCGAACCTCGTGTGTCGCTCCAAGTTTAAAGGCTTTCATCATGCCTTAAATGGTGAATACGGACGCGGGGTGGAGCAGCTTGGTAGCTCGTCGGGCTCATAACCCGAAGGTCGTCGGTTCAAATCCGGCCCCCGCAACCAAAGCGACACTAGCTCAGTTGGTAGAGCGCAACCTTGCCAAGGTTGAGGTCACGAGTTCGAACCTCGTGTGTCGCTCCAATTTAATAGCCTTCATCGTGCTTAACGGTGACAAAGATGCGACACTAGCTCAGTTGGTAGAGCGCAACCTTGCCAAGGTTGAGGTCACGAGTTCGAACCTCGTGTGTCGCTCCAAATTTTAGGAAGCTTGGCGTACACGAGGAACCTCGTGACTGAATCCAGCCGAGACGATCCAAATCTCCTTCAGATGATTTTCATTTGAATAGACCTTACGGTCACCGCTCTTTAGCTAATGCTGCGAAGCATGAACCCCAAATCAGTAAAAAGTCCTCCTAGTTTTTAGGTGGGCATTTTTATGTCTCAATATTAAATCTCAGCACGAGATGTGCTCAGTCAGAATCAATAGCAAGCATTATGTGAGCTAGGGTTTGGCATGTTAGTCAACAGACTTATCCACAGATGTCTAATTGTGGATAACTTGGTGGGTAACCTGATTTTTATTCATGTATAACGCTTGACTAAAACGATCTTTTTGTTTTTGAAACTTTCCTACCTAACTCTAAATTTAACCTAACCAGTTGAATTTCAAGTTATTTTTATGTTTTTCCTAGCTTGGGTTAGTAGGTATTTACGATCATTAAGTCACTGTTTTTTGATCCTAGTCATTTCTTGCCACTGTGATTAACTTCTCCATCTGTAAGAAAATGAGTAATCGTTCTTTCTTTTTTCCACATTTTGGTTTTTGGAGCTAGGTCAAACTCTGAGTGACTAAGTTCGGCAAGCATTATGCATCGCGTGGTAAGCCTTTTTCGACAATTCTAATCAACCTATTTAGCTTAGTGGATTGTGTTGGGGTTTGAGCTTGTTGTTGTTCTAGAGCCCATTGAATATGTACATCTAAAGTCTCACTCAGGCCGAGGCGACTTTCTAGCGCTTCAATGATGTTGATGGAGTAGGGAGCATTTCCCATTGCGACCGACAGATTTCTTAACCATTGTAAATGTCCAATACGGCGAATAGCTGAACCTTCCATATTTTTTAAGAAAGTCGCTTCATCCCATTTAAATAGCTCAACGAGATTCGCATTGGTCAATGCCTCTCTACGGTGAAAGTCTTGCTGATCGGTTAAATCTGAGAAACGGTTCCAAGGACAAACAAGTTGGCAGTCGTCACAGCCATAGATTCTGTTGCCCATGGCTTTGCGAAACTCTTCAGGGATGACACCGTCAAACTCAATGGTTAAGTAGGAGATACAGCGTCTTGCATCGACAATACCATTATCTACGATGGCTTGTGTCGGGCATGAGGTAATACAAGCTTTGCATTTGCCACATTCATCAACGCTGGGTTCGTCGACTGGAAGAGGAAGATCTATCAGTAACTCACCAAGGAAAAACCATGAGCCACACTCTTTATCTAGAATAAGTGAATGTTTTCCAGTCCAGCCCAATCCGGCTTTCTGCGCCAAAGGCCTTTCAAGTATCGGTGCGGAATCAACAAAAGGTCGGTGGCCAAAGCTGCCAACTTCTTGTTCTATTTTTTGCCCGAGCTTTTTTAACTGGTTGCGGATTAACTTGTGATAATCACGCCCAAGAGAGTAGCGGCTTATATAGGCTTGAGTCGGATCTGATAGATTGGCAGCAAATTGCGCTTCAGGAGGCAGGTAGTTCATACGTACGCTAATGACACGGACAGTCCCCGGCAGCAATTCAGCGGGACGCGCTCTCATCATCCCGTGACGAGCCATCCAGTCCATTTCCCCGTGATAGCCTGCATCAAGCCATTTTTGTAGCTCAGCTTCATGCTCAGAGAGATCTACATCGCAGATGCCAACTTTTTGGAAGCCAAGTTCTTGGCCCCAAATTTTGATCTTGTCTGCGAGCTCTTGGTAGTTCATTCTGATTGCTCCGGGTAAAGGGGGCAGGATCTTAACGGATCTTATATGCAGGATCTAGCCAAGGAAAAGCGAAAAATGGCAAGAAATCGCTGATTTTTCGTTTTACTTACACAAGATCTCTTGTCTCTCAATTCCAACCCAGTTTACTATTCCTGTTCTTTTGATTTTTATATAGTCACAGCGTAGAGATTGATCTTCATGACCACCAAACAATTCGCCCTTAAAGATGAACAAGCAACGATTCAATTAGGGACAGCATTGGCACACTTGTGCTCTCAGCAAACCACCATCTACTTACACGGTGATTTGGGTGCAGGTAAAACGACATTTAGTCGTGGTTTTGTTCGCGCGCTTGGTCATGAAGGCAATGTAAAAAGCCCAACCTACACTCTCGTTGAACCTTATCAATTGGATCAGTGGCAGGTTTACCATTTTGATCTTTACCGTTTAGCGGATCCTGAAGAACTTGAGTTTATGGGGATCCGTGATTACTTCACTTCCGATGCTATCTGTTTGGTGGAGTGGCCTGAGAAAGGACAAGGTCTGCTGCCAGAAGCCGATCTGGATATTGATCTTCGTTACGACGGAGAGGCACGTGTTGTTGTACTGACGGCAAATAATCAGTACGGATGTCAATTATTAGAACAGTTGGAGTTATGTTGAAGAGTACTTTTATAAGAGCTGTTTTCTTTCCATTTCTTCTTGCTCTTACTCTTGCGCCCGGTTTTGCATTTGCAAACGCGCTAGAAGGGATTCGTGTTTGGCCTTCTCCTGATGAGACACGTGTTGTCATCGATCTTTCATCAGAAGCTGACTACAGCTATTTTACGCTCTCTAGTCCAGAGCGTTTAGTCGTTGATTTAAAGAAAACGTCTCTGAGCACTAAGCTGCCTATCAACATCACCGATAGTCCAGTCTTGAAAAAGATCCGTAAAAGCTCTCCGCCCAATAAAGGCACTTATCGTTTGGTGTTTGAGCTAAAACGAAAAGTGACTCCTCAACTGTTTAAGCTTGCACCCACTCCGGGTGGGCAATATGGTCACCGTCTTGTGATCGATATGCCTCATGGCAGTCAGAAGAAAGCAACCTCAACTCCTGCAAAATCAAGCAGCTCGACAACAGTGAGCCGTGATGCTTCTCAGTTGGCCGGAACGGCAGATATCGTAGTGGCGATTGACCCTGGTCATGGTGGCGAAGACCCTGGTTCAATTGGTCCGAGCAAAAAATATGAAAAGCATGCGACCTTAGCAATTTCTAAGAAGATCGTTGCCCAAATCAATGCTGTGCCGGGAATGAAAGCGGTACTGACCCGAGGCGGTGACTACTTTGTCAATTTAAACAAACGTTCAGAGATAGCTCGCCGTAACAAAGCACACTTGCTGGTTTCGATTCACGCCGATGGCTTCCATACGCCTCAACCGCGCGGTGGTTCAGTATTTGTCTTGAATACTCGTCGAGCAAACTCGGAGATAGCGCGTTGGGTAGAGAATCATGAGGAACAATCTCAACTACTAGGAGGGGCTGGAGAAGTCCTTTCAAAGAACAATAACGATAGGAATGTCAGTCAGACTCTGCTCGATCTACAGTTTAGCCACTCACAAAAAGAAGGTTATAAACTGGCAACGAAGATCCTGCGAGAAATGACGCGAGCTGGCATCAAGCTGCACAAGAAAGATCCGGTTAACGCAAGCTTAGCGGTATTGAAGTCACCAGATATTCCTTCTGTACTCGTTGAGACGGGCTTCATTACTAACCCGACCGAAGAAAGATTGTTGTTCCAGCGCAGCCACCAAGACAAACTGGCGCGCTCGCTTGCTAAGGCGATTGTCCAGTATTTTGAGGCAAACCCTCCAGAAGGCACTCTGTTTGCTAATCGCGGTAAAACCATCAAGCACAAAGTGGCACGCGGTGAGTCGCTGTCGTTGATAGCCAGTAAGTATGGTACGTCGACGAAAGCGATTATGCAGACCAATAAGCTCAAGAGCACAAGCTTAGCCATTGGTCAGATGCTGACGATTCCGGGTTCAAGTAAGTCTATCTCGGTGCCACAAATTAAGAATCCAGTCGAAACTAAGACTTTGACTCACGTAGTACAGCGTGGTGAGTATCTAGGAAAAATCGCAGAGAAGTACAAAGTTTCAGTTGCTGCGATTAAGAAAGAAAACAAGCTCAAGTCCGATACATTAAAGCTTGGGCAAAAGTTAAAGATTACTGTGAGTATGAAAGATCAACCACTACGTAAGCACACAGTTAAGCGTGGTGAGTTCTTGGGCAAAATTGCCAGCAAGTATCAGGTCAGTGTGAACAACATTCGCAAAGCCAACAACTTGCGTTCTGATCAGTTGGCGGTTGGTCAGGTGTTGATCATTCCCCACAACTAAAGTGAGTGCCAGACGTGACGATTAAGATCCTTCCTGCGCGCCTTGCCAACCAAATCGCGGCGGGTGAAGTGGTAGAAAGACCCGCTTCTGTAGTCAAAGAGTTGGTGGAAAATAGCTTAGATTCTGGCGCAACACGCATCGATATTGATATCGAGAAGGGCGGCGCTAAGCTGATCCGTGTGCGCGACAATGGCAAAGGGATCGTCAAAGATGAGTTAGGTCTGGCGCTAAGTCGACATGCCACGTCGAAGATTCACACCCTTGACGATCTGGAAGCGATCATTAGCTTAGGCTTTCGTGGTGAAGCCTTAGCGAGTATCAGTTCTGTTGCCCGTTTAACCATGACCTCACGACCCGCGACACAAGAGCAAGCTTGGTCAGCGTACAGTGAAGGCCGCGAGATGCAGGTTAAGCTTCAGCCTGCTGCCCATCCTATTGGTACCACGGTTGAAGTGCTTGATCTGTTCTTCAATACGCCAGCGAGGCGCAAGTTTCTGCGTACAGAGAAAACCGAATTTACCCATATAGATGAGTTATTGAAACGGATTGCGCTTAGCCGCTTCGACGTTACGATCAATCTCAGACACAACGGTAAACTCATTAAACAGTATCGCGCGGCGAAAACTGAGGCACAGGCAGAAAAGCGTATTGCAGCAGTGTGTGGTAATGCCTTTGTGCGTAACATGCTCAAAATAGAGCTAGAGCATCAGGGGCTCAAGCTGCATGGTTGGATCACCACGCCAGAGGGTGCTCGTCAGCAAAGCGATCTGCAATACTGTTACGTTAATGGCCGTATGATGCGTGACAAACTGATCAATCACGCGATTCGCCAAAGCTATGAGACTAGCCTGCGCCCCGATCAGTTTGCGACATATGTGCTCTTTATCGAACTCGACCCACATCAAGTCGATGTCAATGTACATCCTGCCAAGCATGAAGTTCGCTTCCATCAAGCGCGTCTTGTGCATGACTTTATCTATCAAGCGTTGAGTGATGCCTTGGCTCAAAGTGCCCATATTGATAAGCCAGAACAAACCGCGTCTGCATTCCATGTAGAGCAGCCATCAAATCCATCGGATGAGCCAGAGCCAATTTCTGCACCTCGTGAAGTGGCAAATCGTACTTCTCAGCAAGAATATCGCGCAATTGAGTCAGTGCCTTCTTATCCCGGTAAAGCCGATTATGGCGAAAGTCGAGAGAGTGTGCGTGAAGCGCAGCCAAGACATGAATGGCAAGAATCTCGCCCGCTAAACAAGCCAAGAGTCACTGAGCGCTATAGCGAACCTGCACCGAGTAAGCAGGAAGTAAAAGCCTATCAGGAATTACTCCAAACTCCGGAGATCGCAGAAGCGGAAAAAGCGCAAATCCCAGCGGCAAAGACGATTTCGAATGAACAAGTTGATGTTCAGGTTGTCGAATCGTTAGGAAAAGCAATCCATGTCGTACAAGGTCGGTATCTTGTGATGGCAGATAAGCAAGGTACGCGTTTGGTCAACCTTGCTAAAGCGGAGTGGCTTCGGATCAATGGTCAATTGTCGACTCGCGAACGTAATTTAAAAAGCCAACCGTTATTGGTTCCTTTGTCGGTTAAGTTAGATGATGCTCTGCTCGAAGTTGCGCAAGCGCTTCAGCCAACGCTAGATACATTTGGCATTGAGCTAAAAGCACGCGGTAATAAGGCGCTGATGGTTATGGGCGTGCCCCAACCTTTGAGGCAACAAAACTTGCAACAACTGGTGCCAGATCTGCTATCTTACGCGGTCTCGTGTCAAGCCGCTTCACAGCCGCTGTCACATACCCAGTTAGCAAAATGGCTTAGTGATCATATTACTCAGGTAAAAAGTGACTACACTTTGTCGGAAGCCATCCAGATCATTGCTGATGTAGAGCAATTGTGGCAAGGAAGACTTCCACTTAGTGACCAAACCTTTGTTAAGCCAGTAGACTTTTCTGCAACGATTGCAGCGTTAGAATTATGAACAACACAGAATTACCTTTAGCTCTATTTTTAATGGGGCCAACAGCGTCAGGAAAAACGGATCTTGCGATTCGTTTACGCCAGAAATTCCCGGTAGAGATCATTTCAGTTGATTCAGCACTGATCTACAAAGGAATGGATATTGGTACGGCAAAACCTGATGCCGAGGAACAAGCCCAAGCGCCGCATCGCTTGATCGATATTCTTGATCCTAGTGAAGCCTATTCTGCTGCTGATTTTCGTCGTGATGCGCTGAATGAAATGAATAAAATTGTAGAGCAAGGCAAGATCCCACTACTCGTCGGTGGCACCATGCTTTACTACAAAGCGTTACTGGAAGGGCTATCGCCACTACCAGCCGCAGATACTGAAATTCGCCAACAGATAGAGCAAGAAGCATTAGCTTTGGGTTGGGATAAATTACACGATCAGTTAAAAGAGATTGATCCTGTCTCAGCAGAGCGAATCCACCCGAATGATCCACAAAGATTGTCTAGGGCATTGGAAGTTTATCGAATTTCAGGTAAAACTCTTACTGAGTTAACTCAAACTAAGGGCGAAAGCCTGCCGTACCGAGTTAAACAGTTTGCAATAGCTCCCAAGGAAAGGGCAGAGCTCCATCGCCGAATTGAGCTGCGCTACGAGAAGATGATCGAAGCGGGTTTTGAAGATGAAATGCGTGCGCTATATGCTCGCGACGATCTTCACCCAGATCTACCTTCGATTCGTTGTGTAGGTTATAGGCAGATGTGGGACTATTTGGATGGGAACTGCACGTTAGATGAAGCCATTTTTAAGGGCGTCTGTGCAACCCGTCAATTGGCCAAGCGACAAATCACCTGGTTACGCAGCTGGGATGATTTAACTTGGTTAGATAGTGAAAACATTGAACACGCGCTAGAAACTGTCTCAAATGCCATAGCATCTGAAGGTTTTAGCTGTGTATAATGTGATCGCTTTTGCGTGAATGTGCCCTGTAAAGGATCTGTTACTTGAAATTTCGCTTCAAAGTCGTCATAACAAGTAGCGACAGGGTGTTATTTTATTCGTTTAGCTCAGAGCAAAGGCCGCATCTTTTAATGCAGCGCACCACTAGCTAAATAACTAAAACAAAATTACAAAATAAGGAAAATAAAAATGGCTAAGGGGCAATCTCTACAAGACCCATTCTTAAATGCATTACGTCGCGAACGTATTCCAGTATCTATCTACCTTGTAAACGGAATTAAACTACAAGGTCAGATCGAATCATTTGATCAGTTTGTTATCTTGCTGAAAAACACTGTTAACCAGATGGTGTACAAGCACGCTATTTCTACGGTAGTTCCTGCTCGTCCAGTGAGCCACCACAGCGGTGATCGTCCACAAGGTGATCGTCAGCAAGAGAAATCAGAAGATTAATTCTCTGAATTACCATATTTGTTTGTAAGGAGTTGATTGCTTGTTTGACCGTTATGAAGCCGGTGAGCGAGCCGTACTTGTTCATATCAACTTCACGCAAGAAGGGGAGTGGGAAGATCTCAGCGAGTTTGAGATGTTGGTCTCTTCAGCTGGCGTTTCTGCGTTACAAGTTGTAACTGGAAGTCGCCAGTCTCCACACCCTAAATACTATGTCGGAGAGGGTAAGGCTCAAGAGATTGCACAGGCTGTGCAGTTATCTGGCGCTGATATTGTGATTTTTAATCACGCCCTCTCTCCTGCCCAAGAACGTAACCTCGAACAGTTGTGTAAGTGTCGTGTGGTTGACCGTACAGGTCTGATCCTTGATATTTTTGCTCAACGCGCCCGAACTCATGAAGGTAAATTGCAGGTTGAGCTTGCTCAGCTTCGCCATATCTCAACCCGATTGATCCGCGGCTGGACGCACCTTGAAAGACAGAAAGGTGGTATCGGTTTACGTGGTCCAGGTGAAACTCAGTTAGAAACTGACCGACGTCTATTGCGTGATCGTATTAAAGCGATACTGCGCCGTTTAGGGAAAGTGGCTAAACAGCGTGAACAAGGTCGCCGTGCTCGAAATCGAGCGGAAATCCCGACTGTTTCTTTAGTTGGTTATACCAACGCAGGTAAGTCGACCCTATTTAACCGTATTACTGAAGCAGGTGTTTACGCCGCAGACCAGCTGTTTGCCACGCTAGACCCAACTTTACGTAAAATTGAGCTAGCAGATGTTGGCCCGGCGATCTTAGCCGATACGGTAGGGTTTATTCGTCATCTTCCGCACGATCTTGTTGCTGCATTTAAAGCAACACTGCAAGAAACTCAAGAAGCTGACATTTTGTTACATGTTGTAGATGCCAGCGACGACCGTTTTCGTGAGAATATTCAAGCTGTTCATGAAGTACTAGAAGAGATCGATGCCCACGAGGTACCGTCTCTGGTTGTCATGAACAAGATTGATAATCTAGAAGACCAGAAACCTCGTATAGAACGTGATGAGGAAGGAATTCCTCGCGCAGTTTGGGTTTCTGCAATGGAAGGCATAGGTATTGAGCTGCTGTTTGATGCGTTGACGGAGCGTCTCGCGAGTCAAATGGTTCAGTATCAATTGCGAATCCCGCCACAACATCAAGGGCGAATTCGTAGTACATTCTTCCAGATGAAATGTATTCAACGAGAAGAATATGACCAGGAAGGTAACTTGTTGATTAATGTTCGCATGCAACAAGTGGATTGGTCTAGACTTGAAAAAAGAGAAGGGGCAGTTTTACGTGACTTTATAGTTACTTAAATGACTGCTACAGTATAACGTCATATCAAATGATGGAGCTTTCTAATGGCGTGGAATGAGCCTGGTAATAACAACGGCAACAATGGCCGCGATAATGACCCTTGGGGTAATAACAATCGTGGTAACAAAGGTGGCCGTGATCAAGGACCGCCAGACTTAGACGAAGTGTTTAATAAACTGAGTCAGAAACTGGGTGGAAAGTTTGGTGGTGGCAAAGGCGGTAAAGGATCGTCTATTGGCGGCGGCGGAGCACTAGGTTTTGGTGTTATCGCAGCAATCGCAATAGCAATTTGGTTCTTCGCTGGCTTTTACACTATCGGCGAAGCAGAGCGTGGTGTAGTGCTACGTCTCGGTAAATATGATCGCGTTGTCGATCCTGGTCTAAACTGGCGTCCGCGCTTCATTGATGAAGTGTCACCGGTTAACGTACAGGCGATTCGCTCACTGCGTTCATCAGGTCTAATGCTGACTAAAGATGAAAACGTAGTTACGGTTGCGATGGATGTTCAGTACCGTGTTGCTGACCCGTACAAATACCTATTCCGCGTAACCAACGCAGACGACAGCTTACGCCAAGCGACCGACTCTGCGCTTCGTGCAGTGATTGGTGACTCTCTGATGGATAGCATCCTGACGACTGGTCGTCAGCAAATTCGTCAAAGTACTCAGGAAACGTTAAATGAAATCGTAGACAGCTACGATATGGGTGTCGTCATTGTTGATGTCAACTTCCAGTCTGCACGTCCACCTGAGCAAGTTAAAGACGCATTCGATGATGCTATCGCAGCGCGTGAGGATGAAGAGCGTTTTGAGCGTGAAGCAGAAGCTTACCGTAACGACATTCTTCCAAAAGCGACAGGTCGAGCTGAGCGTTTGAAGAAAGAAGCATTGGGTTACTCGGAGCGCGTAGTGAATGAAGCACTTGGTCAAGTAGCGCAGTTTGAGAAGCTACTTCCTGAATACCAAGCAGCTCCTGAAGTTACTCGTAACCGTCTATACCTAGACACGATGGAAGAAGTCTACAGTAGCACTTCTAAGGTTCTGATTGATTCTGAATCAAGTGGCAACCTGCTTTACTTGCCAATCGATAAGTTGGCTGGTGAAGGTAAGACTCAAACTAAACGTAGCACGAAGTCTTCTTCTGCATACGATCAAATTGAGCTAGAGACTCAGGCAAATGAGACAACTTCAGACTCGCAATCTCGTTCAACTGGTTCACGTCAAGGGAGATATTAAGAATGCGTAAGTTAATGATCCCTGTATTAGTCGTTACCATTGTTCTACTGCTAATGTCAGTCTTTGTCATTCAAGAAGGCGAGCGTGGATTGGTGATTCGATTTGGTCGTGTTCTTGATGATAACGGCGTATCAAGAATCTACGAGCCAGGCTTGCATTTTAAGATGCCGCTATTCGATCGTGTGAAAACGCTAGATGCGCGTATCCAAACAATGGATAGCCGTTCTGACCGTTTCGTAACGTCTGAGAAAAAAGACGTGCTGATCGATACTTACGTTAAGTGGCGTATTTCAGACTTCGGTCGTTACTACCTAACCACTGGTGGTGGTAATACGTTGACAGCGGAAGCGCTACTTGAACGTAAAGTCACCGACGTACTACGTTCTGAAATTGGTGCTCGTGAGATCAAGCAGATTGTTTCTGGCCCGCGTAACAAAGATGTACTTCCTGACAGTGCAGACAGCGAAGAAGTGACAACTGAAGCAGCTTTAGAAGCGCTAGAAGTGGACGGTGAGCGTGACCAAATTATGGAGAACGTTCTTGTCGGCACTACAGATAGTGCAATGAAAGACTTGGGTGTTGAGATCGTTGATTTCCGTATGAAGAAAATCAACCTACCTGACGAAATCAGTGAGTCTATCTACCGCCGAATGAGAGCTGAGCGTGAATCTGTTGCGCGTAAGCACCGTTCTCAAGGTCGTGAGAAGGCAGAAGTTATCCGAGCACAAGCTGATCTAGAAGTGGCAACAGTTCTAGCAGAAGCAGACAAGACTGCACGTGTAACACGAGGTGAAGCGGATGCGAAATCTGCGAAAATCTACTCAGATGCTTACAACAAAGACCCAGAATTCTTTAGCTTTATGCGTTCTCTTAAAGCTTACGAGAAATCATTCAGCGATAAGAGCGATATCCTAGTACTGGATCCGAAGAGTGACTTCTTCCAGTACATGAATAACGCAACTGGCGCAGAAGCGAAGTAAATAAACTCTGATAGTATAAAGGCTCCTTAATGGAGCCTTTATTTTTTTTATGGTAGGAAATCTATGTCGAACTCTTTATGGCTCGCCTTTGGCCTAGTACTTATTGTTGAAGGACTTGGCCCACTGATCGCTCCCAACGGTTGGCGCAATATGGTCGCTCAACTCAGTCAACAGCCGGACAATCAGCTACGTCGAATTGGTGGCTGTTTAGTGGTCGCTGGAGCCGTAATTGCTTATGTATTTGGCTAGTTTGTAGAGCTTAGTAGTGAGGTGGTGGCGGCTCATTGGCAGGGTTTTCCACGTTTGAGGCATCCATGTTTTTCATTTTACCTACCACGTATTTCATCTGGTCCTGCATTTTTGAGATCAACAATTGCTGCTGACTAAGCGCATCGTTCAACTCTTCAATGGTCTGCTCTTGGAAAGCCAATTGACACTCTAGGTCATTCACGCGGCTTTCTAATTGTTCAACTCGCTTTTCTGTCATGGCTCACTGATCTTTGCTGTTAATAATCCACATCCCAAGCTTGGGCGATACCAGCCGATGTCCCCGAGATCACTCGGTTTTGGCTATCAAAGGCTGCATCATACACCACTGCGCGTGGAGGGCGAGTATCTTTTAGTGGTTCAGCTTCAAATCCATCAACTCGCTTACCTGTGTGAGTATCCCAAACCATGATACGGCTCGATGGGGTTCCGGTAACAAGGTATTGACCATCATCAGAAAAGCGAGCAGTTGAGAAAATCAGCTGGCGAGAGAAGCTACGTAGTCGAGACATTTCTTCTCCAGTGGTGAGATCCCAGATAATCGCTTGGTTCCCCCCGTCAGAAGTGAAAGCGTATTTGCCGTCGCGCTGCAGGGCGACTCGGTTCACCCGCTGTTCATGTTCAAAGGTTTTTAATATCTGTCCAGTATTGGTATCCCACAGATGCGCTTTGTAGTCATTGCCGCCTGAGAGAGCAAACCGCCCGTTGGGAGAAAGGGCAACCGAATTGACTTTTTCATTGTGGGCAAGGAACTCTAAGCGGCGACCGGTGACTAAGTTGACGTAGATGGCTTTGCCATTGGATAGACCAAGCAGTACTTGATCGCCATTACTGGCAATATCAACATCGCGGATCAAGCCGTCGGAAATTGACCAAAGTCCTTCAGCTTGTGTCCAAGCCAAGTCCCAGACTGCGAAGTTGATTTGTGTTGCGGTTACCGCGAAACGGCCATTATCTGAAATTCGGATACGTGAAACGGTACTAGATTGGGGATCTTGAGCGCCCAATGAAGCGAGCTCTTGGCTTTCATCCAGATCCCATAAAACAAGTTGGTGTTCTTTAGAGTAAAGAAGGGCGAAACGAGCATCGCGGCTTAATGCAAAGCTGGTGGTGCCTTTAGGTTCGATAGTCCATCGCTGGCTGTCTTGAGCGGAGAAAAAACACCCATTTAACGCTGTAATGACAATAGTGATGATTATTGAGTTAAAAATTATACGCATTAAGTCCAAATATCCGCTTGTTTACGTTTAATTAAGACGCATATTGGTTATATTGGTACAACATTCAAATGTGTACCAGTGTTTCTTAAAGATTTGTGCACAAAGACAAAAGTCTCAATTGGAGAGTTAAATGAAATCGATTTTTAAAGTGTCACTGCTTGCTGCAACTGTTGCACTCGCTGTTGGCTGTCAAAAAGAAGAAGAACCAAAAGCAGAAACAGCGCCAGCGGCAGAGCAAGTGCAAGCAGAAACAGCTAAGACGGTTTCTTTTGCAACAGAAGATGACAAAGCGGCATACGCGATTGGTGTCTCTTTTGCTAACTACCTAAGCACTAGCCTAGACAAGCCAAACGAAATTGGCATCACGCTAAATAAAGATCTTGTTCTTAAAGGTATTGAGCACGTATTTGCTGGTAACCCAGAGCTTAACGAAGAAGAAACTCGCGCTGCACTAGAAGCACTAGACAAGCGTGTTGCTGAAACAATGCAAAAGCAAGCGGCTGAAAAAGCAGCGGCTGCTAAGCAAGAAGGTGCTGATTTCCGCGCTGAGTTTGAAAAGCAAGAAGGTGTTAAGAAGACTGACACTGGTCTACTTTACCAAGTAATGACCCCTGCTGAAGGTGAGCAGCCAAAAGATACCGATACGGTTCAAGTACACTACAAAGGTACGTTGATCGACGGTACTCAGTTCGATAGCTCATACGACCGTGGTGAACCAGCGACTTTCCCACTAAACCGCGTTATCCCTGGTTGGACAGAAGGCGTTCAACTAATGCCTGTTGGTTCTAAGTTCAAGTTTGTCATCCCGCCAGAGCTTGCGTACGGTGAACAAGATACGCCAACGATTCCAGCTAACTCAACACTAGTATTTGAAGTTGAGCTACTAAAAATCGATAACGGTGAAGAAGCGGTTCAGTAAGCCTTAATCACTGATTCTAAAAGGTCTGGTTTTTGCCAGACCTTTTTTATTGCGAGAAATTGCACAATGTAATAAAGCAATTTTTTGTCCTAAATCACTAGATAGTGGGTTAGCTAGGTGTGCTTATCAAAATTTCTGATAAACTTACACCAATTTGTTGATTTTTCGCGCTAAGGCTTAAAGAAGTGACAACTACAGAAACAGTAAACACGGATATGTTGCTCGAAATGGAATCTGTCAATGTGATGCCATTTAGTGAGCATGACAAAATCATTCTGAGATCTTATGAAGCAGTCGTCGATGGCATTGCGAGCCTAATTGGCCCGTTTTGTGAAATCGTTCTCCACTCACTTGAAGATCTTAATACTTCGGCGATTAAAATTGCCAATGGTGAAAACACGGGTCGTCAGGTCGGTTCTCCGATCACAGACTTAGCATTGAAAATGCTGCGTGATATTGAAGGCTCGGAAAGAAACTTCTCTCGTTCTTACTTTACTCGCGCGAAGGGTGGAGTGCTGATGAAATCTATTACGGTAGCCATCCGTAATGGGGAAAATCGCGTGATTGGTCTGCTATGTGTGAACGTCAATCTTGACGCACCATTCTCCCAAGTGCTCCAGTCTTTTATGCCGACTGAAGAAGCAAAACAAGCGGCATCATCGGTTAACTTCGCTAGCGATGTTGAAGAACTCGTTGACCAAACCGTTGAACGCACCATTGAAGAAATCAATGCTGACAAATCCGTCTCGAACAATACTAAGAATCGTCAGATTGTGATGGAGCTATACGACAAGGGTATCTTTGACATTAAAGATGCGATTAACCGTGTTGCTGATCGCCTTAATATCTCTAAGCACACCGTTTACCTTTATATTCGTCAGCGCAAAACTGAGGATGACGAAAAGTGAGTGGTTTGACTTACACCTTGGTGGTGAATGGTCCCGTTTACGGCAGTCAGTCCGCGAGAAGCGCATATCAGTTCGCGAAGGCGCTGATTGCGAAAGGGCATTCATTGGTCAGCGTGTTTTTCTATCAAGATGGTGTCACCAATGGCAGTGCGCTCACAGTGCCAGCCAATGATGAGTTCGATTTAGTAAAGGCATGGCAAACACTCGCAACTGAGCACGATGTGCGTTTGGAAACCTGTGTTGCGGCAGCCCTGCGTCGAGGTGTGGTAAGCCAAGATGAAGCGAATCAGCATGGCTTGGTACAAAGCAACTTAGCAGAAGGCTTTCATCAAGCTGGGCTTGGCAGTTTGGCTGAGGCGATGTTAGTTCAAGATCGAGTGGTACAGTTTTGAGTCAACTAACTTATCTATTCCGTAGTGCGCCTCATAGTTCGTCAGCAGGACGTGAAGGGGTTGATGCACTGCTTGCGGCTTCGGCGTACTGTGAAGACATTAGCGTCGTATTTATGGGCGATGGCGTTTATCAATTGTTGCTTGGCCAGCAAACCGCTGAAATTCTCAGTAAAGACTATTCACCAATGATGAAGCTATTTGACCTTTATGACATCGAGCAGGTCTATGTATGCGAGACCTCGTTATCAGAAAGAGGGCTAGCACAAGCTGACTTAGTCATTGCGGCTCAGCCACTTGATCCATTAGCGCTGAGTGCTCAACTACATCAAGCAGATAAAGTCCTTACCTTTTAGGTGTTCTATGTTACATATCGTTAAAACGGTTCAAGCACTAGAAGAAGTGAGCCGAGTGGCTACTGAAACAGATAAAGTGCTGCTGGTGGAGCAAGCCGTCTATGCCGCAAACCCGCAGCACCTTGCTTTTCCTCGTGTGAAAGGGCTCAAGACCTCTGTGCTAGAGGCTGATATTGAGGCACGTGGTATTGCCAATCGAATCAGTCCTTCTATTGTTCGAGTGGACTTTGAAGGCTTTGTTGAACTGACCGTTGAACAGCCCAATTCTGTTACGTGGGAATAGTTTCATTTCCCCACTATCCCGTGTCGTTTTCCTTTTACACTTATTTCGCCAAAATTGAGCAAAAAAGATCCGTATATTTCTTGACACACCTCTCACCTCTGAATAGAATTTTGCGTCCCTAAGTGCCACTGGCAGTTAGGGATAGATTTTTCACAAAGCTTACTTTCAAGTAAATCAGGAGCTAGTTAATGGCAACTATTAACCAGTTGGTACGTAAGCCTCGTGCAAAGCAAGTTGTTAAAAGCAACGTGCCTGCACTAGAAGCGTGTCCACAAAAACGTGGTGTATGTACTCGTGTTTACACTACTACACCTAAAAAACCTAACTCAGCACTTCGTAAAGTATGTCGTGTTCGTCTAACGAACGGCTTCGAAGTGACTTCGTACATCGGTGGTGAAGGTCACAACCTTCAAGAGCACTCAGTTGTTCTAATCCGTGGCGGTCGTGTAAAAGACCTTCCGGGTGTACGTTACCACACAGTTCGCGGCGCACTAGACTGTGCTGGCGTTAACGACCGTAAGCAAGGTCGTTCTAAGTACGGTGTTAAGCGTCCAAAATCTTAATGGTATCCGTTAAGTAAGGCCAAACACTAAATTATTTTTAATTTTTGAAGAAACTGAAAAGTTTTGGATAACCTGAAGAAGACAACGGAGAAAATCCATGCCACGTCGTCGCGTCATCGGTCAGCGTAAGATCCTTCCAGATCCAAAGTTCAAATCTGAACTGCTGGCAAAATTCGTTAACATCCTAATGGTTGACGGTAAGAAATCTACTGCAGAGAAAATTGTTTACACTGCACTAGATGCAATGGCTGAGAAATCTGGTAAAGATCACTTAGCTGTATTTGAAGAAGCTCTTGAAAATGTTCGCCCAGCGGTAGAGGTTAAATCTCGCCGTGTAGGTGGTTCAACTTACCAAGTACCTGTAGAAGTACGTCCGGTTCGCCGTAACGCACTTGCTATGCGTTGGTTGGTTGAAGCTGCGCGCAAGCGTGGTGAAAAATCTATGGCTCAACGCCTAGCTGCTGAAATGCTAGACGCGTCTGAGAACAAAGGTACTGCGGTTAAGAAACGTGAAGACGTTCACCGCATGGCTGACGCAAACAAAGCGTTCGCACATTACCGTTGGTAATACCTTTCAGTGCCGCGGGAACCCTCGCGGCGCTACTCTAGTTCCTATGCGCAAGCCTAGGAACTATTGCTATATCTAGGGCCTGTGAAAATTGGTCTATTATGGATAAAAACTGCCTAGAAATAGCAATAGTCCCTAATTCAAGAGGATTCAATCGTGGCTCGTAAAACACCTATTGAGCGCTACCGTAATATTGGTATCGTCGCTCACGTAGACGCAGGTAAAACAACCACAAGTGAACGTATTCTGTTCTATACTGGTCTTTCTCATAAAATCGGTGAAGTTCACGATGGCGCTGCTACCATGGACTGGATGGAGCAGGAGCAAGAGCGTGGTATCACAATCACCTCTGCGGCAACCACTACTTTCTGGCGTGGTATGGATGCACAATTCCAAGACCACCGCATCAACATTATCGATACTCCTGGACACGTTGATTTCACGATCGAAGTAGAGCGTTCACTGCGCGTACTTGATGGTGCTGTTGTTGTGTTCTGTGGTTCATCGGGTGTTGAACCTCAATCTGAAACTGTATGGCGTCAAGCTGACAAGTACCACGTTCCTCGTATGGTATTTGTTAACAAAATGGACCGTGCAGGTGCTGACTTCCTACGCGTTGTTGATCAAATCAAAAACCGTCTTGGTGCGAACCCTGTTCCTATCCAACTTAACGTTGGTGCGGAAGATGACTTCAAGGGTGTGATTGACCTAATCAAGATGAAGATGATCAACTGGAGTGAAGCTGACCAAGGTACAACCTTCACTTACGAAGAGATTCCAGCAGACATGCAAGAGCTTGCTGAAGAGTGGCACAACAACCTAGTTGAGTCAGCGGCAGAAGCTAGCGAAGAGCTAATGGACAAGTATCTTGAAGAAGGCGAACTAACGGAAGCTGAAATCAAGCAAGCACTGCGTACACGCACACTAAATAACGAAATCGTACTGGCCACTTGTGGTAGTGCGTTCAAGAACAAAGGTGTTCAAGCGGTACTCGATGCAGTGGTTGAATTCTTGCCATCACCAATCGACGTTCCAGCGATTAAAGGTGTGGATGACAACGAGAAAGAAGTTGAGCGTCATGCAGACGACAACGAACCGTTCTCAGCATTAGCATTCAAGATCGCAACTGACCCATTCGTAGGTACGCTGACCTTTATGCGTGTTTACTCTGGTGTGGTGAACTCTGGCGACGCAGTCTACAACTCTGTGAAGCAGAAGAAAGAACGCTTTGGTCGTATCGTACAGATGCACTCAAACAAGCGTGACGAAATTAAAGAAGTTCGCGCGGGCGATATTGCAGCAGCAATCGGCCTTAAAGACGTGACAACAGGTGACACGCTATGTGACCAGAACCACAAAGTGATTCTGGAACGCATGGAGTTCCCTGATCCGGTAATTCAGATCGCGGTAGAGCCTCGCTCTGTTGCCGATCAAGAGAAGATGGGTATTGCTCTAGGTAAACTAGCGGCAGAAGATCCATCATTCCGCGTAGAAACGGACGACGAAACAGGTCAGACACTGATCTCAGGTATGGGTGAGCTTCACCTAGATATCATCGTTGATCGTATGAAACGTGAATTCAGCGTTGACTGTAATGTTGGTAAACCTCAGGTTGCGTACCGTGAAACAATCCGTGGCAGCGCGGAAGTTGAAGGTAAATTTGTACGTCAATCTGGTGGTCGTGGTCAGTATGGTCACGTATGGATCAAACTGGAGCCATCTGAACCTGGCGAAGGTTTTGTCTTTGTTGACGAAATTGTGGGTGGTGTTGTTCCTAAGGAATACATCAGCTCGGTAGCGAAAGGTATCGAAGAGCAAATGAACAGCGGTGTTCTAGCGGGTTATCCTGTGCTAGATATTAAAGCCACTCTGTTTGATGGTTCTTACCACGATGTTGACTCTAACGAGATGGCGTTTAAGATCGCTGGCTCGATGGCATTCAAGAAGGGTTCATTAGAAGCACAGCCTGTTCTTCTTGAGCCAATGATGAATGTTGAAGTAACCACTCCTGAAGATTGGATGGGTGATGTTGTTGGTGACCTTAACCGCCGTCGCGGTATGATCGAAGGTATGGACGATGGTGTGGCTGGTATTAAGATCATCCGCGCTCAAGTACCACTATCTGAGATGTTTGGTTACGCAACGGATCTTCGCTCTGCAACTCAGGGCCGTGCGTCTTACTCTATGGAGTTTAACGAGTACGCTGAAGTACCGAAAAACTTTGCAGATAAAATCATGGCGGACCGTGGTTACGTATAAACGCCTTGAACTGAAAAAAAGTCTAGCTTTTTTTAAAGATCAATGCGTCCAAATATTGCGCTGACATGCGTTGGCGCATAAAATAGCAAATTCTGGCGCGTCTCGATCAATTCGGATCGTGGCGAATCATAACTAGGAAGGAACACGATCGTGTCTAAAGAAAAATTTGAACGTACTAAACCGCACGTTAACGTTGGTACTATCGGCCACGTTGACCACGGTAAAACAACTCTAACTGCTGCAATCTGTACTACTCTAGCTAAAGTGTACGGCGGTGAAGCGAAAGACTTCGCATCTATCGATAACGCTCCAGAAGAGCGTGAGCGCGGTATCACAATCGCAACTTCTCACGTTGAGTACGACACTCCAACTCGTCACTACGCACACGTAGACTGTCCAGGACACGCGGATTATGTTAAAAACATGATCACAGGTGCTGCACAGATGGACGGTGGTATCCTAGTTGTTGCTGCGACAGATGGCCCAATGCCACAAACTCGTGAGCACATCCTACTAGGCCGTCAGGTTGGTATCCCATACATCATCGTATTCATGAACAAATGTGACATGGTTGACGATGAAGAGCTACTAGAACTAGTAGAAATGGAAGTTCGTGAACTTCTATCTGAGTACGACTTCCCAGGTGATGACCTACCAGTTATCCAAGGTTCTGCACTTGGCGCACTAAACGGCGAGAAGCAGTGGGAAGACAAGATCGTTGAGCTTGCAGAAGCACTAGATTCTTACATCCCAGAGCCAGAGCGTGCAATCGATCAGCCATTCCTAATGCCTATCGAAGACGTATTCTCTATCCAAGGTCGTGGTACAGTAGTAACTGGTCGTATCGAGCGCGGTATCCTAACTGTAGGTGACGAAGTAGAAATCGTTGGTATCAAAGAGACAACAGTAACAACATGTACTGGTGTTGAAATGTTCCGTAAGCTTCTAGACGAAGGTCGTGCGGGTGAGAACGTTGGTGCACTTCTACGTGGTACTAAGCGTGACGAAGTAGAGCGTGGTCAAGTACTAGCTGCTCCTAAGTCAATCAACCCACACACTAAGTTTGAGTCAGAAGTATACGTACTGTCTAAAGATGAAGGTGGTCGTCACACTCCATTCTTCAAAGGCTACCGTCCACAGTTCTACTTCCGTACAACTGACGTAACTGGTAACATCGAGCTACCAGAAGGCGTAGAAATGGTAATGCCAGGCGATAACATCAAGATGACTGTTGAACTAATCGCTCCAATCGCGATGGACGAAGGTCTACGTTTCGCAATCCGCGAAGGTGGCCGTACAGTTGGTGCTGGTGTTGTTGCTAAGATCTTCGACTAATTCTTCGGAATTATTTGAAATCTTGCACACTTCTTCTTTTTTGAAGAACGCGCATTAGAGAAAGGGAAGCTTCGGCTTCCCTTTATCGTTTTTGGTTATAAGGCTTGATTCGCTTTAACTTCTCTAACTCACTGAAAAGACGTCTTCATTTTTCTACACTTGTTTCTCTACAGTTTAAGTCTTTGAAACTCGTCATCTCACACTAAAACGATATAACAAAATGTTCTGGTTATTTCTTCAATACAACTAGTAACGATAACAATTCTTGTTTATATTTATTCTCGCAAGTAGTAAGTGGAAGTATTTTTATGTTCGTATGTCTTTGTCATGGGATTTCAGACAAGAAAATTAGGAAGTTAGCGATTGATGAAGGCGTAACTGATATCAAAGGAATTAAAAAATGTACGGCATTGGGTAGCCAATGTGGTAAGTGCATTAAGATGACCAAAGAAATTTTAGCCGAAACAGCGTACTTACAAGTGAAACAAGCCAGCTAATTTATCGCTGAGCTTTTTGACACCTTCTCATTTGGAACTAGATTTATAAGAGCCAAAGAGGAGGGCTTATGTCATGAAAGGCGATCCAATCATAATCCAACATCTCAATAAAGTGCTCGGTAATGAGCTCATCGCTATCAACCAATACTTTCTCCACGCACGAATGTATAAAGACTGGGGTCTTAAGCATTTAGCTGACAAGGAATATCACGAATCAATTGATGAAATGAAACATGCGGATCATTTGATCGAACGAATTCTGTTCCTTGAAGGGCTACCGAATATGCAAGATCTCGGGAAGCTGATGATTGGTGAAGATGCCAAAGAGATGCTTGAGTGCGATTTAAAACTAGAGATGGCAGCAATTCCAGATCTGAAAAACGCTATTGCTTATGCGGAAGACATTCACGATTACGTCTCTCGCGATCTGTTCCAAGATATCCTAGAAGACGAAGAAGAGCATGTTGATTGGCTTGAGACACAACTTGGCTTGATTGATATGACAGGTATTCAGAACTACCTACAAGCGCAATATGTCGATGAGGATGAAGATTGATTACATCTTTGCAGAGATAAAAAGATCCCCAATAGTTGCTGTCCAACTATTGGGGGTCACTTCATTTAGTCAGGGATTTTATACTTTGGTTAGCCAAATAATATCAGACCCCAAGTGACTACCACCAAAGAGAGAGCAACAAATACAGCAGCAGAGCCGATATCCTTCGCGCGTCCGCTGAGCTCGTGATACTCAGAGCCTACGCGGTCAACAACCGCTTCTATCGCCGAGTTAAGCAATTCAACCAAAACCACAATAAACAGCGTTGCGATCATGACCACTTGTTCAAGTTTTGTCACAGGCAGGAAAAAGGTCGCCGTTGCCATGATGATCAGCAATATCACCTCTTGGCGAAATGCAGCTTCGTAACGCCATGCTGCCGTTAACCCTTTTATTGAGTAACCAGTAGCGTCAATAATTCGTTTGATACCGGTTGCACCTGGCTTCATTGGTTTTCTCCTTGGGTTAAACAAGTGGCAAATATATCAAGCTCTGCGTTGTACTCGCTGGTCGTAATATCCATCAAGCCCAATACAGAGTGGAAGAAGTTATCATGAGATAGCTTTTCATTCGATACTTTCTGCATACATTGTTCATCAAGCTGGTGTTTAGTGACAAATTTGTCTGACATCCAGGTAATCATAGGAACATGAGTTTGATGTTTGGGTGCAATAGATGCCGGCATACCATGGAGATAGACACCATTCTCACCTAAAGACTCACCGTGGTCAGAGACGTACAGCATCGCAGTGTTGAACTTGTCGTCATGTGATTTTAGCTTGTCGATTAACTGGCTAAGTAGGTAATCGGTGTAAAGCAGAGAGTTGTCATATGTGTTCATCAACTCTTCTAGGCTACAATTTTGGATGTCCGCCGTATCACAGGTTGGAGTAAACTTTCTAAATTCTTCAGGGTAGCGCTTATAGTAGGTTGGCCCGTGACTACCAAGTAGGTGCAGGACAATAACTCCGTCGGTATCCAGTGAGTTAATGTGCTCATCTAACCCTTCAAGCAGAATCCCGTCAAAGCAAGTTCCCCACTGACAATACTTCTCTTGCACTTTTACTTGTTCGTGGCCATTAATATAAGTAATACGGTCGCACGTACCTTTACAACCACTATTGTTGTTCTTCCATAACACGTCGACACCCGCATGATCGAGGATATCAACGACACTATCTTGTCGGCGTGCTTTAGAAGCGTTGTAAGAGGATTTGGTCATGTTCGAGAACATGCATGGCACAGATACCGCAGTGCAGGTACCGCAAGAGGTGACGTTAGGGTAATTGATCACACCTTCTTGCTTGGCTAAAAACGCATTGGTTTCTTTTTCATAGCCATTAAAAGAGGAGTTTTCTGCACGGGAGGTCTCTCCGATCACTAACACGACTAGGTTTTTGCGCGGATTATCTTGGTTGCGGTTTACAGCGTCAGTGCCTATTTGAACATAAGGTAGATTTGCTTCGTACCAGCGCTTGTTCACAACGCGCGCTGTGGCTGTTATATAGTTGGTTGGGTTTAAAGCCGATCCAAGCTCGCTGTTGTTGCGTAGCAGCGATGCATAGTCTTTAAAGTAGACCGAAGCGATACAAGCAACAATTAAAACAGATACCATTAAGCTTGCGAATTTTAGCAGTAGCTCTTTTCCTATGTGGCGGAATTCAACCTTAACTCGGCTAAGCAGCAGTAGCGGTAAGATCGCGAGAGCGAAGTACCAAATGAAGGCTGACATAGAAAGGTAACTGGTTGCTTCATGAGTGTCTGTTTCTATAACACTGACAATCATCCCATAGCTGAGTACGATCCCGTACTGATGCATCGCGTAAGTGGCAGCAGCGGAGATAAGTATAATGACGCTAACGATAAGGCGATGGATCAAAGGCCAGGTCAGTAGAGTAAAGAGGACATTCATGATCGCCAAGACAACAATTGGCAGTGTGAGCTTTAGCCCCCATGAGGCCTCGGGCATAGTGGCAAAGATTGAATTGACTCTTTCCCAAAGTGCAATGTTTTGGAACAGAGTAAAAAATAGGGCGATTACTAGAGTGTAGGTAACACTGTTCATGCGTATCTTCATTATTATCACCAATAGGTAAGAAGTCATACCAAATGAAATTTGTCGCCATTATCCATATTAGTGATGAAAAGTGAAGGTGGTTTGGTGTCAAATTTATGCCAATTGGTTAGTAGATAAAAGAACTAATGATACTTTTATCTAGATAGGTACTTTATCTTAATGGTTGTCAGGTTGAGTCATCTCGGTTCTTGAGGCGTTGATTTGACATTGGCTAGTTAGGCTAAGCTGTTGAGATTGGTGAGTTAAACTCGCGACCTTCTTTTTCTCTTGCTTAAACTGCTTTCTTTCTGTACTATTCGTGCTCCTTAAAACTCGGTCAATTTTCTTTAGTTCCTTGCTTCCTCTGGACGACCGGGCCATTTGTGGAAGCTGAATAATCCGTAAGGAGCAACCAATGCGTCATTACGAAATCGTATTCATGGTGCACCCAGATCAAAGCGAGCAAGTTGCTGGCATGATCGAGCGTTACACTGGTTCAATCACTGAAGCTGGCGGTAAAATCCACCGTCTAGAAGACTGGGGCCGTCGTCAACTGGCTTACCCAATCAACAAGCTTCACAAAGCTCACTACGTTCTAATGAACGTTGAAGCTGACCAAGCTGTAATCGATGAGCTAGAAACTGCTTTCCGTTTCAACGATGCAGTTCTACGTAACATGATCATGCGTACTAAAGCGGCTATCACTGAGCAATCTATCATGCTTAAGCAGAAAGAAGAGCGTGCTCCTCGTCGCGAAGAGCGTGCTGAAGCTAAGCCAGAAGCAGCTGCTGAGTAATCAATCTTATGACCAATCGAATGGAGCTCTCTGGCACCATTGCCAAGCCGCCCATTCGTAGTAAAAGCCCAGGTGGCATAGAACACTGTCGATTTTGGCTAGAGCATCGCTCTACTGTTATCGAAGCTGACTTACCGAGACAAGTTTATTGTCGTATGCCGGTTGTTGTTAGCGGGCAAAGGTCACAAGCATTAACTCAGAATTTAGTACAAGGCAGTAGCATTAAGGTAGGTGGCTTTGTCACTTATCAAACCGGCCGAAATGGCGTTGGTAAATTAGTGCTTCATGCCGACAACATTACTCAAATTTAAGATCAGGAGATAGCCCATGGCTCGTTTCTTCCGTCGTCGTAAATTCTGCCGTTTCACTGCAGAAGGCGTACAAGAGATTGATTACAAAGACGTAGCAACTCTTAAAAACTACATCACTGAAGCTGGTAAAATCGTACCTAGCCGTATCACTGGTACAAGCGCTAAGTACCAACGTCAACTAGCTCGCGCTATCAAGCGTTCACGCTACCTAGCTCTACTTCCGTACACTGACAAGCATCAGTAATCGGTTCGTTTTATAAAGAGGAATTAAACAATGCAAGTTATTCTACTTGATAAAATCGGTAAACTAGGTGCTCTAGGCGAAACTGTAAACGTTAAATCTGGCTACGCTCGTAACTTCCTTATCCCTCAAGGTAAAGCAGTTATGGCTACTAAAGCTAACGTTGAAATGTTCGAAGCACGTCGTGCTGAACTAGAAGCTAAAGCTGCTGAGCAACTAGCTGCTGCAGAAGCACGCGCTGAAAAGATCAACGCTCTTGAAGCTGTTGTTCTAGCGTCTAAAGCTGGTGACGAAGGTAAACTATTCGGTTCTATCGGTACTCGCGACATCGCTGATGCAATCACTGCAGCTGGCGTTGAAGTGGTTAAGAGCGAAGTTCGTCTTCCTGAAGGCGCACTACGTAACATCGGTGAGTTCGAGATCAGCGTTCAACTTCACTCTGAAGTTTTCGCGTCAGTTAACCTACAAGTTGTTGCTGCTGAGTAATTCAGTATCAAGACGTATTTTAAAAGCACCTCTTAGAGGTGCTTTTTTTATATCTGTAGGATAGGAAAGTCAGGGTCTTTGAGGTTAGAAGGCAAACAGCAGATTGACTGAAAACATGCTGTCTGCTTTAAACAGCCCTTCTGGGACTTTATCGTGGTATTGACGCGAGTAGGCTAATTTAAGAGCAATAGTTTCTGTAATGTCATTAGAGATACTTAAGTCCGTATCTGTTCGGGTATTACTTCGCCCTGAAACGACAGTCACGGATGCAGTCACCGCTAGGTTGTCTAACGCTTGCCATTTTGTATTGAGATTGCCACGAAATATCCCTTCCTGAACGATATCCGGGAAGATGATGTCGTCATCGTCTATCTCATCTTTGTTGGGCTCTTGATAGCGAAAACCGGGACCAAATTCGAACTCCAGTAAGAAGGTTTCCGTGTTGGCAAATTGATAACCCAAACCACCAGATAAAGTGTAATCCTTAAAGTAAGCGCTGTAGCGCGAGTCAACACCTTTGAAACTGCCATAGAGGTAGGACTTAGGGCCCAACTTATAGTCGCTTTGTGCACTGTAGCTTGATTGGCGCTTATCCTCTTCACCATCTTTGTATAAAAGATAGTACTTCCACTCACCGTTAGTCCGGTGGCGACCTTTGACATATTCAGCACTGAGGCGAGAATTGAGCGAGCGAGAGTCTGAGTTTCCACTGTGTGACTGGTAGCCAAATTCAACTTCAGAGCTCCAAGGGGAAGGAAGTTCAATATCCGTGTTGTTATGTCCTTCATCATCGGCATAGGCGAGCATAGAGCTCATTAGACCTGCACTCATTAGCCAAAATTTAGACACTCACTACCTCTATATTGATGAAACCAACGACGCAATAGTAGATTCAAATTGATTGAATCCCGTCAACAAGAGGTTAATTCTACATTAGAACTCGACAAAGTAATGCATAAGTACAGACAAGTGCTTCATTCTCGTTATAATTAGCGATCTATAGCAAGTTGTTGAGCAGACCCATGGCCGAAGCGAAAGTAGATAATCGAAACAAAAAGTTTAACGATGCACAAGTTGATGCGATAAAAGTTCCTCCCCATTCGTTAGAAGCAGAGCAGTCTGTCATTGGCGGCCTTCTTCTAGATAATGAGCGTTGGGATACTGTAGCAGAACGTGTCGTTGCAAAAGATTTCTATAGTCGTCCGCATCGCCTAATCTTTGAGGGCGTGAAAGCGATTCTTGAAGACAACAAACCGCTCGACCTGATTACCCTTTCAGAGTTTCTCGAACTGCGCGAGCAGCTTGAAGACGTAGGTGGTTTTGCTTACCTTGCTGACCTAGTTAAAAACACGCCAAGTGCGGCGAATATCAATGCTTATGCTGAGATTGTTGCCGAGCGTGCTTTGGTTCGCGATCTGATTGGTGTGGCCAACGAAATTGCGGATGCCGGTTATGACCCTCAAGGGCGTGGTTCTGAAGACTTACTTGATCTTGCTGAAAGTAAAGTCTTCGCTATTGCTGAGTCTCGAACTAACGAGAACGAAGGCCCGCAAAACGTCGATAATATTCTTGAAAAAACCCTCGAACGTATCGAACTGCTATACAAAACGCCACAAGATGGGGTAACAGGTGTTGATACAGGTTTTACTGACCTCAACAAGAAGACTGCTGGTCTGCAAGGTTCTGACTTAGTGATTGTTGCCGCGCGTCCATCTATGGGTAAAACCACTTTTGCGATGAACTTGTGTGAAAACGCGGCCATGGTGCAAGAAAAGCCCGTGCTGATTTTCTCGCTGGAGATGCCTGCGGAACAGATCATGATGCGTATGCTGGCATCGCTTTCTCGCGTTGACCAAACCAAGATTCGTACCGGTCAACTTGATGACGAGGATTGGGCGCGTATCTCTTCTACCATGGGTATCCTGATGGAGAAGAAGAACATGTACATCGATGACAGCTCGGGCCTAACGCCAACGGAAGTGCGCTCTCGTGCTCGCCGTATTGCACGTGATCATGGTGGCCTATCAATGATCATGGTCGACTACCTTCAGCTCATGCGTGTACCTGCTCTATCTGATAACCGTACCTTGGAAATCGCCGAGATTTCTCGCTCACTTAAAGCGCTAGCAAAAGAATTGAATGTCCCTGTAGTGGCACTTTCGCAGTTGAACCGTTCCCTAGAGCAACGTGCTGACAAACGCCCGGTTAACTCGGACCTTCGTGAATCAGGCTCTATCGAGCAGGATGCCGACTTGATCATGTTTATCTATCGTGACGAGGTATATAACCCAGATAGTTCAATGAAAGGCACGGCAGAGATTATTCTTGGTAAGCAACGTAACGGTCCTATTGGTTCGGTTCGCTTAACTTTCCAAGGCCAATGGTCACGCTTTGATAACTACGCAGGTCCTGCGTTTGATATGGATGACGAATAACGCATGAGCTACATGAAAGCAGCGACGGCGTTTATTAATCTCGAAGCGTTAGAGCACAACCTAAAACAGATTAAACAGCAAGCTCCAAACAGCAAAGTGATGGCGGTTGTAAAGGCCAATAGCTACGGTCATGGCCTGCGCCACATTGCTAAGAACGCCAAAGGTGCGGATGCTTTTGGTGTTGCTCGCATTGAAGAAGCGCTACAGCTAAGAGCGTGTGGTGTGGTTAAGCCCATTTTATTGCTTGAGGGCTTTTACTCTCAAGGCGATCTACCCGTTCTAGTTACTAACAACATTCAAACTGTGGTTCACTGTGAAGAGCAGTTACAAGCGCTTGAACAAGCTGAGCTTGAGACGCCAGTGGTTGTTTGGCTCAAAATTGACAGCGGAATGCATCGTCTGGGTGTCAGACCAGAGCAGTACACAGAGTTTGTCACTCGTTTAAAAGCGTGTCGCAATGTCGCTAAGCCGCTACGTTACATGAGCCATTTTGGTTGTGCTGATGAGCTAGATAGAGCGACCACCAATGAGCAAACCGAACTGTTCCTAACTTTGACCGAAGGGTGTGAAGGCGAGCGTTCATTAGCCGCATCGGCTGGACTGCTTGCTTGGCCTGATAGCCAGTTGGATTGGGTTCGCCCTGGAATCATCATGTATGGCGTATCGCCGTTTAATGACAAAACCGCTGAGCAGATGGGCTATCAACCGGTAATGACACTCAAGTCGCATCTCATAGCGGTGCGTGATGTAAAAGCCGGTGAAAGCGTCGGTTATGGCGGAATTTGGACTAGCCAGCGCGATACTAAAGTTGGTGTGATTGCGATTGGCTACGGTGATGGTTACCCAAGAACGGCACCAAATGGCACACCCGTGTTGGTCAATGGACGTAAAGTGCCGATTGCAGGTCGAGTCTCAATGGACATGCTCACCGTTGATTTAGGGGCTGATGCACAAGATAAAGTGGGCGATGAAGCGATCCTGTGGGGTAAAGACCTCCCCGCAGAAGAGGTGGCTTGCCATATAGGTACTATTGCCTACGAACTGGTGACTAAGCTAACGTCACGTGTTGATATGGAATATTCCAACTGACTATGTACCAAAAAATCACGACAGTGCTGGCCTTAAGTGCCAGCCTTTTTGTCTCAAGCCCTGCATTAAGTGAAGAGAAAGATTCGGCTTTTCTGCCGTTTTACTTCAGTACTGAAACTTTAGGTAATACCGTTGGTATTGCAGGGGTTGCCAAAGGGGTAGGGCAACCGCAAGCGGCCTTGTTTGGGGCTGCCTTGTACACAGACAAAAAAAGCTATGTCACGTTTCTTTCGGCTTTCAACTACGCACTGACTGATCAGCTACTAGTTAGCTCCCAGCTGTATAAAGCGCAATTTAATCAAAACCCTTACTACATCGGTGATCAAGGTAACAACGATTCCGTAGCAAGTGATAAGACGACCACTAATGGCTTAGAGCAGAACTACGAGGTAGAGTTTAAGTATCTATTGCCATGGGGTAATGTTGCACAAAATGGTTTGCTAGGTGTCTTTCAGCCTATTCGTGATGTCAGTTTTGCCTCACCACTTGAATCTGGTGTGAGCTCAATTAGCCTGACTCCTTTCTATTCCTCGCGCCGATTGGACATCAATAACACCACTGAAAAATCGACTGGATTTGAACTGATCCTTGATTGGGATAACCGCGACAGTGTGCGTAATCCAACTAAGGGCTCACACACGGCGTTGACGACAACAGTCGGGGCGCATAGCTGGCAAAGCGAAGACCGTTGGACTAAGGTTGAGTTTCAGAACAGCCAATACTTTGCGTTGGGCCCGCTTGGTGAGTTATTTGATCAACAAGTTCTAGCGTTTGATTTTTACACTGCGGATACACCCAACTGGAATAACGAAAGACCACCAGAGCAAGAGCAGGTGAGTCTAGGTGGGCTGTATCGATTACGCGGCTATACCAGCGGGCGATTCCACGGACGAAGTGCGGTGCATTATTCTGCTGAGTATCGAGTGATCCCTGAATGGCAACCTCTCGATGAGATCCCACTGATCAATTACTACGACTTACCGTGGTGGCAATGGGTGTTTTTTGCCGAAGCAGGTCGAGTGGCCGATCAATACGATCTTAAGACGCTGCATAAAGATATGAAATGGAACTTAGGTGGGGCGGTTCGCTTCCAAGTAGAAGGGATCGTTGTACGTGCAGAGTACGCACAAGGCGCCGATGAAGGCACTTTCAGAGTGATGATCAATCAGCCCTTCTAGTCGACTCATTCACCACTTTCAGGCAAGGGGCGGTTAACTGACTGCCCCTTTCTATTTTCTTCGCTTAGTTACGCTTCTTTCTTAAACTGTCGTAGGTAGCGATAAACAGTATCAGGGGAGATTCCAATCTCTTGTGCTGCTATCGAGACGGCATCTTTAACGTTAAACAACCCTTCACTATACATTTTACGAACGATTTCTTTGGTACGCTTTGCCTTAGTGAGCCCCATACTGTCGACTTGCGATGTAAACTTAGCAATCGAAGTAGCCAACATATCATTGGCACTCGGAGAAAAGACTTCCGGTGATTCAGTAATGGCATCAAAAGACACTCCGGCTGGCAGCATGGCACTGATCACAGCATGCATTGGAGCATCCATGTCAGTGTTGATGCACAGCATTGCGATGGGAGTCCCCTTGTCGTTAGAAATAATGGTAGTGACAGAGCGAATCATCTTTCCGCAAATTGAGCGAGTAAAGTAAGGCTTTGTGACTTGCTTGCCATCTTTAAGTTTTTCTATCGCGAGGTTAGTGATTGGAGCACCAACAGAACGTCCAGTTACATGGCCATTGGCTATTTTGACTATCGATGGGTTGTCGATATCTAGTGAATGCAGAGCCACTTCAGTGTGCTCACCATACATTACAGCAATACCATCAACAATATTGTAGGTAGAGCGGATAATTGCCTTATCTGAATCGGAAAGATTAACTAACATTATGTCCTCAAAAAAAGCCATCACAAAAAGTGATGGCTTAACTTAGTGATGGTTTATCATCGTATTATGCAGACATAATTTCAATGATCTGATTGTCAGTAACGTTCATTCCTAGGCTAATCATTCGACCCACGTTGCGAATCGTGGTTTCAATGTTGTCAGAAATAACACCTTGGTTAGCTGCTGCATGATTGCGCATTGCCATCATCACAGATTTCACCGCGGCGGTTGTGGAGCTTCCAACTTTCATTGCACAGGTCGCTTTTGCCCCATCACAAACCATACCTGAAGTATCACTAAGTACATTCTGAATTGCGTAGCAGCATTGTTCATATGTCCCCCCCGCGAGATAGACCATCGCCATAGCGGCTGCAGAACTGGTCACTGTGTTACCACAAAATGCTGACAACGGTGGGTAAAATGACTTCATGTAGATGGCACCTAAGTGGCTCATCACCAATGCACGGCAGGTCTTTTCATCATCCGCATTTTTGTGCTCAGCCATAAAAACCACAGGTACGGTCGCAGCAATACCTTGGTTGCCTGAGCCATAGTTACTCATCGCAGGCAGTGAGGCGCCCCCCATACGAGCATCGCTTGCCGCTGAAGTGTATTTGACGATGTTTTCTGTTAGCGATGTGCCACACATCAAGTCATCGCCATCCATAGAACGACCAACTTGAAGGCCATATTGGTTGACCATGCCTTCTTGGGACAGCGCCATATTGAGGTTTTTCGCCTCAAGCATAAAACTAATATCAGAGAATGGAACATTGACTGCGAAATCATAAATTTGTTTCATTGAGATATCGACACCTTCACAGATAGAAGCGGTTCCAGCGCAGCTAGCGTCGTTATCAACTTGCATCGCAAAAGTGATTTCACCATTCAGACGCTCTTCGATAATACGAGTGTGACCACCACTGATAATAATTTCTGACGTGTTCCCAGCGGCAGTAGCAACCGCACGGCAGAAAATAAAATCATCGGCTTCAACGCGATTAACCCTAATCAGCTCTTGATCAATAAGACGCTGAGCTTTATCGACATCTTTTGGAGTGATATTGGCTAATACTTGTAAGTCTGCATTTGCATCCCCTGCAACATAGCCACAAGCCGCCGCAATGTGTAGGCCTATCTTACCCGTACGCGGGACAAATACGCCCATCGAGTTTTTGTAAAGGTTGTCGGAAACACTGATTTCAAGAGATTCAAGTGGTTGGTTGTCAAGTCGAGCGCTTGCAACAGCAGCAGCGTAGGCCGCTGAAATTGGTTCAGTACAGCCAAGAGCTGGCTTTACTACAGACTTGATGATCTCGATGTATTTGTTCCATTGCTCTGACATAGTTTTAACCCTTATTTTTTATGAGCGATTGCTTCAACTTCGACTAAGACGCCCATAGGAAGATCTTTAACTGCGAAGCAGCTGCGTGCTGGGCAATCGGTTTTGAATACCTCTGCGTACACAGCATTAAACGCAGCGAAATCTTCAATGTTAGCTAGGTAACAGGTTGTTTTTAGAACTGTTTCAGCACTACCACCTGCTGCTTCTAGAACGGCCACTAAGTTTTCAAGAGACTTTTTCGATTGCTCAGTAATACCACCTTCCACTACACCACCAAGTGCTTTACATACTGGTAATTGACCCGAGGTGAAAATGAGGTTTTCAAATGTCGTACCGTGTGAGTAAGGGCCGATGGCTTCAGGTGCACTTGGTGCGGTTACTAATGATTTCATACTTGTTCCTAATTTTGGTATTACACAATACCTTTTTCTTGTGTGTTCAAGTAATATTGCAAATTTAGTTGCATTTAACAAGTCTTGGAAATTGATTTAAGTCAATGCTGTTTCTTTAAGTTCCTTTTATTTAAAGGGTTGGTTGTGTTTTTTGATCTTGATTGTCTTTTCAAATAATTTTGCATATTTTATATTGAAAAATTATTTGATGTGGAATATATTCGCTCAAAACTTACACAGAGACACTGTTATGAAAGGTAAATTAATCAAAGCGGGCTTAACCGCGATTGCTCCACTTTGCTTAGGGGCATTCCCATTTTCATTTATCGTTGGCGCACTGAGTATTCAGTCTGGAATGGATGTCGTACAAAGTACTCTTTGGTCTTTTACTGTATTTGCGGGTTCTGCCCAAATGGTGGCGTTAGGGCTATTGCAAAATGGCGCGAGTATTGCCGTGATTGCTTTAACCACTTTTATTATCAATTTTACGCCATGTGCTCTATAGCGCTTCTTTGTCTGAGCATGTCAAACAATACCCACTCCATATCCGTTTCTTAATGTCTTATGGCTTAACGGATGAAGTGTATGCATCAAGCATCACCGAAATGAAAAAAGAGAAAGAAGGTCGACATTGGTTTTACCTAGCGGTGATGGGAGGCTTTTGGGCTAACTGGGTGCTAGCGAACTGTGCAGGTGCACTCATTGGTGCCTCTTTCCCTGATATTACCAACTACGGATTAGAGTTTGCGATGGTTGCAGCCTTTATCGCGATTGTTATTCCACAAGTGAAAAGCCGCGAATGTATTGTCGCCGCGCTTGTTGCGACGTTTGCGGGCATCTTGCTTTCTGGTTTGCCTCACTCATTAGGTCTTGTAATCGCTGCCGCTTTAGGTGTATTCGCTGGCTATCAAATGGATTTATCTACTGAAAAGCAACAACTTGAATCTGAAACTACATTGAAAGCACAAACTGAGGGCGCATAACATGGAAACATCAACCTTCATTCTACTGACTGTGTCTATGGCGATTGTGACTGTCGCGATTCGTTTTAGTGTGATTGCTTTTGCGGGGTCATTTGAAATGTCTCCACGTTTAAAGAAAACGCTGCGTTTTGTTCCTGTCACCGTGTTACCTGCCATTATTGCGCTAGAGATTCTGGGTACAGGATCCGAAATTGCCTTTAACTTGGAAAACCCTAAAGTGTTGGCTGCCATAGTATGTACTCTAGTTAGCCTAAGATTCGACCTTGTTTGGGTCGTGGTGAGTGGCGTCGCCTCACTACTTTTCTTCCAAGCGATTCTATAACTTACTTCTAATTATTAACCCTACACTGAAAACGGAGCCAATGGCTCCGTTTTTCTTGTTAGTACAACTCACCTTGTAAGGTCGCAATAATTGTCCGGCTGCCGCCATAATCGCGATGCTCTCCCAAATAGACTCCCTGCCAAGTCCCGAGTGCCAGTCTGCCCTGACTAATCGGAATCAGCACACTACAGCCTAATGTCGAGGCTTTAATATGAGCGGGCATATCGTCATCCCCTTCATAGGTGTGCTTGTAATAAGGTGCACGCTCTGGAACTGAGTGATTGAAATGATTTTCCATATCGTGTCTCACGGTTGGATCAGCGTTTTCATTGATGGTTAAGCTTGCCGAGGTATGCTGAATAAATAACTGTAATAAACCGACAGAATAATCAGATATTTGAGGTAATTGTTGTTCAATTTCATCGGTAATAAGATGAAAACCGCGCTGCTTAGCTGGGATTTGAATGATTTTTTGAGTCCACATATGGATGTCTGCTTACAATTTGAACTTGAGCTCTCGTTAAGCTTGCTCTAGGTTAGTGATACAATCCTAAGCGCTCATATGACGTTTGTTTAGTTTTGAAGCAGGGAACGTGACCTAACTCAATGTGAGTGAGAGTCGCCTACGTCATAATGTGCGCTTGAAAAAAAATTACAAAGTCTTGTTTTGTGGCATTTTGCCCTAACATACCTAATATTATTATTTTGCTTAATCGGGGATTCCACCAGTTTTCGCTAGGCTGTATGGAATAAAACCTACTGTAACATCGGGATAGTAACCATGTTGAAAAATATCAATCCAACGCAAACACAAGCTTGGAACGCGCTAACGGCGCACTTCGAATCTGCACAAGATATGGATCTAAAAGATCTGTTTGCACAAGATGCAGCACGTTTTGATAAATTCTCTACGCGTTTCGGCAATGACATTCTAGTTGATTACTCTAAAAACCTAATCAATGAAGAGACCATGAAACACCTGTTCGCGTTAGCAAACGAGACTGAGCTTAAAGCTGCAATCGAAGCGATGTTCAGTGGTGAAGCGATCAACCAAACAGAAGGGCGCGCAGTGCTTCATACTGCACTACGTAACCGTAGCAACAAGCCTGTAATGGTTGGTGGCGAAGATGTGATGCCAGCGGTCAATGCAGTGCTAGAAAAAATGAAATCGTTCACTGAGCGTGTTATCGGCGGTGAGTGGAAAGGCTACACAGGTAAAGCGATTACTGACGTAGTGAACATCGGTATCGGTGGTTCTGACTTAGGTCCTTACATGGTGACGGAAGCGCTTGCACCATACACAAACCACCTAAATCTGCACTTCGTGTCTAACGTTGATGGTACTCACATCGTTGAGACACTAAAGAAAGTAAACCCAGAAACGACGCTCTTCTTGGTTGCCTCTAAGACATTTACTACGCAAGAAACCATGACCAACGCGCACAGTGCTCGTGACTGGTTCCTTGAGTCGGCAGGCGATGAAGCGCACGTTGCTAAGCACTTCGCTGCACTATCAACGAATGCATCAGCGGTATCTGAATTTGGTATCGATACAGACAATATGTTTGAGTTCTGGGACTGGGTTGGTGGCCGTTACTCACTATGGTCAGCGATCGGTCTGTCAATTGCACTAGCGGTTGGTTACGACAACTTCATTGAGCTACTTGATGGCGCTCATGAAATGGATAACCACTTTGCATCGACTGAACTAGAAAGTAACATTCCAGTTATCCTTGCTCTTGTTGGTCTATGGTACAACAACTTCCACGGCGCTGAGTCTGAAGCAATCTTGCCTTACGATCAGTACATGCACCGTTTTGCTGCTTACTTCCAGCAAGGCAACATGGAATCTAATGGTAAGTATGTAGACCGTGACGGTAACGCAGTGACTTACCAAACTGGCCCAATCATTTGGGGTGAGCCAGGTACTAACGGTCAGCACGCGTTCTACCAGCTAATTCACCAAGGTACTAAGCTGATCCCATGTGATTTCATTGCACCAGCAATCAGCCACAACCCTGCAGGCGATCACCACCAGAAGCTAATGTCTAACTTCTTTGCTCAAACAGAAGCACTAGCATTTGGTAAAGATGAAGCAACAGTGAAAGCGGAGTTTGCCAAAGCAGGCAAGAGCGAAGAAGAAGCGGCGACACTAGCACCATTCAAAATATTTGAAGGGAACCGCCCAACGAACTCTATCCTAGTGAAGCAAATTACTCCGCGTACGCTAGGTAACTTGATTGCGATGTACGAGCACAAGATTTTTGCTCAAGGCGTTATCTGGAATATTTTCAGCTTCGACCAGTGGGGTGTTGAGCTAGGTAAACAGCTAGCTAACCAAATCCTGCCTGAGCTTGCTGATGAGTCGGCAATTAGCTCGCACGATAGCTCGACGAATGGCCTGATTAACGCATTTAAAGCGTTCAAAGCTTAATAGCCGTCATACTTGAAGCGGCAGCGTTGTTGATTGCGTAAGTTCACCCAAATCGAATAGAGCCCCTATGCTCATTGGGCTGAACTTACTTGTCGCCTAGCTGCCACTCCAATTATTTAGGCTATCCAAATCTTATAACGCCAACCTTAGGGTTGGCGTTTTTTGTTTTGGAAAGCGGGAACGCTGCGCTTCTGGATAACGGGGTCGGACTTCGTCCTTCGAGAGAAAAGCTGTCATTCCATAGACTGACGAAGGAAGGAGTAGGGAATCTCATAGAGTATTCGACTTGCTTTAAGAGATCCCCAACTCACTCGTTCCTCATTCTCGGGGATGACAAATCAATAGATTTAAATAAGATTTGGGAAGCGCGAACGCTGCGCTTCTGGTAACGGGAGCGGACTTCGTCCTGCTAGAAAACGAGAATTGATTTCCTGCTAACCTCAAGCAATGATGACTCTCCAGCTCTCTAGCTCTCCAGCTCTCCAGCTCCCCTAAACCGTCGTATCCACACTTGGCTGAGCATCTGTGCTGGCAGTAAATTTCTGGCTCAGTAGGGCAACCATTTGATCGTAGTATTGCATGTTGGGTTTGTTGCCAAGCAATTTACATAGCTCATTACCAGTTGGGCTGAAACGATAGTAAAGCAAGCGTACGCCCTTGCTATGGGCTTGAAGTGACAGCTTTTTGCCTTGGTAGGTTAACGGAAGTGGAGAGTCGAGCTCAATTTCACCCGATTCGAGTTCTGTGCCGTGCATTAAACCGAGTTCAAATAACACAAGCAGACTAGAGTAGGGCAGTTGGAAGTTACCGACGTTGATATTGCCGGTGATATTGCGCTTACCAAAACTGAAAATGCCGCCTTGGGCGCGATAACCGACAAGTAACTTGCGGCTGTTATCACCGCCAAAACTACAGGCAAGTGCAGCGGCACGTTGGAGGATTTGCGCTTCTTTTGGCGTCATGTCTTGCAGGACTTTCAACGCTTTCATTGACGTTGAACCGGGGTTGGTTACTTCACGTTTTAACACCTGAGCCCATAGGCGCTGCATGGAGTGATTGTGGACTTCTTGCGCCATATCGAAAAAGCGGTACAGCCAATCTTGGTCAGGATCACCTGCGGTTTCATCTTTACATGAGATATGAGCAAGCTTAAGAATTTGTTCGAGATTTTTCTGCCTTAGCTCTTTGCGCTTACGTTCGCGAATCAAAGCACGCTCAAGCATACTTTTTTCAGGTTTATCACTCTGCAGCAGGGCATCTAAACCATAGGTTTGGGCAATGTTAAGCACGCGACTGGCGCTGTCTTTGATGTAACTCGACTTTTTTTCGTGTCGGTTAGTTTGTTCCGATTGGTGCTCAATGATCACCGGCTTGCTCGTCTCAGACATGCTATTTCCTTAGCCATCAGATGCTTAACGTTAAGTATTAACTGTACCTCGGAACGCGTAAGCCTGCCAGAAAAAGACTGTGAGCCAGTTTATAAAAATATCGCTACCATAAATGATAACAAGTTGTTAAAATTGTTATCGTTAATTTTGAGGGGCTTATGAAGTATTTCAATGAGAATAAACTGAAAAAGCACCTGTCAATTGCCCTACTGTTACTAGTTTACCTAGGTGTACTAAGCTATCTCTCTAGCTATTTGTCCTAATATTGGCAATTAACAGGCTGCTTAATTTTTTAACAATTAGTAGTCATCGTACTCGGCGATCTCTGTGCCTTGTATGACGTATCCTGTTTGCGCCAATTCATGGCTAACCGTTTCTGTTTTTAACGTTCCTATCACGTAAACCACATCCCAAAGCTGCTGCACCGGTGCGCCTTTAGGGAAGTTAACGTAGATAATTTGGTTTGGTGGTGGTGGTGGCACGTGAATACATGCCCCGAAATACGGGACGAGCAGAAATTCCGTCACCATATTTGCATCCCCTTCAAGAGGAATAACAAAGCCCGGGATCTTTACCTTACTGCCGTTTAGCTCCTGTCTTACACTACCGACCATGGATTGTTCCATGCTACCGCCGGAGTGATCGATGGCAGGCATACCATAAGAATCAAACTGGTTGCGCTCACTTTCTGGGATGAGATCAATCCATTCTAAGGTAAGTGTATCTTCTGCGTGACTACTGACGCTTGCGAGACCTAAGGTCATCACAGTCATCAGTATCATGAGTAGTCTTTTCATAATCTAAACTCTTATTGTCATACCGTCGCTGAGCGATTGGCGATATGCTCTAAATGCGGGAATAAAGCCGATAATAGTACCTGCCAGTTGTACTGCCGCCAACAGTATCCACTCATAGTGGGATAAAGCGCTCATCTGTAAGTTAATGCCATAACTCTGTTGAATTATTGGAGCTGCAATAGAGAGCATCGCATAGAGTCCGACGATACCGACAAATAAGCCAATAAAAGTCAGCACACTGGCTTCAAGAATCAGTAAGCTAAAGACATGCCTAGGTCTTGCACCCATCGCGCGAAGAATCGCCATTTCACGGCGACGTTCTTGCAAACTAGTGAGCAGGCTAGACAGCATACCTAACAGACCTGCTATCACAACAAAGACGGATATAGCCATAAGTGCTTGTTCTGCTACGGACATCATGCCCCAGAGTTCGTGGAGGGCGACCCCGGGGAGAATCGCACTGAGCGGCTCTTTAGGGTAAGTATTGATCTGTCTCTGCAAGGCGAATGTTTGAATCTTAGACTTTAAGCCAAGCAACATAGCGGTGATCTGCTTGGGCTGGAAGTTCATCGCTTCCAATTGTTCTGCGCTTGGGTTGTTACCTAAGTTTGCGCCTGACTCCCAGCCCACGTGAATTGCTTCAATCGCTTCCAATGAAACGTGCACGGTTTTATCGACGGGGGTCCCTGTTGGAGCCAAGATGCCAACCACTCTAAATGGGGTGTTGTCATGACGGCTAAAGCCCACATCACTGATGCCATGGGCAATGATCATTTCGCTGCCTATGGTGTAATCCAAAGAGCGTGCGACCTCAGCACCAATCACAGCGTCAAAAAGTCCTTCAAAAGGTTTGCCTTGGCTAAACGCGAGATTTTGCTTCTGACCATAACGATAATGCTCAAAGTAGCTCTGATTGGTCCCCATGACTCGAAAGCCTTTGTGGGAGTCGCCTAGTGAAATGGGTATTGCCCACTTGACTGCGCGATGCTGGCTAAATTCTTGGTAACTTTTCCAATCAATATTGTTGGTGGCATTACCGATGCGAAATACCGAATAAAGCAACAGATTCACTTGGCCAGAACGGCCACCAACAATCAAGTCTGTGCCTGAAATCGTATTGGCGAAACTCTCTTTAGCCTGTGTGCGAATTCGTTCGACACCAAGCAGCAAAACGACGGAAATGGCGACCGTCAGAATAGTCAGTATCGCGGTTACCTTACGGTTACGAACACTTTTCCAAGCTAAGGTAAGTGTGGCTGTCATAGGTTACCTCCCGCTTGGTTGAGTTGCTGAAGATTGATGGTGCGATCAAACAAGGGCTCTAATGTCGGGTCATGACTGACAAAAAGTAGCGTTGAGTCCGCTTGGTTCACTTGGTCAAGTAACAGTTCGATAAAGGCGGTTCGGTTGTCATAATCAAGTGATGAAGTAGGTTCGTCCGCAATGATGATTTTAGGTTTTCCGATTAGAGCGCGAGCGGCAGCCACACGTTGCTGCTGACCGATACTTAACTCGATCACTGGCTTATCAAGCAAGGCCGAAGGTAAACGTAGCTTCGCTAATAATTGTCGAGCATTCGCCACTAAGTCTCCGTCGACTTGTTGGCGACGTAACGAGGAAAATTGACAAGGCAAGGTGACGTTTTCAATCACGCTTAAATAAGGTAGCAAGTTAAACTGCTGGAAGATATAACCGATATGGTTGGCGCGAAATTTGTCTCGTCGACTACCCGACATTTGCGTCAGGTTTTCGCCTAGTACAGCCACTTGTCCGGAAGTTGCGGTGTTTATCCCTGTGAGTAAGCCAAGCAGCGTTGATTTACCACATCCACTAGGTCCTTTAATGAATAGGTGTTCGCCCTGTTGAATCGTTAGAGAGGGGATCTCTAGTGTGGTAGACTCATTACCTGGCCAAGTAAATTGGACTTGATTGAGCTCAACCACTGGTCGATGGCATTTAGTATCCATTATTTGTTTCCAATCGTGAGAGAGGAGCGGCTCAGCATGGCTAAGCCGCTTTATCTATTAAAGAGAAATCTTAGTCTCGCCTTTACCAAGCTCAAGAGCAGCTTGTTTGGTATCAGTTAGCACGTTGATTTTTAATGACTCTGTACTTGGGAACTGTGAGAACCACTGAGTTTCAATGCTGCTTAGTTTCGTCACGTCGCTGCAATCGAAGTGGTATTCAATAGTGAACTCTCCATGGCCGCCATGGTCATGATCGTGACCTTCGTGGTGGTCATGGCCTTTATGGTCATCGTGGTCATGATCGTGACCTTCGTGATGATCGTGGCCCTCATGACTGTCGTGATTATGGCCATCTTCATGCTTGTGTTTATCATGAGCATGCTCATCATGGTGGTCGTGGTCGTGGTCGTGGTCGTGGTCGTGGTCGTGGTCGTGGTCGTGGTCATCATGGTGATCGTGACCTTTGTGATCGTCATGGTCATCACCACCTAGAGTGTGGCTAACCGATTGATGTTCAACTTTACAACCTGCTGCTTTAGCAAGCGTGAAAATGTTAGAAGCTTGCTCTAACTTAGCGACAGCATCTTCAAGCTGATGTTTCTGCTCATCCGTTTTTGGAGCGTGCTCAAAACCAACCACATCGGCGCCTGGAGCAGTGATCTCCATCAGCAGCTCTTTGCCATCTTGGGCAATATTAATTTCCACTTGACCGTGCACATGAGCGCCGTGTTGACGGTAGCCTTCTTCTGCATGTGCCATTGAGCTAATTGCCAGTGTGATTCCTAGAGCGATTGGAGTTACGTTTTTCATTTTAAGTCCTGATTTTAAATTTGAGTAATGCTGTGCTATCCACCCAATGTGAATACGATTTATTGCAAATGATGAATCAATATCAGGACAGTGGCGGTGAACGCGGCAGGTAGGCAAAACTCAATGCCTCGGTATAGTGATAGGCCGCTAGTGGAGCAAAATATTCACTGACTATTGGTGGAGCGATGACAAGGGGCGCAGGAGTAGCACCATGCAGTCCACTAGCAAACAGTTGGCAGTGGTGCTCTTTGTGATGCGCAGAAGAAAGATCGTACTGATGATCAATAAACGCAAAATTTAGCCATAGCACAAGGGCGATTGCCAAAAATGCAAGCGCTGAAATGCGTTGGAGAAGAAAGCGATTTTGAAGCACGATGAAAGCACAATAAAGAAAGCGGAGTTGTTATACTATAACAACTCCACTTCTGGGGGAAGTAAACCAAACTGGGTTTAAAGGTTTTCTTTGACTAGTGTAAGTACTTGTTGAATCTCGCTTTCATCTAGCGCGCCTTCTTTTACAAACAGTACTTTACCTTGTTTATCCTGCACTATGATGGCAGATGACTCTTCAGTCAGTTGCCAAGCGCTGGCTACCGTCCCGTCCTCATCCAGCACCATTGAAGACCAAGGGAACTCTTTCTTGCTGTCTTCCGCCGAAGATTTTACAAATGATCCCGTTCCCCAAATTGCATCATCTTGGTTGATGATCGATGTGGTTTGATAGCTTTGCTCTGGGAACTTCGCTTCGGTGATCGCTGCCATTAACGGCGCATTGAGCTCTTTTGAACTGCTGCGTCCAGCAATGGCTTGAATGACGCGGACTTTACCTTGCATATCAGTCGTTGCCCAAGCTTGGAAGGCCGTTTTGTCGCCTTGCAGTACGATTTCACCGTGGCTTGCTACCGCCACCTCAGGCACGGCTTGCCCGACAGTGATGTTGTGAGCAAAAGCGAAAGCTGGAGAGCACGCGATTGCCAGAGTTAGAAGGGTTTTATTTTTCATTATGTTATTTCCTTTTGAATGTGCGCAAAAAGTATATACCCAATTTTAAGAAGCGGAGAAAACTCTCTCAGATAACACTGGTCTGATGTCACATTGTTAACAAAATGCTATACATCAAATACGCATCCGGTATAATACCTACGAGTTCTAAGGAATAGAACCAAGCAATCAGTTCGAATTGCATCACAAAAGGATATTGGAGTCGTTATGCTGCGTGAATTTACTATTTATCGTCCTCGTCAAGTTGCACGTTTTGTTAAAACTTTGTTTAAAGGACAGTTTGTTATCTCAGGGGTTGGCAAGTTTACTTTCGACAACGGAAAAGTGTTACTGCCAGATGTAAAAGACCCACAAAAACTAACCACCTATAAAGAGATCAACCAGGCGATTGCTTTATTGCCAGTCTAAATCTTAGTATTTGGTCTCAACAATCGAGTTTCTAAAAAGTCGCCTATTTGGCGACTTTTTGTTTACCTATGTTTTATAGGTTATTGAGGTGGAAAACACACCCCCGTTCCCCCCAGGCCACAGTAGCCGTTAGGGTTTTTAGCGAGGTATTGCTGGTGGTAGTTCTCGGCGTAGTAGTATTTACCTGCGGGTAAAATCTCTGTGGTGATGGCGCCATTACCGTCACCGAGTAGCGCTTGATAGGCCTGCTTAGATGCTAGTGCTGCTTGGTATTGCTCGTCGCTGTATACATAGATGGCCGAGCGGTATTGAGTTCCGCGGTCATTGCCTTGTCTCATACCCTGAGTCGGATCGTGCTTTTCCCAAAATGCCTGCAAGAGTTGCTCTAGGCTAATGATACTTGGATCGAAAACGACTCGTACAATCTCTGTGTGGCCAGTTTGTCCGCTGCATACCTCTTCATAGGTTGGGTTAGGCGTATAACCTCCTGCGTAGCCAACTGAGGTGCTTACCACCCCATCAAGTTGCCAGAATAGGCGCTCGGCTCCCCAAAAGCAGCCCATTCCAAGCAGAATTTTCTCGCAACCTTGTGCGGGTTCTGCAGTCAAACTGGTTTGATTGACGAAATGAGTGTCATCGAGTGCAAGTGGCGTCTCTCGTCCTGGGAGAGCTTGTTGGGCGGTAATCATGGTTTGTTTGTCGAGCATCGTGATTTCCTTGTTGGAGTATTTTTTATATAGACCGCCTAATTAACTGTTTTCGTACAGACTTATTATTTTAGTGGCGGTATTATTCCCTTACTTGATGTAGACAGATAATTAAGCATGATCAGCAAACCTTTACCAGTTCTAATCGCACTTGTTTCCTTTGCCCCTTCGGTATGGGCACAAAGTGTTGATCTCTCGATAGAAGGGCTAGAGGGTGAGCTGAATGATAATGTTGAAGCCTACTTATCATCTATTCCTGAAACTGAGTATAAAACCAGTTTACGTTTCCAAGCGCGAGTAGAGAAAAATATCACCGAAGCGCTTAACGCCTTAGGTTACTACCACCCGGAGATTGATTTTACTGTCACACCAGATGAATTAGAGTTGATCGTCAATGTGAATCCTGGACCTGCGGTTATATTGCAGCAGATCGACATTAAAATTGAAGGTGAAGCGAAAAGTGACCCTCAGTTCACCGCACTGGTTGAAAATAGTGGCTTAAAACAGGGCGATCGACTCAATCATAGTTTGTATGACACTTTGAAATCTTCGATTCGCAACCTCGCTTTGCAAAAGGGCTACTTTGAAGGGGACTTTACCGTGAGTCGATTGGAGGTTGCTCCCGATCTCAACCAAGCCTTTATCCATCTTCATTATGACAGCGGGATGCGTTACCACTTTGGTGCCAATACCATAACAGGCAGCCAAATTGATCAAGATAGGGTCGCGTCTTTGTCGCCGTATCAGGCCAATGACCCTTATCAGGCGTCTCAAGTTGGCGAATACAACCAGAACCTCTCTAATACCGACTGGTTTTCATCTGTCTTTGTCGAGCCAGACCTGAGTAAAATAGGTGAAGGGCGCGAGTTACCGATGAAAGTCTCCCTCGCGCCACAAGCAAGAAATAAACTTGAAACCGGTATCGGTTATGCAACGGATGTTGGCGTTAGAGGTTCACTCAAATGGAAGAAACCTTGGGTGAATAGTCGCGGTCACAGTTTTGATAGTAGTTTGTCTATTTCAAAGCCTGAACAAACCATTACTGCTGGTTACCGAATTCCACTCGAAGACGCACTCAATGAGTACTATCGCATCCAATATGGCATGAAAAACGTCAACCAGCGTGATACAGAAAGTTTGGAATCCAACTTAGCGCTAGAAAGGCACTGGGTGCTCGATAACGGTTGGCACCGCACCTTGTATGTTCGTTACTTGCTAGAGAACTACACCCAAGGTAACCAAGAGGATAGGGCTCAGTTTATGTTACCAGGGATAACCTTTTCTCGTAGCCGAGTCCGAGGCGGCGCGATGCCTACTTGGGGTGATCGACAGAGCTTTACGTTAGAGTATGGCGATCCTAATGCGCTGTCAGAAACTAGAGTAACTCGTTTGATTGGTGCGACAACGTGGATCCGTAGTGCAGGGCAAAACCACCGCGGTATCTTCAAACTTAACGGTGGCGCCAACTTTTCTGAAGAGTTTAGTAAGCTCTCGCCATCATTACGTTTCTTTGTGGGTGGTGATAACAATCTGCGTGGTTATGGTTATGAGTCTATCTCGCCCAAAGACTCCGACGATAAATTAACCGGTGCCAAATATATGCTGACTAGCTCCATCGAGTATCAATATCGCGTGTATGGTGATTGGTGGGGTGCGGCTTTTTACGATGTCGGTGATGCGTTTAATGATAAGCCAGATATTAAACGTGGTACGGGTGTTGGTGTGCGCTGGGCTTCCCCTGTCGGCCCGATTCGTCTTGATTTTGCTTGGGGGCTTGATGCGAACAAAGGCGACGAATTCAAAATCCACTTTACTTTAGGACCTGAGCTATGACCCGTGTTGTGATTAAGTGGTCAAAATGGCTTTCACTCACTTTACTCGTTTTACTCCTCAGCGTTTTGGTGGCGCTGGGCGGATTACTGTTTACCAATCCGGGCTTGAACCTTGTTTTGTGGGGGGCGGAGAAGTTTGTTCCTCAGCTTAAAGTTGGATCGAGTCAAGGGGCGATTTTTCCTCGATTTACCCTTAGCAATGTTGTTTTTAAAGATGACAACTTGCACGTCGATACCCAGGCAAGGTCACTAACGCTTGCCGTCAATGCGACATGCTTTACCGAGCCGGGTGTTTGTATTGATGAACTTGCGATTGATGGTTTGTCATTCGCTATGCCAGAGTTACCGCCAAGTTCGTCGCCGGCTCAAGAGCAAGATGAGGCGTCATCGTCAGCTAAAGTTACCTCTCCAATTCCTATCAAGTTAAGTCGATTGGCGCTAAGCGATATTCAGCTGGATATTTTAGGTAATCAGATAACGTGGGACTCATTGACCTCTGGGGCGTCATTTCAAGGTAATCGCCTGCGTCTCAATACCACCGAACTTAAAACGCCAGTGGTTAAGTTAGCGGCAAGTCCGGCTGAAAATGAGCAAGCTGCTGCGCCAGAGAATCAAGCGTCAACGCCAACAGAAATTGTCCTACCCAATATCGTTTTGCCGCTGCAAATTGATCTTGTACGCCTTGATGTTCACGACTTTAAGCTAGAGCAAGCGACGCCTGTTATCGTCAACCATTTAGGATTAGCGGCCAAGGCTAAAGATTCTAGAGTGGTGGTCAAAACGCTTGAACTAGATATGCCGCAGGTGACTGCGCAGTTAAAAACAGACATTGACCTGCAAGGTGATTATCCAATCGACTTGCAGCTAGATGCGACAATCAAAGAAGAGATGGCTGCAGGACAAACGCTCTCCCTAAAAGCAGGTGGCAGTGTGGCCAAGTTGCAGCTCTCGGCTCAATTATCAGGGTTAGCCAAAGCGTTCCTGACTGGCGAACTGCAACCACTCAAACCTGAATTGCCTTTTGACTTGAGCTTAATTCAAGGTGATCTCCAGTGGCCATTGAAAGGTAAGGGCGATTACTTTGCCTCGATAGATAAGCTTCGAGTTCAAGGTTCTCTTAAGGGCTATAACCTCAATCTAGATACCGCTCTTAAAGGGTCACAACTTCCTGATTTGTCTCTCTCGTTGCAGGGTAAAGGCGATCTCTCCCATATCCAGTTGAGTCAAGTGGACATTGCCACACTAGGAGGAACGATCTCCGGTGATGTGATGGCGGATTGGCAAGCGCCGATTAACTGGGCGGCAAACTTGACACTGGCTCACATTCAGCCCGGCTTACAGTGGCCTGAAGCTGAAGGCGATATCAGTGGGCAAGTGTCAACCTCCGGCAGTTTGACAGAGCAGGGTGGCTGGCAAGTCGATGTCCCGAAACTCGATATTGATGGTGTTCTGCGAGAGTACCCACTGAATATAGCGGGTAGCGTTAGCGCTGCTGATGTGGCTGGCAACAATGAGCTTAGTGTTAAAACGCCGCAGTTAGTGCTTTCTCATGGCCCCAACAGTATTAAAGCTAGCGGGGAGCTAGATAAACAGTGGCGGATGGATCTTGAACTCAATTTGCCTGACTTAATCAAATCGATCCCTGACTTAAAAGGACGTGTTGTTGGTGACGTAGCCCTGCGCGGAGATTTGAAAGCGCCAGATGTGGGTCTAAACCTTGTCGCTAAAGGGGTTGATTGGCAACAGCAAGCGCAGATTGCCAAGCTCAGTGTAAAAGGGAATATCACGCCACTGCCAACGCCAAGTGGTCAATTAGCACTTAAGGTTAATCAGGCTAAGTATCAAGACAAGGTGATCGATGATGTGAGCTTGAACTTTACTGGCTCTCAGCAAAAGCACCAACTTAATCTCGATGTGAATTCGAATATCGTGTCGACGAGTTTGGCTCTAACAGGCTCACTGACGGATAAGCCTGAACTCGTTTGGCAAGGTAATCTTGAGCGAATGCGACTCTCTTCGCAGCAAGGTGAATGGCGACTGAATCAGCCAACCGCATTAGGTTTTGAAATGGCAACTGAGCAGGTTTCTGTTGCTGCCCATTGTTGGCTGCAAGCCGACTCTTCACTCTGTTTAGAGAAAGACATCAAGGTAGGACAAAGTGGTGAAGCTGCGCTCGCGTTAAGTCAGTTTGATTTTGAGCAGGTCAAAACCTTTATTCCTCAGGCAACGCAACTCCAAGGGCAAGCAGACGCCAATGTATGGGCCAAGTGGGGTGACAGCCAGCCACCTCAAGTTAAGGCTAAGATTGAATTAGCCAAAGGTGAAGTGGTTCAAAAGCTCGAACAACCGCTAGAGTTGGGCTGGGAGAGCGCGACACTGACGGCGCAACTTGCAGACAATAAGCTGAGTGCAGAGTGGTTACTTGATGTCACCGATAATGGTGATGTTTCTGGTAATGCCACTATTCCGGATGTGCTCAGTGACGACAAGCAAATCGATGGTCGTTTGAAGCTCACAACGTTCAATTTAGACTTCTTAGCACCACTTGTCGGGGAGTTCAGCAAGCTCAAATCGAACATTACCACCGATCTCGCAATTAGTGGCCCGGCGATGCAGCCTAAAGTAAATGGCCAGTTTGTTGTCGATGATATTTTGCTTAAAGGTGAAATATCTCCGGTAGAAGTGGACTCAGGGCGTTTGACCATTAACTTTGCTGGTTATGATGCGACCTTAGCGGCCTCTATTCACACTCCAGATGGAAAACTAGAGCTAGCGGGCGACGCTGATTGGCAGGATTTGAATGATTGGAGTACCAATGTACGCGTTTTTGCCGAGGAGTTGCTAGTCAATGTGCCGCCTATGGTGAAAATCAAAGTACAACCGGATATGACCATCTCTGCTTCACCTAAATTGGCGCGTATCGATGGCACTATTGCTTTGCCATGGGGGCGTGTCGTGGTCGAAGAGTTGCCGCCAAGTGCGATTAGCGTCTCCAAAGATCAGGTCATTCTTAACGATCAACTGCAACCTGTTGATAAGAAGAACCAAGTGCCTTTCACGGTGCAATCCAATATCAATATTAAGATTGGTGATGATTTTAAGCTCTCTGCGTTTGGTCTAGAGGGGGAGTTAGTTGGTAATCTCAATGTAGCCCAGAGAGACAAGGGACCTTTTGTTACTGGTGAGGTCAATATCGTTGATGGTTCATACCGCTCGTTTGGCCAAGACCTGCTAATTAAAGAAGGTAAGGTGCTAATGAATGGTCCGGTGGATCAGCCGTACCTGCAAATTACCGCTATTCGCAACCCAGATAACACCAAAGATGATGTGACGGCTGGGGTAAAAGTGACCGGGCCTGTCAGTGAGCCAACAGTGACCATTTTCTCTGAGCCAGCGATGGCGCAGGCGAACGCTTTATCTTATTTGTTACGTGGCCAAGATATTGATGGCGAAACGGGCGGCAATGCCATGACAACAACCTTGATCGGTTTAAGTCTGGCGAAAAGTGGTCGTGTTGTTGGGGAAATTGGCGAGGCCTTTGGGGTGCAAGATCTTCAGGTTGATACCGCAGGCTCTGGTAATGATTCTCAAGTGACAGTAAGCGGTTATATTTTACCCGGCTTAAAAGTTAAGTATGGCGTTGGTATTTTTGAGTCTGTTGGTGAGTTCACCGTACGTTATCGTTTGATGCAAGATCTCTATGTTGAGGCACTGTCTGGTGCGACCAACGCCGTCGATCTTCTGTATCAATTTGAATTTAATTAGTCGGTAAACATCGAAGGGAGTCGATGTCATGCAGCAGTTAGTATTTGTATATGGCACATTGCGTCAGGGGCAAAGTAATCATCATTTGTTGGCGCATTCAGAATGGTTAGGCAAGCATGCGACGCCTCCCATTTACAGCCTTTATGATCTTGGCGCGTATCCAGCCGTAGTAGATGGGCATAGCGTGATTTATGGTGAAGTCTATCGGGTCGATGAACAGACGTTGCGCCAGTTAGATCGACTGGAAGATGTGCCGATAACCTATCGCCGTGAGCAAATCGACACACCTTTTGGCTTAGCTTGGATGTACATTTATCAGCAAGCCCACCAACTAGAGTCGTTAATTTCCTCCGGTGATTGGTGTCAAAAAGTGTAATACTTATCGATAGCGAATGGGTAACTTGACTAAGGAGAGAGCGATGAAATTACAATTTGTTCTAGTGGCATTAATGTTAGCTGGATGTGCCACGCAACCACCTCCATTAAGCAATATCGAAGGTGACTGGTCAGATTATGGTAAGCAACGTGCCGAGCAAGGCTTTTTGAAACAGTCAGAAGCGAAACTCGCCGAGCTAGATCAAGGTGGCGTCTTCAGCCCAGAGCTGTATCTCGCATACTCTGATGGCTATGAGCAAGGCAGAGTCGAGTACTGCAACCAAAGTGCTTATATGCTAGGGGTTAAAGGTAAGCCTTACTTAGGGATCTGCCAACGCATCGATCCTTTCTTCCAGCAAGATTATATGTCAGGGCGTCATTCAACCGCAGGTTCAGCCTTTTAAACGTAAAAGAGTCGCGATTAAGCGACTCTTTTGTTTTCAGCGTTTGAAGGTTAGTTTTCTTCGCGATTCAGCTCTAAAAACTCTTCGACTTGTTTAACCATGTTTTTCGAACCAACAAAGAACGGCACACGTTGGTGTAATTCTGTTGGTTTGATATCCATAATACGCTGAACACCATCAGATGCGACACCACCTGCTTGTTCGATGATGTAAGCCATAGGGTTACATTCGTATAGCAGACGCAGCTTACCGTTTGGATGGCTTTCTGTGCTTGGGTAGAGGTAGATACCACCTTTCAGCAGGTTGCGGTGAAAGTCAGCCACCAAAGAACCAATGTAACGTGAAGTGTATGGACGATTGTCACTTGGTGCACTTTCCTGACAGTACTTAATGTACTTCTTCACACCCATAGGGAAGCGAATGTAGTTACCTTCGTTGATTGAGTAGATACTACCATCTTCTGGAATCATCATATTTTCATGTGATAGGCAGAAGGTGCCTAATGAAGGATCGTAAGTGAAGCCGTTAACACCATTACCAGTTGTATAAACCAACATGGTTGAAGAGCCGTAAATGACATAGCCAGCGGCAACTTGCTTGTGACCAGGCTGAAGAAAATCTTCTTCTGTTGGTGGCGTACCGATTGGTGATACACGGCGATAGATGGAGAAAATAGTACCCACAGAAACGTTAACGTCGATGTTAGAAGAGCCATCCAATGGATCCATTAACACCACGTATTTTGCGTTTTTGTTGAGTTCTTTATTAAACGCTACCGCCTCGTCTTCTTCTTCACTGGCAACACCACATACTTGATCTCGGGCTTCAAGAGCGGCCTTAAACTTGTCGTTCGCGTAGACATCGAGCTTTTGCTGATCTTCACCTTGAACGTTTGCAGTACCTACGGCACCAGTAATATCACCTAGACCGGCCGCGTTAATTTCGCGGTTAACAATTTTTGCAGCAAGGCGAATTGAAGAGAGTAGGGATGATAGATCACCGCTAGCGTGGGGGAAGTCCGCTTGCTTTTCAACAATGAACTCGCCAAGGGTGCGCATTCCAGACATGGTTTTTCCTTTAAAAGTCGCTCATAGATAGGGGGAATGGGATGTCTCGTTCTCTAACGGAGCTTTAATGACTACCCGAGATAAGTGTAAAAGTTAGATCTTTTTATTGGTAATGAACTAACTGTCTTAGATCTCAAATTTTTTAGTAAACTTTCAACAGTTTTCACAGCGATGAGAGATCAGAGAGTGAACAAAGCGTAATCAGTGAGTCAATTCTCTGTATTAAGGTGGCTAAAGTAGTTCGCTTTTTGCGGTATTGTCGCCATAATGAGGGCAATATTTTCCGCTTAGAACAAGGCTTTTCTATGCATATTCATATACTGGGGATCTGTGGCACTTTTATGGGTGGTGCAGCTGTATTAGCGCGTCAGCTGGGACATAAAGTCACAGGATGTGATGCCAATGTTTATCCGCCCATGAGTACTTTACTCGAATCTCAAGGTATTGAAATTATAGAAGGCTTTGACCCGTCACAACTCGACCCTGCGCCAGATTTGGTGGTGATTGGTAATGCGATGAGCCGCGGCAATCCATGTGTCGAATATGTACTGAATAATAACCTGCGTTACACCTCTGGCCCGCAGTGGTTACAAGAGTTCTTACTTCATGACCGTTGGGTATTAGCGGTGTCTGGTACTCATGGAAAAACCACCACTTCCAGTATGTTGGCGTGGATCTTAGAAGACTGTGGTTACAAACCGGGCTTCTTAGTCGGTGGTGTACTGGGTAATTTCGGTATCTCAGCCCGTCTTGGTGAAAGCATGTTTTTTGTCGTTGAAGCCGACGAATATGACAGTGCTTTTTTCGATAAGCGTTCTAAGTTTGTCCACTACCATCCTCGCACCTTAGTCATGAACAACCTAGAGTTCGATCATGCTGACATCTTTGACGATCTTGAAGCGATTAAACGTCAGTTTCATCATCTTGTTCGCACAGTTCCGGGTAATGGGCGCATTTTTGCACCAAAACAAGATAGCGCACTACAAGATGTACTTGAGCGCGGCTGTTGGAGCGAAACCGAGTTTAGTGGTGAGCAAGCTGACTGGCAGGCGGAGAAAATAAACATTGATGGTTCGCAGTTCAAAGTACTGTTCCAAGGCGAGCAAGTGGGTATTGTGAGTTGGAACCTCGTTGGTGATCACAATGTAGATAACGCTTTGATGGCGATAGCTGCAGCGCGTCATGTCGGAGTCACCCCAGATCTAGCTTGCGAATCGTTAGCTAAATTCATCAATACCAAACGTCGACTTGAGCTTAAGGGTGAGGTCAATGGCATCACGGTTTACGACGATTTTGCCCATCACCCGACCGCGATTGAACTGACGCTCGGTGGATTACGTAACAAGGTCGGCGATAGCAAAATTATCGCTGTACTCGAACCACGCAGCGCTACGATGAAGCGAGGTGTTCACAAGGATACTTTGGTCGCTTCGTTACAAAAAGCCGATCAGGTGTTTTTGTATCAACCTGATTCGATTGATTGGTCGGTGGAAGAGATCGCCGCTCAATGTGCCCAACCTGCTCAAACCTCCAATAATGTCGATGAGCTTGTGGAGCAAATTGTTGCTAGTGCTAGCTCAGGTGATCAGATTCTGGTCATGAGCAATGGCGGGTTCGAAGGTATTCACAATAAGCTTCTGGCAAAGCTAGCTCAATAGTGTAGTTTTTAAATATGACCAAGCAACAAAAAGCCATCACCTTAGCCTTTACTGGGGCCTCCGGCGCTCCTTATGGTTTACGCCTGTTAGAGTGCCTACTGGCTGCTGATTATCAAGTTTATCTGCTTGTTTCGTCCGCGGCGAGAGTGGTGCTAGCAACTGAACATGACCTTAAACTGCCTGCCAATCCTGATTCGGCTAAGCAAACTTTGGTCGAGCACCTTAATTGTGACCCAGACAAGCTGGTTGTATGCGGCAAAGATGATTGGTTCTCTCCGGTGGCGTCTGGATCTGCAGCGCCGAAACAGATGATCGTCTGTCCATGCTCAGCAGGAAGCGTTGCAGCGATTGCGCACGGCATGTCGGATAACCTGATTGAACGTGCCGCAGACGTGGTGATGAAAGAGCGCGGCCAACTGCTGCTAGTGGTTCGTGAGACCCCATTTTCTACTCTGCATCTAGAGAACATGCACAAGTTGTCACAAATGGGCGTAACCATCATGCCTGCTGCGCCAGGTTTTTATCATCAACCCAAATCGATAGAGGATCTGGTTGATTTTATGGTCGCGCGTATTCTTGACCACTTAGGAATAGAGCAAGGATTGGTTCCTCGCTGGGGCTACGATCCCCGTCATATTTGAAGCCGCAGCGTTGTTGACTGCTCAAATTCACCCAAATCAAATAGAACACCTATGTTCATTGGGATGAATTTGCTTGTCGCCTAGCTGCAACTCCAACTATTTAGGGGATAGATATTGCAGTTTATTAATATTACAATTCGACCGTTACTCATCGGGGAGCTATTGACCTAACTTATGTTAGCGTCAGCTGAGATCGAGCTATCGCTTGGGACCCGTGTACCTGAACCAGATAATGCTGGCGTAGGAATTGAGTTTGGATTTGAACTCCGCTTCTCAAGCCTGTGCCGCTCAGACAAGGAGAGAGCGAGCAGTGAAAAACACTCTAAGCACCATTTCAATTAGTACCCTAGCGTTAGCAACGCTGGCGACATTCTCAGCGACAGCCGCAGAAAACAGTTTAACCGTTTATACCTACGACTCTTTTGCCGCCGATTGGGGCCCAGGTCCTGTTGTAGAAAAAGCGTTTGAAGCGCATTGTGGTTGTGATGTTAATTTCGTCGCGCTAGACGATGGTGTCTCTATCCTTAACCGTCTGCGATTAGAAGGCGATAACAGCAAAGCGGATATCATTTTAGGCTTAGACAACAACCTGATGGCGGAAGCGAAAAAGACAGGTTTGTTGGCTGAACATAGCGTAGACACTAGCAAGGTTGCATTGCCAAATGGGTGGGCAGACAAAACGTTCGTTCCTTATGATTTCGGCTACTTTGCGTTTGTTTACAACAAAGAGAAGCTAGCTAACCCACCAAAAAGCTTGAAAGAGCTGGTGGAATCTCGCGATGATCTGAAAGTGATCTATCAAGATCCACGAACTTCAACGCCTGGGCAAGGTCTGATGCTGTGGATGAAGTCTGTTTACGGTGATGACGTGACTCAGGCTTGGCAAAATCTAGCCAAGAAAACCGTAACCGTCACTAAAGGTTGGTCTGAAGCGTATTCAATGTTCCTCGAAGGTGAGTCTGATCTAGTTCTCTCTTACACCACATCGCCTGCCTATCACTTGATTGCTGAGAGTGACAACAAGTATGCTGCCGCTGATTTTGCCGAAGGTCACTACACTCAAGTGGAAGTGGCTGCGAAGGTAAAAGCGTCTAAAAATCAAAAGCTAGCCGATGAGTTTATGAATTTTATTCTTAGTGATGAGTTCCAATCAGCGATGCCAACAGGTAACTGGATGTACCCAGTCACAGACGTTGCACTGCCTGAAGGTTTTGAAAGCCTGACTCTACCAAGCAAAGCACTGACCTTTAGCGCCGACGAAGTGGCCGAAAATCGTAAGTCTTGGATTCGCGAATGGCAAAGTGCGCTGACATTCTAAGAGGCTCTTTTGCGTAATACCCCAAAAATTGGCTTATGGGTCGCGATATTCATCGCGACCTTTGTCGTTTCTGCCCTCGGTGCTTTACTGGTTAACGCGCCATCGTTAAACATCAGTCAGGTATGGAGTGATCCATACTATCGACATGTCACCAAATTCAGTTTCTATCAGTCTTTTCTCTCTACCTTGCTCAGTGTTGGTTTTGCCATCCCAGTCGCGCATGCGTTATCTCGCCGTCGATTTAGGGGGAAATCCCTGTTACTCAAACTGTTTGCTACAACACTGGTGTTGCCTGTCTTAGTCGGGGTGTTTGGTCTGCTTGCCATTTATGGCAATAGTGGTTTGATTGCTGATTTGTTCAAAAGTCTAGACAGCAAGTTGCCGTTCTCAATTTATGGGCTCAATGGCATTTTACTGGCGCATGTGTTTTTTAATCTTCCTTATGCGACCCGATTGCTGTTGCAGGCATTAGACTCTATTCCACAGGAGCAGCACAAACTGTGCGCCCATCTCGGCATGGGACACTGGGATAAATTTCGCTGGATTGAGTGGCCGCGTCTACGACAGCAATTACCTCATGTCAGTGGCTTGGTGTTCATGCTCTGCTTTACCAGTTTTGCTACCGTGATGGCACTCGGTGGTGGGCCTAAGTCAACCACGATTGAGCTAGCCATCTATCAAGCAATTAAGTTTGATTTCGATCTCCAAGCTGGTGCGTTATTGGCTATCTGGCAGATGATGCTGTGTGGTGTTATGGCGTTGACTATTCAGCGACTAGCGAAACCGATCTCAGTTTCCTCTGGCTCTCAGACACAGATTATTTACTTATCTAAAGACTCGTTTGTTTCTAAGTGTTGGGATTGGGGATGGATAGCCTTTTCTATGCTGTTGGTGCTACCACCGCTACTTATGGTACTGCTCAGTGGCCTTAATAGCCATGCGGTTGATGTTTTCATTGATGAACGCTTTTGGCAGGCGCTATGGGCGTCAGTGAAAGTGGCGACCATGGCAAGCGTGATTGCAGTGATTGCTGGCATTGCTATCTTGTTAACCAGCCGGAGATTGCGCCTTAACTATCGCGAGAAGAGTGCGGATCATATTGAGTTGATTGGCACCATTATTCTTGTCACACCCGGTCTCGTGATTTCCACCGGACTGTTTCTATTGCTGCGCTCATTGACGGATGTATTTAGCTTAGCGCTAGTGGTTGTCGTAGCCGTGAATGCGTTAATGGGTCTGCCATATGTGATTAAAACGCTCTCTCAGCCAATGCTGCATGTTGAGCAGCAGTATCAATATGTTTGTGCCAGTTTGGGCATGAAAGGTTGGAATCGTTTTAAAGTGGTTGAGTGGAAGGCACTGAAAAAACCGATGGCTCATGCCTTTGCGATCAGCTTTATGTTTGCAATTGGTGATCTAAGTGCGATTGCTTTGTTTGGTAGCCAAGAATTTCGCACTTTACCGCTTTACCTATTCCAACTGCTTGGTAGCTATCAAATGGAATCTGCTGCCGTAGTATCTGTAACTCTATTACTATTGAGCGTCGGCTGTTTTACGCTCATTGAAACCTTGTTAAACGCCAACTCGAAGGTGAATCATGCTGACCTTAAGTAATGTCGATTACTACTATCACAATGAATTGTTTCACTTTGAGACTTCGATTTCACCACAGTCGATTGTTGCCTTGATGGGGCCAAGTGGTGCGGGTAAATCGACCCTATTGGCTTTGGTTGCGGGTTTTATTGAGCCGACCGAGGGAACTATTGAGGTAGAAGGCAGCAATATTGTTGGTAAAGAGCCACATCAACGCCCATTCGCCATGCTGTTTCAAGAGCATAACCTATTTTCACATTTAACCGTGCGCCAGAATATTGGGCTTGGCTTGCACCCGGGCTTAAAACTTACTTCCGAGCAGCAAACGCAAGTTGAGCAAGCCGCGCAGCAAGTTGGGGTTGAAGCTTATCTCGACCGTTTACCAGAGCAGCTTTCCGGTGGTCAGCGTCAGCGTGTTGCGTTAGCACGCTGTTTTGTCCAACCGCACAAGATATGGCTGCTTGATGAGCCTTTCTCTGCCCTTGATCCCATCCTGCGAGAAGAGATGCTCAACTTGGTAAGTAAGTTAGCCAAAGAGAGAAACATTACAGTGGTTATGGTGACGCACCATATCAGCGACGCCAAGGCGATTGCTTCTGATTTTATCTTTGTCGCCAATGGCCGAGTTGAAGTCGCGGATAACATTGAACAGCTGTCATCGAGTCACGCTAATCAAGCGCTAAGTGATTTTGTGCGCGCGGGGGAGTGAAGGGCGGAACGGACTTCGTCCTACGGAACGTTGCGCTGGAAAACTAGAGCTATTTTGTTATCCATAGGGCGTAGCCCGTTCCCAAATCCCGTATCCACAAAAAAGGGTTGATGCTGTACGTCAACCCTCAAAATTTTCCAGCTCTCCAGCTCTCCAGCTCTCCAGCTCTCCAGCTCTCCAGCTCTCCAGCTCTCCAGCTCTCCAGCTTAAATCTCTTCTTCGTTTAACTCTTTTAACACTTGGAAGATTTCGCGGAATGCTTTTGCAGGCTTACCTGCTTTTTTCTCTTTTGCTGCCTGACGAGCAAGCTGGCGTAAGCGTTGACGATCGGCCGCTGGGTAAAGCTCCATAACATCACCGATTGCGCTATCGCCTTCTTCTACCACGCGGTCACGAAGCTGCTCAAGCTTATGCAGTGCCGCAGTAGCTTGTGAGTGTTTGTTACGCACTTTATCCAGTGCCGCTTGTAGTGGCTCAGGATCTTCAAAACGCATCAGCTTGCCGATGTACTGAAGTTGACGGCGACGAGCTTCGTTCTTGAAACGCTGAGCGTCTTTAATTGCCTCTGCAAGGTCTTCGCTTAAGGGAAATTTTTCTAGCACGGACGGCTTCAAGCTTGCGAGTTCTTCACCCAGCTTTTGTAGCTCTTCCATGTCGCGTTTCAATTCGGTCTTACTGACCCAAATGATCTCTTCTTCCTCTTCCCATGGCGCTTTTTGATTCTTACGTGCCATTTTTCTGCCTTAATTTGAACATCTATTTCTCTATTTTAACAAGAATCGTGGGGAGAAAGCGAAATTCTTGTTATTCTAAAGGCAATTGATCTTAAGAAATAAAGAAAATATGGACGTAAGACAGCAAGTTGCTCAACAGCGAGTTGAGTTAGAAGAGGCAGTAGCCAAAGCTCTTGAGATGGCAGCAGAGAAGTCAGATGCCGCCGAAGTCGCGATCAGCAAGACCACGGGTCTGAGTGTTTCGACTCGTATGTGCGAAGTGGAGAACGTTGAATTTAACAGTGATGGCGCGCTTGGGATTACCGTTTACCGTAATCAGCGTAAAGGCAGCGCATCCACTTCCGATCTGAGTGACAAAGCGATCCAACAAACTGTTCTTGCGGCACTCGATATTGCGCAATACACCTCTGAAGATCCTTATGCCGGCCCTGCTCCAAAAGAGCTAATGGTGCAAGAGGTGCCTGATCTTGATCTATTCCATCCTGATACGCCAGATCCAGACTATGCTGCGAAAGTAGCGATTGCAGCCGAGCAACAGGCTCTTTCTTACAGCGATAAGATCAAGCAAAGTGATGGCGCTAGCTACGATAGCCACTATGGTTTGAAGGTCTATGGTAATAGCCATGGACTGCTCGCTAGCTATGCTTCTAGCCGCCATAGCACGAGCTGCTGTGTGATTGGTCAGGGCAATAACGGTGAAATGGAGCGTGATTACAGCTACACAGTGGCGCGCCATAAAGATGAGCTTTGGACGCCAGAAACTGTCGGTCAGAAAGCTGCGGAAAAGACCGTTAGCCGTCTTGATGCACAAAAGCTAAAAACAGGCCAATATCCAGTGATGTTTGCGGCTGATGTAGCCACTGGCCTACTTGGTCACCTAGTGATGGCGATCAGTGGTGGTAACCTTTACCGTAAATCTTCTTTCTTGCTTGATCACTTAGGTAAACAAGTTCTGCCTGAGTGGTTTAATGTCTCTGAACGCCCGCATGTGTTGCGTGGTCTTGCATCAAGCCCATTTGATAGTGAAGGGGTGTTTACCCAAGATCGCGAGATCATTACTGATGGTGTTCTTGCTACTTACCTGCTTACTAGCTACGCGGCGCGTAAAATGGATATGACGCCAACTGGTCACGCGGGTGGGATCCATAACTGGTTTGTACAATCGACAGGTCAGAACTTTGAGCAAATGCTGAAAGAGCTAGGTACTGGTTTACTAGTGACAGAAGTGATGGGCCAAGGCGTTAATATCGTGACTGGCGATTACTCTCGTGGCGCAGCAGGTTTTTGGGTAGAGAACGGTGAAATTCAGTTCCCAGTGTCTGAAATCACCATCGCAAGCAACCTCAAAGATATGTTTAATCAGATTGTTGCCGTAGGCAACGATGTAGAGACTCGCTCGCAGATCCAAACTGGCTCGATCCTACTTGAGTCAATGAAGGTTGCGGGGGAGTAAACAAGGAGCGGACTACGTCCTAAGGATAGCTAGACCGCTTCGCTGCTGGAGAACTAGACTTGACTCATTTATCAAGGTCTTGAAGCTTTAGCTCTCCAGCTCTCCAGCTCTCCAGCTCTCCAGCTCTCCAAAACGAAAGGGTTGGCAAAAATGCCAACCCTTTAAAATATCCGTCGAATCCCGAATCCCGAATCCCGAATCCCGAATCCCTTTTATTCCTCAAACAACTCTGTATGCAGTTTCTGAATCGCTTGTTTTGAAACAGACTCATCAACTAAGAAACACAGATTGTGTGGGCTCGCGCCGTAGCAAATCATACGCAGGTTGAAATCTTCTAAAGTGCTGAAAACTTGTTTGGCATAGCCTTTACTCTCACTCATATTGTTACCAATCAGAGCCACTAAACATAGGTTGTGTTCTACCTCGACAGTACATAACTCTTCGAGCTCAATTCGTGCGGCTTCTGGAAGTTGCGGTGCGCCGCCAGCAGTGTCTGTTTGGTCTAGAGTGAGCGACACACTGATCTCTGAAGTGGTAATCAAGTCTACCGAGATTTTGTGTTTAGCAAGGATCTCAAACACTTTTGCGAGGAAGCCGTAGGCATGGAACATGTTAGCGCTGCGCAGTGTTACCATGGTTTGGTTACAACGCAGAGCTAGGGCACGGAATAGCGGTGAGCTTTCTACCTGATGGCGAATCCAAGTACCGCCCTTCTGCGGCTCTTTCGATGAGCCGACAAACACAGGAATATCGTGGCGTAGTGCAGGAAGAAGCGTCGATGGGTGGAGAATTTTAGCGCCAAAATTAGCCATTTCTGACGCTTCACTAAAACTAATTTCAGGAATTGGAGATGCTTTGGGCGCAATGCGTGGATCTGTGGTGTAAATACCAGGAACGTCTGTCCAAATCTCAAGTCCAGAAGCTTCAACGGCTTCGGCGATTAGGGCTGCACTGTAATCACTACCACCACGACCTAAAGTAGTGGTGTTGCCTTCGGCGTCAGAACCGATAAAGCCTTGAGTAATCACTACTGCATCTTGGCATAACGGCACTAGCGACTGCTGAGCAAGCTCGCTGATCTGGTCTAGTTGTGGCTCTGCTTTACCGAAATTGCTGTCGGTGCGCAGAATGTCACGAATATCAAAACGTACTGCGCTGATACCGCGCTCTTTCATCAATTGAGTAAGTAGGTGGGTCGACATCAGTTCACCACACGCGACTAGGTGGTCTGTCAGTTTGTGGCTTGCTTGGATCGATGCCGCTTCTGCAAGGCTAGTCACTGTGTCGAGAATCTCGTAGACATCGCTTGCAGCTTGGGTTCCATCTTCAAGCTGTTCGAGTACCGCATCATGAATTTGCGCCAGTTTAGTCAGAATCTCACTGCGACGAACTTGGTCTTGTACGCCATTTGCGAGCTCGACCAGAAGATTAGTGACACCTGAGCAAGCGCTACTCACAACGAGTTTTGTATTTGGATTGCTTTCAATAATTGCAGCACAACGGCTCATTGCCTCAAAGTTAGCAACGCTTGTTCCACCAAATTTAGCTACATTAAAACTGCTCACAGCATTTCTCCCACGACTTCCTAAAATAAAAACTTTTGGTAGCTATACCAACATCCAGTGTTTTGCTTTGATGAAGAGAGTTGAGCGAAAGAGAGGGGGTCTTTTATATGTATGACTTTCCTCAGAAGCTCATCATCAGACTGGGCTGATGACAGTTGTAGGGATTCAACCCTAGCAACCGACAGATCCAAACCGACATTTCGGATCTACCTCGGCACTGCTCCCCCTCAATGTGCTGTATCGGATTTGTGGCTCCACAACACGTCTACCTGGGCAGTGCTCCTCTTCTGCAAAATAATTTGCTATGTGGCATAAATATTCGCCACATATCCGCATTGAACGTTTTTCTGTGAACTATGTCAATGAGAATTTGTAACTTTATGCCTTTTTATAATTAACAAACTTGTGACACTGGTTTGACCTCAATACTTTGGGCTAATTGCTGCCAACAAAGAATTGAATTAAGGTGGGTTTAAGGAAGTAAAAGATAATACAAAAACTATAGTGATAATTAAAAAGGAGCTGCCAATGACGATTCAAAGTTTTATCCCCCCTCACCGTATTCTTATGGGGCCAGGGCCTTCAGATATATCTCCTCAAGTGTTACAAGCTTTGAGTCGCCCGACAGTTGGTCATTTAGACCCATTATTTGTGGGCATGATGGATGAGCTTAAATCGCTGCTCAAGTACGCATTCCAAACCGACAATGAGTTTACGATTGCCGTTTCTGCCCCGGGTAGTGCAGGGATGGAGACTTGTTTCGTTAACTTGATTGAGCCGGGTGAAAAGGTGATTGTTTGTCGCAATGGCGTGTTTGGCGAGCGTATGCGTGAAAATGTTGTACGTGCAGGCGGCATTGCCGCAGTTGTCGATGATGAGTGGGGCGCGCCAGTCTCTATCGATAAAGTCGAGCAAGCGTTAAAAGACAACCCTGATGCGAAAATCCTAGCTTTTGTTCACGCTGAAACGTCGTCGGGTGCATGCAGTGATGCAGAGGCTTTGGGTAAGTTGGCGAAGCAATATGGCTTGCTGACCATTGTAGATGCTGTGACCTCGTTAGGTGGAGTACCGCTTAAGGTCGATGAATGGCAACTAGATGCGGTTTATTCAGGCAGTCAGAAGTGTCTTTCTTGTGTTCCGGGTCTTTCTCCGGTGACCTTTTCTCCTGCTGCGATTGAGAAAATTCAAGCACGAACTACACCAGTGCAAAGTTGGTTCCTAGATCAGAGTTTAGTGCTTGGCTATTGGAGCGGTGAAGGAAAACGTAGTTATCACCACACTGCGCCGGTCAACAGTTTATATGCTCTGCATGAGTCTCTGTTGATTCTAAAAAATGAAGGGCTTGAAAACGCATGGCAGAGACATAGAGATATGCATGAGAAACTTAAACAAGGCTTGGAGAAACTAGGATTTGAGTTCGTTGTTGAACAGGACTCTCGCTTACCTCAGCTCAACGCCATTTATGTTCCGCAAGGCATTGATGAAGCTAAAGTGAGAACTCACCTACTAGAGACTTACAACCTAGAAATTGGCGCGGGCTTAGGCGCGTTAGCTGGTAAAGCGTGGCGTATTGGCTTGATGGGTTACGGTGCTCGCGCGGAGAATGTCGCATTATGTCTTAGAGCGCTCGAAGAGGCATTAACGCAATAGCAGTCTCCATAACATATCAATTAATAAGGCGACCAGGTGGTCGCCTTAATTATATCTGTAGACTCTAGTTAGTCTCTTTTTCACTGTCCGCCTTTAAAGCATCGATATTCGGTGGGATGTACTGCACCTCAGAGAAATCCTGCTCAGGGAATAGGAACTGCGCTTCGCTGCGAATTTGCTCCGCTCTAACACTGTCTCCCAATCCTTGATAGGCCAAGATCAGATTGTTATAGAAAGCAGGTCGAGGCTTATCTTTAATAATCTTCAGTGACCAATCTATGTATGGCTGGATAAACTGGGGATCTTGCTTGTATAAGCCAATGTTGAGATAGGTGCTATAGATATCCCAATCGTATCTGTCTTTCCAAACCACAGGGTTAGTTACTTGGTTAAGTATGTCAGGATCTTTAGGCTGTGAGCGCTCAAACTGGGTAAGTACATAATTGGTATGCAAAGTGGTCAGCATATAGAAGCTTGTCACTATTGGTATGACTAAGCTGAACACTCGTAGTGCCGTTTTGGAGATGACACTAAATGGTGCTTGACGATAACTGCTCGCTCTTTGATCAACCCAGTAGAGCAGAATGACAAAGGTTATCCAGTGAATCGCTGAGTGATAAAACGGATACTCAAGCTGACTGTGCAGTACGATGGGTACAAACAGGGCAAACATTGCCAAGCGTGTACCTTTCTTCGCTTGATAAAGCCTAGCAAGAACAAATAGCGCTGCGAGTATGATGGCGAGTAGTGGTAGTAAGCCACCTTCCACTCCCCAGTAGAGCAATTCGTTATGTGGATGGTCCATTGCCGCTAAACCAGGCTTATAACTCTGATTTAACTGATGTTGTCTCGCTGTGTACACCATGTACTCTGGCTCAAATCGACCATAACCATAGCCTGTAAACGGCTTTTCGATCAGCATGTCGAGTGCCTGAGGAAAGGTATACCTTCTCGGGCTTTCTAGATTGCTCTTCTGTTCCACTAAAGAGTCATCTTGCCCAGTCATTAATGGGGTTGAAAAGCCTAGCCCAGTTCCCACAATTATTGCCACTATCCAACCGACAAAGCGCTTTTTGGTTGCAAATCTAAATACATACGGAATCAAAAGGGCAACAGAAAGAACTGCGGCCAACCAACCCGTGCGCGAAGCCAATACAACCAGCAGTGGGACAGTCGCAACGGGCATTAGATACAGCAATGCGACTTCACTGACTTTACGTTGGTACTTAGTCGGATGACGGGTGAGCAAGTAGCCAGATAGCGCTAATCCAGTCGCGAGAAAACTTGCCATTACATTGGGTTGCTGAAAGATGCCGTAAGGTCGGTTTGATTCGGTGTTGTAGCCGAATATGTTACTGGGCTCTAAGACCAAATACTGTACCCAACCGAAAATAGCTTCGATAAAGACTGCTATGGTGATAAACCAGAGTAGACGCTGCTTTTGTTTGTTGCTGAAGCGAAATTGCTGCAAGACAACAAACAGAATATAACCAGCCCAAAGTCCAGTAAGTTTCCCTAGCGATAACTCAAGATTCGAACCTGAATAGATCGCGGGTAAGGTGAGCATAATGCAGCATATAAACAAACCTATTGTGAGCTTGTTGTATCTTAAGCTGCCGTAGCTACCGAGCTGATATAAACCGATCGCAATAGAGAAACTCACCACAAACCAAGTCGTGGGGTTAAAGGCTAATGCAAGACCAGCTCCCCCCGGATTGGGCATAAAAAAGTGCATCGCTAACAGGAAGAGTATCCCGATGGTGACTAAGAAAGGTCTGGTTAAAGGGATCTTTGGCGCCTTTAATTCAAGCTCTGTCCCTGCTACATGTGTGGTCGCCATAAATCTTGATACCTCAAACAAACAGACCAGCGAAATACTCACTGGTCTGTAAATTTTACTATTAATTGCTATTTTAACATAGGCTTGAGGAATCGGGCAGTATGAGAGCCTTCGATGAGTGACACATCTTCCGGCGTGCCTTGAGCGATAATTTCACCGCCTCCTTGGCCACCTTCTGGTCCTAAGTCCACAATCCAGTCCGCGGTTTTGATCACATCTAGGTTGTGTTCAATCACCACTACCGTATTACCATGGTCACGTAGACGATGCAGTACCGTGAGTAATTGCTGAATATCGTGGAAGTGTAAGCCAGTAGTTGGCTCATCCAAAATGTATAGGGTTTTACCTGTGTCTCGTTTAGACAGTTCACGAGCTAACTTGACACGCTGCGCTTCACCACCGGATAGGGTCGTCGCGGCTTGGCCTAAGCGAATGTAGGATAAGCCCACATCCATCAAGGTTTGTAACTTGCGAGCAATCACGGGTACTGGGTCAAAGAACTCGCGTGCATCTTCGACTGTCATTTCCAGTACTTCATCGATTGTCTTGCCTTTGTAGCGTACCTCTAAGGTTTCGCGATTGTAACGCTTGCCCTTACACACATCACATGGCACATAAACGTCTGGCAGGAAGTGCATTTCGACTTTAATCACGCCATCGCCTTGGCATGCCTCACAACGACCACCGCGTACATTGAAACTAAAGCGACCCGGCTTATAGCCACGAGAGCGAGACTCTTGAGTTCCAGCAAATAATTCACGAATTGGCGTAAAAATACCTGTGTAGGTAGCCGGGTTTGAACGAGGTGTACGACCAATTGGGCTCTGGTCGATATCGATCACTTTATCAAAATGCTCTAGCCCTTTGATCTTCTTGTATGGCGCCGGCATAGCTGTCGTTGCTCCGTTTAGCTGGGTATGGGCAATCTTAAAGAAAGTGTCGTTGATAAGGGTTGATTTACCTGAACCAGACACACCGGTAATACAGCTAAATAAACCAACAGGAATCTCTAAGGTGACATCTTTTAAGTTGTTGCCTGAAGCGCCAACCAGCTCGACCACCTTCTTGCTATCTTTAGGCGTACGATTGCTTGGGATAGAGATTTCTTTTTTGCCGCTGAGGTACTGTCCGGTTACTGAATTCGGGTTGGTAATAATCTCATCCATTGTCCCTTCTGCAACCACGTTGCCACCGTGGACGCCAGCACCAGGGCCAATATCAATCACATGATCAGCGATGCGAATGGCATCTTCATCATGCTCAACTACTAACACTGTATTGCCTAGGTCACGTAGGTGAGTCAGAGTTTTAAGTAGGCGTTCGTTATCTCGCTGATGTAGGCCGATTGAAGGCTCATCGAGAACGTACATCACACCAACCAGCCCTGCACCTATCTGGCTCGCAAGACGAATACGTTGAGCTTCACCACCGGACAAAGTCTCTGCACTGCGAGAGAGGTTAAGGTAGTTCAAACCGACGTTAACCAGGAACTGCAGGCGATCATTGATCTCCTTCATTACTTTTTCGGCGATCTGAGCGCGTTGTCCTTCAAGTTGCAAAGAAGCAAAGAAGCCTAATGCGTCAGCAATGCTTAGTTCAACAATTTCGGGCAGTGTTGTATTACCAATAAACACATTGCGCGCTTCTAGACGAAGGCGACTGCCATCACAGCTAGAACAGGTTTTGGTCGAGATATATTTGGCTAAATCTTCACGCACAGCATTGGATTCAGTATCACGATAGCGGCGTTCGAGGGTATTTAATATCCCTTCAAATGGGTGGCGTTTAACCCGAATATCACCACGGTCATTGATGTATTTAAACTCAACTTCAGTACGTCCAGAGCCAGTCAGAATGACATCACGGATTTTCTTTGGTAGTGAATTAAATGGTGCTTTCAGATCGAAATTATAATGCTCGGCCAGAGAAGAGAGCATCTGAAAGTAGTAATAGTTTTTCTGATCCCAGCCTCGGATTGCCCCTTCTGCTAGGCTCAATGAATCGTCGACGATCACTCGCGCAGGGTCAAAGTACTGCTGAACGCCAAGTCCATCACAAGTGTGACAAGCACCAGCGGGGTTATTGAAAGAAAATAGGCGAGGCTCTAGTTCTTGCATGCTATAGCCACAGTGTGGGCAAGCGAAGTTTGCAGAGAAAACGATTTCCTCTCCGTCACCGTCCATAGCAGCAGCAACAGCAATACCGCCAGATAGCTCCAGTGCGGTCTCAAACGATTCAGCAAGACGCTGTTGAAGATCACCGCGCACCTTAAAGCGGTCGACAACCACTTCAATGGTGTGCTTTTTATGCAGTTCTAGCGTCGGTGGATCGGAAAGATCACAGGTTTCACCATCAATTCGCGCACGAATGAAACCTTGAGCTGCAAGATTTTCTAGGGTTTTGACGTGCTCACCTTTACGCTCCTTAACGATGGGAGCCAGTAGCATCATCTTGGCACCTTCTGGCAGCTCAAGTACTTTATCCACCATCTGAGATACGGTTTGTGCAGCTAGTGGAACCTTGTGGTCAGGGCAGCGTGGCTCACCAACACGAGCATAGAGTAGTCTTAGATAATCGTAGACTTCAGTAATGGTACCGACGGTTGAGCGTGGGTTATGCGAGGTTGATTTCTGCTCGATTGAGATCGCTGGAGACAGGCCTTCAATATGGTCAACATCAGGTTTTTCCATTAAAGAGAGGAATTGGCGAGCGTAAGCGGATAATGATTCGACGTAGCGACGTTGTCCTTCAGCATACAAGGTATCAAAAGCGAGTGATGACTTACCTGAACCAGATAGACCTGTAATCACGATCAACTTATCACGAGGTATGGTTACGTTAATATTTTTCAGGTTATGGGTGCGGGCACCGCGGACTTCTATCTGATCCATTCTCAACACTCTAGGTAACAACAAGTTGGCTAAGTATTACATAGTGTGAGAATTGTGCAAAGAAATACTGGATAAAAAAACAGTAAAAGAAAAGGCAGCGATTAGGCTGCCTTGATAAGTGATGACTACATCTAAGTGAACTAAGCGCTTTCTTTGGTTGTCTTTTGTTTACCTAACTCAGATTTATGTGCGTCTTTTAAATACATGTTTTCAAAACAGTAGTTCGTCGCTTCGATATAACCTTCGACGCTACCACAGTCAAAGCGTTTACCTTTGAACTTGTATGCTAATACGCAGCCTGCTTTGGCTTGTTTAAGCAACGCATCTGTAATTTGAATCTCACCACCTTTACCCGGTTCAGTGTTTTCGATCAGTTCAAAAATATCTGGAGTAAGAATATAGCGGCCAATGATGGCTAAGTTACTTGGTGCTGTACCAGGCTCTGGTTTTTCAACCATGTCATCGACACGGAAGATGTCGTCTTTGATCATTTCACCTGAGATGACGCCGTATTTATGGGTCTCATCTTGTGGTACTTCTTGCACTGCGACAATGGAACAACGGAACTGCTTGAACAGTGCCACCATTTGCGCCAAAACACCTTCTTGTTCGTTGACACACAAGTCGTCTGCAAGTACGACAGCAAAAGGCTCATCGCCGACTAGCTCTTTGCCGGTCAAAATTGCATGGCCTAAGCCTTTCATCTCGCGCTGACGAATGTAGGTGAAGTTAGCACTTTCGATAATATCGCGAATATCGACCAACAGTTCTTCTTTGTTGGTGCCACTGATCTGGTGCTCAAGCTCATAGTTCTTGTCGAAGTGATCCATGATTGAGTGCTTGCCACGGCCGGTCACAATACACATCCCATTCATGCCTGCTTGGATTGCTTCCTCAACACCATATTCAATAAGCGGCTTGTTGACTACCGGCATCATCTCTTTTGGCATTGATTTGGTCGCTGGTAGGAAACGCGTGCCGTAACCCGCTGCCGGAAACAGGCATTTTTTAATCATGGTTCACCCTTTGCTATAGATACTTATTCTTTAATTGGCGCAACAATACCACAAGGTAGGTGAATTGTTGATGAACGAGTATCTAGAAAAACAACCAAATATAACTTGGTTTTAGAATTAAGACATTGGCCGCATATGTTGTTTGGCCCAAGCGGCAGCCTGAACACGATTTTTGACGCTTAATTTCTTAAAAACCTTCTGCAAATGAGATTTAACGGTGAACTCACTGATAAACATATCGTCGGCGATTTGGGTATTGGAAGCCCCGGACATTAAACAACGCAGTATCTGCATTTCTCTAGTAGTTAAGTCGACGGTTGCGGGCGTGGTATGGGTGTCAACAACATTACGATAGTGGAACAGTAATTGTGCCGTGACTTTTCTTGGCAACCAGGTTTCACCATTGATAACCCCTTCATACCCTTTGACGAGCTGCTCTATGTCTATATCTTGGTAGAAGACCGCTTTCAAATGACCAAATGCCAATAGTTCGTCTGTGGTCAAGCGATGAGAGACATTAAAAATGATGGTTTCAAATGACTTGTCTGCCAAAGGGAGTTCACTAATCACGTTTTTCAGTTGGGTATATTCTTGATAATCAATGATTAAGATTCGATGTTTATACTGCTGTAGGGCGAGTAACAAATCGTTGGGTGCCATTGTCGGAATGGCGATCTCCATTCGTCTCTCTAAGCGTTCAATGATTGGATTTACAGACTTGTTTTCTGTGAGAAAGTAAATAGTTCGCGCATAGATGTTTTTAGCCATAAGTCCCTCGTTACTGACATTGATTATGTTTTTATTTAGAGTGACTTAAAGGGGAACTATGTGCGAATTGAGGTGCAGGCTTTGCGTTTTATTTCATGTGATTCGGTAATTAACTGATTTCTCAATCTCGATAAGTTTTGAGTTTTCTCTAAAATTACACCGCGCAGGTTATAGCAAGATCCCGATTCTAGACATTGTAGCGACAGAGATTTGTACCGAGCGCAAAGCGTGTTATCCTATTGCGCTATTTCTTAATCAATACCAAAGTTAGACGGAGCGAAACATGGCTAGCCGTGGAGTTAACAAAGTTATTTTAGTCGGTAATCTGGGTTCTGACCCAGAAGTACGTTACATGCCAAGTGGCGGTGCTGTAGCCAATATTACTATCGCAACGTCTGAATCGTGGCGTGATAAAGCTACTGGTGAACAGCGTGAAAAAACGGAATGGCACCGTGTGGCACTATTCGGCAAGTTAGCTGAAGTTGCTGGTGAATATCTACGTAAGGGCTCTCAAGTTTACGTTGAAGGCCAACTTCAAACTCGTAAGTGGCAAGATCAAAGTGGTCAAGACCGCTACACAACAGAAGTTGTCGTTCAAGGCTTTAACGGCGTAATGCAAATGCTTGGTGGCCGTGCTCAAGGTGGTGCTCCAGGTCAAGGTATGGGCCAACAGCAGCAACCTCAGCAAGGTGGATGGGGACAACCTCAGCAGCCTGCAATGCAGCATCAACCTGCTCAACAGCCGCAGTCACAACCACAACAAGCTCAGCCTCAGTACAATGAGCCGCCAATGGATTTTGATGACGACATCCCATTCTAAGTGTCTGTTATTGAAAAAAAGCCGCGCAAGTCGCGGCTTTTTTATATAGTAAATAGAGGGCTAAGGCTATTGTCGTCATCAGCTTCTATTTGTTACCAAGTTGATTGTTAGCCTCTTCAATATAAATAAACCGATTGTCTGTTTAGAAAAGGAATTCTCGATTCATGAGGTATACCCCTACCTTAAAGCTCAGTACTCGACTGGTTGCTTTTGTAACCATGATCGTTATTAGTGCAATGTTTATCCTTTTCTTAGGTGGCACCTTATCGTTTAAACGTCTTGGTCAAGAATATCTAGATCAATCTCTCAAAGGCATTGTGGAAGTGCTGGATAAAGAGATGGAAGACCCTGATGCCGCCTACTCGCTGCAAAGATGGATGCCTAAAATGCTTCAAGCGTCCAATATCGTTGAGATGGAGCTGCTGTCTGAGTTTGGTGTGATTTACCGTTTTAAAGATACGTCGTCAAAAGTTGACGCCGCATTACTCTACGAAGCTGAGTATACGTTGGAGCGCAATCAAGGTTATCGGATACATTTCAAAGCGGTACCGCCTTATATCGGTTATGGCTATTCAATCCAAGCTCTGTGGTCTATCACCCTAGCGGTTGCGTTTATCGTATTTTGCTTGGTGAGAGGGCTCAAATGGCTAAAAGAGCAGTTACATGGGTCCGAGCTACTTGAAGAGCGCGGGAGGATGATTCTCGCTGGAAGAGTAGAAGATCATTCGGTTGGCGATGAAAAAGAGTGGCCGTTTACCGCAAGTCAGGCACTAGACCGACTTATTGAAGAGTTGCAAGATGCTCGCCAGGAGCGCAGCCGTTTCGATACCTTTATTCGTAGCCAGACGTTTCTTGATCAGCTAACCGGGGCGGCAAACCGAGTGTTGTTTGATAGCAAGTTAGAAGCGGCACTATCTGAACACGGTTCTCGCGGTGGGATATTGATCCTAAGAGTAGATGATTGGGAGCAAATTGAAGAAGAGCACGATAAACAGGTCGCCAATGATTTTCTCATCAGTGTCGGTGAAGGGTTGAGTAATGTGATACAGCGTTACCCGGATGTGATTTTGTCGCGTTATTACAGCTCTGATTTCGCAATCTTTGCGCCAAATCTTTCGAGTAAAGAAGTCTCCAATGTGGCTGCCCAATGTCTTAAGCAACTTGCTAAGTTAGCGCCTCCTTCGCCATTAGAAAGTGACAATTGGGTGCATATTGGTGTCAGTATGTACCGCGAAGGCGAAAGCCAAGGTCGGGTTCTTGATGAAGCTGAGACTGCATTGAAGAGTGCTCAGCTGCAAAGAATCAACACATGGAGCCGTTTTCAAAAACACGTTAATCAGGATGAGGAGCGCGGCAGTGTTCGTTGGCGCACGCTATTGGATGTTGCGCTACAACCAGATCAACTCTATATCTTTTCCCAACCTTGTTACTTGTTAGATAAACGGAATGAGCCCTCCGTCGAACATTTTGAACTGTTTGCGCGCATTAATGATCCTGAAAAAGGGGTCATAAAGGCCTCTCGGTTTAACTCAGCGGTTGAGTCCATCGGCTATGAAGCAACACTAGATAAAGCTGTGGTGAAAACAATAATTCGCCATATAAGACATTCAAATGATTCAAACAGTTACTCTATTAACCTGCATGTGATACCTTTTGCCGAACGGAGTTTCTTTAAATGGTTTCGTGATGAGCTGCTGCAACTGACTAGCGAGCAAAGAGCTAGGCTATCTTTTGAATTTGCTGAAGCTCGTTTGGTTAAACATTTAGATTATATTCGCCCGGTTGCAAAAATGATTACAGGTTTAGGCAGTAGCGTTGTTGTTGGTCAAGCTGGGCGTTCTATTGTGAGTACTCACTACCTAAAAGAGTTCCCTGTTAGCTACCTGAAGCTACACCGAAGTTTAATCAAGAAAATCGACCAACGTCATGAAAACCAGTTGTTTGTTCGCAGTTTACTCGGGGCATGTGCGGGACTAAAAACTCAGGTTATCGCCGTAGGTGTCGATAATAAACAAGAGCACAGAACCATGCTTGAACTTGGTGTTCACGGCATTCAAGGGCGATTTTTGGCGGCGGAGCAGCAGATGTTGCCTAAGCCAAAAGTGGTTGAGCGCAAAGAACCTATGCAGGTTAAGCAGAACAAAGTACAAATTGGACGCCGCAACCGTTGGCGCAAAGCGTAGATATAAAGATGAAGATTCAATCTTTGATAGGAAAGTTTAAAAGCAGCAATCAGGCTACGGCAGGTGTTTGTGTCGTGGTGCAACCTAGTGCGCTTTTTTTCTCTGCTTCAGCAGACTTCTCCTTACCGACCCAAGTGGCAATCGAAGGCATATCATGGCAAGAGACGTTACTGAAAACCTTACGTGATGCGAATATTGCCAACATCTCGCTAAAAGTGGTTTTGCACGCCAATATTTATCAAACCTTCCAGCTTGATAAGCCCAACATTCCTCCTGAAGAACTGAAAAGTGCATTACCGTTCCTGGTTAAAGATCTGATCAGTGAAAAGGTCACAGAGATCGTTGCCGATTCTGCCCCTACTACTGTCAATAACAAGCTTCAGGTTTACGTCTTACAACGCGCAGTGGTTGTTGGGCTTTATGAGTCTTTGCAAGCACTCAAGATTGAGTTGTCAGAAGTATTGGTTGAAGACGAAGTATGGGGACACTCCGCAGGGGATATGACCACCTTCTTGCTACTGCAAAGAAGTAAGCAAGGGTCATTTCGTATTAGCGCGTTTGTTGACTCCCAATGCGCTTTTCAAAGGACGATTCGTGGTGTTGTAGCCCCCTTGACGGGTATGGCGGCTAGCGCGCTACAACTTGATAGTCTTGCCCTAGAGCTGCAACGTTCCATTGATTATCTCTCCTCTCAGATGCGGGGGGCTTCACTTCATCAGTTACAAGTATGCTGTGATGAAGAAGAGCAGCAGCAACTAATACAGAACTTGGGCGATAGCCTAAGTGTAAAAGTCGCTGCGCTTGCCGATGTGGAACAAGAATCCGGTGCTGTGCTAGCGGAAAGTGCTAATAAGCTAGAGCAAGCGGAAATTAACTTATTTCCTGATGACTTAAAGCCGAGCAAAGAGTATTTCACTTTGCAAAACGTTGCGCTAGGTTGGCTTGTTACGGCGCTAATGTTAGGGCTAGGTTATGCCGGACTAAAATATCAGCACAGTCAAATGGACTCTGAGCTTAAAACCTATTTGTCGCAAGAAGCCGAGTTTAAGCAGCAGGCAGAGAGCTTGACTCAACGTGTCGCTCAGCATAAACCGACACCCGCAAAAGTCGCCGCAGTCGCTAGACTTAAGCTAGAGATAGAGGCTAAGCGTAATTCATTGCAAGCGGTTGGCGAGTTCGATGACTCACAACAATTGGGTTACTCAGGGGTGATGCGCTCGTTAGCTCAACTTGGTCGTAATGATATTTCATTAAACTCCATCACCATTAATGCCACTCAGTTGGACTTGCATGGCTTAGCGCGTGAAGCGAAAGCCATACCAAACTGGGTCAATCAGTTCAAAACCGAGTTGAACCTTGTTGGGCGAACGTTTGAAAAGCTAAAAATTGGCCGCAATGAGCAGAACATCATTACCTTTGAGCTTAAGACTACTGAGCAGGAGAGTAAATAATGCAGCAGTACTGGCAGCAGTGGTGTGATCGATTTGTCCAACTAAGCGCGAGAGAAAAGGGCTTAATCACAGTGTGTGGTTTTGTGATTATTATCCTTGGGTTGCTGACATTGCTGATTGAACCTGCTTTTGATCAAAATCGAGCAACCTCACAGCGCATTACCTCGACTAAGCTTAATGTGCAGCGCTTAGAAGCAGATATCTTGCTGATGACCGCAAAGTTGCAAAAAGATCCAGACCAAGAGCTGAATCAAGAGTACAAACAGCTGATGGTAGAGAGCCAAGAACTGTCAACTCAATTGGCTGCGATTGTCGAAAACCTGATTGCGCCGAGTCAAATGGCTCAGCTATTGGAACAAGTACTGGCAGACTCTAAAGGTTTGCACTTAGTCTCTTTAGAGTCTCAAACGGCAGAGCCTATCGCCAGCAATGAAAGCAATTCAAATTTGGCCAGTTACTACGTACACCCTGTCAGATTAGAGCTGACGGGTAAGTATTTTGCCATTGTTGATTATTTAGAGGCGCTCGAAGCGTTACCAGTAAAATATTATTGGCGCAGCTTTCATTACTCAGTAGAAGAGTACCCAACAGCACGTTTAGTGCTTGAGGTGTATACCTTAGGAACAAGGCAGGAGTTTATTGGTGGTTAGAACAATCGTTATGTTACTTACCGTTGGGCTCTCTCTAAATGTCATGGCATCGCAAGACCCAACCGCCCCCCTGGGGTGGCAGAGCCCTCAGCAGAGCAAGGCAACAATAGTAAAGCGTAAGCCAGTGCCTAAGCTACAAAGTATCGTCTGCGAGGAAGCGGGGGGGTGTAGCGCCATTATCAATGGTCAGGTTGTACTTGCTGGGGAGCAAGTGAGCGGCTACAAAGTGAGTCAAATAAAACCAGAAGTTGTGACCTTGGTTAGAGGTGGCAAGCAGTGGAAATTAAATCTCTTCTCTCTGGAAGTGAAACAGTAAGGTCAGTGGAAACGTATGCGTAAACTCGCGATAGCAATTACGATTACAAGCTTATTAGCCGGTTGTGCGATGGGACATCGAGATCCTGTCGAGGCGAAAGGTGCAATTAATCAAGCGATTAACGAAAACAATAGCCGTACTCTAGAGACGCTGCCACCTTCGGTTGAAGCTGATCTTATGCCTGAACTTAGCAGTGATGAGACTGCGGTATCTAAGACCATTAAGCGTTTTAGGATTAAAGCCAACGGTGTTGATGCTAAAGCCTTTTTCGCCAGCTTAGTCAAAGGCACTCAGTACAGCGCGGCCATCCACCCCAATGTCAGTGGCAATATTACCGTTAATCTAAATGACGTCTCTTTAGATGAAGTGTTGTCAGTTGTACAAGATATGTATGGCTATGACATCGACAAAGTAGGCAATGTCATTCAGATTTATCCTGCGGGTCTTAGAACAGTGACCATTCCAGTCGACTACCTACAGTTTAAACGCGCGGGGCGCTCCCTCACTTCTATCTCGACGGGGACAATCACTAACACAGATAACAATTCGTCGAGCTCAAGCTCGTCAAGTACCACATCATCGTCGAACTCTAACTCGAATAATCGCAGTAGCAACAACGTCAAGGGTGGCACTGAGATTGAAACAACCAGTGAAAGTGATTTTTGGCCTCAGCTAGAAACAGCGGTCGCGCAGCTGATTGGCTCAGGTGACGGTCAAAGCGTGGTTGTCACTCCGCAAGCCAGTGTAATTACAGTGCGAGCTTTCCCCGATGAAATTCGAGAAGTACGTAACTTCTTAGGTGTCTCTCAGCAACGTATGCATCGCCAAGTGATTTTGGAAGCGAAAATATTAGAAGTGACGTTAAGTGACGGCTATCAGCAAGGGATCAACTGGTCAAAAGCATTCTCTTCTAACGGCACCAACTACTCACTTGGTCAGGGCTCGATTGTTAAGAATGCCGCTGGTGCGATTGTGCCTGCTACGCTTCCAGGGCTAGACTCAATTGGCACTCTTTTAGGCGGTCAGTCGAACTTGGTGATTTCTAGTGGTAGCTTCGAAGCGGTACTGAGCTTTATGGCAACGCAAGGTGATTTGAATGTACTTTCAAGCCCTCGTGTGACGGCTTCAAACAACCAAAAAGCGGTCATAAAGGTAGGTACAGACAGCTACTTTGTGACTGATTTTTCATCCAATACCGATACCAGTACTTCATCGACCAATACCTCGACAGATGTTGAACTGACTCCTTTCTTTTCCGGCATCTCGCTAGACGTTACGCCGCAAATTGATGATCAAGGCAATGTCTTACTGCATGTTCACCCTGCAGTAATTGATGTAAATGAAGAGCGTAAAGAGATCAGCTATGGCAATACCAACCTAACGCTACCACTAGCAACTAGCTCGATCCGTGAGTCGGACTCAGTGATTCGCGCTCAAGATGGCGATGTGGTTGTGATTGGTGGCTTGATGAAATCCAACACCTTTGATCAAGTATCGAAAGTGCCATTTTTAGGTGATGTACCAGCACTGGGGCATTTATTCCGTAACACGACTAAGTTAACTCAAAAAACAGAACTGGTTATTTTGCTTAAGCCTTCAGTGGTCGGCGTTAACACATGGCAGAAAGAGCTTGAGCGCTCGCGAGATCTATTACAAGAGTGGTTCCCTGACGAGCAGTAGTCACTATGTACCTTGAGCACTTTGGCCTTGAAAGTTTACCTTTTCATCTCACCCCAGATACGGAGATGTTTTTGGGGTTAGCGCCACATTATGAGGCGATTCAAATGGTCAACTCGGCGCTAGAAATGGGCGAAGGTGTGATCAAAGTGACTGGGGAGGTGGGCACAGGCAAAACCATGATTTGCCGCGTACTGGTTAAGTACTTTAAACCGAGCGTACAACTGGTTTTTGTGCCGAATCCTGCTTTGAATGGTAGCCAGTTGCGCTTAGCTGTGGCAAGTGAACTGGGTCTTAACACTGACAATGAAGCGACGATTGTTGATGAAATTCAAAAGCGCCTGATTGAACTCAAAAGAGAGCAAAAACAGGTGGTGGTTTTAGTCGATGAAGCGCAGGCGTTGAGTGATGATGCGTTAGAAGTGCTCAGATTGTTTGGTAATTTAGAAACAGAACAAGAAAAGCTGTTGCAGACCATTTTGCTTGGTCAGCCTGAACTCGATGAGCGTTTAGCCAGTCATCACCTAAGGCAGTTTCGTCAGCGTATTACCTTCAGTGCCAAACTGCGTGGGTTAACTTTAGATGAGTGCGTCGCCTATATTGAGAGTCGCTTGAAAAAAGCGGGCGGCAGCGAGAATCTATTTTTGCTCTCGCACAAAAAGGCAATATGGCGGGCAAGTAAGGGCTATCCACGACTGATTAATCAGATTTGCCATAAAGCTCTGTTACTGGCGAGTAGCGACAAACAAGATCAGGTAGCGAATGGTCATTTGTTCGATGCGATTCATGACACTTACGACAGTAGTAAACCGAAATTTAAGAGCCCGCTGTTATGGGGGTGGAGTTAAACAATGAGTGCGATTAATAATGCGCTGTCCCAACTAGCCGATGACAAGTCCACTTTGGCCAAGGGTATCTGCAAAGCGAATGTGCAGCCAGTAAAGCAAAGAGCCGTATTGCCATGGGTGGTTGGGAGCTTCACGCTAAGCTTGGCAGTTGGTGGCTGGGCGCTCTCGCAACAATCGCCACCAGAGGTGGTTGTTAGCTCTATCACTCCTACTGACAGCCAGCAACAAACTGTGGAGTCTCCTACGACAAAGGTAGCTGTTGTAGACCAACCTGTTTATCAAACATTAGTCGAAGAGGACGTTTCCCCTCGCTCGAAACCCGCGTCATCGGTTCAACCTCAAGCTAAGCAACCAACCAAACCGGTTGCGATTGCTAAAGCGGCTACAAGTACGCAGGTTTCGGCTTCAAAGCCTGTTCCCACTCAAGGTGAAGTGGTGATAGAGCAAGTTGAGCTGACACCAGAGCAGCTTTCAGCCAAAGCCCAAGAGCGGGCGAAAAAGGCGCTCGACAGCAATAACCTCAACGATGCGCTTAATCACTACGCCGATTCACTGCGTTATACGCCAGCGAATAAACAGGTAAGAAAACGCCTCGCCGCCCTTTACTATGGAAAGGGTGAAGTACGCAAGGCGGCAGATATCCTGCAAAAGGGAATTGCATTAGACAGCAATGATTCTACCTTGCGCCTCTCTTTAGCCAAAATGTTGATGAAAGAGCAACAAAACGCGGTAGCACTCACTGTATTAAGTACGCTCCCAGCATCAGTTCCTGTTGAATACCTTTCTCTCCGCGCAGCATTAGCCCAAAAAGAGAAACAAGATCAGTTGGCATTACAAAGCTACCAACAGCTCGTTCAACGAGAGCCGGAAAGTGGTCGCTGGTGGATGGGCTTAGGTATTCAACAAGAGCGAGCATTCCAACTAGCGGATGCCAAGTCATCATACTCACAAGCCTTGACGAAGCTGGGTCTATCTAGTCAATCGCAACAGTTTATACGTGACCGAATTTCTTTGATTGAGAGCTTAGAGGAGCAGCCGAGTGAAAATTAAACTAAGAAAACGTCTCGGCGACTTACTGGTTGAAGAAGGTATTATTACCGAGCAGCAGGTTGAGCAGGCGCTGAGTGCGCAAAAATCAACAGGTAGAAAACTAGGTGCAGCGCTGATAGAACTTGGGGCTTTGACTGAGCATCAGATGTTGTCATTTTTGTCTCAGCAGCTCGATATTCCATTGATTGATCTTAGTCGTGCGGATGTCGATGTCGAAGCTGTGCAGCTTCTTCCAGAAGTACATGCTAGACGACTGAGAGCGCTAGTTATTGGCCGTCATATGGACACATTGCGTGTTGCAATGAGTGACCCGGCTGATCTCTTCGCGCAAGAAGCCTTGTTAGGTCAGCTTGCTCAATATGGTATTGAATTTGTAATCGCACCTGAAAGCCAACTAGTGGAAGGGTTCGATCGCTATTATCGCCGCACCAAGGAAATCGCCTCTTTTGCCGAGCAGCTACAGGCTGAGCACCAGGTCACCGAAGCATTTGACTTCAGTATTGAAGATGACGATAGCGAAGAAGTGACGGTTGTAAAACTGATCAACTCGTTGTTTGAGGATGCGATTCAAGTTGGAGCATCCGATATTCATATTGAACCTGATTCGAACGTGTTGCGCTTACGTCAGCGTATCGATGGTGTTTTGCACGAGACACTGCTTAACGAGGTTAATATTGCCTCTGCATTGGTATTGCGCTTGAAGTTGATGGCTAATCTGGATATTTCCGAAAAGCGTTTGCCGCAAGATGGGCGCTTCAATATTCGCTCGAAAGGTCAGTCGGTTGATATTCGTATGTCGACTATGCCTGTTCAGTATGGCGAATCGGTCGTAATGCGTCTGCTCAACCAATCTTCAGGCGTACGTAAATTAGAAGAGTCGGGCATTCCGCCTCACCTACTTGATAAATTAAGACGTCAGTTGCGTCGTCCACACGGCATGATTTTGGTGACTGGGCCAACGGGCTCAGGTAAAACCACCACACTCTATGGTGCATTGAGTGAGCTTAATGAGCCAGGCAAAAAGATTATTACCGCAGAAGATCCGGTCGAATATCGACTACCACGCGTTAACCAAGTGCAAGTTAACCCTAAGATCGACCTTGATTTCTCGACGGTACTGAGAACCTTTCTTCGCCAAGATCCGGATATTATTCTTGTTGGTGAGATGCGTGATCAAGAGACGGTCGAAATTGGTTTGCGAGCGGCGCTTACAGGTCACTTAGTATTAAGTACTTTGCACACCAATGACGCGATAGATAGCGCACTGCGCATGATGGATATGGGGGCGCCAGGTTATCTGGTGGCGAGTGCGGTACGAGCAGTGGTTGCGCAGCGACTGGTACGTAAAGTTTGTCCTGATTGTAAAACTGAAGAGCAGCTTGACGATGCAAGAGTGCAGTGGCTTGCCCAACGTTTCCCAAATCAAGTCGGGGCGAGCTTTGTTAAAGGCCGCGGTTGTCAGAACTGTAATCTAACCGGATACCGAGGTCGAATCGGTGTGTTTGAGATGCTTGAGCTTGAACAAGAGATGATGGACATGCTGCGAGCCAATGATGCGGTTGGCTTTTCTCAGGTAGCGCGTCAGTCACCAAACTATAAACCTCTGCTGGCATCAGCGATGGAGTTAGCTCTGCAGGGGACGGTGAGCTTAAGTGAAGTGATGAGTCTCGGTGAAGGTGATTCATCTGGTCACATACAAGCGATTTATATCTAAGGTAAGCGATGAAGAGTTTTCGATACCAAGGACGTAATCTTGATGGCAGTGCAGTTTCAGGGCTGGTAGAAGCCCCCACTCAAGAAGCCGCAGCAGAGCAGCTTATGGGCAAAGGTATTATTCCAATTAATATCTCGGCCCATAGTGGCAAAAGCCCGTTGAATCTTGATCTTAAGGCGCTATTCACGCCAGCGATTCCTTTAGAGGTGTTGGTGATTTTCTGTCGTCAGCTGTATAGCTTGACCAAAGCAGGCGTTCCTCTGCTGCGTTCTATGAAAGGCTTGAGCCAAAATAGCGCCAATAAACAGCTGCAAGCTGCGCTCGAAGATGTGACTCAAGAACTGACTAATGGTCGCAGCTTGTCGGCCTCTATGCAGCTATTCCCTAAGGTGTTTAGCCCGCTGTTTGTTTCTATGATCCACGTTGGTGAAAATACCGGTCGTTTGGATCAAGCGCTACTGCAGTTAGCGAACTATTATGAACAGGAAGTAGAGACGCGTAAACGAATCAAAACTGCAATGCGTTATCCGACCTTTGTTATCTGCTTTATTGTCATTGCACTGTTTATTCTTAACGTCAAAGTGATTCCGCAGTTTTCCAGTATGTTCTCTCGTTTTGGCGTCGATCTTCCTTTGCCGACTCGCATATTGATTACGACGTCAGAGTTTTTTGTTAATTACTGGGTGATGATGGTGGCAGGAATTGTGGCGGCTCTGTTTGGATTTAGAGCTTGGTTAAGTACCGCCAATGGGAGAGAAAAGTGGGATAAGTTTCGCTTAAGAATGCCTGTAGTGGGCGAGCTGATAAATCGCGCCCTGCTGTCACGCTTTTCTCGTACCTTTGCTCTGATGCTTAAGGCGGGGGTTCCACTAAACCAATCTTTAGCCCTCTCAGCGGAAGCTCTCGGCAATAAATTTCTAGAGAACAGGCTGATAGAGATGAAATCCTCGATTGAAGCGGGCGGAACCATCTCTTCAACAGCGATAAACAGTGGTGTGTTTACCCCGTTGGTGATTCAGATGATTAGTGTCGGTGAAGAGACGGGGCGTATCGATGAACTGCTATTAGAAGTGGCGGATTTTTACGATCGTGAAGTCGATTATGATTTAAAGACGCTAACCGCACGGATCGAACCTATCTTGCTTGTAATTGTGGCGGGTATGGTTTTGATTCTGGCTCTAGGTATCTTCCTACCAATGTGGGGAATGTTAGATGCCATTAAAGGCTAATTTGATCAGTTACATAGAGCGCTCACGGCTAGCGATTTGGTTACTGGTTATTGTCTGTTTGATCATGAGCTTTATGTTGGTATGGCAGAACGTGGTGAAAGAGGCCAATCAATCGGCTTTTTTGCTCGCGAGTCAAAGTATTGTTGAGCGAGCAAGCTACTATAAACAGCAGTGGTTGTTATCTGATCAACAAAATGAGATAACCATTGAAGGTCGTACGTTGAACTATACTAGTATGGGGTGGACCAAACCTTTGGGTGATTCGCAGCAAGTAGATTGCTTAATGTGGCTAGACACCTTATACCCGCAACATGAAGTTCTAGGTAATCAGCCGGTTGCGATTGAAAACAAAACGATAGCGAACAATTATCACTGTGATTATCTGTATAGCAACGACAGATTGATTTCTATCACTTTGATGGATAATAGGTTTATAGCTAAGACGGGTTTCTTAGCTCAGTAGAGTTATTGACACTCTCAATATAGCGAATTAGTACAATTTCCGTATAATGCACTGTACATAACGGTAGGTGATAAATATATGTCAAACAAACAGTCTGGTTTCTCACTAGTTGAGCTCGTTGTGGTTATCGTGGTGGTTGGCCTACTCGCTGTTGCTGCCTTACCGCGCTTCTTGGATGTGACGGATGAAGCGAAAAAAGCCAGTGTTGAAGGAGTAGCAGGTGGCTACGCAACAGGGGTACTCTCTGCACGTGCACAGTGGGAAGCGGAAGCAAGACCTTCTGTGACCATTGATTCCGTTGTACGAAATACGGTAAATTATGATGGTGTTAAGTTTTGGCTGACCAGTACCAGTCAATCTGGCGGTAACTTTAGAGATGGTTACCCATTTGCAATTAACACCAATGATACGAATTTCCCTACCGCATTAACTGACACAATTTGTGTTGAGCTGATGGAGAACTTACTGCAAAACCCACCTAAAGTGGGCACGGTAACTCAGGCTCAAGCGGATTCTAATATTAAGTATTCAGCACAAGCTGATAACGCTCAATCTACTTGCACTTATATTCAGCGAGAAGGTAACAGTGAACATCAGTTTGTTTATGAAATTGAAACTGGTCGTGTGACCGTAACTTTGCAGTAATTCTGCAGCCCACAACATAGAGAGATTTTTACTATGAAAAGACAAGGCGGTTTCACCCTAATTGAACTAGTGGTGGTAATTGTTATTCTAGGTATTCTTGCAGTGACTGCAGCGCCGAGATTTTTAAACCTGCAGGGTGATGCGCGTGAGGCTTCACTTGAAGGTTTACGTGGAGCGGTTGCCAGTGCTATGGGAATTTCATATGGTCGTGCTGCAATTAATGGTATTGAGGCAACAACATATACAGCATTTACGAATGCTGCTAATCCAGGAACTGTTGTAGGTGGTATCGCACATCATTTTGGTTATCCAACGGCTGTAAGTGATACAACAGCAAACCAAGGAGGAATTGTTCAAGCTCTTGATTTGTCACAAGATTTTGTAGTGTTGCAATCATCATCTGGTACTAACACTGATCAAACCAATACAACGATTGATCTAGGCCTTGCTGGTTTTAACACGCGATGCGTGAGGTACACTGCCGCTACGAATGCCACTACGCCAGCTACAGTTGCTTTGATTGATGGTGCTGCTGGTACTGCTTGTGGATTACCGACGCCATAATAAGGAACAAAGGCCAGCAAAAGTGAAGTGACCCCATAAAGCTGGCCTTTTTCTTTTCTAAAAGACACCTCTAAGCCCTTCTCAAAAATCCTTAAAAAACAACAGCCCTAACCTGATCTGTTATATACTGACTTTAAGTATACGTCCCATGGTAACTGGTTATGGCTAGGCCAAGAGTCTTTGGTTTTACATTGATTGAACTGATCGTCGTTATATTATTAGTGTCGATAGTGTCGGTTTATGCTGCCAGCCGTTATTCTGGGCGTTCTGGTTTCTCTCCTTTTGCTGCGCAAGAGCAAGTGATCTCGGTTATTCGCCAAGTTCAAGTGAATCGCATGCAGTCGAATGTTGATATGGATGCAATTAGCGGTAGTACCAATTTTACCCTTAGCCTGTTAGGTAACTGTATTGGTTCTCAAGCGGCCTGTGCTACGCGTGACGATGGGCGTAGTGATTGGGTGTCTCTCAATGATGTATCTTTCACTTCCAATGTTGGCGCACTGGTTAATTTTGATTTGCTAGGCAATCCTGATGGTGTCGCAACTCCTGTTAATATACAAATGACCTCGACTGACGGCACTTGTGTTGCTGTACAAATCAATGCAGTGGGTTACGTTTCACCTGCGGGGGGCTGCTAATGACTCAAGCGCGCGGGTTTACACTAATCGAAAGCATTGTTGTCATTGTTGTGATGGGTATTGCCATGCTGACCATTACTAGCTTTTTGGTCCCCCAAGTATCACGCAGTGCAGATCCTCATTACCAAACGCGAGCTGCCGCTTTGGGGCAAAGCGTAATGACACAGATATTGGCGCGCAAGTTTGACGAAAATAGTGGCGATCAAGGTGGTATACCGCGTTGCTCATCAAGTGACGCTGGTGCTCTAGTTTGTTCTGGTCCTACAGGCCCTAGGGCTTTTGGTATAGATGCAGATCAAGGTGAAACAAACAGTAACCCTGATACTTACAATGATGTCGATGACTTTCATGGTTGCTGGGAGCCTTTGGCAACCAATGGCTGTCGTGATCTTAACTTGCTTGTAGGTGGGAATAGCTACCTTAACTTTCGAGTTGATGTTGAAGTTACATACGCCGAGCTTAATCGACTTAAACGAATCCAGCTTACAGTGAGTGCCTCTAATCAAACCCCAACCGTGCTTAATGCTTACCGAGGGAACTACTGATGAAAGTGAAAGGTTTTACTTTAATCGAAATGGTCGTGACCTTGATTGTCGGGGCGATCTTAGTGCTCGGTATCGCCGGTTTTGTTGAGCTCGGTGCTCGCGGTTATAGTGATACGGTTGATAGACAGCGGCTACAGACTCAAGCCAAATTTATTCTGGAGAAGATGTCTCGTGAAGTGCGCCATGCGGTGCCGAATATGCTTAATAGTGACTTAGCGATTCCTCAGGCAACTAGCTGTATCTCCTTCTTTCCTATTGTCGAGTCAGGTTTTTACGCCGTCTCAGGGGCGGATATCAACTTTGTAGTAGGGCGCAATGGTGTGACTGTCGCTAACATTAATACACTCAACATGGTGATTAACCCAACTCAGGCTAACCCCACTACCAATGTGTTTGCGTTAACCAATGTTAGCAGTGCGAGTAATACTTTTATCTTGCCAGATGCAGCCGCTTCAATCGCTGGTGGCTCAATATCCAATCGCCATTACATCTATAACCCCAATGGAATGGTCAACTATTGTTTGGTTGCGGGTCAGTTACGCCGTAGTGTGAGTGGGGCTAGCGCGTTACCACTATCGGATTCTGGTATAACAGGAGCGCTGACTTATACGCCTGCAACCGTGCAGAACAATGGTATCGTCCAGGTAAATATGACCTTCAACAATGCAGCTGGTGATGAATCAACTAACTTTATACAAGAGATACAGGTGTTAAATGTCCCGTAATAAACAGCAGGGTAGTTTATACATAGTCATTATCTTTGTATTGGTAGTGATGGGTTTTCTAGCCTCCACACTGAGCCAGATTAGTTGGTCGAACAGTGACAGTCATGCCAAAGATGTTGTCGGTACTCAGGCTGCGCTGTTAGCACACTCGGGGAATGAGTGGGCGCTAGAACGTATCTATGGAATTACAAGTACCAACCCAGTCAGCACTGAATGTGCAGCTATTAATGGGGTAAGTGTAAATACGTTTGATACCACGGTTAACTGCCAAGATGTACAGGTGAGCTGTCAGGCGCGTGGAGGGCAATTGGCGGACGGAACGCAAATGTACGTGGTCAGTTCAACCGCGATATGTGGCACTGGTATTAACCAAATGCAGCGCAACCAAGAAGTTTGGATTAGGGAGTAGCAGATGAAGGCGTTATTTAAGCTGTTAATGGTTTTTAGTCTAACTATAGCTGCTTGGTTGCCAAGCTCTGCGCTAGCTTCTCAGTGTTTAGCGGCCGGTAGTTGGGTTGATGCAACTAAGGGATTCTGTATTACATTTAAAATGGATTCTGATGGTTCCAATCGTGTGCGACTAGAAAGCTATTACTATTACCCAATTTGGACAGATGACATAGCATACCTTGGCTACAACCCTGCGTTTTATGAGCGTAACTACATTAACGAACGAAAGGAACGAACGTTCCGCGTCAAGTTTGTCCGCGCATCAAACAATTCGCGTTGGATTTGGGGCACATTGACTTACTATGTTGATGGCGTTTTACAACAAACCATAAATAACTTTAACTTATCAACCCTTATGGGGATTGATAAGTTTAATCCATGGTTACGCTTGAATGTAGTTGGTAACGAGTTTGGAGATTCAAGTAAGTATTGTATTGCATCGGGCAACTGTATCGATCTATTTCCGGATGAAATCGATGTATGTCCATATGTACCAAATGGGTTACAAACTAATATTTATGCGGGTACGCCGCAGGCCCCGTTTGGTGCAATGCAAGTGACGCCGGGTGCTCAAAATAGAATATATCCATCCAACAACGATCCTCAATATTCATTTCAGTCTATTACAGTGTTGCCTGACTTATGTGAACATCCCAATGGATTAATCGGTCCATGTAGTTACGACGCAACTAAAAAGCACACATCCTTACCTCGACCACTGCCAACCTTTGTAGAAGGAAACACGGATAGAACATGTAACAATAATCGGATATGTCAGCTAGAAAGTGGTGCGTATGATGAGGTCAAAATCAAGAAAAATGCTAGGCTCCAGCTAACTGGTGGGGAGTATTGGATTGATGAGCTTGATTTTGACAAAGAGAACGCGCAGCTTGAAGTACTCTCTCCCAGTATTATTCACTATAAAGAGCTAACGTTCTCTAAACAGAACGTACGAATCAATCAATCTGGAAGTAGTCACGACCTGCTATTTATTGGACATGGGGATGATTCAGAGATTGAAATTCCCAGTTTTGGAGCCGAGGATAGCAATTACATCATCAATGCGTTTTTCTACGTTGACCCGAGTGCAGACAACTACAGCAACGGCTTTATCATTAATGGTAGTAATAACCAGATCCGTGGTGGGATTACAGCGCATAGCATTGCGATAAGTGGAGCAAAAAACAAAATTTACCCATTAAGCTGTGATCCGCAACCTGCTCCTGAAGTTGCGTCAATCGTAATTAAGCCGTTTAACTATCACCTGACCTGTGAAACAACGCCGAATAATATTGTTGAAGTCCATATGCTAGATAGCAATGGCGCTCCTGTTGCTGGACTGACGCCAACGCTAGTGCAAGAAAACGGTTCGAATCTTAATATCAGTTATATCTCTGAAGCGAATGGTATAGCTAAGTTCAGAGTTACGACTAATACGACTTCAAGTATTGGAAACTACGACCTAAAAGCGAGCCTAACCACAGGCGGGCAAACCTTTACTGATACCGACCAAATTAAGTATGTGCCGTACAAATTTGAGGTTACCGATAAATATCTAGTTGCTGGGAAAAATGAGCAGGTTACGGTCAGTGTGAAAGCATGCAGTATCACCGACCAGCTTATTACCTTGGGTTATACAGGCAGCCCAACCGCGACCTTCAACTATCAAAGGCCGACATCCGCTGCGGTTGTTTCTGGTGATTTGAGCTTTAGTGCTAATCTGACCAATTCAAATCGACAGGCTGACATCAACTTCAAAGAATCTGGTCAGATACGTGTCACCATTACCGATAATAACTTTGTCTGTGATGATGTTCGTTGCCCCGTAGAAGGTGGGGCACTAAAAGGGCAGTTTGATGTCTACTCTAGGCCATGGAAAATTGCCATCTGTAATGTGGCTGAAACTGGTGGCAGTAATAAAGCTAACCCTGCAACGACTACCGGTTCACCGGGCTTTGTGCCAGGAGGAACGGGATTCTCTGCGACATACAAACCCATTGTGCATAGCGATTCCAATGGGGGAGTGAGTGATGAGTGTAATTATCCGTTAACAGGCAATTATAGTCTTGATAATGGTCCTCTCAACCTAGCCTATAGCGTGAGTTATCCAACGACTAACCCACAAATCGGAACTGTCACACCAAGTGTTATACCTAATTTTGGCACCAATAGTGAGACGCAGACGATCAATCATTCATGGACCGAGGTTGGGACATTGAGCCTTCAAACGAGTGCCTCGTACCTCACAATGAGTGTTGATCCTGATACGCAGAACGTTGGCCGCTTCTATCCGAAGTATTTCCAAGTGATTAATACGCCAATCTGGAATTACCCTGGGGTTGGAGCGAGTGAGCAAAACTTTGCTTATATGAATCAACCGTTTAATGGGGTTGAGTTTTATGTAGAAGCTTTGAACCTGCAGGGTAACTCGGTACAAAACTACGGTAACTTTGTTGCTAGTAATACCGCGGGCTTTGCCTTGTATGAAGCTAACCCTAGCTACACCAGTCGTTTTCATTCAGGGACGCCTAGTAAGGCTTGGGCGGTGAGTTCGAGCAAGAGTATTGGTACCTTTAAACTAGAAGAAAACTCGCCTTCTACTACTTGCGCTAATGAGTTGTGCTGGGCCAAAGCGACACCTGCTGATGGCTATGAAGATGGCCCATTCAATACATCTGGCGGAACTGCTTCAACTATTTCTATTGATGCCGTGAGTGGCAACGTTAACGCCGACCCTATTGATTATCAATCAAGTGGGCAGCCAAGACTGCTGACAAGCCAACCTGCTATTTATTTTGGTCGCGCTGTGCTTGATAGTATCGGTGGAGTGACAAGCAGTACTATGAACATTCCACTCAGAATTGAGTTTTGGAATGGTTCAGGCTTTGTTACCCATAGTGGTGATGATACGACTAACATAGCAGGCGTCAATGTGGTTAGTGATAACCGTACTATCTGGGTCGATAACGGCGCTACAGCGGCGAATGTTAACTTAGCGGCTGGCGGTGTGGTTACTAATGGCGCATCCAATACCATTACGGTTTCACAGTCAGCTGCTGTCAGACAACAAACACAAGTGTGGTTAGACTTGCACAGAGGGGCAAACATAGCCCCTTGGCTTCGATACCGTTGGCAAGACGCTAATCGAACTGAAGTCAATGGGGAGGAAGATCCTTCTACCGTTGTTACCTTTGGTATTTTCCGCGGTAATGATCGTGTAATTTTCCGTGGTGAATCTGGATTAACCGGCCAGTAATTTTTGTCATTTTTTTGCCTATCGTTAGGAATCTGTTAGAAATTGCGTGTTTCAGCCCATGTTTACACTTCAATGCCTTGCTGTGACGGCAAGGCATTGGTACATTTAGTGCAATTTTCTATCTTCTAATTCTTTCAGGACGAGCGAAGAATATGTTCAAAAAACTTCGTGGCATATTTTCTAATGACCTATCAATCGATTTAGGTACTGCCAACACACTTATCTACGTTAAAGGACAGGGTATCGTTCTTGACGAGCCTTCAGTAGTAGCCATCCGCCAAGACCGTAACCGCGCAGGTAAAAGCGTAGCCGCTGTTGGTCATGCTGCTAAACAAATGTTGGGTCGTACACCGGGGAACATCTCTGCTATCCGTCCAATGAAAGATGGCGTTATCGCTGACTTCTACGTGACTGAAAAAATGCTGCAGCATTTCATCAAGCAAGTACATGACAACAGCGTGCTAAAACCAAGCCCTCGCGTATTGGTTTGTGTTCCTTGTGGTTCTACTCAAGTTGAGCGCCGCGCAATTCGTGAATCTGCATTGGGTGCAGGCGCGCGTGAAGTTTACCTAATTGATGAGCCTATGGCGGCGGCTATTGGTGCAGGCTTACGCGTATCAGAGCCGACTGGTTCTATGGTGGTCGATATTGGTGGTGGTACTACTGAAGTCGCGGTTATCTCACTAAACGGCGTGGTTTACTCATCTTCAGTTCGTATCGGCGGTGACCGCTTTGATGAAGCGATCATCAACTATGTTCGTCGTAACTACGGCAGCTTGATTGGTGAAGCGACAGCTGAAAAGATCAAACACGAGATTGGTTCTGCTTATCCAGGTGATGAAGTAGAAGAGATCGAAGTGCGTGGTCGTAACCTAGCAGAAGGTGTGCCGCGTAGCTTTAGCCTAAACTCAAACGAAATCCTAGAAGCGTTGCAAGAGCCACTAACAGGTATCGTATCTGCGGTAATGGTTGCATTAGAGCAATGTCCACCAGAGCTAGCGTCGGATATTTCAGAAAATGGTATGGTACTGACAGGTGGTGGTGCTCTACTTAAAGATCTTGATCGTCTACTAACAGAAGAAACAGGTATTCCTGTCGTTATTGCTGAAGATCCACTCACGTGTGTTGCTCGTGGTGGTGGTAAAGCGTTAGAGATGATCGACATGCATGGCGGCGATCTATTTAGCGAAGAGTAATTTGAATGATCTTGGCCTAGTGCCAAGATTGGCAAGATAAGGATCTCATATTCCATGAAGCCTATTTTTGGCCGAGGACCTTCACTACAGTTACGCCTGTTTTTTGCCGTTATTCTATCAGCCAGCCTTATGCTGGCTGATAGTCGTTTAGGTGCGTTTGCTCAAGTTCGTTACCTACTTAACAGTATGGTGGCACCTATTCAGTATTTGGCGGATGTCCCTCGCGTGATGTTTGATGGCGCTTATGAGCGTTTCAATATTCGTCAAGACTATATGGAAAGCACTCGCAAACTTAAACGTGAAGTGCTGCGTCTTAAAAACGACCTGCTACTGCTTGATCAATATCGCGAAGAAAACCAAAGATTGCGTAAGTTGCTCGGCTCTTCATTTATTCGCGATGAGCGCAAAGTCGTAACCGAAGTGATGGCGGTAGATACGTCACCTTATCGTCATCAAGTGGTGATCGATAAAGGTCAGATTGATGGCGTTTATGTCGGTCAACCTGTTGCAAACGAGAAGGGCATTGTTGGGCAAGTTACCTTTGTTTCGGCGCACAATAGTCGAGTGTTGCTGCTTACCGACAGCTTAAGTGCTATCCCAGTACAAGTGATCCGCAACGATATTCGAATCATCGCTTCCGGTACAGGTAAATCAGATCGTATTAACCTTGATCATATCCCAATCAGCTTAGATATCGAGGAAGGCGACCTACTGGTGACATCTGGTCTCGGTGGTATCTATCCAGAAGGTTTCCCAGTTGCACACGTTTCAGAAGTAGAGCGTGATACCGCACGAGAGTTTGCCGTTATTGAGGCAGAACCTGTGGTCGACTTTGAACGCTTACGTTATCTACTACTTATCTGGCCGAATGATTCTCGTCAGGAGAAAATCCAGCAAGTGATACCAGAGAATCTAGAGGAACAATAGAAATGGCAAATAGCGTACTTAAAGGAAAGTTTGTCATTGCTTGTTCGTTCTTAATCGCTTTGACGTTACAGACAATACCTTGGCCGGGAATGCTCGATCTGCTCCGCCCATCATGGTTGCTGTTAGTGACCTGCTACTGGGTGCTTGCACTGCCACACAGAGTGAATGTTGGCTCGGCATTGATCTTGGGCTTGCTATGGGATCTACTGCTTGGCTCAACACTGGGTATCCGCGGCATGATGATGTCGATAGTGATTTACCTCGTTGCGCTCAACTTCCTCGTAATCCGCAACATGGCCTTGTGGCAACAAGCCATTTTGATTGGTGTGATGTCGATGTTGCTCGACGTGCTGATCTTCTGTGGCGAGTACTTAATCCAAGATGTGACCTTTAATCCGGTCTCGTTATGGAGTGGTTTGATTAACTGCATTCTATGGCCTTGGATGTTCCTATTAATGCGTCGTGTAAGACGTCACTGGCATATACGGTAAAAATGACTAAACCATTGATTTTGGCTTCAGGCTCGCCAAGACGTAAAGAGCTGCTTTCTCAACTTGGCTATACCTTTTTGGTGGTGAAAACCGATGTTGAAGAGTGCCGCCAATCTGGTGAGAGCGCATTTGACTATGTTTCTCGCCTTGCTAAAGATAAAGCGATGGCAGCAGTAGAGCTTGAGCCAAATTCAGTGGTAATCGGTTCTGATACGATTGTGGTTTGCGATCAACAGGTATTGGAAAAGCCAGATGATTTAGCGCATGCTAAACAAATGCTAATGGCCCTCTCGGGCAGAGCGCATCAAGTGATGACAGCAGTGACTGTCGCCACAAAAGAAATTCAAGAAACTGTAGTGGTATCTACAGACGTATGGTTCAAGAACCTGTCAGAGCAAGAAATAGAACAATACTGGCACACGGGTGAACCTTGCGATAAGGCTGGTAGTTATGGAATTCAAGGATTGGGCGGACGATTTGTAACTCGCATTGAAGGCAGTTATTACGCAGTCGTTGGCTTGCCTCTGTATGAAACTGACCAGCTCTTGCACAAATTCTTATAATTAAAATTTGAGGTACTCTTATGAGTGCAGAGTTGATTATCAACGTGACCCCGAGTGAAACTCGCGTGGCCATGATTGAAGGGGGAACCCTACAAGAGATCCATGTTGAACGTGAAGCAAAACGCGGAATTGTCGGGAATATTTATAAAGGTAAGGTCAGTCGAGTCTTACCAGGTATGCAGGCTGCTTTTGTCGATATCGGACTAGAAAAAGCTGCGTTTCTTCACGCGTCAGATATTGTTCCTCATACTGAGTGTGTGGCTGAAAATGAAAAACAGCAGTTTCAGGTGCGCGATATCTCTGAGCTCGTTCGTCAGGGGCAAGATATTGTTGTTCAGGTGGTTAAAGATCCGCTTGGCACAAAGGGCGCACGCCTGACAACCGATATCACTCTACCTTCTCGCTACCTCGTGTTTATGCCTGGCGCGAGCCATGTCGGCGTATCACAACGAATTGAAAGTGAGCAAGAACGCAACCGTCTTAAAAAGGTGGTGGGTGAGTATTGTGACGAGAATGGTGGCTTCATTATTCGTACCGCCGCTGAGGGTGCTGACGAGAAAGAATTGTCGCAAGATGCCGCTTTCTTGAAACGCTTGTGGTCAAAGGTGATTGAACGCCGCAGTAAGTATAAAACCCGCGCGACTTTGTATGGTGAGCTAGGCCTGTCGCAACGTATCCTACGTGACTTTGTTGGTACCGAGCTAAACAAGATCCTAGTTGACTCACGTACCGAATTTGAAAATCTCAAAGAGTTCACCTCTGAATATGTTCCTGAACTAACAGAAAAGCTTGAGCTTTATGAAGGTGATAAACCTATCTTCGATATGTACGACACTGAGAACGAAATCCAACGTTCTCTAGAGCGTAAAGTAGAGCTTAAATCTGGTGGGTATTTGATCATCGACCAAACCGAAGCAATGACGACGGTTGATATTAACACTGGAGCGTTTGTTGGCAGACGTAACCTAGAAGAGACGATCTTTAATACCAACATTGAAGCGACTCAAGCGATTGCTCGCCAATTAAGGCTACGTAACCTTGGCGGTATTATCATCATCGACTTTATCGATATGGCTTCTGATGAGCACCGTGAGCGTGTACTTACTTCATTGGCAGCTGCATTGGACAAAGATAGAGTCAAAACCAACATCAATGGCTTTACTCAACTTGGTTTAGTCGAGATGACACGTAAGCGTACCCGTGAAAGCATTGAACATATTCTTTGTTCGACTTGTCCAACTTGTGAAGGGCGAGGCAGTGTCAAAACGGTGGAATCAGTCTGCTACGAGATCTTGCGTGAGATTACACGTGTTAATCGCGCTTATGACGCTGATAAGTTCGTGGTCTATGCATCTCCTGCTGTCGCAGAGACGCTACAAGGGGACGAATCTCATGCCCTAGCTGAACTTGAAGTGTTTATTGGCAAGCAGGTGAAAATTCAAGCTGAGCCACTCTATATTCAAGAGCAATTTGATGTTGTTATGATGTAAAGGTTGTTTGTGATTTCAACAGCGACTCGGCTTATTCGATTACTACTTTGGCTCACCGTTACTGCTTTGGTCATTCTGGCTATCGCGGTGACGGCGATGCGTATTGCGTTACCTCAACTCAACCACTTTCAGCCCCAAATTCAAAGTTGGATTAACCAAGGGACAGGGCTTGAATTTGAGGTTGCTGAAATTAAGGGTTTTTGGCGCAATACGCACCCCTCACTTTCACTGCAACAGGTAAAAGCCAAGACGCCTGCAAGTAGTGGTATTCATTTTTCAGCCGATAAAGTTGAAGTTGAACTCGACCTTATTCAATCTTTACTGCAACAACAGCCTGTTGTAGCAGACCTCAATATCTATCAACTCAATCTAGATATCTCATCGGTTGAGTGGATCAATACTGGCAGTGATGAAACCCCTATGCTTCAGCCTCAGGGCGATCAGAAGGATGTAATGCAGCAGCTTGATCAGCTGTTACTGCGTCAGCTTGATGGTTTTTCTTTAGCGGAGTCGAAAATACATTTCTTAGGTATTGATGGCACCAACCGCGAACTCGATATTAAAAAATTACGTTGGCAAAACAACGGTCGCCATCACCTTGCAGATGGTGAAGTTAGTCTTGCCCATAGCAACTTGAATTCGGCGCAAGTCAAAGCGAACTTCATTGATCACGGCTCGCTAAAAGAGGTGAGCGGTGAGTTTTATCTCTCAGTGCAAAACGTCCTGATTACGCCTTGGCTGACTAAGTTTGTAAAAACTGAATCGGGTATAGATAAAGGCCAAATCAGCTTTAGTAGCTGGTTAACGTTAAAGCATAGCCAACCTACCAGCGCCTACTTAGAGTTTGATTCTTCAGAGCTCAGTTGGCAGGAGGGGCAACAGCACGAGTTATGGTTAGATTCAGGTGTTGTTGAGCTAGAGCCTTATAAAAATGGCTGGCAAGTAAATGCTCACTCACTTAGCTTTACGACGGATGAGACTAAATGGCCTGACCTTGATATCGCCTTTGACTGGCAGCCTGATGAATGGCGTTTAAATGTTTCGCAACTCGACATTGAAGCGATTACGCCTTTAGTTAAGTTAGCGCCAAACTCCAAAGCAACGACGGATTTCCTTAAATCGCTCGCTATTGGTGGTTCGATTGAAGATGTCAGAGTATCTATGGGCTCTGAGTTAGATAGCTTGCAATACTCAGCACAGCTTTCCAGTGCCTCGATGACGCAATGGGAGTTACTACCGGGTCTAAATCATCTATCGGCTTCTGTGTCTGGCGATCTGCAACAAGCCAAAGCCAAAGTGACCTTAATTGACGATGTGCTTCCTTATGGCGATGTATTCCAAGCCCCGCTCAATATCAAGCAAGGGCAAGTGGATATTGTTTGGCAAAATAGTGAATCAGGTTGGAGCTTGTGGGCAGATAAAGTCACCGCAGCGACTCCAGATTTGCAAGTTTTGGGCGCTTTTAAGTTAGACTTTCCTAAAGACAAAAGCCCATTCTTATCCTTTTACGCAGAAGCCGATTTATATAATGCCGCTGAGACATGGCGTTATTTGCCAACCTTGGCGCTCGGCCGTGACCTTACTGATTACCTAAGCACTGCGATTCAAGGTGGTAAAGTTAATACGGCGAAACTGCTTTGGTATGGCGAGTTAGGTGATTTTCCATATCATAATAATGACGGTATGTTCCAAGCATGGGTAGGTTTAAAGCAGGCCAAGTTTAGTTTTGATACCGCTTGGCCTCCGATCACAGACCTGCAACTGGATCTGCTGTTCCAAAATGACGCCATGCATCTTGATTCGCGCAGTGCGACACTGATGGATGTAAAAGCCAAGCGTATTACTGGTCGTATTCCAGAATTAGCGGAAGGCGGGCACATTGAGATAGAAGCGCAGGCCGTTGCACAAGGCAATGCAGTGCGTGACTACATGACTGCCTCTCCTTTGGTTGACTCTGTTGGTGCTGCTCTAACGGCAGTGCAAGTCGATGGACGAGTTGAGTCCAGCTTCCAGCTTAATATTCCATTTAGCGAAGACAAAGAAGCACGTGCGTGGGGATATGCGGATCTTAAGGACAACCATGTCACTATTGATGCTCCGCCAATGACACTAGAGAAAGTCTCAGGTCGAGTTGAATTTGATAATGATGTTGTCAGTGCTGCGGGCTTGTCCGCAGGACTGCTTAACCAACCTGTGTCGATCGATTTCCAAGGTGAAAATATCGACCAAGGCTATGGTGTTGCGATAGATGTTGTTGGTGATTGGGAAGTTGAACCTCTGGTTCCCTATTTAGGTAAGCAATGGCTTGAACCACTGAATGGTCACGCCCCGTGGAGTATGGATGTGGACATTCAGCTCAACGATGTTGGATTCACCTATCAAATCAATACTGAAGCAGATCTCAAGTTTTTGGCAAGTGACTTCCCCGCACCGCTAAATAAATCGTCTGGCGTCTCAGGTAAGGCTCGCCTAGAAGCATCCGGTAACCAAGAGAGCATTACTGCCCGAGTCCAGCTACCGAATTTTAAATATCAAACTGAAATAGATATTCGACCTGATGTCCCTGTCTTAACTGATACTTATTTATTATTAGGCAAAGGCAGCTTTAAGATCAGCCCAGTAGCCGGCCATCAGGCAAAAGTGGTGGTCGATGATCTCGACTTGGATCAGTGGTTCGAACGTTTCGCTGTTGAAGAAGGGCCTTCTGAAGCCCTTGTCGCGCAGATGAATACCCCACAGATCCCATTGCCAACCCGAGTCGACCTTGATGCTAAAGAGCTCACTCTCGGCACGATAGACTGGAACGATGTCGATTTTAGTGCCAAGCGTAAAGGGCTCGGCTGGTATATGAGCTTAGATAGCCAAGAAGCAAAAGGTGAAGCCAGCTACATTGAGCCTTATGACTTATCGGTTTCTTTAGAGCGTTTACACGTCTACATTCCCGCGCTAGATAAAGAATACAAAGACAAGGGCATGTTTGAGCCGGAAAACAACGACGCGCCTCTTATCAGTCATTTTGAACGGACTTTCCATGAGCAGATTCCAAATATCACTTTAGCGATCAATGACTTTTGGTTACAAGGATACAAAGTAGGCAAAACTCACCTTGATTTACAACGTCAGGGCGAGAAGTTGGAATGGAAGAAGCTGACCTTTGAGAGCGGTGCAAACAAAGTCGATATGAAAGGCTGGTGGCGGATGAATGAAACTGAAAGCCACACTAAATTCGATGTTGAAATGTCCGGTGAAAATAACAGTGATGTAATGGAACGCTTCGGTATTACATCAGGTATTCAACGAGCCCCGTTTGAAATTAGCACTCAGCTTGAATGGGACGGCTCTCCGTGGTCTGGCAAGGTAGATACGCTCAATGGTGAAGTGTCGACTAAGCTAGGTAAGGGGATGATTTCTGATGTCAGCGGTGCAGCGCGCTTGCTTGGGATCTTTAGCCTAGATTCGATTATCCGTAAGATGCAGCTCGATTTCAGTGACGTATTTGATAAAGGGATGGCGTTCAATTCAATTACAGGTAGTGGCTCAATCCGTAATGGTATTTTCTTAACTAACGATATCAAGATGGATGCGGTTGCCGGTGAGATGAATATCAAAGGGCTAGCTAACCTTAATTCTCGTACTGTTGATGCAGAAGTGAAGTTTACGCCAGATATTACCTCTGGTATTCCGGTATTAACCGCCTTTGCGGTGACTCCTCAAACCGCACTGTATGTGTTGGCAATTACTACGGTTATTTCGCCTGTAGTTGAAGTCTTTACTCAGGTTAACTACGAAGTAAAAGGACCGCTTGATTCACCGGTGGTTAAAGAGCTCTCACGTAGTAAAGGGGAGTTTAAACTACCGGAATCTCTACGCGAATCGACTAAGTAAGGAATAGAACTCATGGAACGAGTTGGGTTAATTCAAATGACCTCAGGGCCAAATCCAAGTGAGAATTTGGCCTATATCCGTCAACAAGTGACGACCTTAGCCGAGCAGGGGGCGAAGTTTATCGTGACACCTGAAAACGCATTAGTGTTTGGTAGTCGTAAAGACTACCACCAATCAGCAGAGCCGATTGAAGGTGGAGAATTGCAAACTGCACTCTCTGAAATCGCGCGCGAGCATGCGGTTTGGTTGGTCATAGGTAGTCTGCCTATTCAGCGAGAGCAAGGTGTTACGACAACCAGCTTACTCTATTCTCCTGAAGGCAAGTTAGTGGCTGAATATGACAAGCTGCATATGTTTGACGTTGATGTTGCAGACGGTCATAAACGTTATCGAGAGTCAGAAACCTTTACGCCGGGATCGAGCGTGGTTTCTTATCCTACTCCATTCGCCCATATTGGCCTGAGTATCTGCTATGATGTACGTTTTCCGAGTTTGTATAGTGAGTTAGCTCGCTTAGGCGCTAACGTGATACTCGTACCTGCTGCTTTCACGGCGGTAACGGGCAAGGCGCATTGGGAAACCTTACTTCGTGCCCGTGCGATTGAAACTCAATCTTGGCTGATTGCTGTTAACCAAGTCGGGACTCACCCTTGCGGAAGAGAAACGTGGGGACACTCTATGGTTATCTCTCCATGGGGAGAAGTGATCGCGACTCTTGCCGATCAAGCAAGTAATTTATTGGTCGATATCGACCTCAGCCAAGTACAAGAATTGAGAGCTGCGATGCCAGTGGGTCAGCATGCTCGATTCAGCAACCAGTTACAAAATTAAGAGCAAACTATGACAATAAATCATGTAGAAGATGCGTTGCTAAAGCCAGCCGGACTTAGTGAACAAGATATTGCAGATACGTTAGCGAGTATTGCGACTCGCCAAATTGATTACGCTGATATCTATTTCCAATCGAGCTGGCATGAATCTCTCGTGCTAGAAGATAGCATTATCAAAGATGGCTCTTTCAACATTGATCGTGGTGTCGGTGTTCGCGCTGTCACTGGCGAGAAAACCGGTTTTGCCTATTCAGACCAAATCCAACTTGAAGGTTTGACCCAAAGCGCTATTGCAGCTCGCGGTATTGCCCAACAAGGTCAGAACGGTCAAGTACAGGCGTTTAAGCGCAGCGATAATCAAAGTTACTATGCGGCTGCTAACCCACTAGAGAGCTGGGAGAAAGAGCAGAAGACTCAGTTGCTTAAAGAGCTTGATGCGTATATTCGTACTAAGGAACCATTGATCAAAGAAGTTTCCATCAGCTTAAGCGGTGTGCATGAGCAAATGCTGGTTGCAGCAACTGATGGCACTTATGCCGGCGATGTGCGCCCACTTGTGCGCTTGTCGATTAGCGTGCTGGCTCAAAAAGGTGACCGCCGTGAACGTGGCAGCTCTGGTGGTGGTGGTCGATTTGGTTACGACTTTTTCCTCACTGAAGAAGAGGGTGCCAAGGTCGCGTATCACTACGCAGACGAAGCGATCCGCATGGCGCTCGTTAATCTTGAAGCGGATGCCGCCCCTGCGGGCATGATGCCTGTGGTGCTCGGCTCTGGTTGGCCGGGTGTGTTACTGCATGAAGCCGTTGGTCACGGACTTGAAGGTGACTTTAACCGTAAAGAGTCTTCGGTATTTAGTGGCAAGGTCGGCGAGAAAGTAACGTCTGAGCTTTGTACTATTGTTGATGACGGTACATTGAAAGATCTGCGTGGTTCGTTAAACGTTGATGATGAAGGCGTGAATGGTCAATACAACACCTTGATTGAAAATGGTGTACTCAAAGGGTACATGCAGGACAAGCTCAATGCCCGTTTGATGGGCGTGAACCCAACGGGTAATGGTCGCCGCGAGTCTTACGCGCATTTACCTATGCCTCGTATGACTAACACCTACATGTTGCCAGGTCAGCACACGCCAGAAGAGATCATCTCAACGGTTAAGAAAGGCCTGTATGCGCCTAACTTTGGTGGTGGTCAGGTTGATATTACGTCAGGTAAGTTTGTGTTCTCAGCTTCTGAAGCTTACTTGATTGAAGATGGCAAAATTACTCGCCCAGTCAAAGGCGCAACACTGATTGGCTCAGGTATTGAAGCCATGCAGCAAGTGTCTATGGTCGGTAATGACCTCAGCATCGACCGCGGTGTCGGTGTATGTGGTAAAGCAGGCCAGAGTGTCCCTGTCGGTGTTGGTCAGCCAACGCTCAAGCTTGATTCTATCACTGTAGGTGGTACGGAGTAGGGGAAGGAGGGAACGCTTCCGCTTCGAGATCGGGCCTTGCCCGCGAGAGTCGGGAACGGACTTCGTCCTTCGAGAGTTTTCGTTCCCGCATCCCGAATCCATAGCGAAGCGTTCCGAAGTAAAAAGGGTTGGCACATAGTACCAACCCTTTAAAGTTTCTCTAGCTCTCTAGCTCTCTAGCTCTCTAGCTCTCTAGCTCTCTAGCTCTCTAGCTCTCTAGCTCTCTAGCTCTCTAGCTCTCTAGCTCTCTAGCTCTCTAGCTCTCTAGCTCTACGTAGGGCGAAGCCCGTTCCAGAATCCAGCTTCCCTAGATGCCATCCCTTTCAATCGGACAACTCATACAGCGCGCGCCACCACGGCCGCGGCCGAGTTCATTACCTGGAATGGTAAGTACCTTGATACCCGCTTTATCGTACTTTTCGTTGGTGTAGACGTTACGTTCATAACCAATTACAACGCCTGGTTTCACGGTTAATACGTTGTTGGCATCATTCCATTGCTCACGCTCAGCTTCGTAGCTGTCACCGCCTGTAGTAATGATCTTAAGGTAATCCAAGCCTAGCGCTTCTTCAATCGCATGGATAAAGCTTGGTACTTTCTCAACTTTCATATCGCCGTCATCTTTCGGAGTCAGGCGCCAAGTGTTGAGGTCTTTACGCATGATCTCTGGATACACCGAGAAAGTATCAATATCCATATGAGTCATAACGGTGTCTAAATGCATGCATGAACGGTGCTTAGGCAATTCGATAGCGATAACTTGCTTAGCTTGACCATGTTTAAACAGGCTAGCGGCCAAGTTCTCAACACCTTGCGCTGTAGTACGTTCTGACATACCGACAAGAACTGCGCCTTTACCAATCACTAGTACGTCACCGCCTTCAATATTGGCGTTGTCGTAGTGCAAGTCTTCATCACCGAAGTACTTAATGAAATCTTGGCCTGCAAATACTGGGTGCCAACGATAGATGGCGCGCAAATGGTTAGTTTCACGCTGACGAGCAGGTTTCATCATTGGATTGAGTGACACACCACCATAGACCCAACAAGATGTATCACGAGTAAACAGATGGTTAGGAAGAGGCTCAATCACGAAATCCAATGGGCGATGCATACGCGGCAGCATTGAAGATGATTGAATCGGTAGCTCTGAATAGGCCAAACCGCCAAGCAATACGGTTGCTAGGTGCTCGTTGTCCATTTCAGACAGGTAATGACGTAAGTCTTTAGCAAAGGTAGGACCGTAACGGAAATCTGAAATCTGAGTGTTGAGGAGCCAAGTTTTCGCCTCATCAACAGCAAGAGTTTCAACAAGTAGGTCGTGAAGCAGTAAAACTTCAACGTCTTGGCTACGTAAAGTTTCGGCAAACTTGTCGTGCTCTTCACCCGCGGCTTCAACCGCTAACACGTCGTCAAATAAGAGTTCATGACAGTTCGATGGGGTTAAGTGGGTGAGTGCTCGCTCTGGACGATTTAATAGTACTCGTCTTAGTTGACCAACTTCTGAGCCTACGTACAACTTACTCATTTTGTATCCTTACAATTAGTTCCAGAGCGTATTTATGACAAGTTTGTTATAAAGATGCAAGTCGATTAATTGGATGAGTTATCTAGTAATTGAAGTTAAATTGGCTTAAATTTCTGTGTTTTGTGTTTTTTGTGAGCGTTTTTGATATTTTGTATTTATCATTGATTGCTGACTAAGTTGCGTTGCTATGCGGTCAGTTTTTGCTGCTCATTTGCCAATTTTTAATCATGAAAAGCATAGCTATGCAGAATTTTAGCGCTTTGGATGAAATTAGTATGGGTTTTATGCAATTGCCCTCTTTAGGGCTCTATGCACAGCCTTAAGATAAAAACGCACTTACCTTGATTAAAGAGAAGATGTATCAATTGAGAGAAAATGCTGAATCGCTCCCATGATAAAAAATTGTTAATTTCTCTACTTGAGCGGCGGATCTGACTTGATCTAAGTTGAAGTGACAAAGAAAGATCAGGATCGAACTACATTCTGGGTAGTAATTTGCTTGGATCCATGCGATATTTCGTCGCGGTAAATTATGATCAACTTTGTCACTATCTGGAGCACAACATATGTCTCACGAAGATGAATATCTATCTGTTGAAGAATTAATTGAGATTCAAAAGGAAGAGACTCGCGAAATCATCCAAGCCTTATTAGAAGACGGCAGTGATCCAGATGCACTGTACGAAATTGAGCACCATCTGTTCGCTGAAGATTTTAACACGCTAGAGAAAGCCGTTGTTGAAGCCTTCAAGATGGGTTTCGAAGTGCTTGAAGCAGAAGAGACAGAAGATGAAGACGGCAAGAAGCTACTTTGCTGTGATGCAACGATGGAATCTGCTCTAAACCCTGAAGCAATTGACGCTCAAGTTGAAAAGCTTGTCCACCTTGCTGAAAAGTTCGACATTATTTATGACGGTTGGGGCACCTACTATGAAGGTGAAGATGCCCTTTACCCAGAAGAAGATGACGAAGAGTAATCTCTTCTTTTAATCCGTTTTTTTTAATACCAGCCAATCGGCTGGTATTTTTATTTTGTCTTAAACCACTTATATCTTTTCTTATCGAGTTGGCATTATAATCAGGCAACTTTGATCTAGGACAAGATTTAGATATATGGAACTCTCCCTTGCAGGCCTTTGGCAAGTGTCACCTTTGACCGATTTATCTATCCCTCAGGATGATATTACTTTTCCTGCACCGCTAAGTCAGGTACTGCCTGATTCCTTATCTGAATCTGACATTGTTGCACAAGAATGGCACCTCATGCATGACATTGAGGTCGATGAAGCCATGCTGGCTTTTCCATCCGTTGATTTGATCATGTCTGGTGTCGATTATCACGCTGAAGTCCGTATTAACGGTGTTGCGGTCTTCGATTGCGATCAGACTCAAGCAGAATACAAGAAAGATATCCGCCCATATCTGCAGATGGGGCGAAATCGTTTTGAAGTTCTCTTTTTACAGGAAGATGAGGATTGGTTACTCGGTGAAGAAGAGGGCCAAGACCTCTGCCAACTTGGCGCGCCTGAATATCACAAGCATGATGAACGCCTAGGCATCTGGCATACTCCACGACTTCAGTTCATTCGTAACGTCCGCCTAGAGCATGTGACCACTGAGCAAATTTGGCACCATGGTGGTGGCTGTGAGTTTTTGGTCGATCTGCACTACAAGACATACTCTCCCGGCTTAGTTTCCGCATCGGTCAAGTTTAATGGTATGACTTACCACCTGCCCATTGATGTACGAGACACTCATGCGAGTGCACTGTTTCAGATTGAAGCGCCTATCTATGCCGATAACGAAAACCCCAAGCTCGAAGACTTGTACTTGCTTGAGGTGACTCTCGATGGTCAAACCCAACGTTTTCACATTGGGCTAAGTAAAGATATGTGTGTCTCTCACTATCCGCTTTAAGCGTGAGCACAGCCCCAGTACTGAGTCTCCTGCTGCTTGCGTAGCCAAACTTTTTCGTGAAAATAGTAGGCAACGGTATTAATTGAAGGCTCGATGGCTGCCATGATGCCACCGACAAACGCATCGCCAGTCATCAGATAAACTACACCAAACGCGACACTGAAGTGAACAACGGCAAAGCTAGTGGTTTTGATTTTTGTCGAGCGAGATAAATTGGACAGTAACTTACTCTTTGACCACACGCGCTCATGGATGTAGAAAGCGACTGTGTTGACTGACGGTTCAATCATAGCGATAAGGCTACCAATCAGAATATCACCAGTCAGTAAGTAGGCGACTGTAAATGCAATCGTAAAGTGAATGGTTGCGAATGTGATTGTTTTCTTCATCTTGATAACCCGTGTAATGTCTTGCGATAGGGTTATTATTGAGAATTATTCGCACTAAGTGAAATGGCTTGTTTCAATACAATTAATAGTCAATACCTATTAAAAAGGCGCTCACCGAGCGCCTTTTTGTTAAGTTTACTATTTTATGAGCCTTGTGGCTTGACGACCAAGACATTAATCGGTGAATTCTGTACCACTTTACTGGCAACCGAACCAAGTACGACTTTATCAATCTTAGAGCGCTTATGGCTTGGCATCACAATTAGATCCGCGCCTAGTTTTTCGGCGAAGTCTAAAATGGTCGAGTAAGGTTTACCTTCCGCAACATGAACTTTGTACACCACATCTTCATCGATATGCCTAACCGCAAAGTCTTTCAACTGACTTTCGACATCAGCTTTCATTTTTAGTGCCGCGTCTTTTGGGAAATAGGTCGCGACCATCGACATATGAATACCAGGCAGCACATTAAGTAAGTGTACTTCAGCATTGGAATGCTTAGCATGCCAAACGGCCAGCTCGACCGCTTTATCTGAGAAACCTTTGTCATTGAGATCGACTGGAACAAGAATTTGCTTATACATTGTTATTTCTCTATTTCGTCACCTGTTGCTACAGACAACAGGCGATGTTAATGCATCCTTAGTTTAAGTGTAGCCCCACATACAATGCAGGGCTGACTAAGTTACGCGCTCATCTGTTCCTTTCGAGCTCGTCGTTTTTGGTTGAGACCAAGGCCAATTAAGATGAGTAGAGCTGGGACAAACACCCACTCTTTCATTGGTCGATCCGCTTCAACAACGACTGAACGAATCTCCCAGTCAAAATCAACACCGGCTGACTCTGCAGGGCTACCAAATTCAACCATGTCGACCAACATACGGCCATTGGAATTGTTTAGCATTAGGCCCATCGAAGCAATACGATCTTCGGCTGTTGTTGCTTTATCTTCAAACGGTAGGCGAACCGTTTTAGAGATGTAATCACCTTCTAGGTTTTCACCGGCAACAAGCAGCTCAATCTCTTCACCGACTTTGAGCCCTTCAGTGATCTGTGCGATCTCTGTACCCGGGTAAAGTACTTTGGCTGGGTAGATTTGATCCCACCAGAACCCAGGACGGAAGAAGGTAAAGGTCAAAGCAAGTAGTAGGACAGTCTCCCACCATTTGTTTTTAGTAAACCACCAGCCTTGTGTTGCAGCAGAGAATATCAGCATTGCAATCACGGAAGATATGATCGTGAGCAACAAATGCCACCATGAATCGATACCCATCAACAGGAGCTGAGTATTGAAGATGAACATAAATGGTAAGATCGCGGTTCGAATATCGTAGGTAAAGCCCTGAATACCGGTTCGGATTGGATCTGACTTAGCAATTGCCGCAGCCGCAAAGGCAGCAAGACCTACAGGCGGAGTATCATCCGCAAGGATACCGAAGTAGAACACAAATAGGTGAACGGCAATGAGAGGGATGATCAAACCACTTTGTGCACCTAGGGTAACGATAACTGGAGCCATTAGAGTCGATACAACAATATAGTTTGCTGTTGTAGGTAGACCCATACCTAAGATAAGACTGATCACGGCTGTGAACAGAAGCATTAGGATGATGTTACCGCCAGAGATAAACTCGACGAAGTCCGTCATCACTAAACCGATACCCGTTAGCGTCACAACACCTACAACTGTACCAGCCGCCGCAGTCGCGACACCGATACCAATCATGTTACGTGCGCCTGAGACAAGGCTTTCTAGCAGATCAACAAAGCCTTCTTTTGTTTGCTCGGCAATAGAGCCTTGCTTTGACATGACTGCCATTAGAGGGCGTTGAGTGATCAAGATAAAGATCATGAATACCGTTGCCCAGAAAGCGGATAAGCCAGGAGAGAAACGCTCTACTGTCAAACACCACACTAGAACGACGATTGGCAGTAGGTAGTGCAGGCCTGACTTAATCGTTGGACCTGGATCTGGTACTTCGGTCAGTTCAGCATCGATCTCGATTGCGCCTTCTTTGGCGTATCTAGCGGAGATATTGACTAGGCCAACATAAGCTAATAGCAGCGCGACAGTCACAATTGGAGTGGCTGCGTCACCGAAAACGTCTTTAGTCCAGCCGACACCATAGTAAACCACGGCACTGATCACGCACAGACCAAGAATGGTGCCTGTAAATGAAAGTAAGCTAGCAAGCAGTGTTGGGTTATGACGACGAGGAAGACCAGTCATCCCTGCTTTACATGCTTCTAAGTGAACAATGTAGATCAGAGCGATGTACGAGATTAGAGCAGGAAGAATCGCAGCCTTAATGACCTCGACATACGAGATACCGACATATTCCACCATAAGGAAAGCGGCTGCGCCCATGATAGGTGGCGTTAGCTGACCGTTGGTTGAAGCGGCAACTTCTACCGCGCCTGCTTTTGTTCCCGGGAAACCAACGCGTTTCATTAGGGGAATAGTGAAAGTACCCGTCGTTACAACGTTAGCGATTGAAGATCCTGACACGAGCCCTGATAGGCCAGATGCGACTACGGCAGCTTTCGCAGGGCCGCCTTTCATATGTCCAAGAAGCGAGAACGCCACTTTAATAAAGTAAGCACCCGCACCGGCACGCTCTAGCATGGCACCAAAGAGTACAAACAAGAAAACAAATGAGGTTGATACGCCTAGTGCAACACCGAAAACACCTTCGGTAGTTAGCCACAGGTGAGACATCGCCTTGTTAAGGCTAGCACCTTTGTGAGCAATCACGTCTGGCATGTATGGACCGCCAAAGGTGTACAGTAGGAAGACTGCAGCGACAACCATTAACGGTGGCCCAAGAGCACGACGAGTCGCTTCAAGGAGTAACACCATGCCTATTACGGCAACAACAATATCGAGCGTTGTTGGCGCGCCTGAACGACCCGCAAGCTCGGTATAGAAAATGTAGATATAAGCAGCAGAAAAACTACCTGCCAAAGCAAGCAACCAATCTATCGCTGGAATGCGATCTCTAGGAGAGGTTTTCATCGCAGGGTACGCTGTAAACGCAAGGAACACTGCAAACATCAGGTGAATTGAACGCGCTTCAGTATCGTTGAGTACGCCAAAATTAAAAATGAACGGCAGAGGGGATGCGTACCAAAGTTGGAACAGTGACCAACATAGCGGCACAAACCATAAGATGCGACCAGAAAGCCCTAGCGGGGCACGTGCACCTGTATCGGATTGAGCTACCATTTCTTGCACATCTTGAGACGGAGCTGTTGTCTTCGACATGTACTTAATCCTTATTATAAATGGTCCGTATATTTATGATTATGAGAACCTTTATTTAGCATCTTTTAGTGTAGCGAAAAGATGAAATATTGCTCAGTTGTGTGGTTTTCTTAGGTATAAAACGAGGGTGAGTTTCAAGAGTGTGAAACTCAAAATTTGAATGCAGCGGTTTAGTCGCTGCGACTACGAACCAAGGAGGCATCTGCCTCCTTGGTAAAGAGCGCTTACTTAACTTACTTAAGTAGACCGATCTCTTTGTAGTACTTCTCTGCACCTGGGTGTAGAGGGATAGAAAGACCAGCTTTCACCATGTCTTCTTTCTTCAAGTTTGCAAACGCTGGGTGTAGGCGCTTGAACGTATCGAAGTTTTCAAATACAGATTTAGCAACGTTGTAAGCAACTTCGTCAGAAACGTCTGTTGTTGTTACCATAGTTGCAGCAACACCAAAGCTGTTTACGTCTTTGTCTGTACCACGGTACATGCCTGCAGGTACTGTGCTGTATGCGTAGTAAGGGTTGTTAGCAACGATTTCATCGATCTTCGCACCAGTTGCAGAAACTAGCTTCGCATCACATGAAGTTGTTGCTTCTTTGATAGATCCATTCGGATGGCCAACTACGTAAACAAACGCATCAATCTTGTTGTCACAAAGTGCTTGAGAACGCTCAGAACCTTTCAGCTCAGAAGCCAGTTTGAAGTCGTCGTTCGTCCAACCCATAGCTTCCATCACAACGCCCATTGTTGCGCGGTCACCAGAACCTGGGTTACCGATGTTTACACGTTTACCTTTTAGGTCAGAAACGTTTTCAATACCAGCGTCGCTGCGCGCGATGATGTTGAACGGTTCTGTGTGTAGAGAGAACATTGCACGTAGCTCTTTGTACGGGCCTTGCTCAGCAAACTTACTTGTACCGTTGTAACCGTGGTACTGCCAATCAGACTGAACGATACCGAAGTCTAGTTCACCTGCACGGATAGTGTTCACGTTGTAGATCGAACCACCAGTCGACTCTACAGAACAACGAATATTGTGTTCTTTACGGCCTTTGTTAACTAGCTTACAAATTGCACCACCAGTTGGGTAGTAAACACCAGTTACAGAACCAGTACCAATAGTGATGAACTCTTGAGCGTTAACTGCGCCAGCGCCCATTACAGCAGCTGCAATCGCACCAACTTTAATAAGTTTGTTCAATGCCATGAATTTCCCTTCCTTATTCATTATTAACCCCTAGCAAGTGTAGTTGCTTTGGGCGTTTCCTATTACTGGAAACGGCATCTTTTTCAATCCGTATGTTGAAAAAGTGGCTGAATAATAGCAAAAAATTGGCAAATAATTACACGGATGTTAAAGAATATAGACAATAAACCTGATTATTAACCTAATATGGTTGGAATGTTTCGAGGTTAAAGTTCTTTAAAATCATTGGGTTATACTGAGGGTTTGACTAAGGTATGATTTTTTTAAGATGTGATCTCAATCACGCCGCGAATTTGGCGGCGTGATTTGTATTCTGGCCTTTATATGAAACTAACCTGTGTACTCAAATAGGTCACAAACCGAGGCAAATAGCTGCTCTGTGGTGATCGACAGAGTCGGGGTGATGAAGATGGTATCGTCACCAGCAACCACACCTAAAATGCCTTCCGCCTTACCCAGTGAGTCGAGCAGACGCGCGATTAGCTGTGCAGCACCCGGGCCGGTATGAATCACGACTAACGCGTTGTTGTGGTCGATGTCTAAAACAAGTTCACGAAGTGAACTCGAAACAGTTGGCACGCCCAACTCAGCAGGAAGACAGTAAACCATCTCCATTTTTGCGTTGCGAGTACGTACCGCACCGAACTTGGTCAGCATGCGTGATACTTTCGATTGGTTGATGTTCTCAAACCCTTCGTTTTTAAGAGCTTCCACAATATCGCCTTGGGAGCCAAAACGTTCTTCTTTTAGCAGGGCTTTGAAAGCGCGAACGAGGTTATCTTGTTTTTCAGAATGGCGCATGGTTCTCTTTCTATGTTGGTTTTTATAAAAAGCAAGTGAATATTCTCGCATAGCTATGCAAATAGTGCCAATGTGAAGCCTGATTTCTGTCTAGCATATCACTGTAAATCTGGCAGAAATTATTGACAGAAATCTTGCTTAAACCTTTGTCATTACTGGCGAAGGAGATCATAATGGCGCCCTTGTGTGTGGCACGTTTTTGTCGGATTGCGCAAGGTCGCAAAGCTGACGTTAATTGATTGTAATCAGGTTGTGATTACTATAGTTTGACCTAGTTGATTACAAATCGCTCTACAAAACATATATAAGAGAATCGTCTCAAGGAGAACTACGATGAAAGTAGCCGTTATTGGTGCCGCTGGTGGCATCGGTCAAGCCCTAGCCCTTTTACTAAAAAACCGTCTTCCAGCTGGTTCAGATCTAGCACTGTATGACATCGCACCTGTGACTCCAGGTGTTGCTGCTGATCTAAGCCACATCCCAACGCCAGTATCAATCAAAGGTTACGCAGGTGAAGATCCAACACCAGCACTAGAAGGTGCTGACGTTGTACTTATCTCTGCGGGTGTTGCTCGTAAACCAGGTATGGATCGCGCTGATCTGTTCAATGTGAATGCGGGTATCGTTAAATCTCTTGCGCAAAGAATTGCCGATGTATGTCCTAAAGCGTTAGTAGGAATCATCACTAACCCTGTAAACACGACTGTGCCAATTGCTGCTGAAGTTCTTAAGCAAGCGGGTGTTTATGACAAGCGTCGTCTATTCGGTGTAACCACTCTAGACGTTATTCGTTCTGAAACTTTCGTTGCTGACCTAAAAGACAAAGATCCAGGTGACGTTCGCGTTCCTGTTATCGGTGGCCACTCGGGCGTAACTATCCTGCCTCTACTTTCTCAAGTTGAAGGTGTTGAGTTCACTGATGAAGAAGTTGCAGCACTGACTAAGCGTATTCAAAACGCGGGCACTGAAGTTGTTGAAGCGAAAGCTGGCGGTGGTAGTGCAACACTATCTATGGGCCAAGCGGCTTGTCGTTTCGGTCTTGCTCTTGTTAAAGCGCTTCAAGGTGAAGACGTGATTGAGTACGCTTACGTTGAAGGTGACGGTGAGCACGCACCATTCTTCGCTCAGCCAGTGAAGCTAGGTAAAGAAGGTGTTGAAGAAGTGCTAAGCTACGGTGAGCTAAGTGACTTTGAAAAGTCTGCACTAGATGGCATGCTAGAAACACTGAATGGTGATATCCAAACAGGTGTTGATTTCGTTAAGTAATCAAACTGAAGCTTAATTTGAGAGCCGACTTTTCTAAGTCGGCTTTTTTGATCCTTTTTGCCTATCGAGATGTACACTTAATGAGAGGCAATAGATTCTAGCCAAGGAGTGCGCAATGGAGATCAGTCAAATCGAGAAAGGCATGCTGGTTGAGTGCCAGCAAGGGATCGGAACTGTGCTTGAAGTTGATCAGGAACATGAAGCCGTGGTGATTGAAGAGCGGAATTCTCACCAAAAATTCGAGGTAGATATCAAGGATTTGATGGAAGACCCTCAACTTCATCAGGGGTGCGACAAGTACTACTAGCGCTGAAAGCACCAACAAAAAAGCGAGCTAATCAGCTCGCTTTTTCAATCTATAGCGAAAGCTTATTTGCGTACTGCAATCGCTTCGATTTCGATACCCACATCTTTAGGTAGACGAGCGACTTCAACACATGAACGTGCTGGGTAGTTTGCCACATTGTGCTCATCAAAGAACTTACCGTAAACTTCGTTTACAGTACCGAAGTCGTTTAGGTCTTTAACGAAAACCGTCATTTTTACGATATCTGTAACAGACAGGCCAGACGCTTCTACGACTGCTTTCACGTTGTCTAGAGATTGGCGTGCTTGCTCTGCGATATCTGCAGATACTTCACCAGTAGCTGGGTTTACTGGGATTTGGCCAGAAGTCAGTACCATGTTGCCTAGGTCAACACCTTGTACGTATGGGCCGATTGCTGCTGGAGCTGATTCTGTGTGAAGTACTTTAGTCATTATTATGTTCCATCTATTAAGGGGTGAACAGAATTTAGGGGATTCAGTGTGCCGCGAAATAGCGGTTGGGTAAAGTAAAAATCCTCGCCCAAATCGAGCGAGGAGAGTTAATTTATGCTTATTGAGTAACCCGAGTTCGTTTAACGCTCAGTGACGATTTCACGTGAGAAGACTTTCTCGCAGTATTTACATTTCAAACGAATATCTTCTTTCTTCTCAAATACCTTAAAGCTGCTTTCTACCGGCTCACCGTGAGTAATACAGTTGGTGTTTGGACATTCAAACACGTTGTTAACTTGCTCTGGTAACTCAAGAGGCAGTTTCTTTACCACTTGGTAATCTTCGATCTGATTGACTGTTGCATGCGGGGCATACAGGGCGAGTTTGCTCGCTTGCTCTTCGCTAATAAACACGTTTTCAATCTTAAGCAGATCTTTGTGCCCCAGTGCTGATGAAGGCAGGTTCAAACCGACAGTGACACGCTGCTGTGACTTATGCATTGAAAACAGCTTAAGCACCTTGATACCAATCTGTGCCGGGATGTGGTCGATAACAGTACCGTTTTTAATTGCTTCAACCTGCAATTGAGTTTCTTTAGCCATGGTGATTACCTCATTACAGTGTTTCGTTTAAGACAAGGGCGAGTAGAGCTTGACGGGCGTAAACCCCATTCTCTGCTTGTTCAAAGTAGTAAGCGTGTGGTGTTTTATCGACATCAACCGTAATTTCATCAACACGTGGTAGCGGGTGAAGGACTTTCAAGTTCTCACGCGCATCTTTCAGTAGAGCTGCATTTAGAATGTACGCAGACTTAATATGCGCATACTCAGATTCGTCGAAGCGCTCTTTCTGGACGCGAGTCATATACAGCACATCTAGTTGTGGAATCACACTCTCCATGTCCGTGTGCAGGCTGTATTCGATACCTGACTCATCTAGCTCTTCGCAGATGTAATCTGGCATTGCGAGTGCTTCTGGCGCGATAAAGAAAAAGCGAACATTACTAAATTTCGCCAGTGCCTGAGTCAGAGAGTGAACGGTGCGGCCATATTTCAGGTCACCAACGAAAGCAACATTGAGGTTATCAAGACGACCTTGCGTTTCAGCGATAGAGAACAAATCGAGTAGCGTTTGGGTTGGATGCTGGTTAGCGCCATCGCCACCATTGATTACTGGAACACCATTAGAGAACTCAGAAGCCAATCGCGCAGCACCTTCTTGAGGGTGGCGCATTACAAATGCATCAACATAAGAAGAGATTACTTGTACAGAGTCTGCAAGCGTTTCTCCTTTCTTAGCCAGAGAAGTGTTGCCGCCGTTATCAAAGCCAATCACATCACCACCGATTCGCTGAATAGCGGTTTCGAAAGATAAACGGGTGCGGGTAGATGGCTCAAAAAAGCAGCTTGCAACGACTTTGTTTTTAATCAGCTCTGGCTGCGGATTGGCTTTTAATTCTCCCGCCGTTTTGACAATCAATTCCAGCTCTTCACGAGAAAGCTCAGGAATTGAGATAATATGCTTGTTATAAAGCGTGTTTGTCATAATCATCTTCCCAGTCATGAATTTTAGGCACAAAAAAGCCCCCCATTACGGGAGGCTTTAGAAATCGGTGGAAATAGAAAACAACAGTCCAGATAAGCACGTTGGCTTACCCAATGTAAGACGCTTTGTAGAGCACGAATTACGTGGCATTGTTTTTACTACCTCCAGACAAATTGCCGAGCATTATACGCTGAAGATTTGTTAACGCAAGCGATTACATCGAGGGTTTTAGTGTCGTTTAGTCCCGCCTCTTAAGCACCAAGTGTGGCAACCATCACAGCTTTAATCGTATGCATGCGATTCTCTGCCTCGTCGAAAACAATGGAGTGTTCTGACTCAAATACCTCTTCGCTAACTTCTAAGCCATTCATGCCATATTTATCCGCGACTTGTTTACCTATTACGGTCTCGTCATTGTGGAAGGCAGGTAAGCAATGCATGAACTTAACCTGTGGGTTACCTGTCTTTGCAATCACATCCATGTTGACCTGATACGGTGTCATTTTGGCGACACGTTCATCCCAGGCTTCCGGCGCTTCGCCCATTGAGACCCAAACATCGGTATAGAGGTAATCACAACCTTTGACGCCTTCTTCGACATTTTCAGTAAGGGTGATTTTGGCGCCAGTATGCTGTGCGATCTGTTGGCAGGTGGTAACCAATTCTTGTTCTGGCCAAAAATCTTTTGGTGCGACGAGGCGAATGTCCATTCCCATCTTAGCTGCACCGACTAACAAGGAATTACCCATGTTGTTGCGCGCATCACCTAAGTAGGCGAATTTAATCTCATGCAGTTGCTTGCCACGACCGTGTTCAAGCATAGTGAGGAAATCCGCTAGGATCTGGGTTGGGTGGAATTCGTCGGTGAGGCCATTCCATACGGGTACGCCTGCATGAGCGCCAAGCTCTTCAACGATTGGCTGGCCGAAGCCGCGATACTCTATTCCATCGTACATACGACCTAAAACACGCGCAGTGTCTTTCATTGACTCTTTATGTCCGATCTGAGAACCCGATGGGCCGATATAAGAGACCTGTGCTCCTTGATCAAATGCCGCGACCTCAAAAGCACAGCGCGTACGTGTAGAGGCTTTCTCGAAGATCAAAGCGATGTTTTTGCCGACCAGTTTCTTTTGCTCAGTCCCAGCGTATTTGGCCTTTTTTAAGTCAGCCGATAGATCGAGTAAAAACTGGATCTCTTTAGGGGAGAAATCGAGTAGCTTAAGGAAGTTTCGGTTACGTAGATTAAAGGCCATGCTCCAGTCCTTGAATGTTCATTCATTATTATGGCTTTAGTTAATCATATTTAACCACTGCTTGTGAATAATTATTTTAATAAAGTGCCGAGATATGAATTATATCTCGGCAAATGTGACTATAAATTCTCTTCGGCAAACTCTGCTAAGCGACTGCGAACCACACCGTTAAGGTGAATGTTGGCACTGCCTTCAAAGTTTTTGAAGCGTTCGACCATGTAAGTCAGACCCGATGTCACAGGGGTTAGGTAATGTGAATCTATCTGAGCTAAGTTACCTGAACAGACGATCTTGGTGCCTTCACCACAGCGAGTGATGATGGTTTTGATCTGTGATGCAGTGAGGTTTTGACATTCATCGAGCAGAACAAAGGCATTTTGGATTGAGCGTCCGCGCATAAAGTTGATCGACTTAAACTGAATATTGGCTTTATCGCAGATATATTTAAGCGAGCCTTCAGTACAATGATCATTCTTATGTAGCGCCTCTAAGGTATCGGTCACCGCCGCCAGCCAAGGCATCATTTTTTCCTCTTCACTGCCGGGTAAGAAACCTATCGCTTCACCAATATCAGGCGTGTTGCGGGTAACAATGATCTTATCAAAAATACCTTTCTCTATGGTTTGCTCTAGGGCAGAAGCCATAGCGAGTAGGGTTTTACCACTACCAGCGGCACCAGTTAAGATCACTAAATCGATATCAGGATCAAGGAGAGCATCCAGAGCCATACCTTGGTAGATATTTTTCGGTGTGATATCCCAAGCTCGGCGATGCATCATACGTTCACGGCTAAGATCCTTGATGGTGATTTTATCCGCTTCGATCTCTTCAACTCGCCCGGCAAAGTCACTCTCTTCATCAATGACATATTGATTGATATAAGTGGGCTCGAACGGCTCTCTATCTAAGGTGTGATAGGTTCGGCCTGCCAGATTCTTGCTCTCTACATTGTCAATGTTGCTCCAGAACTCACCTTCGATCTGTTGAAAGCCCTTGGTGAGATACTGAACATCATCAATCAGTTGGTCGGTACGATAATCTTCAACAAAACGCACCCCTGCGCCTTTGGCGCGTAGGCGCATATTGATGTCTTTGGTGACCAAAATGACTTCACGTGGAGCGCGTTTATTTTGTAGGTATAGCACTCCGTTAAGAATGCGATTGTCACCGGCTTTATCGGCAAAGGCTTTAACGGTTTCTTGCAGTTCAAAGTCAGCCAAAATCGCGATATGACCTGTGGCCTCTTTGTCTTTGTTGATAGGAATGCCTTCCGAAATCTCGTCTGGCGTGGCGTCTTTAAACATAGCTTCGAGTGCACGTATTGCCACACGGGCATCACGAGCAACGTCGCGTTTACTGTCTTTAATCCTGTCGAGCTCTTCGAGGACAGTCATCGGGATGACTACATCGTGTTCTTGAAATGAGTAGATGGCTAGTGGTTCGTGTAGCAGAATATTGGTGTCTAGGACAAAAAGCTTCCGGTCTGTGTCACCCATAAGCGTCTCCTTGCCGCGCTGCGGCTTGCTTACCCCTCATACTTTTGCATGAAGTGGTCTACCTGCGGTTGCTTGCAGTAATGTAGCCTGGCAATCAGAGTACGCTGATGGTTTGACTACAAAAACTGCAAACCCGTGTTGATCGTCATCCTATCAAATGCATCTCTCGTGCCAGCCAGAAACTTGACGCTAAATGATGCACTTTCATCAATAAGTATAAGCACGTTTTTCAACACTCTTGTTTAGAAGTGCCACTGATTTCTTACACTTTGATGTCATCCTCATGTTGGACAAAAAATTGTTGGTTTTTGAGGCCTTTGTACGTGACCAATGTCACAGCTTCGAGTAAGATTAGCGACCTTTTTCTGCGCAACGGCTGACACCTTTATTTCTTCGTCAGTTGCCTTTCAAGTTGCGTAAGAGTTACTAAAATAAATAGACCCATTTTTGAATTAATAGATGAGGTAGTCGATTCATGACATTTGCTTTGGGCCAGCGCTGGATCAGCGATACGGAAAGCGACCTAGGTTTAGGAACCGTTGTAGCATTGGATGCTCGTACTGTGACACTAATGTTTGCAGCTTCTGAAGAGAACCGAGTTTACGCTCGAAATGAGGCGCCCGTAACCAGAGTAACCTTTAATGTTGGCGATGTAATTGATAGCCAAGAAGGATGGTCTCTTAAAGTTGAGCAAGTGGTCGAAGACCAAGGGCTATTTAGCTATGTTGGTGTACGCGAAGACAGCGGTGAAGAAGGTGTCATTCTGCGTGAAATTATGCTGAGTAACCAGATTCGTTTTAACAAGCCACAAGATAAGCTGTATGCCGGTCAGATCGACCGCATGGATAACTTTGTGCTTCGTTATCGTGCATTGATGAACCAATATGAACAGCACAGAAGCCCAATGCGTGGCTTGTGTGGTATGCGTGCAGGCTTAATTCCTCATCAGCTTTATATTGCTCATGAAGTCGGTCGCCGCCATGCACCTCGCGTTCTATTAGCCGACGAAGTGGGTCTAGGTAAAACTATTGAAGCGGGGATGATCATTCACCAGCAAGTGCTAGCAGGTCGTGCCGAGCGTATCCTAATCGTGGTACCAGAAACACTACAGCACCAATGGTTGGTTGAGATGATGCGTCGTTTTAATCTGCATTTCTCTATCTTTGATGAAGAACGCTGTATCGAAGCATTTGCCGACTCTGACAACCCTTTTGATACTCAGCAATATGTGCTGTGTTCCCTTGATTTCTTACGTAAGAGTCGTAAGCGTTTCGAGCAAGCTTTAGAAGGTGAATGGGATCTCCTTGTTGTGGATGAAGCGCATCACCTTGAATGGAGCCCAGAACAGCCTAGTCGTGAATACCAAGTGGTTGAAGGACTCGCTGAGCGTACTCCTGGTGTTTTGCTGCTAACCGCTACACCAGAGCAGCTAGGTCGTGAAAGTCACTTTGCCCGTCTACGTCTATTAGACTCAGACCGTTTCTTTGATTATCAAGAGTTTGTCAAAGAAGAAGAGCAATACGCACCAGTTGCCGATTCAGTGAGTGCCTTGTTCTCAGGTCAATCACTAGAGAATGAAGCAAAGAACCAAATTACAGAGCTACTTTCAGAGCAGGACGTCGAGCCACTGTTCCGCATCATCGAAAGCGACTCAGATGAAGAATCCAAAGCGGCCGCGCGTCAGGAGTTAATCGACAATCTGATGGATCGTCACGGCACAGGTCGTGTTTTGTTTAGGAACACACGTGCGGCAATTAAAGGCTTCCCGCAGCGTAACGTTCATCTACTTCCAATGCCAATCCCACAGCAGTACACCACCTCTATGCGTGTATCTGGCATGATTGGTGGCAAGATTAGTCCTGAAGCTCGCGCCTTGAAAAACCTTTACCCAGAGGAGATCTTCCAAGAGTTTGAAGGCGATGATGCAAGCTGGTGGCAGTTTGATAGTCGTGTGAACTGGCTGCTAGAGAAGATTAAAGAGAAGCGTAGCGAGAAAATCTTGGTGATCGCTTCTCGCGCAAGTACCGCGTTACAACTTGAACAAGCGTTACGTGAACGTGAAGGCATTCGAGCAACAGTTTTCCACGAAGGTATGTCGATTCTTGAGCGTGATAAAGCTGCAGCTTACTTCGCACAAGAAGAAGGTGGTGCACAAGTTCTTATCTGTAGTGAAATCGGTTCAGAAGGTCGTAACTTCCAGTTTGCTAACCAACTGGTGATGTTCGATTTACCCTTTAACCCTGACTTGCTTGAGCAACGTATTGGTCGCCTAGACCGTATTGGTCAGAACCGAGATATTGATATCCATGTGCCTTACTTAGAAGGGACGTCGCAGGCTATTTTGGCGCGTTGGTTCGAAGAGGGATTAAATGCGTTTGCGGAAACGTGTCCAACGGGACGTACCGTTTACGACAAGTACTCTGAGCGTTTAATTGAGATGCTGGCATCCGGTGATACCAGTGATCTTAATGAAGTTATTGCAGAATCTGCGGCGTTGAATAAAGATCTTAAAGCGCAACTTGAGCAAGGTCGTGACCGTCTGCTTGAGATGCACTCAAATGGTGGCGAAAAAGCGCAAGCGATTGTCGATAAGATTGCAGCGATCGATGGTGATACTAACCTAGTCACCTTTGCTTTAAGCTTGTTTGATACGATTGGCTTAGACCAAGATGACAAAGGTGAGAACGCGCTCGTGGTGACTCCATCTGAGCATATGCTAGTGCCAAGTTATCCTGGTTTGCCGTACGAAGGTGCCACCATTACCTTTGACCGCGAAACAGCACTCTCTCGTGAAGATATGAACTTCATCAGCTGGGAGCACCCGATGATTCAGGGTGGCATCGACTTACTGATGAGTGAAGGTGTGGGGACGACGGCGGTTTCTCTACTTAAGAACAAAGCACTGCCTGTTGGTACCATGCTGTTAGAGCTTGTTTACAAAGTCGATGCTCAGGCACCTAAGCGCAGTGGTATTAGCCGTTTCTTACCGACAACACCTATCCGCATTATGCTTGATGGTAAAGGTAACGACTTATCCTCACAGGTTGAGTTCGAGAGCTTCAACCGTCAGCTAAGCCCAGTGGGTCGTCATATCGCAACTAAGCTAGTCGCTTCGGTTCAGGCGCAAGTCCACCAATTGGTTGAAGCTGGCGAAAAGCTGATTGTTGAAAAAGTTGATGCGATCCGTAATCAGGCTCAGCAAGAGATGCAAGCGAGCTTGAACAGTGAGCTAGAACGTCTACAAGCTTTGAAAGCGGTTAACCCAAACATTCGTGATGAAGAGATTGAAGCGATTGATGGGCAAATCAAAGAGCTTACGGGCTACATCGGCCAAGCTCAGTATCAGTTGGATTCGTTACGTATGATAGTCGTCAGTCACAACTGATTTTCGTCGTCCGCGTCATTCCTGAATTGAGGAACGAAATGTCAGGAATCTCTCCAATCGTCAGAGATTCCCGACTACACTCCTTCGTCGCTATCGGGAATGACGTTTCTGTTCTTATGGGAAAGAGAGCCTGTCATGGCAATGACTGAATACAACCCGCCGCAAGAGCCTTGGGTTGATGTGGTGTTTGAAGATGAACATATCTTGGTGGCTAATAAACCATCGGGACTCTTGTCTGTGCCGGGTCGTTTAGCAGAGCATTACGATAGTTTGTGGTCGCGCTTAGTTGAACTCTACCCTGAGATCCAAGTGGTACATCGCCTCGATATGGATACATCGGGCTTGATGCTGTTGGCTAAACATAAACAAGCGGAACGCTCGCTTAAGAAGCAGTTTCAATATCGCTTGACGCACAAAGTCTACTACGCGCGTGTCTGGGGGCATGTTGAGCAGCCTGAGGGAGAAGTTGACCTGCCTTTGATTTGCGATTGGGAAAACCGTCCAAGGCAGAAAGTTTGCTTTGAACACGGCAAGCCTTCAAAAACTTTGTATCAGGTGGTCAAACACGAAGAGAAAACCACGATTGTTAGATTGCTACCGATTACGGGTCGCTCCCACCAGCTTCGGGTACATATGCAGGCATTGGGCTACCCGATCGTCGGTGATGAGTTTTACTCACAAGGAGAGGCCTTTGAGTTTTCTTCGCGCTTAGAACTTCATGCCGCTGAACTTAGTTTTTATCATCCGGATACTGAGTTATTGCAAACTCGCTTTGTTCCATGTGATTTCTATCTTGAAGCAGAAGCGATGATCTTTAACTATTTTCCACTTGTGCGAGAATTACCAGATTATAAATTGCTGCCACGCCCATAATAATTCAAGGATAGATTCGGCAGCGCAAGGAGATCTTATGTCGCTGTCTACTGTTGTTTTTCTGGATCGTGCTACGATCCCAACTCAAATTGAATTGCCTCACCTACCTTTCGATCATCAGTGGATCGAGTATGATTTCACTGCACCAGAATTAGTTGTCGAGAGAGCCAAAGATGCCCAAATCGTCATTACTAATAAAGTCGTTTTGGATCGAGGTGTCTTAGCTCAGTTACCTAACCTAAAGCTTGTCGCTGTCTCGGCTACAGGTTTCAACAATGTTGATACGCTTTGCTGTAAAGAGCGCGGCATCGCGGTGGCTAATGTTCAAGGTTATGCGACACAGTCCGTTCCAGAGCATGTCATCGCAATGATGTTCGCATTAAAGCGCAACTTAAAAGGCTATCATAACGATATCGCTGCCGGAGAGTGGCAGCGCAATAAACAGTTTTGCTTTTTTACTCACCCAATCAGTGATACGGCGGGCTCGACAATGGGTGTGATTGGCGGCGGTGCGTTAGGCCAAGCAACAGCAGCGTTAGCTAAGGCATTGGGCATGCACGTATTGTTTGCTGAGCACAAAGGTACGAAGGCGTGTCGTGAGGGCTATTTACCTTTCGAGCAGGTGTTAGCTGTTTCTGATGTCCTGACATTGCACTGTCCATTGAACGAGCAGACAAAACACCTTATTGGTCGCCAAGAGCTGTCATCAATGAAACCTTCAAGTATTGTCATCAATACCGGACGTGGCGGCTTAGTCGATGAAGAAGCCCTAATTGATGCACTTAAGCATGGTGTGATAAGAGGCGCTGGGTTTGATGTGTTTACCGATGAGCCTGCGGATGAGTCCAACTCTTTGATTGCTAACATGCACCTACCGAACTTACTTCTTACCCCGCATGTTGCGTGGGGCAGTGACTCTTCGATTCAAAAGCTTGCCGATATTCTGATCGATAACATTGTTGCGTTTACTGAGGGCAGAGAGCAAAACCGCGTAGTCTAGTTCTCTAGTTCTCTAGTTCTCTAGTTCTCCCTTAGCGGCTTTTAACTCTGTTAAGCCCTGATTAAATATCTCCATTAATGCCATCGCTTCGGGGTGAGCTTTGGAAAACATTAAATAGCTGTCATTGGTCAGGAAAGGTTTTGGGTTATAGGTGATCAACTGCTGTGTTTCTATCGGCAGTTTACTTAGTGAGAACATGCCAATATGTTTCTCTTCTGGGACAAGTTCAACTCGACGATATTTAAGCAGTTGAAAGGCTTTGGTTGGGCTTTCAACTCGATTCATTTTGATGGATTGGCTCTCTAGCAACTGATCGAGCTCAGCGCCATAACTGTAGCCCAGTCCGCCTCCAAGCAGCTTTCCTTCTAAGTCAGCCAAAGTTTGCCAATCGAAAGGCTTTTCGCGCAGATGAAAAAAGACAAACTGCTCTTGGGCAACAGGATCGCTGTACATGAAGAATTCGGTACGCTCTTCGGCATACATCCAAACTGCAGTCGCGACGTACTCACCTTCGCTCGCCTTTTTGTAAGCTCTTTTCCAAGGGTAAAAGTGGAACTCAACCTGGTAGCCCTTATTGGCAAAAACTTGCTGGATGGTTTGACCAACATAACCGTAGTTTTCAAGCTTCTCGCCGATAAAGGGAGCCCAGTTACCAGCTGCAATTTTGATGACTTTAGGAGGTTCATTTGCAAACGAAAAGGGAGAGAGCAACAGAAGCAGAGCGCTTGATAATAGCAAGTAGTACGGCATATAGGCTCCTGCTTCATTCGTCCTCTATTAAAGTTAGAAGATAATTTACCAGTGACCAAGCCAAGGTTCAAAAACATCCCGACGCTTAAGTAAACAAAAAAGGCCAGTCATGATGACTGGCCTTTGTATCTTTTAAGCATTTATTTGCTTATCTTAAAGCGCAGCAATTGTCGCTTTCTGCTCTTCAAGCTTGGCTAGTGTTTCTTGGTAACCCACTAGTTTTTCACGCTCTTTCGCGATAACCGCTTCAGGTGCTTTAGCAACGAAACCTTCGTTACCTAGTTTACCTTCGATACGCTTGATTTCGCCGTGCGTTTTTTGCACTTCTTTATCAAGACGAGCAAGTTCTGCATCTTTGTCGATAAGACCTGCCATAGGGATCATCAGTTCAGATTGACCCACTAGCTTAGTCGCACATGCAGGAGTCTCAGCGTCTTGAGCTAGCACTGTGAGGCTATCTAGCTTAGCAAGAGAGTTCAGAACAACTTTGTTTGCTTCGATACGTGCAGCGTCTTTCTCGTTCGCAACCTTGATCATTACTTCTAGACCTTTGCTAGGTGCAATGTCGTACTCTGCACGTAGGTTACGGATAGCCGTGATGAAAGTCTTAACCCACTCGATGTCTTCTACGATCTCAGCGTTGAAGTTCTCTTCATTAAACTGAGGAAGCGCTTGAGTCATGATAGTGTCGCCTTCAACACCGTCTACTAGCGGCTTAACGCTCTGCCAGATAGATTCAGTGATGTAAGGTAGCACTGGGTGAGCAAGACGTAGTGTCTTCTCTAACACAGTGATCAGCATGTAGCGAGTCGCTTGTTGCTGAGCTTCAGTACCTTTCCAAAGAACTGGCTTAGTTAGCTCTAGGTACCAGTCACAGAATTGGTTCCAGATGAATTCGTAAAGTGTGTTCGCTGCCATGTCTAGACGGTAATTGTCTAGGTGAGCGTTAAACTCTTTCGCTGCTAGTTCAAACTGAGACTCGATCCATTTGTCCGCTAGAGAGAATTCCATGTTTGCACGCTCTTCAGCTGATAGTGACATGCCACAATCGTGCTCTTCTGTATTCATTAGTACGTAACGGCTTGCGTTCCATAGCTTGTTACAGAAGTTACGGTAACCTTCAAGACGCTTCATATCCCAGTTGATGTCACGGCCAGTAGAAGCCATAGCAGCAAGAGTAAAACGCAGTGCGTCAGTACCGTATGGTTCGATACCGTTTTCGAACGTCTTACGTGTGTTCTTCTCGATCTTCTTCGCTAGCTGAGGCTGCATCATGTTGCCACAACGCTTCTCTACTAAAGACTCAAGGTCGATACCATCGATCATGTCGATCGGGTCAAGAACGTTACCTTTAGACTTAGACATCTTGTCGCCGTTTTCGTCACGGATTAGGCCCGTTACGTAAACAGTCTTAAATGGTACTTGAGATTTACCGTTTTCATCTTTGTTGAAGTGCATGGTCATCATGATCATACGTGCAACCCAGAAGAAGATGATGTCGAAGCCCGTTACTAGCACGTCTGAAGGGTGGAATGTCTTCAGGTCTTCAGTTTGCTCAGGCCAGCCTTGAGTACCGAACGTCCATAGCGCAGAAGAGAACCATGTATCAAGTACGTCGTCGTCTTGGCGAAGAACAACAACAGGTGCAAGGTTGTTGTTTGCACGTACTTCTTCTTCAGTACGACCTACATAAACATTGCCGTCGTTGTCGTACCAAGCTGGGATACGGTGACCCCACCAAAGCTGACGAGAGATACACCAGTCTTGAATGTCACGCATCCAAGAGAAGTACATGTTTTCGTACTGTTTAGGAACGAATTGGATTTCACCATCTTCAACCGCTTTAACTGCAGGCTCAGCAAGAGGTGCAGCACGTACGTACCATTGGTCAGTTAGCATTGGCTCAATAACCACGCCACCACGGTCTCCGTAAGGAACCGTTAGGTCGTGATCTTTGATCTCGTCTAGTAGACCAAGTTCTTCAAATTCCGCAACGATCGCTTTACGTGCAGCAAAGCGCTCCATACCGTGGTATTTAGCAGGTAGCTCAGTTGAGTAAACATCGCTTGCTTCACCGTTAGTAGTGAAGACTTCAGCCGCATCACGGATGTCTGCGTTGAAAGTTAGGATGTTGATCATTGGTAGCTGGTGGCGCTTACCAACTTCGTAGTCATTGAAGTCGTGCGCAGGCGTGATCTTCACACAACCTGTGCCTTTTTCCATATCTGCATGCTCATCGCCTACGATAGGGATCAGACGGTTAACGACAGGAAGTAGGATCTCTTTACCGATAAGATCTTTGTAACGTGGGTCTTCTGGGTTAACAGCGACACCAGTATCACCAAGCATGGTTTCAGGACGTGTTGTCGCAACAACAATGTAGTCTTTACCTTCCGCTGTTTTCACACCATTTGCTAGTGGGTAGCGGAAGTGCCACATGTGACCTTTTTTGTCTTTGTTTTCAACTTCAAGATCAGAAATCGCTGTGTGCAGTTTAGGATCCCAGTTTACTAGACGCTTACCACGATAGATTAAGTCTTCTTCGTACAGGCGAACAAATACTTCTTGAACAGCGTTTGATAGGCCATCATCCATAGTGAAACGCTCGCGGTCCCAGTCTACAGATGCGCCTAGGCGACGGAGCTGCTTAGTGATTGTGCCACCAGATTCGTTCTTCCATTCCCAGATTTTGTCGATGAAAGCATCACGACCGTAATCGTGTTTAGTCTTGCCTTCTTCAGCCGCGATCTTACGCTCAACAACCATTTGAGTTGCGATACCAGCGTGGTCAGTACCTACTTGCCAAAGGGTGTTTTTGCCCTTCATACGTTCAGCACGGATCAGAGTATCCATGATGGTGTCTTGGAACGCGTGGCCCATGTGTAGGCTACCAGTGACGTTCGGTGGCGGGATCATGATGCTGTATGATTCTTTCGTCGTGTCACCGTGTGGCTTAAAGTAGCCTTTCTCTTCCCAAGCTTGGTATAAAGCTTGTTCAATTGAAGTTGGGTTGTATGTCTTTTCCATAGCTATAGATATTCTGCTGATAGGTCTGGTTTAATTCTAAGTCAATCTTTATAAGTGAGGGATCTCTAACAAGATCGCCTTAGCTATAAGGATTGACCGGTTGTGTTTGTTGCTAGGGCCTGTTGACCTTTCGCGGTTAAATTTTGTTCGAGATAAAATCGTTTTAGGCGCGGCAAGGGGTGTGTAGCCTAGCATTCTAAGTAAATACCCCTTAACAAAGCATAAAACGATTTTAGCCGAACCCTTCGGGCAGCGTTTGTGGTTCATTTCTACTGCGTTATCGGCTTTTCATGTAGGCAAGCTACATTTCAAAGCCTCTGCCTTGTATAAATTTTCCACAAACAGCTGCAAAAATCAGCTCGAAAGGTCAACAGACCCTATTTGTGTTCGATCTCAATCGTTTGTAGCTGATAGCCCGCTTGGCGGTAGATTTTATATCTTTCTCGCGCCAGTTGCTTGGCTTTTTCTTCGCAAGGGACGAAGTCTACCACCTCAGCAAACTTGTTCGCAAAGGTTGTCTCATTTTCCGCCAAATTTATTACCAATTGTCGGTTCCAAGAAGGTTTAACCCCTTGGTAACCAATCTCGATGTTGGTGCCGTATCTTGGCCCTTCACCCACTAGATTATGGGCAACAAATTGTTTGGCATCGACTTGCCAGAAAAATTCAGCGATTTGTTCAGCGTGAGATTTATCGTTGCAATTGAGATAAACCTTAGCACCTTGCTTGGCGAAATGATGCGCAAGAAACAATACATACAAACCAAACCCCTGAGCTTCAGCCTGAGGAGAGTCTGGATTGATAATGTAAAAGGTTGCATTCGCCATATCTGCTCGCTGTTAGTAGATACAAAAAAGGGCCTTGCGGCCCTTTTTAAGATTGTGAGGATTATTCCTCTGTCTCTTGGCCACTGCGGTTAAGCAGGAATTGGACAAGCATTGAGACCGGACGGCCAGTTGAGCCTTTCGCTGCACCTGATTTCCACGCAGTACCTGCGATATCAACATGCGCCCAGTGGTATTTCTTGGCGAACTTAGATAGGAAGCAACCTGCAGTGATAGTACCGCCAGGGCGACCACCAATGTTTGCCATATCAGCAAATGGGCTCTTAAGTTGCTCGTGGTATTCGTCTGCCATAGGTAGACGCCATGCACGGTCACTTGCTTGCTCAGAAGCATTCACTAGCTCGTGAGACAGTGGGTTGTGGTTAGAGATAACACCACTGATATGGTGACCAAGTGCGATAACACAAGCACCCGTTAACGTTGCAACGTCTACAACACACTCTGGCTCGTAGCGTTCTACGTAAGTCAGCGCGTCACACAATACTAGGCGACCTTCAGCATCAGTGTTGAGTACTTCAACGGTTTGGCCTGACATCGTAGTTAGAATGTCACCTGGACGGTAAGCGTTGCTACCCGGCATGTTTTCACAGCCAGCAAGAACAGCAACCACATTGATTGGTAGGTTCAGTTTTGCCAGTGCTTTCATTGTACCGAATACAGATGCCGCACCACACATGTCGTACTTCATCTCATCCATACCTTCGCCAGGTTTCAGTGAGATACCGCCTGAATCGAAAGTAAGACCTTTACCAACAAGGACAATTGGTTTCGCTTCTGGATCTGGGTTGCCCTTGTACTCCATGATAGACATCATAGATTCATTCTTAGAGCCACGACCTACCGCTAGGTATGAAGTCATGCCCAGTTTTTCCATCTCTTGCTCACCAATGATCTTGGTTGTCACTGTCTCGTAATCGTCAGCTAGGCGACGCGCTTGAGAAGCAAGGTAAGCAGGGTTAGCGATGTTTGGTGGCATGTTGCCAAGATCTTTGGATGCTTTTACACCAGAAGAGATAGCAAGACCGTGTGCGATCGCTTTCTCACCTAGGTTTAGCTCACGACGTGTTGGTACGTTAAATACCAGTTTACGTAGTGGTCGACGAGTTTCTGGCTTTTGGCTCTTGAACTGATCGAAGGTGTATAGACCATCTTTTGTTGCTTCAACCGCTTGGCGAACTTTCCAGTAAGTATCACGGCCTTTAACGTGCAGTTCTGTTAGGAAACATACCGCTTCCATTGAACCTGTTTCGTTAAGAGTGTTGATAGTCTTTTGGATGATCTCTTTGTATTGACGCTCACCCAGTTCACGTTCTTTACCACAACCAACCAGTAAAACGCGCTCAGACAGTACACCTGGTACTTGATGAAGCAGTAGCATCTGCCCCGGTTTTCCTTCTAGGTCACCACGGCGAAGTAGTGAACTAATATAGCCATCGCTGATTTTATCTAGCTGCTCGGCAACTGGAGAAAGGCGACGTGGCTCGAACACGCCCACAACGATACATGCGCTGCGCTGTTTCTCTGGACTGCCACTTTTTACACTGAACTCCATGCGTACTCCTACATCCTGAAGACAAATAGAACTAAATGTTAGATAATGCCGTCTTACTTGTTGATTCCTTACTCGGAACTATTCTTAAATAAGCGCATTAACAGTTAGCCAAAAATTTAAAAATAAAAGGTTCAACGGGAAATTATAGTGATTCAATTAAAAAAACAAGTTTTGTATAGGTAATTTCAGCGTGATTATTGTTAGATATTTGATCCGCGAGACACTCAAAAGCCAATTAGCGATATTTTTTATCCTGTTTTTAGTGTTCCTTAGCCAAAAATTGATCAAAGTTTTGGCCGATGCGTCGGATGGTGATATTCCCGCCAGCTTGGTCATGCACTATGTGGCTTTAAGCATGCCTTCAATGGGACTTTTGATGTTGCCGTTGAGTCTTTTCTTGGGGATCTTGCTCACTTTTGGCCGTTTATACGCAGAAAGTGAAATTACCGTGATGAATGCGACGGGGATTGGTAATAAGTTCTTGATCCGAGCAGCTTTATACCTAGCCGTTATTACCGGTGCGATTGCGGGTTTTAACTCTTTCGTTTTTGCTCCTTATAGCCAAGACCAACTGGTTAAGCTGCAAGAAGAAACAGCGGCAGAGAACAGTGTCGATTTGCTGAAGAAAGGCCACTTCCAAGGCACGCCAGATGGTTCTTCAGTGGTTTTCATTGACGATATTGATGGCAAGAAACTCAAGCACGTGTTTGTTGCCCAAATGCGCCCGCGTGATTCCATTCTTCCGAGTGTCTCTTTTTCTCAATCAGGAGAAGTGAAAGAGCTTAGCGACGGACGACAAGTGATTCGTATGTACGATGGTGTTCGTTATGAAGGTGTTCCGACTCGTGTTGATTACATGGTGACGGATTTCGATCAGTACGAAGGTTTGATTGGTCAGCGTGATGTAAAGCCTCAAGGTCGTGACTGGGAAGCGATTCCTACTCTTGAATTGATGAAGAACCCAGACCCTCGCGCACAAGCAGAAGTTCAATGGCGTATCTCACTGGTTGTTTGTATTCCTTTGCTTACGATGTTGGTTGTGCCTCTTTCTGCGGTTAACCCACGTCAGGGGCGCTTTGCCAAAATGGGGCCGGCTATTTTGATCTATCTGGCTTACTTCTTGGCAATAAGTGCCACTAAGTCAGCGATTGAAGATGGTTCTATTCCTACCTTCGTTGGTATGTGGCCAATAAATGCTGCGCTACTCTTGACCGCGATTGGTATTAACTCGATGGACAGCATTCCTGTTCGCCGCTTCAAAGACAAACTAAGACAAAGAAAAAAGGCAGCGTAAGTCGTGTTTAAGATTCTCGATCTCTACATAGGTAGAACCATTATTGCCACCTCATCTTTGGTATTGGCAACCTTTGTCGGCCTTTCTGCGATCATCAAATACGTTGAGCAGTTGCGTAAAGTGGGCGAGGGGACGTACGACCTTTTGCAAGCTTTACTGTTCGTTTTGCTCAGTATTCCACGTGATATTGAAATGTTCTTTCCAATGGCGGCATTGCTTGGTGCTCTGATTGGTCTTGGTATGTTGGCCTCTAGCTCTGAGCTAGTGGTTATGCAGGCGGCGGGCTTTTCGAAACTAGATATTGGCTTATCGGTACTGAAAACCGCTGTACCCCTGATGATTATGGTTACTTTGCTTGGTCAATGGGGTGCGCCTCAAGCGCAAAAAGCGGCGCGTGATTTGCGTGCTTTTGCCACTTCGGGCGGTGCAATTATGTCAGTACGGACCGGAGTTTGGGCACGTGACGCCAATGACTTTATCTTTATTGGTAAAGTTGAGGACAGCAAAATCTATGGCATGAACATGTGGCGCTACGATGATGACAAGCGCTTGGAAAGCGTTGTTTATGCTGCCGAAGTCGAGTATGTGTCAGACAATACTTGGATGATGAAAGACGTTCAGCTAACTGAAATGGTGGACGAGGTAGAAATCTCCAAGCAGAGTCTCGCTGAGTATAGTTGGACGACTTCTCTGGCACCGGATAAGTTAGCGGTAGTGACGGTCAAACCAGAAGAGTTATCTCTAGGTGGCCTGTATGATTATGTCACTTATTTAAAAGCGTCTGAGCAAGATCCATCTCGTTATGAATTGGCCTTCTGGCGTAAGGTGACACAGCCATTCTCCATTGCGGTGATGATGTTAATGGCACTGTCATTTATCTTTGGTCCACTGCGTAGTGTAACTATGGGTGCCCGTATTCTATCGGGTGTGATTGCTGGATTTACTTTCTATATATCGAGTGAATTCTTTGGCCCACTGAGTTTGGTTTACAACATCCCGCCAGTATTTGGCGCAGTGATGCCTAGTATTGTGTTCTTAACGGTCGCCTTGTTGCTACTGCGTAGGAAGCTCTAAGCTAAATGTTTTCGCAATAAAGAAACGGCAGCCAATCCAATTGGCTGCCGTTTTTGTTTTCTATGGCATTAAGTCAACAGACCTTAGTTGTCACATCAACTTTTTCAGTCGATAAAGCTCTTCTAATGCTTGCCTTGGTGTTAGGTCATCAGGGTCAATTGCAGATAGTGCTTCTTCAACCTCACTTGGCTCTGGAATCAGACTAAGTTGGTTGGCGATGTCTACAGCACTTGAACGAGGTACACCTTCCCCTTCTTGGCCTAACTGTTCTAGCTGTGTCAGCTTAGCGCGTGCGTTTTTAATCACACTCTTAGGTACGCCAGCCAAACCCGCTACCGCTAGACCATAAGATTTACTTGCAGCCCCTTCTTGGACTGCGTGCATAAAGGCGATACTGTCGCCATGTTCCACTGCATCTAGATGAACGTTGGCTAAGTGTGGGATCTGATTTGGCAGCTCAGTTAACTCGAAATAATGAGTCGCAAACAGGGTCATTGAGCCTAGCTCTTTAGCTAGCCACTCGGCACTAGCCCAAGCAAGAGACAGCCCGTCATAGGTGCTGGTACCGCGACCGATTTCGTCCATCAAAACTAAACTATTGGCGGTAGCGTTGTGGAGGATGTTTGCTGTCTCCGTCATCTCAACCATAAAGGTTGAGCGACCAGAGGCGAGATCGTCAGAAGCGCCAATACGGGTAAATATGCGATCAATAGAGCCAATCTGAGCAGACTCAGCAGGTACATAAGAACCAATGTGGGCCATCAGCGCAATCAATGCGGTTTGGCGCATGTAAGTCGATTTACCACCCATATTCGGACCAGTAATGATCAACATTTTACGCTGTGGGTTTAGCTCAATAGGGTTGGCAATAAATGGGTCATCCATTACTTGTTCAACCACTGGGTGACGGCCTGCTTGAATATGAATGCCCACTTCTTTAGTCAAAGTAGGACGACAGTAATCTAGGCTGTCTGCACGTTCTGCCAAGTTTTGCAGTACATCGATTTGTGATACCGCTGAAGCAACGTTTTGCATCTGTTCCAGATGTGGCAATAAGAGATCAAATAGCTCTTCCCAAAGCTGCTTCTCCAGAGCGAGTGCTTTCGATTTAGAGTTAAGCACTTTATCTTCATGCTCTTTGAGCTCTGGGATAATGTAACGCTCAGCATTTTTTAATGTCTGACGACGGACATAATGAGGAGGAACTAAATGGCTTTGACCACGGCTGACTTGGATAAAGAAACCATGCACGTTGTTGTAGCCCACTTTTAGGCTATCGATACCGTGACGTTCGCGTTCATCCTGCTCCATTTGCTCAAGGTATTCTGTTGCCCCATCCGCTAGCTTACGCCATTCGTCGAGTTCAGCGTTATAGCCTTCAGCAATCACCCCCCCATCACGAATCACCACAGGTGGGTTATCTTTGATTGCGTGCTCTAGTAGCTCACATACTTCGTCCATTGGCGCAGCGTATTGAGCCAGTTTGGATAAGTATGGGTGAGCCAACGAATTCATCGATTCTGCTAGCTCAGGCAGTTGCTGCATGGCAAAACGAAGGCGAGCCATATCACGAGGCCTTGCACTGCGTAGAGCCAAGCGAGCAAGAATACGTTCGATATCCCCGATCTGCTTTAGCACAGGGTGAAGATCAGCAAACAGTGACACTTCTTTTAATTCAGAAATGGCATCTAAACGATGATTCAGCGTGTCGATGTCGCGCATCGGCTGATGCAGCCAACGTTTGAGCATACGGCTACCCATAGCTGTCGCAGTATGATCTAGCACCTCAGCTAAGGTGTTATCTGTGCCGCCAGCCAGATTGTGAGTAATTTCTAGGTTGCGTCGCGTCGCGGCATCCAAAATGACAGAGTGATCTTGTCTGTCAAATGTCAACGAGCGAATGTGTGGTAGTGCCGTGCGCTGAGTATCTTTGACATATTGAATCAAACAACCTGCCGCGCAGAGTCCGAGCTTCGCGTGTTCCACTCCGAAGCCCACTAAGTCACGTGTACCAAATTGCTGGTTTAATTGCTGCTTAGCGGTATCGAGCTCAAACTCCCAAACAGGGCGGCGACGATTACCGTTGCGCGAAGACATCAGGTGAACAGGTTCAAAATCTTCCGGGAAAAGCAGTTCACGTGGCGAAGTGCGTTGCAACTCTGCCGCCATCGCTTCTTCGCTTTCAGGTTCCATTAATTGGAATCGACCTGACGTGACATCCAATGTCGCATAGCCGAATTTGTCATCGTGGTAATAGATGGCAGCAATCAGGTTATCTAGCCTTTCAGAGAGCAGTGCCTCGTCGGTGACGGTACCCGGTGTAACAATGCGAACAACAGCGCGCTCAACTGGTCCCTTACTGGTTGCAGGATCGCCAATCTGTTCACAAATCGCTACAGACTCACCAAGTTGAACCAGTTTTGCCAAATAACCTTCCACGGCATGAAATGGTACTCCTGCCATTGGAATAGGTTCGCCAGCAGAAGCGCCTCTCTTAGTTAGAGAAATATCGAGCAATTGAGATGCTCGCTTCGCATCATCGTAGAAAAGCTCATAGAAATCTCCCATCCGATAAAACAGCAAGATATCTGGGTTCTCAGCTTTGAGCTTGAGATATTGCTGCATCATAGGCGTGTGTTTTTGCTTTTCTTTTTCAGGTAACGCTTTCACGGTATAGATCTTTTGTTTATTCCTATTGCGGCTTAGGATACGTGAATAGCCTAAGAGCGAAAAGGTGTAATAAAGGGTTTTAGATATGGAATCACAGCAAAATCTCTCTCAACAGTTAGGTGAGTTGCTAAATCATCATAAATTAGTCATGACCACTGCTGAATCTTGCACTGGTGGCGGTGTTTCTGCGGCAATTACTGATATTGCAGGAAGCTCAGCTTGGTTTGATCGCGCGTTTATCACCTATAGCAATGAAGCCAAGATGGAGATGCTCGGGGTGTCAGCGGCAACACTCGAACAATTTGGCGCGGTGAGTGAACAAACTGTTGTGGAGATGGTTGAAGGGGCGATACAGAACTCAAATGCCAATATTGGCGTTTCAATCAGCGGTATCGCAGGGCCAGGAGGCGGTACTGAGCTAAAACCGGTAGGAACCGTTTGTTTTGCTTGGGCTGATTCTAGCGATTGGAAAAAAGTAGATACAGTGTGCTTTTCAGGCGACCGTGCGCAAGTTCGCCTACAGGCAGTCGAACACGCGTTAAAAGTACTGTACGTGGAACTGTCGACAAGGAATAAATAATCTGCCCAATAATTTAAATGCTTTTAAAATTAGGTGGATATCACCAAAAGCTAAAAAAAAACCATACAGGTATGGACACTGTATGAATCAACAGTATAATGACTTGCATTGATTGTTCAGTCACTGAGCTGAACGGAAGAATTAGATTGATAATCATCAGCACGAAATAGATGAATCATTTGGAGAAAGTGATGGACGAGAACAAACAGAAAGCGCTCGCCGCTGCGCTAGGTCAGATTGAAAAGCAATTCGGTAAAGGTTCAATCATGCGCCTTGGTGACAACCGCGCAATGGACGTAGAAACTATCTCTACAGGTTCACTTTCTTTGGATATCGCTTTGGGTGCTGGTGGCCTACCTATGGGTCGTATCGTAGAAATCTACGGTCCAGAATCTTCAGGTAAAACGACGCTAACACTTGAGTGTATTGCAGCAGCGCAAAAGCAAGGTAAAACTTGTGCCTTTATCGATGCTGAGCACGCTCTTGATCCTGTTTATGCTAAGAAGCTAGGTGTTGATATCGACGCGCTATTGGTTTCTCAGCCAGATACAGGTGAACAAGCTCTAGAGATTTGTGATGCGCTAGCACGTTCAGGCGCTATCGACGTAATGGTTGTTGACTCAGTTGCAGCACTAACTCCTAAAGCTGAAATCGAAGGTGAAATGGGCGACAGCCACATGGGTCTTCAAGCACGTATGCTTTCTCAAGCAATGCGTAAGCTAACGGGTAACCTGAAGCAGTCTAACTGTATGTGTATCTTCATTAACCAAATTCGTATGAAGATTGGTGTGATGTTTGGTAACCCAGAATGTGCTATTGCATAGTTGTTTGTATCGGTATTTATATTGATATATAAGGTGTTATTAGTAATAATACCGATGCATACAGTTTGAGTCGGTGCTTTTTGCCAAGTTTGAATCAAATTTGACAAAGGGTAGGCAAAAAACCTATTAATCACTTTACAAGTTTGAAACAAATTAAAGGTACTTGATCGATGGACGATAATAAGCAAAAAGCATTAGCTGCTGCGCTAGGCCAAATTGAAAAACAATTTGGTAAGGGTTCAATCATGAAGCTAGGCGACAATCGCACGATGGACGTAGAAACTATCTCTACAGGTTCCCTATCTTTAGATGTCGCTTTAGGCGCTGGTGGTCTCCCGATGGGGCGTATCGTTGAAATCTATGGTCCAGAATCTTCAGGTAAAACCACATTAACTTTGGAAGTGATTGCTGCCGCTCAAAAACAAGGCAAAACTTGTGCGTTCATTGATGCCGAGCATGCGCTGGACCCAATTTATGCTCGAAAGCTTGGTGTTGATATTGATAGCCTTCTAGTTTCTCAACCTGATACTGGTGAGCAGGCTTTAGAGATCTGTGATGCGCTAGCTCGCTCTGGTGCTATTGATGTTTTGGTTGTTGATTCTGTGGCTGCGTTAACGCCTAAGGCAGAAATTGAAGGAGAGATGGGTGATAGCCATATGGGGCTTCAAGCCCGCATGCTTTCTCAAGCGATGCGTAAGCTTACAGGTAACTTAAAACAATCAAATTGCATGTGCATTTTTATTAACCAAATTCGCATGAAAATAGGCGTAATGTTCGGGAATCCTGAAACTACAACAGGTGGGAACGCATTAAAATTCTACGCTTCAGTACGCTTAGATATTCGCCGTACAGGATCCATCAAGGAAGGTGATGAGGTCGTTGGCAATGAAACTCGCATCAAAGTTGTTAAGAATAAAATTGCAGCGCCGTTCAAGCAGGCTGAGACTCAAATTTTGTATGGCAAGGGCTTCAACCGTTATGGTGAGCTGATTGACCTAGGTGTAAAGCACAAGTTAGTTGAGAAAGCTGGTGCTTGGTATAGTTATCAAGGCGATAAGATTGGTCAAGGTAAGGCTAATGCATGTAAGTTTATTGAAGAAAAGAGTCATATCGCTGAAGAACTTGATATTAAGCTACGAGAATTGCTTCTTACTCCGGCAGTAGAACAGCTTGAAGAAACTGAAAATAAAGACGTTGCCGAGGATGATGCATTTTAATGATGCGCACTAATTTCTTGGTAGAAGGCGGTGAATTTTGTTTTGAAAAATATGGGTTCACCGCCCATTTCCACCCTGAATTTATTGATACACTCTGTTGGTTACCACGATTCACTGACGCTTCAAAAAAATCTTTCAATAGCCACTGGTTATCTTTAAGAGAGTTTCTAGGTTATATTCGAGATATCAATCATGCTCTTTTTGAGCGCATTCATATTCACTCCTCTTTAGATGATTACGGCTCCTTTGAACAGTGGCAGTCGGCATTAATCTCTTTCCGAGAACATGTAGACCAAAAGTACAAATCATCATCGAACAAAAATAATTATTTAGGTGGGATGCATTTTTGGACAGACTTGTTAGCACACAAAAACAAAATTCCTCGATTATATAAATTAAGTTCATTTGGTAATTCTACTGGTGATCTCAAACCTGCCACAGTTGCTGACGCAACACTCCCTCCTCACATCCTAGAATCTATCGGTGGCTTGGAGAGTGATAATCATTCAGAAATGAGTCGCTTGATTGCAAATTTAAAGGCTGTAGAGGTAATGGGAGAATATGAGCTTCCTGACAGTTTCGCAGAGCTGAATCTTGATAAAAAGGCCGAGTGGTTGCTAACAAAGCGATTGTCGGATTTGAGGCTAGGCCTAGAAGATAAGTTTATTGAGGCCAGAAAGATTCGAGCAGAAGGGCTTGTAGCCATTCGTGCTCACCGCCATATATGCCCTCTTCTTGATGAGTTTCTAAATTTCAACGGTGGCAGCGGTAAAACCAACCCAATGTTAGAGGACATTAGGGCGCTTACTTATGAAGAACTCCGATATGGTCTTTTAGCTTGGTTCTGGTATTGCAATGGCAAGATTCAGTTAAAGGAAAGAGACGGTAAAACTTATCGCACAGCGACTAAGCAGTTGAATGAGGTTCGAAGAAAAGAAGGCTTGGATGTTAAAGTCTATGGCTGGAATGACTTATGGTTTGCTGATCGTCTAGGCTGTACATCACGGCTATATTCCCCTGCTGCATTATTGTTGATCTTTGACAACTGTATGAACGTTACGCCAGCAACTAACCTTCCTATAGATTGCATAAACGATCTTGGCGACACTCCTGTCATCGAGTGGTACAAACATCGTGCGAAAAGCACGCTATTTAAAGCTATAAGCAGTAGCCTCAAAGTCTCTAGCTTTGATGTTGTACGGCATGTCAAAAGAGTAACTCAACCTTACAGGGAGATGGATATCTCTCCTGATGATAAAGAAAATTTGTTCTTGTCATTTGCAAACACCAAAGACAAGAGATTCGAGGTAATGCGTCCTCGGAAACCTGATGGCGCAACCTTTACTCTACAGATGAAAGCTACTATTACCGAAATAAGCAATGGAAACTGGTTTGCTACCGCAGAAATGGTGAGGAAGAGTGTTCTACTTCTATCAGCTATGAATGGTGGAGTAGCAAAACTTAAAGATGAAGCGCAGCATAAGGGAGGTAGAACTTCCACAGCCTACGCTGATCGAGCCCCCATGAAAGCCAAGCATGATGTAATCATGCGAGAGTTCAAAGAGTGGCTGCAAACCTTGATTACTATGCGTATCGATAATGCCGCAGAAAAATTAGGTGTAGACCCATCTGAGTACAAAGATCGTATGGAGCAAATGATTGACTCTGGCTTTGGTGGTTTAGTTTGCTCTGAACCTAGAGGTGGAGCGCAAGAAGATGTAGAAGATGGTGAGGTATGTAATAAGGTTGCTCGTTGCCTAACCTGTAAGAACAAAGAACATGTGTTTATTGAATCGGTTGAAAACGTTATGCACCTGCTCATGTGGCGAGAAGCATTAAATCAAGCTATTGAAGAGGATAAGATTGATGGCACTGACTTGAACTGGTACTTCTGGTTAAGTTTTATTAAGACAATATTGAGTCGATTGACTGACTCACCTGTTGAGAATAAGAAAGCACTTGTAGCAGATGCCAAAATTCAAATGTCGAAACACAACAATCCATATCTATTAATTGATTTCAAAGAGATTAGTTGATGCTTGCAAGCCAAATCTCGCTGATCGACTACCTTTCACTCAGCCCCCAAGATAAGGAGTCATTAAACAGAAAAGATGAATTTACAAAACCATCTGATCTAATTGAGCATGACTATCCTTGGCTGCTCAATGACTACAAGGAAAATACTTGGCGCGTATCTATGCCGAGTAAGGACTCTTCGTCAAAGCAGTTGAAAAAGCCCATCAACATCCACTTTGATACGGTCGTTCTTGGTGGCGGACGTATATCCGATAACCCAAGGGTTATCGAAGATATGAAATTGTTTGTTGCCATCACAATCACAGCCAACTTTAAGAATGCGATAAAACTCAGTTCTAACAGCCGAGTTAAAGCCTTCGTAGACTCTCTGAAACGTTATGTAGCAGAAGGGCTTGCAACTCCTTATATTACCAATCTAGAAAACTTGTCATATGGTGAATTCTTCCTTCTAATCCAAAATGGAGGTAACAAACTTGGTTACAACCTGAACTATGTAAAGGTACTAGAAGATTACTTTGATGGCTTGGAATTACATGAAATTCCGATACTTAGATGCGAAGACAAGAAACAATCAACCAAAATAGATACAACTAGAATTTTTAATGAGTTGGGTATAAATCAGTATGCCTTCAGGGAGTGTGCTGCTGCCAAAAGAATCGTTGCATTAAAAAGCCTTGAGCTGGAAAGGCACTATAGCGCAGAGACATTTAAGGTTTTATACCCTGAAACTTTGACTGATATAAGTGAAAAGAAGATGGTGCATGAGAGATCTTACAAAGACTACCTAGCAACACTAAGTGCCTATTCGCAAGCTAATTCAGTTTACGGGGGGCTGTTTAATTACAACCTAATTCCGTTTGATGTCGATGAAGTTTGCGTAGCTACAGAGTATGAATACCCTGACTTCAATGAGATGGTTGACTTGTCCGAGCGTACACGAGACATACCTCCCTTGATATTCATAGATATGATGGACGCCGCCGCTCGCTTTGTGTTGGATTATGCCGACGACTTATTTGAGGCTGAAAAGCACTTCTCAGCTATATATGCACGTGAGCTTAAGTTACTTAACGGTGATGTTTATCAGGCTGGGAAACAAACGAATAAAAAGGTCAGGCTCTATAAGGCCAATGACACGAGGTTACACTCTCCCTTCCCTATGACTGCCTATAAACATGCTATGGATCGCTCAGGGAATCGAAAGCACTCAAACGAAGTCTATGAAGCTATAGCAAAAAACATGGCTGCCGGAGTTTCGCGGATGAAGTCTATGGAGGCTTGTGAATTGACTCGTGGGCAATACAACTCAATAAGGTTGTCAATTTTGGCGAATCAGACTAAGAAAGTTTCTCTGCATAAAGCCTTGTATCAGTACCTACCTTTTTGCTGCGTAGTAATCATTTTCGCTTTAACAGCAAGGCGAGAATCAGAAGTTTTTGGTTTGCAGGTTGGGTGTGTTAGTAAAGACCTTGATGGTTTTTTGTGGCTGAATAGTTTTGTCGCAAAAACCTTGCAGAAACACGCTGACTTCACAGCGGTATCTTTAGTCGAAAAGGCGGTATCAATACTTGAAAGATTGAGTGAAAAGGGCCGTAAAAAAAAGAACACGAACTCTATTTTCGTATTTGATGACACCTTTGATCGTCCACCTACAACAATGAAGTCGATTAACAGAATTGCAGATGACTTCTTTGATTTTATTGGCATTGAACGTGACGACAATGGCAAACACTGGAAGCTATCAGAGCACCAGTTTCGAAGGTTCTTCGCAATCATGTTCTATTACCGTTACGAGAAAGGTGAAGCTGATGCCCTCATGCATGAGCTAGCCCACGTTGATTGGAGTATGACTGCCCATTATCTCACAGAGAAAGAGACAGGCGCTGCCCTAAGGAAACTACACCAACAATACAATAAGGCTCGTTCAAATAGGTTAGTTGACTATTCACTTAGAGACGACTTAGGCGGTGAGGGCTTTCCTCTACTAAAAGAAAAACTCGAAGGTTCTGTCGCTTCAGTGCCTGAAATGATGCGTGAAATTGCCATCGAGACTGTTGAAGAGAACAATTTTGTCTTCGACTTCATCCCAAGTGGCCTGTGCCTTGGCAATACTCCTTGGCTCTCTGAGGGCTGCAATTGCTACAGAGATGGCTTTGTGATGCAGCATGATGCTTCAAGTAAGATGTGCAGCGGTTGCCCGGCACAAATTACTGTTCCTGAAATCGCCAAAGGCGAGATGAAACCAATGAAGGAATTCGGCGAGTCGGCAATATTGAAAAATTTAACACAGCGGGCAGGTTAAGATGTCAAACAAAAAACCAAACAAAGGTCATAAGAATGTCGATACTTCAGAAGAAAAGAAGGCGGCTGCCTCAGCTCGTATCGAGAGGCGTATCAGCATTCTTGAAGACATCGTCAGCGAAAGGGTGGCTAGCTTTGCTAGCATGGAAGGTCTCCCGAAGAAGCTCAAAGAGTTCACAGATAGTAACGATTGGATTGTAGGTGATGTTGATCTGGAATCGATGACATTTGGTCGGGGAACCTATTACCAGAAGTGGAACAAAGATAAGTTTGAGAAAAGGCTCAACGACCTCTTTGAACGCATCAAAAACCCCAAGAAGGTGGATGATGAAGTTAACGAGCTAAATGATAGGCTTGGACAGCTTGAACGTGAAAATATGAACTTGATGGAAGCCAACCTGCGTCTAGACCGGAAGCTAAGCCGCGAAGTTAAGCATCTTAAAAAGCAGCTTGAAGCCAGTAAAGAAGCCAATAGACGCCTGCAAGAGCAGTTAAATAGAAAGGCTGATGTTGTCCCTTTCAATAAGCCTAGGTAAGTGGTGGGTCATATGAATAAGTTGGTTGTAAAGACGCTATCATCTGAATTTGAATTAGATGGAAAAAAGCTGCCAAAGTTTCCATTTGTTATGGATAAGTACGGCAACCCTCATGTGATAATCAACAGATTTCTATGTGAATACCACGCATTCAAAAAAAAGAACGACTCGGAGTCTACAATTCTGCCTGCTGCTAGGAATATTGTGAGTTTGTTCAATCAACTCGACCAAACTTACATATCTGACAACGCGAAAGATAAGAAGGTGGAGAAAGAAGCACGGGATAATAATGCATCTTCCTACATGAATCATGATCGAGATTTAGATTCTGGTTTTAATCTTTATGGCGATAGTTTTCACCAGACATGGCTATCAGCGACCGATGCCCTGCTCTCGCTAATGTTAAGCAATAGCGAGAAGATAAGCCCTAATCAGAACTCGACTATCAACCGAAAAATGGGTGACTTCATTAGTTTCCTATGGTGGGCGGAGAAAAACCATTACAGTTATTGGCTAACGGGGATTAATGATCGAACTGAACATGGTGATAACGAGTTTTCTGTTGCCCTCGAACCAACAAAAAGCAAGCATTACCAGTACAGTAATCCTCATCAGTTAACGGTTGAAGATAAAGGTCGTAGAAAAGTTTACGGTGCAAAAAAGCGGATTGATGAGGCATACACAAAGTTACAGGTTAAAAAGGACTCATCAGCTACTCCAAAGGATATGGCCTTACACTACCGAAATTTGTTGATACTGAGGGTAATAAGGGAAGGCTCCCTGCGAAATACTGAAGACATAACCTTGGAGTTATCTCAATTTCAAGGTGACCCAGAGTATGACACATCTGGCAATAAGGTTTGGATAAAAACATCTAAGACAAAGGGTAAACACAAAGTCAGCAGATACGTAGAAATTCCTGCGATGCTTGATAAGCAGATTAGAAAGTTCATAAAGATGTTTAGAAAGCAACTTCTTCCTAAAGCAATGCAAGGCGGAGAAGCATCTCCTTCAGATCCTGTATTTCCATCAGCAAAAACGGGTAAGGCGCTCAATAGGACTTCAGTAAATGGAATATTCAAAGAATACGGTATCTCTCCTCATCTCGGTAGAAAACTTTCGTTATCGGAGATGGTGCAAAGTCTGCATAAACAAGGTCTTGGAGAAGGGGATATTTTATTGTTAGTTTCAGAGCATGCGGGCCACTCCGATAAGACGAATGGTTCAACACTTCGTAGGCATTACCTAGACGCTCTTCGAGAGTTAGAAGTTTCAACAATGGAAAACCCAGTTACGTTGAAATGTGAGCTTAACGAAGCTGAGAGTGAGATAGAGAAACTTAAAAGAGAGAATGAAGAGTTAAGATCTAGGCTTCTTTCTCACTCGACAACTAACTAGTTTATTGTTTTCGAAAGCGATGAGAAGAGTTTGGGTAAGAATTGGTAAGTAATTTACCACTTCTTACCCAAACTATTAACTCATTGAATTGCAAGTTAATATTTCTTGTAGAACTATTATTAGTTAACCTGATATTAGTTCAGCTTCGTAATCTCAATGCACTAGATCTGACGGTAGCCCTAGATTGTTCTTGGCTAATTACTTGCTTAGACTGATTCAACACACTTCCACTCAGCGTAATATGGGGCAGACGTCGGCTTTATCGAGAGTTACAGTCACGATATCGTATTAATATTGGGACCGCTTTATCATATACAATCAAAATCAGACCGAGAGGCAGTGCTGAGAGAAGCTCATCGAGTTTTAAAACCAAATGGGGCTCTCTACCAGCCGTTTCTTTGTTTCAGGTTTGCTCGCAAAAATGTCTAACGATTTAGCTCCTCCAACTGTTTGAAGTGATTAAAATGCAAGTAGCTTAGTTAGGTCACCTGACGTAGGCCCATTTTTAGAACTGGTTACTTTGCTAAACCGACTTAAATTGAATCTCTAGCCGTTCACACTGGGTTTAGTGTCGAAAATCACGTTGCAACAGATGGTTATGCTCGTTTTGTTGGTCAAGAGATGAACAAACTTAGCGAGCTGCAGTATCAAGCTTGGTTGAAGTATCACCTTGTTACGTATGTAGAGCCATCATTGCTTGGTAGTAGCAACCATGGTTTAGTTATTGCAAAAAAGTGCAGTTAACAAACTGTTCAACAGGGTGGGCGCTACGCGTGACATTTTCACTATGCGTTGGTTTTTGTGATTAAGGTGGTTTGCGGCTGCTTCGGTATTACGTTGCTCATCTTTTAACAGGCCGTTATACGTCTATGGAGTTTTGTTTGAATAATCGAGTAGTTTTTACAGGTGGTCCGGGGTCAGGGAAGACTTCAGTTATCGAGTTTCTGAGCCAAATGGGTTACGCCTGTGCACCTGAAGTTGGGCGAAAAGTTATCCAAGCCCAAGTAGAATTGCAAGGCACAGCATTACCTTGGTTGGACAAGGCCGCATTCCGCGACGAAATGGTCATTGAAGAAATCGACAATTACGAAAACTATGGTGGTACTGAAATTACGTTTTTCGACCGAAGTATTATCGACTCGTATGGATACAGTAAGTTTGAGCGTATACCTATATCGGATCTTTTGTTAGCGAAATGTGGTGAACTGACTTATTGCCGTAAAATTTTCATTTTTCCGCCTTGGGAAGAAATCTACAAGAATGACGCTGAGCGAAAGCAGGACTTTGCTGAAGCAATAGCGACATATCATGAAATAGTGAGTGCATATATTAAATTTGGCTATGACTTAATTGAAGTCCCTAAGATTTCAGTCAAAGCAAGAGCACAGTTCATCATCAGCAAAATGAGCGATGGCTGACAATAAATTTAAGAGTGATTTACAGGCTTGACGCATTCATTTCAAGTTGGTTTAGTATTTAGGAAACAATTCGTTAGATAAGATGTTAGCGTTGTTCATACCTTAAATTGACGTTATGTTTTAAGGAGAGAAAAGTGCGAAAAATCATAAAGCTACAACTGAAGAAAGAACTGATTAAAATGACGTATACATGGTTGCCATTTCCAGCATTTGTGTGCATTTTTCTAGCTTCTTATCAAGTCGGTTACATCACGCTAGAGACTACTGTTCCAACTATGATTGAGTGGTTCTTGTCTGAAGTTCTCGTTGATATGGATAGTATCAACATGTGGTTTGTATTGTCTGCACCATTGAGTATAGTAGTTTGGTTTGTCGCAAAAGCATACAAGTTCAAGCGTATCGAGCGTTCTAGGCTTCGTAAAGTCTATGTGTTTATTGTCAATCAACCGCTCAATGCAATTCGAACAATTTCAGGCTTACTATTCGGATTGTGGCTAGTACAGTTTTATCCAGAATTTGGATTGGAGGGGGCTTATGAAAGGTTGCTTTCTAGCATTTATTTCCTTGGGGTCGCCGTAATACTATCTATTTTTGCTCGGTACTCATTTGATTTACTCGTAGTAAATAAAACATGACAAACATTTTAAGAGTGATTCGCAACACTTGGCATTTTTGCCATGCGTTGCTCATACCTTAACAGGGCGTTAGGGATTTACGTTCAGGTTTAGCTAAAGGAGAGAATATGGGAGACTGGGAGCATTTACATGATATGTACAACAAAGGTTATAGTGCTGATCAAATAGCAGAAGCAGCAGCCTGTGGATATAACCCTTATGAGTTCGACCCAGATGATTTTGGGTATTCTTCTGATGATTGGGAAGTCATAGATAGCAATTTCAGTCTGGATAAACCTGAAATTAACCCTGAGTTAGCGTCGATTTTTGAAGAATTAGTTGACAGTGCCGAAGCATTTTACAAGCTTACAAATCGTTATTTACAGATTTGGGGTGAGTTGGGTGAGTTATATGCTGAAATTGAGTATGGTATTAAGCGGCATAAACCGCACACTAAAGGCTCTGACGGAAAGCTAGGGAATGACTTCATCGAGATAAAAACTATATCTCCTGAGAAAAGCAAAGATGAAGTTAGGGTTAAACGCGCAGGGAATTTCAACAAGCTATTAATAGTAAAAATATCTACAGACTTTACGTTTGAAGCGAAGCTGATTGCACGAAAGGATCTACCAAAAGGTGACGGCAAGCATGCGAAAGCTCCTTGGGTTCGTAAAGAACTAAAGTGACAATACATACAGTTAACTCTAATCGGGCTAATCTGTAGATGTATAATATCTAGTATTACTTATCAAAGTTGAGTGTACGATAAGGCTATGCTCTGTTTATAGAAAGTTAACCAATGAAAATTTTGTACTTTGATACATTCAGCCTTTTCTATTCTCAACAGTACTTACGAAGTGACAAAAGCATTTTACATGCCTATGAAAGGTGGCGTTGTGGCTCTCCAGTCAACTTACTCAATGCGGTAACACCTGACCTAGCAGGTATTGAAAGGCTTCGTAGGGCTGCTGTAGAGTCAGGATTTAAGCTCTACCCCCTTGGTACCAAGTACAGTCGAACCCTGCTTATTGAGGCTGGGTTGTTTAATGCCGATGAATTGGCTCCAGATGTAACTATAAGAAGCCGTTTGGATGATAGTGACCCTGTGAGAAGAATGCTATCTCATGCGTTTACGTTGAATGCGTCTTGGTATGCTTGTGGGGACTGTGGTCCCGATTTAGTAGATGAACGCTATCTGGTTTCAAATTGGGGCCTTGGTGTCACTGATGAGCTTATATCTAAAGTCAGATCCTTGAGTTCTATTTGCTAGTTATTGTTGAGATAAATGGAGCGGAGTTGTTTCTTTTTGTCTAAGTAGTGTTTTTACACCATTGAACCGCCTCCCCTTTGTTACTCCGTAAATCTCCCTTGCTTTGCTGATTAAGGCGCCCGACCTCTACATTTCAGGCCACCTTAACTAGCGTTATTCTCGAACTTAATCAGAATCCAATACTATAGCTTTCATCTCCATCGTCGTTCTGAAACAGCAGCTACATCATATTCAGACTTGTTTCCGGAGAAGGTCAATCTACCAAAGTCCTTCCACAATGTGTCGATAAAAACATCACTTTTCAGCTCAGTGTTGATAGGCACTGGAACAATATCATCGTCACTGAATTTGCTTAGGGGGAGGTCATAGCATCCAAAAGATTTGCGCTCTTCGTCACTAAGCGACGATTTCACTTTATGCTCGAAAACTCTTCCATAGAGCCAGCACTTGATATTACCAAGGGAAAACTCAATCATTGGTTCTCCAATAGAAGACTGATCTTTCTTATCGTTCGCTTTCATCATCGCGTGAAGAGTGAGTATAAGAGATACGCTATAGGATTTGCCGCCGATTTCGATTTCTGGATTACCGTACTCACAGTTATGGTCAGGGGCAGACAACTGATATCTCTTTTCTTTCCTGATCTTTGCTGCATCAACGAACTCTTCCCGTAGATAAGGATGAGAATGGGCTGTGCCTATGTATTGATGTTGCTCTCCGAACACTTTGGCAATATCTTTTTTAAGTCTCAGTGAATCATTACTGAATTCAACTGACGATCTTGTGCGCTTCGCTGAAGTCTCAACAGAGACATGCTTCACCGTACACTTAAATGGATGGGTTTTATTAACGTAGCCCCATAGAAGAGCTCCCGTTTCAACAGAGACATGTTTGCTACCTTGGTGTTTGACTGCGTATGCCTCTATGCCCGCCATGATTAATTCGAATACTGCACTTTTGGTTACAGAAATAGTTGCTGTCATTGATTGTCCTTTTTAGTCTCTTCAAAGCACTTGATAGGGTATGTAATTGCGCACTAAACAGAATACTTGATGTGCTCTTCAAGTTTGTTTTGATAGCGCTCATACAGTGCATTCCAAACGTCTTCGCCAACCATAGTTAAAGGTATATATTCGTCGAAAATAACACCGTTATCGTCTGGGTACGCGAGCTCGGTATAGGCATGTGAAGGCGGTGCTTCCTGAAACTCTAACCAGCAATCAAGACACTCACGTTTGAACCATTCTTTTTGAATTGGATTCGGGTCGTCGTCTAACAGGTGAATCAAGTTAGGACTTTGATGGAAAGGGTGAGCTTGGCTTTTTTCGGTAAAAAGATAGCTGGTTAAGTGGGCGATCGCCTTTCCATCCCAAAGTCTATATCGGTGATATCGGCTTACATAGTGCTCTTTTACTTTATCCAGAAGATGGCGCTTAGAAAAAGCATCTACCTCATAATGATGAACAGATGGGACGTTGGGGATTGGGTCTACATCGTAGAATCGTTTATGGCCGAACTGGCAATGAAGAGTAAGCTTTTCGGCGATTGATTCAGGTGAACCTCGCAAGATGATATCGTTGACTAGTAGCTTTTGTGATGAGTTTGCAATGTCGCGGGCAAGGTTGGTAACAATAGCTGAAGCCTCAGATTTGACCTTTTCCCTCATTTTTACGCTTAAGTAACCTTGGCCTGCGATAGGCATGCCATCTTTCTTCTCTGGAATATGTTTATGAGAAGAAAGACGCACCTGTGTTGATCTACTTATCGAATCTACAGCTGCTTGTTGGTCTAAATCGACGTTTAGGAGTTTACAAAACAAGGCAAGATGCTCTTTGAAGCCTTCAATAAGCTCTAGCCTTTCGTTTTCAAGCTCTTCGAGTTGTTCTATGGATATTTCTTGGTAACCCGTATATGACATAGTGTCCATCCTAGTAGTGCATTTTGTTGCACTAATATATACCCACTTCTGAGAAAAATCTGACGTTTTTGACGAAAACTCAAGTCGTTATGTGAGGCTCAAGATCAGTAAATCACTCTACATCAACTTACTTGAACACTAAGTTGATGTAACAAAATTTTGTTCGAAAGATTTTTACTCAATTGTTCTCTGTCAAAGCCTCCAATATCTAGTTATTCCCATAAAACGGTATAAAAAACGAAGGTTCTCTTCTGTTTCGGGGTTCTTAAAAGATCGCAACCAACGAACTTTAATGTCAAGGTAGTTTGCCCATGCGACCGCTTTCTTAAATTCCCGATAATCCTGTACTTTAGCGCAGCTCTCAATGTACTGATTCACTAGAAGGTGTTGCTGGTTCCCCGCCACATAACGCGCAAGTTTAAAAGCCTGTGAGTAGTGTAAGTGAGCATCGTTATAAGCTTCCTTTCTGTAGTAGTAAGTGGCGGTTGCCCACTCTACTATCCAGCCAAGCCTGTCATGCAGCTTGGCAGATTCAACCTCTTGCTTGTAACCTTGGATCTCTTGTAAGGATACTGCTTTGCTTTTTAAATTGAGCCCATGTGTAAAGAGATTCGGGAACATTGTCGGAATCGACGCTTTCGGACTATGTTTGGTTTGATTAACTAGGGCGTAAACATTCGATGCACCTAAATTATTGATTAAAACTTTGGTCCGTCTATGTTTACTGAGTTGAGAGCCATGCTGCTTTAAATATCTTTCAACTTTTGATAGGTTTTTTATGAGGTTATCGGCACGCAACCCCCAAAAATATTGAGTTAGGTCACGCCATGCTTGTAGATATTCTGTGTGTTGAGTTGAGACCGAGGTGAGCGCCTTGTGGATGTCGACTTCAAAGCTCAATGTTTCTATTTTGTAACGGCGATGCTGTTTTTTAATATCTCGAATCAATTGAACCAGAAAATCATTACCGTAGCTTTTTTGAATTGATTTGGTGATAGATGTAGTCAGCCTACTGATTAAAAGCATCATTTTATAGCACTTGTACTGCATCATGTTTTCATCGAAACAATAAGATGAAGCGGCCAACGATTCATCTAAGTTTTTGACTAGTGCATGGATGTTAGGTAACTGTTTACCACTCGTCCATCGTTGTGCATTTTCAAGGTTACGTTCATATTTCTTATACTTCTCAATAAGCTCATTATCAAATTGATAAGAAGAGTCATCTCTCATAGGATTATGAAATCTAGTTTGAGACATACCTTGAGTGGTATATATCCATTGCCATGTCTTGGTTAGAGGAAAACACCAATTATCGCGCCGATGATCATACTCAGGGAGCCACCAAAATGTGTTATCAGGCAACTCACTATTAAAATGGTTTACTTGGAAGGCAAGACTATTTTTAAATAGGCAGGTTAGGACACGATCAATTAGCCTATTTGGAATGACCCATCTGATAGTGTCTGCGAGAGAAAGATACGTCCCTTCACCACGAACCAAGTCCTTATATTGCGCAAGTGTATCTTGTACCGATGCCATAAACGCTAAAGTCAGTTTCTCATCTTCTACTAACTCATAAAGAATATTAGAAAAAATATCGAGTGCGTCATCGAGTTGCGAGTCAATTTTTGAATCTTCTTTAGCTAGTCTTTCTAGACTTTTTTGGATGGTTTTTTTGTGTTTTTCATCCATAACAACCGAAGTCTGAGCGTGTTTTTGTGGAAGAATTCCTGTTGCATTAAAGAGCTCTTTAACGACTTCACCGATAGTGGGGAAACGATATTGTTTAACTGTCATGATATTTTTATGGGCCTGAAAACAGGCCCGTTCTTCACTCGCTTAGCCTTTCTTCGAAGGTGCGTTTCCGCGACCTCCCCCAGATTTATTTCCTGTTGTTGAGGGCCAGTTTCCGCCATTACCCGGATGACTTGATGGACCACGTCCGCTTTTACCTTTTGCCATGTTCTATGTCTCCTTAAAAATCAGGCATAACAGTTTGTTTAGAACCACACTATGTGATTTCAGAGAGCAGCGTAACGGTGCTATTAGTTTGTCACTACCTGCATTTTGGCGACACGAAGTTTTTAGGGGATGATTAGGCGACTCTCGCTCTTTTTAAGTTATCATTGTGTGCTCCTGACTTCATAAAAACATGTCTAAGTAAGCCAGAAATCGAGGTTATTTACTTAGTTACTGGTATCATAAGGCCAATTTTTGGAACTCAAGAAACCCGTAATGAACGAACAAGAACAACTATTCCTGAAAGAGCTGGAAAGCAAGCTCTGGACAGCCGCAGACAAACTCCGTGCGTCACTCGATGCCTCTCAATACAAACATGCGGTGCTTGGCTTAATATTCGTTAAGTACGTGTCTGACGCCTTCACGCTTCGCCAAGAAGAACTAAAACAAGACTTCGCTAACCCTGACCACGAGTATTTCCTCGATCCTGAAGGTTACTCGGCAGAAGAACTTGAACAAGAAATCGCGATTGAGCTGGAACAGCGCGATTACTACAAAGAGAAAAATGTGTTTTGGCTGCCGACAGAATCTCGTTGGAAGTTCCTGCAAGACAATGGCCCGATGGTCATTGGTGGTGCCGATTTGGTCATTGATGGTAAGACGAAAAAAATCACGTCTGTTGGACATCTGATTGATAACGCGCTGGAAGGCATTGAGCGCGATAACCAGAAGCTAAAAGGTGTGCTCAACAAGCACTACGCCGCTCTAAAAATTGATCAGTCAAAACTTAATGAACTGATTAACCTAATCGCGACCATTCCATTCAATCATAAGTCGCTTAACAGCAAAGATATTCTTGGTCATATTTACGAATACTTCTTAGGCCAATTTGCGCTTGCTGAAGGTAAGAAAGGCGGCCAGTTCTATACGCCTGCATCAATCGTTTCGCTGATTGTTGAGATGATTGAACCGTTTGAAGGCCGTGTGTATGACCCCGCAATGGGTTCCGGTGGTTTCTTTGTGCAATCAGAGAAATTTATTGAACGTCGCGCTAACCAAAAAGAGATTGACCCGCTCACGCAAAAGCAAAGAATCTCGATTTACGGTCAGGAATACAACTACACCACTTGGCAGCTTGCTGGGATGAATATGGCTATTCGGGGACTAGAATGTCAATTTGGTGAGCCTGCCAGTACCTACACCAATGACCAACACCCTGATTTACGTGCCGATTTCATCATGGCGAACCCGCCTTTCAACATGAAAGAGTGGAATACAGGTGTCGATGATAACGATCCGCGCTGGGTATATGGCACACCTCCTTCAGGCAACGCTAACTTTGCTTGGATGCAGCATATGCTTTACCACCTTGCACCGGATGGTTCTCAAGCCTTGTTACTTGCCAATGGTTCGATGAGTTCAACCACTAACAACGAAGGTGAAATTCGTGCGGCCTTAGTCGAGAACGATTTGGTCGAGTGTATGGTGGTGCTTCCGGGGCAACTGTTTACCAACACCCAGATCCCTGCTTGTATCTGGTTCTTAACCAAAAACAAAAAAGCACGTACCGATAAATCAGGTCGTAAGCTGCGTGATCGCAAAGGTGAGGTGTTATTTATTGATGCGCGCAACCTTGGCTATATGAAAGACCGTGTACTACGTGATTTCACTCGTGATGATATCCAGAAAGTCGCTGACCTGTACCACGCTTGGAAAACAGGTGAAGAAGTTAATGGCGTAGCGTATGAAGACCAAGCGGGCTTCTGCAAATCAGCAACTTTGGAAGAGATTAAAAAACACGATTTTGTGCTCACTCCGGGGCGTTATGTTGGTGCCGCAGAAGAGCTGGATGACGGCATTCCATTTGGTGAGAAGATGGCAACGCTAACCGCCAAGTTGAGCGAGCAGTTTGCGGAATCAGCAACGCTAGAAGCTGAGATCAAGAAGAACCTAGCGGGGTTGGGTTATGCGCTTTAAAACTGATGAGCTAACAACTTATGTTTCGAGAGGTATTGCCCCGAAGTACACAGATATCATCGATGGGGCGGCTATTGTAGTTAATCAAAAGTGTATTCGAGATTATCAAGTCAATCTCGAACTCGCCCGTTTAAATGATCTATCTAAGAGAAAGGTGCCTACAGAAAAATTAGTGCAAAAATATGATGTACTTGTAAATTCGACAGGCGTTGGAACATTAGGGCGTGTAGGTCAATTTTTAGGTAATGAAGCTAATCTTACGGTAGATACTCATGTAACTATTGTAAGACCAGACAAGGACGTAATTGATCCATTATTTTTTGGTTATTTGATGAAGTCAAAGCAACGTTTGATTGAAAGCTTTGCCACGGGAACAACTGGTCAAACGGAACTTTCTCGTGATTCAATCAAAGAAATGGAAGTCTCATTTGTCGAGAACCGAGAACATCAACAAGCAATAGGTAATTTTTTACTCGCCATCGATCGTAAGTTGCAGCTAAATAAAGCTACCAACCAAACCCTAGAAGAAATGGCGAAAGCCATCTTCAAATCGTGGTTTGTCGATTTCGACCCCGTAAAAGCCAAGATGAATGGTGAGCAGCCTGAGGGAATGGATGCTGCTACTGCCTCGCTATTCCCCGAAAAGCTTGTTGAGTCTGAGTTGGGTTTGATTCCTGAAGGTTGGCCTGTCGGTAAGCTATCAGAGTTGATTAAGTTTGCTAATGGTAAGTCAGGCACGAAGTCAGATAGCGGTCAGTTTCCTCTGTACGGAGCTAATGGAATAATTGGTTTTAGCGAAGAAGCTAAGTTTGAAGATGCTGTCATCATTGGTCGTGTAGGAGCTTACTGTGGGGCTATTGAATATTGCAATTCACAGTTCTGGGCATCAGATAACACTATAGTTGCGACAGCGAAAGGCGGTAAAGCACAGCTACCATTTGTGCTGTACTTGTTGAAGTTCCTTGACCTAAATCAGCATGCTGGCGGAGCTGCACAACCACTGTTGAATCAGAAAGTTCTAAATAGTCTAGAAGTACCAATTCCATCTAATGCAGTGCTGGAAAGGTATGGAGAATTGCTCGCTACAATGCTCGATAAAATGACACACAATATTGAAGAGAATCATAACTTAGAAAGTCTTCGTGAAACGTTGCTTCCTAAATTGCTTTCCGGCGAAATCGAGTTAGGCCAAGCTCAAGAATTAGCAGAGGTCGAATAATGGCAACCCGAGTAGAAATGATTATCGAAACGCTCAAGGCGAACCCCGACAAGAAGTTTACTGCTCGGGATTTAGCCAAAGAATTTGTGCGTCGCTATCCAGAAGAAATCGCTGAGAAGCAAGCAAACCCGCGATACAACACCGAAGAAAAGCTTATCGCCCAGCTCGCGGCAGAAATTGGTGGGGAACGCACTGAAAGAGCGAAAATCGTTTGTCCTAATGTCGCCACTCGTGACAAACCAAGACCTCGGGTTTATTACTGGGAGCAGAAGCTTACATCTGCTCATCAGGAAGATGATCTTAGCGATGCAGATGAATCAGACATCGATACGCCTCTCGTGCCGCAAAGCTTAAGCGAGCACGATCTCTACCCAATGTTGATTGAGTACCTCAGCAAGGATTTGGGTCTTTACTGTCAGCGCATTGACGAGCGTAAATCTAAAAACTCTCATGGCAACGGTGGCAATCACTGGTTACATCCTGATGTGGTGGCGCTAGAGCCGCTCGACCAAGGTTGGGATGAAATTGTGAGAAGCTGTGTGCGCAGTGGGAATCACAGCTCGGTTCGACTTTGGTCTTTTGAAGTAAAGAAACATCTTACCAAAGGCAATGTACGAAAATACTTTTTCCAAGCCGTATCGAATTCGAGTTGGGCCAATTTTGGCTACCTTGTTGCCACAGGCTTAAATAGCGACGTTGAAGGTGAGCTGCAAATGTTGTCGAGCTTGCACGGGATTGGCGTGCTGATTCTGGATACTGAATCTTTGTTTGATAGCCAAATACTCATTCCAGCTCAAGAGAGAGTCAACGTGGATTGGCAATCTGCAAACCGAATCGTCTCTGAAAATAGGGATTTCCACCATTACATTGAACAGGTTGGCATTTATAACCAAACCGGACGGTTGATTAAGAGCGCATGGAATAAATAATAAGGATAAAGGCTTAATGATTACTGAAGACCAACTAGAACAACAATGCCTCGATTGGTTTAAAGAGCTAGGTTACCAATACCAAAATGGCTATGACATCGCACCAGATGGTGATACGCCTGAACGTGAAAACTATCAGCAGGTCACGCTACAAGCACGTTTAGTGTCGGCATTGGAAACCTTAAACCCAAATGTGCCCAGTGACACCTTAATCGAAGTAGCGAAAATCGTTGCCACACCGCAAACGCCAGTCCTGATCAAAAATAACAAAGCTTTTCACCAATATTTAATCGAAGGTGTGCCCGTTGAATACTCGGTGATGGAGCACGATCAATGGGTAACTAAACACACCCATGTTCGATTAATTGATTTTGACAACCGCGAGAATAACGAATTCTTAGTAGTCAATCAGTTCACAATAACGGGCACCAAAGTCAACCGCAGGCCAGATGTGATTGTCTTTATCAATGGCTTGCCAATGGCGGTCATTGAACTGAAAAACCCAGCCGATGATCACGCCGATATTTGGAATGCTTACAATCAAATCCAAACTTACAAAGAAGAAATCGCTGATCTCTTTGTGTTCAATGAAGCGCTGGTCATTTCTGATGGCTGGACGGCGCGAGTCGGCTCGTTAACGGCTAATAAAGAACGTTTCTTGCCATGGAAAACCATCGAGGATGAAGACGATAAGCCACTACTCGAATTACAATTAGAGACCATGGTACGTGGCTTCTTTAAGCCTGAACTATTGCTCGATTATATTCGTTACTTTGTGTTGTTCGAAAATGATGGCGACAAGATCATCAAAAAAATCGCAGGTTATCACCAATTCCATGCCGTGCGTGCTGCGGTGAAAGCGACTGTTATCGCGGCTACAACCTCTGACCAAGTCACCGAGCCACGAGCAAACTATGCCAATACGGTGGTGCCCGGAAGCAAAAAAGCTGGCGTGGTTTGGCATACCCAAGGCAGCGGGAAAAGCATTTCGATGGTCTGTTACGCAAGTAAATTGCTGCAACAACCAGAAATGAATAACCCAACCTTAGTAGTGGTGACTGACCGTAATGACCTAGATGGCCAGCTATTTAACACCTTTACGATGGCGCAGGAAACGTTGAAGCAAATCCCTCAACAGGCTGAAGATCGTGATTCATTACGCGATTTACTTCTTAATCGTCAATCCGGTGGCATCATCTTCACAACCGTACAAAAGTTTGCGCTGCTCGATGAAGAAATGGCACATCCGATTCTTTCTGAACGCTCGAATATCGTGGTGGTTTCCGATGAGGCTCACCGCAGCCAGTATGGCAATAAAGCTCGCCTAGTAGATGTTAAAGACGAAGATGGCAATGTGGTTGATCAGCGTTATGTTTATGGTTATTCCAAATACATGCGTGACGCGTTGCCGAATGCCGCTTTTATTGGTTTTACAGGTACACCGATATCGATGGACGATAAAGATACTCGCGGTGTCTTTGGTGATTATGTTTCTATCTACGATATTCAAGACGCGGTCGATGATGGCGCAACCGTGCCGATTTATTACGAATCTCGCTTAGCCAAGCTCGATATTAACCAAGATGAAATCGAAGCGCTTAACGATCAGGTCGAAGAAGAAATAGGCGAAGACGAAGAAACGGAAAGTCGTGAGAAAATTAAATCACAATGGTCTGCACTTGAGAAACTGGTTGGTGCAGAGCCGCGAATCAAACAAGTTGCCCAAGATTTGGTCGAGCACTTTACCACTCGCTGTGAAACCTTTCCGGGCAAGGCTATGATCGTTGCCATGAGCCGCGAGATTTGTGTGGATTTATACGATGCTATTGTGGCTATCAAACCCGAATGGCATAGCGATGATCCAAATAAAGGCGCGATTAAAATCGTCATGACAGGCAGCGCCGCTGATAAAGTAAAAATGCAGCCTCATATCCATGATAAGAAGACCAAGAAGCTGTTCGAGAAACGCTATAAAGACACCAGTGATGATCTGCAATTGGTCATTGTCCGTGATATGTGGCTAACGGGTTTTGATGCGCCTTGCTGCCATACCATGTATATCGACAAGCCAATGAAAGGCCATAACCTGATGCAGGCGATAGCGCGTGTGAATCGTGTGTTTAAGGATAAGCCCGGAGGTTTGGTGGTTGACTATATTGGTATCGCCAATGAGCTTAAAAACGCACTGAAGACCTATACCAACAGCCAAGGGAAAGGCAAGCCTACCGTCGATACTGCTGAAGCTTTCGCTGTCTTCATGGAAAAAATAGACGTGATTCGTGGCATGTTTGCTACGCCTGTTGATGGGCACATCTTCAACTATCGTCCAGATTTTGAAACCAAACCGCTGCAACTGCTTCCGGGAGCCGTGAACCATATATCAGGTCTTTCACACCGCAACAGCAAAGGCGAAGACGTTCGTGATGGAAAACGCCGTTTTCTTGATGTTATGGCAGCGCTTATGAAAGCCTTCTCACTGTGTAATACCTTGGATGAGGTTGATGGTTATAAGAGTGAAATCGCCTTTTACGGAGCGATCAAGACCGCATTCTTAAAGCATTCGACAGTCGATAAAAAACGTAATGACGAGCTACGAAACTCTGCTTTGAGGCAGATCCTCAATAACGCAATTGTGGCGGATGGAGTCGATGACATCTTCAAAACCGTTGGTTTAGATAAGCCCAATATTGGCTTGCTCTCTGAAGAGTTCTTGGAAGACGTGAAGAACATGAAAGAGAAGAACCTTGCCGTTGAGCTGCTTGAGAAGCTGCTGCGTGATGAAGTCAAAGCGCGGATGAAAAACGACGTGGTACAGGAGAAAAAGTATTCTGACCGTATCATGTCAACACTGCAAAAATACCATAACCGCAATATCGAAACAGCACAGGTAATTGAAGAGCTAATCCAATGGGCTAAAGAAATGCAGGCAGATAGCGAGATGATGGATAAGCTCAACCTGTCTACCGATGAAATTGCGTTTTACCGAGCGTTGGTTGCAAATGAAGCCTCTGTGAGGACATTAGGCGACGATAACCTACGTCAACTAGCTATCGAACTTACTCAGCAACTACGTAAATCAGCGACTGTTGATTGGCAAAAACGTGAGAGTGTTCGAGCAAGGATGCGTAACCTTGTACGTCGCTTATTGCGCCGTTGGAAATACCCACCTGATGCGGCTGAAGAAGCAATCAAGCTTGTGCTAGAGCAAGCTGAAGTGCTGGCTGATGGATGGTATCAATAGCTTCGCCAACTTTACCCCCTGAGACGCATGGATTATTCGTCTCAGGGCGGAATGCTCCCCTCATTATCAATGCAATTTTAGAGTGAAAGTTTGAGTTTTACGCTCGTTTTAGACTAGTTGAAATACCAATGTTGCTTGAATGTTTTGTGCTCAATCTATAGTTTATTTCGTATTTTATATCACTGTTTCTAAACAATTTAATTGTATGATTTGAGTGGTTGCATAAGATTGCTTCTTTGAACATTTCAGATAAGAACAAAATTGAAAAATATAATAACTGTAAGTCTATCGGCTAGCTTGATTCTTGGTTGTACAGTTAAACCAACCCAGTTACCTCAGCACCCCTATACGTATAACCCAGAGCACTCTATTGCACAAAACTACGCTCAAGCGATGGGAATCAATGATACTTTTGACCTTCCCAAAGGCGAAGCGGAGAAGCTGCTGAAACGTCGAGAAACTGCGATGATTGAAGCAGGACTTAATAGTAGTTTAGCGGGATATGTGGTCTCTTTTGCCCTCGCAAAGTCTTTAGGCTTACCAACTTCAATCTCTCACGATCTAGCAACGGATAGCGCTCAGACGAGTTTTGTTCTGGGGGCAGGTTCTACAGAAAAGAAAACAGCAAGAGACTACGATAATTTGGCATTTTACCTGCCTTACGAGCTTGCAGATAGTTCCGAAGAGGCTAGGAAATACGTTTTCAATCATTTTATCGCTTTAATGCAAAATATGGGGTTGGAACTAGAAGATATCGATTCCGAATATAACTATGGTGTGGGACAGCCCTTCACACATCCAACCTGTGAGCGAGTTGATACACAATGTCGTTATCTAATTCGCGTAAAGGAACCTGTAATTGCTTACGCTCCTGAAATATTGGGGGGCTATAAGGCTTGGGTTTGGAGTATTGCGTCAAGAAACTCACCTTCTGTCTCGATATATGATGTAGCAAACTTTTCCGACCTTGCGACGTTCAACTTAAGCAGGATAACAGAGAATGAAAAAGCGATTCAGGCCAGTTTTAATTTACCATTAAAAGATAAGTTTCCTGATTGGGCTGTTCAATATAAAACCGCGACTTACAATCAGCCACCATATGTTTTGGTTGAAGGAAAAGCTTACAAGTTTGAAGTCCCAGATTAATTTCATCTGGGTATGAAACGATTAATGCTCGTGTGCGAGAATATAACGATAGGAGTATAAAGATTCTCATGGGAAAAATTACAATATTATTGTTGCTGTCCACTGTACTACTAGGGTGTGCATCAAACTCTGGAAGCACTACGAATGAAGAGTTTAAAGAAATTGAAACACTAAAACTTGCAGAAGCCCCCTTAGCTCTGGAAGAGAAAAATGAACTGTTTTCCATAATTTTCGAAGCAATTCATGATTCATCTCCATTTGTGGCAAGCCCTCACCCACAACGTCGCAGTGAGCGCTCATCGCATAATTCGGGAAGTCGTATTGCTTACCTAGGGGGAACCAATATGGATTATCAGTACGATTTTACTATCAACAATGATAATCAGGTTGTTCGTGAAATTATGAGCAGAGAATGGCATGGCAAGCAAGAGAGAATCAGAGACTGTTTACTATGCTTGGACAATGGTTTCAATGAGTATGTGGATGAACTGCTCGAAGAGTCTGTGAAAACTTACAACAAAGTACTTACCCAGCCTGATTCAGCCGTTCAACAGAAAAAAATAATGGAGGCAGAGTTAACTTCTGCGCTTGAGCGTATAAACGTTGATGTTCATGCTTCATCAGTTTATCCAGCGCAGCTAAGTAAACAGATTAAGGATGGTCTTCGATTGAATATGGTTTCGGGTGAGCTTAAATACTCTAAAGGTGCAGGACTTGAGTTAGTTGAGCCTTATATAGAGGTGTCAATTCAATTGCCACCGAGCTATCAACGAATTAAAAACATTAAGTATGATTACTCGCCATATCGCCTAACTGCCGGAGACGAATATCAAGTTGATGTTCAAGTTAAGTCAGCCGTGTATGACATGTTACCAGTTGTGTTTGAAGCAAAAGATCAAAATATCCAAGCAGTAATTGATAATGGTGTTCTTAAAGTTACAAATAAAACGAACAACTTCATTAACATAGAATCTTTTACTGTTTATTGGGGTGAAAATGCTGATACGATCAAGGACTTGGAGTTGTCTATCCCTCCCCAAGCTATAAGTTCGAAAAGCCTCCGCGATCAGTTTGATGTTTATGATGCTTACAAATACCCTCGCTATTACAATTCAGACAGGTACGTTGATGTTGAAAGCGTAGGCTCTCGTTTTAATTTTGGTGTAGCGATATCATACTTCAATATCGATACAAATAAGCGGAATACACTATACCAAAAAAATGTTTACTCACGTGCAGACCTCGACTGATAAGTGCAAACGTGAGATTTTAGTAGCCCATATTAAACTGTCAAAGCACCTATCGTAGGTGCTTTTTTGTGGACATCGAGAGAGGAATCTGAGCACTCGATTGATTTGGATTATCTGTCTTTCATCGAGGGGCATCGCTCGTTTGATGTATAACGACACAACCTTTGATAAACTTCACAGCCAGCATCAGAGTCACAAATCTTCGGTAAATCTCAATAATAGGTGTTCGTGGCACTAGTTTGATTGGGAAGCGTTTCCTATGTTTTTCATGTTAGCTTGCTGCAAAATTCGCTTTGGTGTGACGCCTTTTTCTAAGCATGGGATGGTAAATGCTTCATTTATATTACCTGCTGATGGAACTGGTATTTTGTTTCCATCCTCATCTTTCCTAAAGCGCGCAACTCTTCGTACAGTAACCTTATTTCCTACGACTGGAATCCCTAGATGCATGTTCCATCCTTTGAAAATTGCTGAGAGTTTACAGAGCAAGGAGTAAGAGCTAGATTCAGTGACGAGTGACTGAAGATAGTTTCGAACTTGAAACTCAATATCATCTTCGGATTCTAATCCAAGTGATGAAATGATTCGTGTTAGATAGGCCTCTGGGGAGAGAGGCAGAGCTTTATTTTGAGGATAATCTTTGAGTTTTTGTTTTATTAAACAGTGCGCAAAAGCATAGATAGCTTCTGATGCTTGGCTTTCCAGTTTATGGCGTTTAATGATTTTTGCTACAAAGTCGACAGACAAAGCAAGCTCTTCGTTTTCTTCTACGTAAGCTAGTATTTCTGCGGGTTGGAAAGAAGTTCCTTGAGTTCCTCTAAATGCGTAAGGGTTAGAAGTAATTTCAAAAGCTTTCGATAGCATAGCCACACGGGATAGTACACTAGCATTTACTTTGACTCCGGCCATCTCCAGAACTTGAGACCTTGAGCGCATGTTCCCGACATCGATATGAGCGAAGGATAGCTCATCTGTTACGCCATAAGTTATAGGGGCAATAAACCCCACTCCAGCTTGATATGATGCTTCTAATCTATGATGTCCATTTAAAATTTCTCCGTCGGCAGAAATGATAATGGGCTCCCCTGTTAAGCACCATTGATTGTTTTTCATGTCCTCGGCGTATTTCTTGACCTTCGCTTTATTCAGTTTGCGATTTTTGTTTTTTGCATTGATTGCACCTCTTTGGGAAAACTTCAGCATATCTCTGGCGAGTTGAGGTGAAATGTAGATTACGAGGTGTTTAAGGGTTGTCTTGACAGCTCTGACGCCTGAGTAGTAACGCGCTTTGGATTTGAAGATGTCTTCAACTTGTATTGAAGAGAGGACTGTTGTTGCAGTTTCGACCAGCTTCTTCGAGCTAGCGAGATAACTGGTGCATTCTTTATCCTCGTATCGCTCAACAAGACTATCAACGATAGATATTTCTAAAGCCTCATCCGAGATTTCGTTCAAGTTGTCCTTAGCTTTATTTGTCATATGGCAGTTCTCTGTATTACGGCTAAAAAACAGACATTTAAATTTGAATGTCTAGCAATGTTGTTTCTAATTATTGATCCGACAATCATGTCGGATCAAATTTTAATTTTACTTTAGACTTTGCTAGTTAGTTAACTGGATGAAAAGACTTGAAACTTTCAGAAAAAAAAATCAGTGGAATGCTGCTCTCTTCACAGACGCGGACTTTAAAAACGCTGATTACAACTATGCCAATGATAGAACTTGAAGCCTATTTCTGTGTGAGCAAGCTTCTGCCTGACCTCGCATGGGTTCCAGACGCTGCTGTGAACGCAACAAATGTTGAAAGGGTGCAAGCAATTCAAGCAAGTCTAGAGAGTGGAGTGTTGAATGAGTCGATCAGCGCGCCATTGACGTTAACATTCGCTATTTTGGGGAAGCCTAGTTACGTAGATTCTTCGGGTCGAAGCCCATTTTTAAAATATGATTCTTCGAATGCTTTTATCGTTGGTAACCTTCTAGGCTTGGTTGCTATATGCAAAAACTTGGGACTCAAAACATTTCTCTTTAGCTCAAGACTTAGTGTTAAAGAAGCGAACTCTAAGAGTGAACTCAGGCAGCGTTTAGCGATGGAAAATGTAGAAGTCCGGGTGGTTTTTGATGATCAACGTGGCTTAGATAGTGCTGATGTTATTGGGCTATTTAAACAGAGTCTACTTTTCGACTCTTCAATGAGTTTACCTCATGTTGTTGATAGCAAAGGTCTGATATCAGATGAATATTATCCATTGAAGCCTTTTGTGGATAAGCTCATTGCTGATTCAGATATGGAGTCATTCGGTGGCATTAAAACTGACTCAAAGCATGTGAAAGTCTCAGAGCGCTACATAACAACTCCGTATGTTCTATTTAAAACGATAGTTGGTGCCGTTGCGGGAGTTGGAACGCAAGAATACAGTAAAATGTCAAAGGACATCACTTTATCCAATGGAAAAACAATCTCTTCTGTACTCTCAGATGGGTACCTTGATTTTATTACTGTTTTTTTGAGAGAGTGGCTTGAAGCTCAGCGAGAGGCATTTACTACTAACCGCTCAGGCTATCAATTATCCCCTCAAGTTTGGCAAGCATTAGGGTTAACCATCCACCAACTAGTATTGAATGGTGCTTCAGGTGAAAAGCTGAAAGCTGCGGGTAAGGCTCTTGGGCAATTAGATTATAGTAAAAATGCAAAACATTGGTCTGACTGCTCGGTTATGGAGTTGGACTCTAAAGGTCGAATTTACAAGAACTCCGCAAACTCGACTCGTCAGTTTAGGGTAGGGTTGTTTGAGTATTTTGGGGAGCTTCTTAAAAACTCTTTTAAAGGGGAACATAAAAAAGCAAACTAATAGTGTTAATGAGTTTGTTTTGCGTTTGTTAGTTTCCCTTGTGGATTTTCTCGTTCAATTGCTTTAGGCTTTCAACTGCCGATTCGGACATTGTAGTGCTGTTTAGTTAATAGTACATTCAACCCAGAAACAACCACAGGTGGTAACGCGCTTAAGTTCTACGCATCTGTTCGTCTTGATATTCGTCGTACTGGTTCTATCAAAGAAGGCGACGAAGTGGTTGGTAACGAAACTCGTATCAAGGTTGTTAAGAACAAGATTGCGGCACCATTTAAGCAAGCGGAAACGCAAATCCTATATGGCGCTGGCTTTAACCGTGAAGGTGAGCTAATCGACCTAGGTGTTAAGCACAAGCTAGTTGAAAAAGCCGGTGCTTGGTACAGCTACAATGGCGATAAGATTGGTCAAGGTAAAGCAAACGCTGGTAAATTCCTACGTGAGAACCCACAAGCTGCCCAAGCGATCGATGCTAAGCTACGTGAAATGCTACTGTCACCAGCGGAAGTTCAGCCAGATGACGCTGAGTTAGGTGAGATGCCAGAGCAAGAGCTATAAGCTACCTCATTATTAGTAATTTAAGCCCTGCCTATGTGCGGGGCTTTGTTGTATTTAGAATCTAGATATTTATTTCAGATGTTTCAAAGAAAGCCACCGACATTATCGAGCAAAGAAGCCGCTATTCAATTGCTAAGTCGCCGAGATCATGGCGAATACGAGCTATACCAGAAATTGAGCCTGAAAGGTTATGAAGAAGACGCTATTCAAGAGGCCGTGAACTTTTGTATCGATCACAACTATCTTGATGATCTGCGTTATGCCAAAAGCCAAGTTCGCCAACATGTCTACAAAGGCCACGGAGAGAGGCGCATCCGACAAGAATTGCAGCAGAAAAGAGTCGCGGACTCGGTGGTGGACAAAGCAATGGAAGAAGAACCGCAAGATTGGTTCGAGTTAGCAAAACAAGCCGCAGAGAAGAAATTTAAAGGGATTAAAGCGAAAGACCAAAAAGAGTACGCCAAACAGGTGCGTTTTCTTCAATATCGTGGCTACAGCTTTGAACAAATTAGTTATGCGCTTAGCGCTAATGATGAGGACTGAAGTCAAATAACTCATCAATTTAAAGATTTGCGATGAATTAACACATCAATCTGCTCTTTTCTGCGAGAAAACTAGTCGTAGCCTTAACCATGATCTACAATAGCGCAAAATTCTAACTCGACTATTTTCAGGAAGAGCTGCATGTACATGAGCACTGATGAGGTTCGTAACGCGTTCCTTAAGTTCTTTGAAAGCAAAGGACACCAAATCGTAGACAGTTCATCGTTGGTTCCGCATAACGATCCAACCCTGCTATTTACAAACGCAGGTATGAACCAATTTAAAGATTGCTTCTTAGGCGCCGAAAAGCGTGCCTACACACGAGCAACTACGGCTCAGCGTTGTGTACGTGCGGGTGGTAAACACAACGACCTAGAGAACGTTGGTTTCACAGCTCGTCACCACACTTTCTTCGAAATGCTCGGTAACTTCAGCTTTGGTGATTACTTCAAAGAAGACGCGATTGCGTTTGCTTGGGAGTTCCTGACTAAGACTCTTGGTCTACCAGAAGAGAAGCTACTGGTTACGGTATACGAAACAGATGACGAAGCATTCGAGATCTGGAACAAGAAAGTAGGCGTACCTGCTGACAAGATCGTGCGTATTGGCGACAAAGAAGGCGGTAAGAAGTTCGAGTCTGACAACTTCTGGACGATGGGTGATACAGGTCCTTGTGGTCCATGTACTGAAATCTTTTACGATCACGGTGAGCATATCTGGGGCGGTCGTCCTGGTACTCCAGAAGAAGACGGTGACCGTTTCATCGAGATCTGGAACAACGTATTCATGCAGTTTAACCGTCATGCAGATGGCACGATGGAGCCACTACCTAAGCCTGCTGTTGATACAGGTATGGGTATTGAGCGTATTTCTGCAATCATGCAAGGCGTTCACTCAAACTACGAAATCGATGTATTCCAAAAGCTAATTAAAGCGACGGCTGAGGTTGTCGGTCACGACGATCTATCAAACCAGTCTCTACGCGTTATTGCTGACCACATCCGTTCTTGTTCATTCCTAATCGCTGACGGCGTTATGCCTTCAAACGAAGGTCGTGGTTACGTCCTACGTCGCATTATTCGTCGTGCGGTTCGTCACGGTAACAAGTTGGGTGCGCAAGGCGTATTCTTCCACAAACTTGTTGGTGTACTAGCTGAAGTGATGGGTAGCGCTGCAGAAGAACTGAAGAAACAGCAAGAGCTTGTTGAGAAAGTACTTCGCATCGAAGAAGAGAACTTTGGTCGCACACTAGAGCGCGGCATGGTGATTCTTAATGAAGCACTAGACGCACTTGAAGGCAAAGAGCTAGACGGTGAAACAGTCTTCAAGCTTTACGATACTTACGGTTTCCCTGCTGACTTAACTAACGATGTAGCTCGCGAGCGTGACTTTACAATTGACGAAGCGGGTTTTGAGAAAGCGATGGAAGAGCAGCGTCAACGTGCTCGCGAAGCAGGCCAGTTTGGTACTGACTACAACGCAACAATCAAAACGGAAGCAGAGTCTGAGTTCTGTGGCTACACAGGTACCGAAGGTAAGAGTAATGTTGCTGAAATCTTCGTTGAGGGTGAAGTAGTAGAGTCTCTATCAGCAGGCGACAAAGCGATCATCATCCTTGGTGAAACGCCATTCTACGCTGAGTCAGGCGGTCAATGTGGTGACGCTGGTGTGCTGAAGACTGAATCTGGTCTGTTTAAAGTTGAAGATACTCAGAAGTTAGGTAACGCAATTGCGCACCACGGTGTTCTTGCGGAAGGCGTTCTAGCGAAGGGTGATGAAGTAGAAGCGACTGTTGATGCTGAGCGTCGTGCATCGATTTCTCTTAACCACTCTGCGACTCACCTATTACACGCAGCGCTACGTTCAGTACTTGGTGAACACGTTACGCAGAAAGGCTCACTTGTTAAACCTGAAAACCTACGTTTTGACTTCTCACACCTAGAAGCGGTAACGCCAGCAGAGCTAAAAGAAGTTGAGCGCCTAGTGAATGCTCAAGTTCGTCGTAACCACGTTATTGAAACTAACGTAATGGACATCGAGTCAGCGAAGCAGAAAGGTGCAATGGCACTATTCGGCGAAAAGTATGATGATGAGGTTCGCGTTCTCTCAATGGGTGAGTTCTCTACCGAGCTTTGTGGTGGTATCCACGCATCAAAAACGGGGGATATTGGCCTATTCAAGATCACTTCTGAAGGTGGTATCGCAGCAGGTATTCGCCGTATCGAAGCTGTAACAGGTGAAGCGGCACTAGACGCGATCGAAGCTCAACAAGCTAAGTTCGAAGAGAAACTTGCAGAGTCAGCATCGAAAGCAAAATCTCTAGAGAAAGAGATTCAGAAGCTTAAAGACAAGATGGCAGCAGCTGAAAGTGCCAACATCATGGCGAAAGCTCAAGAGATCAACGGCGTTAAAGTACTTATCGCAGGTATGGAAGGAGCGGATCCTAAGAACCTTCGTACTATGGTCGACAATGCTAAGAACCAAATGGGCAGCGGCGTTGTAATGATTGCCAACGTTAACGGCGACAAGATTGGTTTAATCGCTGGTGTGACTAAAGATCTTATCGGCAAAGTAAAAGCCGGTGAGCTAGTGAAGATGGTTGCTGAGCAAGTTGGTGGTAAAGGTGGCGGTCGTCCTGATATGGCTCAAGCGGGTGGTACGGACGTTGCTGCTCTGCCTGAAGCAATGAAGACAGTTCAGCCATGGCTAGAAGAACGTCTTTAATTAAAAATTAAACGATTCTTACGCTCAATCAGTTATTTGATTGAGCGTAATTTTTTTCTGACAACCAAGTGCTTTAATTGGTGCTCACTATGAACATCAAGTAAGTCACTTGGTTTTTGTTATAACTACTGCAAGCAATATTCAACATGTTGAGTGTGGTTCGAATGAGACTTTGGTCTTGGGAAGGTGAAGACTGGTGAAAAAGCCCCTTATCGTGCAAAAGTTTGGTGGAACTTCTGTGGGTTCAATAGAAAGAATTCATAAGGTCGCTGAACACATCATAAAGGCGAAAAATGATGGTAATCAAGTTGTCGTAGTCGTATCGGCAATGTCTGGTGAAACAAACAGATTGATGGACTTGGCTAAACAGGTAGACAGTGTGCCTACCGCGAGAGAACTTGATGTTTTGCTCTCTGCTGGTGAACAGGTGTCGATGGCACTGCTTGCAATGGCTCTAAATAAACTAGGCTATGCAGCACGTTCACTTACCGGAGCACAAGCGTGTATTGTGACTGACAATCAGCACAATGACGCAACGATTAAACAAATTGACACGACCGCGATAACTCAACTCCTTGAACAGGACCAAGTTGTAATCGTCGCCGGTTTTCAAGGTGTTAATGATAACGGGGATATCACAACTCTTGGTCGAGGTGGCTCAGATACCAGTGCGGTAACACTTGCTGGAGCGCTTGAAGCGGATGAGTGCCAGATTTTTACTGACGTTGACGGTATTTATACTTGCGATCCGCGCGTGGTCGCCAATGCTCAAAAATTAGATGTCATCGATTTCCCTTCGATGGAGGAGATGGCTCGTAAAGGGGCTAAAGTTCTGCATCTACCTTCAGTCCAGTATGCATGGAAACACAATGTACCTTTGCGGGTATTATCAACATTCGATGTCAACGCTGGCAGCTTGGTCAAAGGTGAAGAGTGCCAGTCTGCGGTGTGTGGCGTCGCCATTCAACGCGATATGTGTTTGATCAGAATTGAAAAAGATGCCTTAGCTAGTATGAAAAAGCAGTGTCAGATGTTAGGCGTCACAATTTGGAATGTGATCGAGCATGCAGAATGGATAGGTGTAGTGATAAAACACGACGCTTATGCAAAACTGGAACTGGTTTTCGGTGACAAAATCCGTAATAGTGAGTCAGTAAGCTTACTAACAGCAGTTGGTCTACATGTCGAAGGACTGGTTGAAAGATCTTACGCGTTGTTGACGGAGCAGGGGATTAAGGTTGAGCACTACACAGTCAATCCACAATCTTTGATGCTTGTCCTGTTACCAGAATGTGTCGACAAAGCGGCTAACATACTGCATGATGCTTACATAACTTCTGCGGAGGCAGTCGACTGCCGACAAAAACATGCCTTTTTAGGCTAGATTCGAGCCACAATAGAGTTTACGAAAATATAACTTTTGTTGGATAATAGCCGCGTAGCAAGATAAATCAGAGATTACTCAAGGAGCACAGAATGCTAATTTTAACTCGCCGCGTTGGCGAAACTCTCATGATCGGTGATGAAGTAACAGTAACTGTACTAGGTGTTAAAGGTAACCAAGTACGTATCGGTGTAAATGCACCGAAAGAAGTGTCTGTTCACCGTGAAGAAATCTACATGCGCATTCAGGCAGAAAAAGGTAATGGTAACGTTGCATCAGGCAACTACTAATTACACGAAGAGGCTGACATTTTGTCAGCCTTTTTTGTGCGACAAAGGCAACTAAACATAGGAAAAAGAGCGAATTAACATCGCTTTGATTAAATAGCCAACGGTTGAATGACTTTTTGCTATTTTTGCCAAGAAAATGTTTGACATATTTTTGGTAAATCGTAATATGTGCCTCCGCAAGACGGTGAGGTGGCCGAGAGGCTGAAGGCGCTCCCCTGCTAAGGGAGTATACGGTTTGTAGCCGTATCGAGGGTTCGAATCCCTCCCTCACCGCCATTCTTGCTTCTTCCTCGGAAGAATTGTTCTTCGGAACAGCTTTAAAACAACTTTCTTTAGCAAGAAAGCATAGCGCGTCCTTAGCTCAGCTGGATAGAGTACCTGGCTACGAACCAGGCGGTCGGAGGTTCGAATCCTCCAGGACGCGCCATAATTTCCTTACCAGGGAATAAAACGGTGAGGTGGCCGAGAGGCTGAAGGCGCTCCCCTGCTAAGGGAGTATACGGTTTGTAGCCGTATCGAGGGTTCGAATCCCTCCCTCACCGCCATTAATTGGCTTATGGCCAATTTTTTTGTTTTAAAGCCCTGTTGTTTCAAAGAACTAGTGTGATATACTTCACATCTCTTGTTTTAGAGAACATTGCGCGTCCTTAGCTCAGCTGGATAGAGTACCTGGCTACGAACCAGGCGGTCGGAGGTTCGAATCCTCCAGGACGCGCCACTCTTTAGGGTTTCTTTTTACCAAAGCAATCCTGATATTGACCTAGAGTCGATATCAAAACTGCGCGTCCTTAGCTCAGCTGGATAGAGTACCTGGCTACGAACCAGGCGGTCGGAGGTTCGAATCCTCCAGGACGCGCCACTCTTTAGGGTTTCTTTTTATCAAAGTCATCCTGATATTGACCTAGAGTTGATATCAAAACTGCGCGTCCTTAGCTCAGCTGGATAGAGTACCTGGCTACGAACCAGGCGGTCGGAGGTTCGAATCCTCCAGGACGCGCCACTCTTTAGGGTTTCTTTTTATCAAAGTCATCCTGATATTGATCTAGAGTCGATATCAAAACTGCGCGTCCTTAGCTCAGCTGGATAGAGTACCTGGCTACGAACCAGGCGGTCGGAGGTTCGAATCCTCCAGGACGCGCCACTCTTTAGGGTTTCTTTTTATCAAAGTCATCCTGATATTGACCTTGAGTTGATATCAAAACTGTGCGTCCTTAGCTCAGCTGGATAGAGTACCTGGCTACGAACCAGGCGGTCGGAGGTTCGAATCCTCCAGGACGCGCCACTTATTTTAAAGCCCTGCTAGAAATAGCAGGGCTTTTTTGTTAACACTCTTGCAACATTATTGAAACAATGAATTTACAAGTTATTGTTTCTACGACTCTTTTCCTATTTCTTTTAAGCCTATCGCAGTAATGCACCATGTTTTGGCATAACGTCATAAAACACGCAGTTATTTATGCTTATATGAAGATGTATTGCAGATTTATGTGATTTGTGTGACGAATAATTCCCTAGATTTGTGCAATATCCTCAATAGCACCTTAAACAAAATTGACAAAGTTTAACCAATCGAGATAATCCTAGACCTCTTGTCAGGATTTTACTGCATGTTCTGGCAACAAGAGTGCTAGCAAGATGCTGGCTAAATTTAGCGTTGAGCGATGATAAAACACGATGTTTTTAGCGATATACCTAATGCTGTTGTCAGGATGACAAAGAAAGGATGCAAAAATGGATAATATTGGAAGCCTGCTATTAGATGCTGCAACCCTGATGCTTACAGGGATGGCTGTAGTATTTATATTCCTCACTATTCTCGTCTATCTCGTTCGGTTGATGTCAAAACTGGTACCACAAGAAGTACCTGAGCCGATCGTGACACCTATTCAAAATAACAAAGTTCAATCACCATCTTCTGCTGTTAGCCCGAAGGTAGTTGCGGCGATCTCCGCAGCGGTACATCAGTATCGTACCTCTACCGCTAAGTAGCATTTGACAGGATTAAAAGGAGTTAATGAGCATGTCTAAACCACTAGCTTTAACGGACGTGGTCCTTCGTGACGCCCATCAATCGCTGTTTGCGACTCGTATGCGTCTAGAGGATATGTTACCTATCGCAGAGGAACTGGATAAAGTCGGTTACTGGTCTCTAGAAACATGGGGCGGTGCGACGTTTGATGCCTGTATTCGATTCTTAGGGGAAGACCCTTGGGAGCGTTTGCGTGCATTGAAAAAAGCGATGCCAAATACACCAATGCAAATGCTGCTGCGCGGCCAGAACTTACTGGGTTACCGCCACTACGCAGATGATGTGGTCGAAAAATTTGTTGAACGCGCCCATGCCAATGGTATGGATGTCTTCCGTATCTTCGATGCGATGAACGACGTGCGCAACTTTGAGAAGGCAGTAAAAGCAGCGGTCGATGTCGGCGCGCATGCTCAAGGTACGCTTTCTTATACTACTAGCCCAGTACACAATACAGATACTTGGGTGGATCTTGCTAAACGTCTTGAAGACCTTGGCTGTCACTCATTGTGTATCAAAGATATGTCAGGGTTGCTTAAGCCATATGAAGCGGAAGAGTTAATTACTCGCATCAAATCTTCTACTGATATTCCTTTAGCGCTTCATTGTCATGCAACAACGGGTCTATCAACAGCGACTGCTGTAAAAGCGGTAGAAGCTGGAGTCGATATCCTTGATACCGCTATCTCATCAATGAGCTGTACTTATGGTCATACACCAACAGAGACAGTGGTCGCTATGCTGCAAGGCACTGAGCGTGACACCAACCTTAAGCTCGATCAAATCGAGCCGATTGCTGCTTACTTCCGTGATGTTCGTAAGAAGTATGCCAAGTTTGAAGGTCAACTTAAGGGTGTTGACTCTCGTATCCTGATTGCTCAAGTGCCAGGTGGCATGTTGACCAATATGGAAGGTCAGCTCAAAGAGCAGGGCGCAGCTGATAAGCTCGATGAAGTTCTCGAAGAGATCCCACGCGTACGTCAGGATCTTGGCTATATTCCGCTCGTGACTCCAACCTCTCAAATCGTCGGTACCCAAGCGGTGATCAACGTACTGACGGGTGAACGCTATAAGAGCATTACCAAAGAAACTGCGGGTTTGCTGAAAGGTGAGTACGGTGCAGCGCCAGCAGAAGTGAATGCAGAGCTGCAAGCCAAAGTACTGGAAGGCGCAGAGCCGATTACTTGTCGCCCGGCTGATTTGCTTGAGTCAGAGATGAACTCGTTGACTGAAGAGCTGCTGACTAAAGCGAAACAAGATGGCATCTCTCTCGCAGAAGACACGGTTGATGACGTGTTGACCTACGCGCTCTTCCCACAAGTAGGTCTGAAATTCCTTAAGAACCGCCGTAACCCAGAAGCCTTTGAACCAGCGCCATGGCTAGAAGAATCGCCTGCTGCTCCTCAAGCTCAGCCTGCTCAAGGTGGCATCGAAACTTACAGCGTTAAAGTTGATGGTCAGGTCTACGATGTTGAAGTTGGCCCACAGGGTCAGTTAACTTCGGTTGCTCCTTCAGCCGCAGCTCCGCAACAAGCGGCAGCGCCTGCAGCTGCGCCAACGGGTAACTCGGAAACGGTGCCTGCTCCTCTTGCCGGTAACATCTTTAAGGTCCATGTCCAAAGTGGTGCGCAAGTGGCTGAAGGAGACGTGTTACTGATCCTTGAAGCGATGAAGATGGAAACGGAAGTGCGCGCAGCGCGTGGTGGTATCATTCAAGATCTGCATGTCAAAGAGGGTGACTCTGTGACCGTTGGCGCTCCGCTACTGAGCTTAGCGTAAGGGAGTACCATGGAAGGATTAATGATCTTATGGTCAGAAACAGGCATCGCTAACTTTGAGTTTGGCCAGATCTGTATGATCTTGGTTGGTTGTGCTCTGCTGTTTTTGGCTATTCGTAAAGGCTTCGAGCCACTACTTCTGCTGCCCATTGGTTTTGGTGCTATTTTAGCCAATATTCCTAATGCGGGTTTTACCGATGAAGGCGGCTTGCTTTACTACGTCTACTACGTGGGGATCGAGTCAGGGATCTTCCCGCTATTGATCTTTATGGGTGTAGGTGCAATGACCGATTTCGGTGCTTTGATCGCTAACCCAAAAACGCTTTGGTTAGGTGCCGCAGCGCAGTTTGGTATTTTCGCCACCCTATTCGGTGCGATCTTGCTTAACTATGTGCCGGGCATGGAGTTTAGCATGCCAGATGCGGCTTCAATCGCCATCATTGGTGGTGCAGACGGACCAACTGCTATCTTCTTGGCGAGCCAATTGTCACCGGATCTTTTGGGTGCGATAGCTGTTGCTGCATACAGCTACATGGCATTGGTGCCAATCATCCAGCCACCAATTATGAAGGCGTTAACATCTCCAGAAGAGCGTAAGATTCAGATGGCGCAGCTGCGTCACGTGGGTAAAGCTGAGAAGATTCTGTTCCCACTCGCGGTATTGCTGATGACGATTCTGTTCTTGCCAGCGGCAACTCCTCTGGTTGGTATGTTCTGTCTTGGTAACTTGATGCGTGAAGCTGGTGTGGTCGATCGTTTATCAAAAACAGCGCAGAACGAGTTGATCAATATCGTAACCATCTTCCTTGGTCTAGGTGTTGGTTCTAAACTTCAAGCAGAAGAGTTCCTTAACGTCGAGACGTTAGGTATTTTGGCTTTAGGTGCGGTAGCGTTCAGTATTGGTACTGCTGGCGGTGTACTTATGGCTAAGCTACTGAACAAGTTCTCTAAAGAGGATATTAACCCTCTTATTGGTGCAGCGGGGGTCTCTGCGGTACCAATGGCGGCGCGAGTGGTGAATAAAGTCGGCTTGGATTCCAACCCGCAAAACTTCCTACTGATGCACGCAATGGGCCCTAACGTAGCAGGTGTACTTGGTTCTGCTGTTGCCGCGGGTATCCTGCTAGCACTGGTTGGTTAATCGCCTTTAGCGTTAGTAATTGGTTAATTTGAGAGCAAGTGGTTAACTTGCTGCCAATAAATGGTATATATTCAAAGGGATGCTTTCGCATTCCTTTTTTGTACCGATAGGGAAATGAAGAAATGGAAAACAAACAAATCGCAATCTCTCAATTTGGTGACCCAGACGTTCTCGTTACTCAGACCTCACCGATCCCAAAGCCACAAGCAGGTGAAGTACTGGTTAAAGTACATTTTTCTGGCGTAAACCCTATCGACGTGAAAACACGAGCTGGGCTAGGCTGGGCCGCGTCTGAAAACAAAGATAACTTGCCTTGGGTTCCGGGTTATGACATCTCTGGTCAAATAGCCTCTTTGGGCGAAAACAGTGAGCGATTCTCCGTGGGTGATAATGTCGCGGGTTTTGTTGGCTTTCCTCTTACTGGTGGTGGCTATAGCCAATATATTTGTGTGCCTGAGAGCGCACTTAGCCTAGTGCCTGATTCTGTCACTTTAGAAGCGGCGGCAGCTTTACCTTTGGCTGGTCAAACAGCGGTTCAAGCCTTGGATAAGGCAGGTGTACATGAGGGGGATCGAGTACTGATTTTAGCTGGGGCAGGTGGCGTTGGTCATATTGCGATCCAAGTCGCTGTGGCGGCAAAAGCGGAGGTGTTTACCACCTGTAGTGAAGCTAACTTAGATTATATGGCGACATTAGGTGCCCATGCCGTCAACTACCAATTTGCACCTGTTTCAGAGCGTGTAGAGGAAGCCGATGTATTGATCGATCTGGTTGGTGGTGATGCAGCGCTTGATGCACTGAAATGCCTAAAAGATGGTGCTAAAGTCGTGACAGTTCCAACACTTACCGCCGAGCTTATCTGTGAGAAAGCGAAACTACTTGGCTTTGAAGCAACAGGTATGCTGGTTGATCCAAACCCAGAGCAACTCGATGCCTTATTGTATATGGTCAGCGTTGGCTTAGTGAAAACAGAGATCCAACAGGTTTATCCAATGATTGAAGTGGTCGAAGCGCATAAACAGATCGAAACAGGGCACACGAGAGGCAAGGTTTTACTTGATATGCAATGCTAGAAGCGTTTAACAGCGCTTTTGAATCTTTCGCACTTTGGTTTTCTGACTCGGCACTGTGGGTTCTGTTTTTAAGCGGCTTCCTCAGTGCCACTTTATTGCCTGGTGGTTCAGAAGCTGGCTTGATTGCCACATTAAGTCTCAATCAGTTTTCAACTCCCCTAATCATTCTTGTCGCTACTTTAGGTAATACGCTCGGTGGCTTGACCAACTTTTGGTTAGGTTTATGGTTACCAAACCGAACTCAAAATGAAAAACATGGTCATAAAGCTTTATTATGGCTCAATAAATACGGCTATTGGTCGCTTCTTTTTAGTTGGTTACCGATAATCGGTGACCCTTTATGTTTAGCCGCAGGTTGGCTTCGAATGCACTTTTGGCCATGTTTCTGGCTTATATTGATTGGCAAAGCGCTGCGATACTCATTACTTGCAGCAATTTTTTACGGATTTTTCTAAGGGGATGTCATGAGAAAGATTTGGCTTGGTGCTATTTCTCTTGTCGCACTTTATGGTTGTAGCTCCAACAACCTCTCTTCTGTTTCATTTTTATCTTCATTGCCACAAGGCGTTACTCTCGTTGAAGAAGTACCTGCTCAACCTGGTAAGGCAACAATCCCATACTCAAAATATCAGCTAGATAATGGTCTGACGGTGATCCTATCACCAGACAATTCCGATCCACTTGTTCACCTTGACGTGACTTATCATGTTGGCTCGGCGCGTGAAGAGATTGGTAAATCAGGCTTTGCTCACTTTTTTGAGCACATGATGTTCCAAGGTAGTGAGAATGTTGGTGACCAACAGCACTTTAAGATCATTACCGAAGCAGGCGGAACGCTTAATGGGACGACGAACCGAGATCGCACTAACTACTTTGAAACTGTGCCATCGAATCAGCTAGAGAAAATGCTCTGGCTTGAGTCTGATCGAATGGGCTTTTTGCTTGATGCTGTCTCACAACGTAAGTTTGAAATTCAGCGCGATACGGTTAAAAACGAACGTGCACAGAACTATGACAACCGCCCTTATGGATTGATGTGGGAGCGAATGGGTGAAGCCATGTATCCAGAAGGCCACCCATACTCTTGGCAAACTATTGGATATGTTGAAGATCTCGATAGGGTCGATGTGAATGACCTTAAAGCCTTCTTTCTTCGTTGGTATGGACCAAACAACGCGGTACTGACCATAGGCGGTGACATTGACGTTGAGCAGACCTTAGAGTGGGTAAACAAATATTTTGGTTCTATTCCTGCCGGGCCTGAAGTTGAGCGCGCACCTAAGCAGCCTGCCAAGCTGAGCGAAGATCGTTACATCACATTAGAAGATCGTATTCAACAACCGATGTTGATGATTGGTTGGCCAACCAAATACAACGGGGCTGAAGAGCAGGCGTCAATCAATGCTTTGGCTAACGTGTTAGGTAGTGGGGCAAACAGTCTGCTTTATCAAAAGCTAGTAAAGACCCAAAAAGCTGTAGATGCTGGGGCTTTCCAAGATTGTGCAGAGCTGGCTTGTACTTTCTATGTATATGCGATGGCACCATCTGGAGAAAAAGGAGCGCTCAAGCCGCTTTATAACGAGTTGATGCAGACCTTAAATGAATTTGAAGCGAAAGGTGTCGATGATGCACGATTAGAGCAGATTACCGGTATGGCGGAAGCTAACGCAGTATTTGCACTGCAAAGCGTTCGTGGCAAGGTAACTCAACTTGCTTCCAACGAAACCTTCTTCGATACGCCTGATCGGATTCAAACCCAACTAGAGCAAATCCGAGCGGTGACACCAGAGTCTGTCATGGCAGCATACAAAACTTATGTTAACGGTCACCATAAAGTGGCACTCAGTGTCGTTCCGCGTGGAAAAACTGAATTAGCGGCTAAACCGGCTACCTTTGTTACGCCACCGAGAACTCTACCAGAGTATCAAAAAGTGACCGAAGAGCAGTTAGCTTATCGTCGTGCGACAGATACCTTTGACCGCTCAGTGATGCCTGAAGTCGCTCAAGGGGTGAAAGCTCAAATGCCAGAGTTGTATCACCTTTACTTCGACAATGGCGCTGAGCTACTTGGTACGGTCAGCTCCGAAACGCCAACCGTTCAATTGGATATTAGCTTCCCTGCCGGAGAGCGTTATGTGGTGAAAGGGAAAGAAGGGCTGGCGAATCTAACTGCTGCAATGATGCAAGAGGCGACACTCGACTCTAGCTTGGAAGAGCTGCAAGCTCGGTTAGATACCTTAGGTAGTACAGTTTCGATTGATGCGGGTAACTATACCACTGGCATTTCTGTTTCAAGTCTGGAAAAGAACCTTACCGAAACGCTAAAGATAGTCGAGGAAGTGTTATTCAAACCGGCTTTCCGTCAAGAGGACTTTGACCGCTTGAAGAAACAGATGTTAGAAGGTTTGGTTTATCAGCATCAAAAACCAAGTTGGATGGCTTCTCAGGCGACGCGACAAGTCCTTTTCGCTGGTTCGATTTATCAACGTTCCAATGATGGTACAGAAGCTTCTGTATCTAGCTTAACCTTAGATGATGTTAAAGAATTCTATAAACAGCATTACACGCCACAAGGTGCGCAAATTGTGGTGGTCGGCGACATCAATAAGCGCCAAGTGAAAAAAGAGCTGGCCTTTATCGACAACTGGCAAGGTGAATTTGCTCCCTTGTTAAGACCGCAATTGGTGAAACCACTCGATCAGCAGAAGATCTATCTCATCGATAAGCCGAGCGCTCCGCAAAGTGTGGTACGTATGGTTCGTCAAGGGTTACCGTTTGATGCGACAGGCGAAGTGTATTTAACTCAGTTAGCTAACTTCAACTTGGCGGGTAACTTCAATAGTCGTATTAACCAGAATTTGCGTGAAGATAAAGGCTACACTTATGGTGCAAGCGGTTATCTCGCAGCAAACCGAGAAGTCGGTGCGATAATTTTCTCAGCGCAAGTTCGTGCAGACTCAACGGTGCCCTCAATTGTCGAAATGCAAAAAGAGCTCGAAGAGTACAGTAAAAATGGCATGACCGATGATGAAATGAAATTTTTGCGCTTAGCAGTCGGTCAACAAGATGCGTTAAAGTATGAAACGCCTTCACAGAAAACAGGACTACTTAATAGTATTCTGGCGTACAGCTTAGATGAAGATTACCTAAAGCAGAGAAACGAGATCGTAGAAACCGTTAATAAGAAGACCTTAGATGGGCTAGCAAGCAAATGGTTTGCCCCTGATGAGTACCAGATTATTGTCGTTGGTGATGCGAAAACGTTAAAGCCTCAGCTAGAAAGTTTACAGATTCCGATAGAAGAGCTTGAAATCATCCGCTAGAGTACACATAACATAGTGCATAGCTAAAGGGTGATTTTGGTCACCCTTTATAATTTGTTTAGCCAGTTTGGTATCACAACCGAACTACAGATATAAGCGAACCTCATTTTGACTGAATTTGCTGCGCGACTGGAGCGAGTTGCACAAAACCAAGAAGTATTTAAGAGTTTTGGACGTGGTGTGGAGCGTGAGACGCTGCGATACCACCAAGATGGTCACCTCGCAACAACCCCTCATCCGGTGGAGCTAGGCTCGGCTTACGCCAATAACTGGATCACCACTGACTTTTCTGAGTCGCTGCTGGAGTTTATTACGCCTGTATCAAGCAACATTTCCACCCTAACTGCTCAGCTAGAGGACATTCATCACTTTACTCAAACTAAATTGGGTGAAGAGAAAATGTGGCCACTTTCTATGCCTTGTTACGTTGGCAGTGAAGATGACATCAATCTAGCGCAGTACGGTTCTTCTAACTCTGGAAAAATGAAAACCCTGTATCGAGAAGGTCTCAAGCATCGCTACGGCAGCTTGATGCAAATTATCTCTGGTGTTCATTTTAATTTTTCATTCCCTGAGTCTTTTTGGGATCAGTTGTTTGGTGAGCAAAGCGATGAAGACAGACAAGATAGCAAGTCTGAGGCTTATTTCGGTCTGATCCGAAACTACTACCGTTTCGGCTGGTTAATTCCTTACTTCTTTGGCGCTTCTCCGGCTCTGTGTGGTTCATTTATTCAAGGGCGTGAAACCAAATTACCATTTGAAAGTATTGGCGGCACGCTGTACCTACCTCATGCGACCTCATTACGCTTGAGCGATCTGGGTTACACCAACAGTGCGCAAAGTGCCCTCAAGATTGGCTTCAATAGCCTCGACGAATATTTGGAAGGGTTGAACAAAGCGATTCGTACCCCGTCGCCAGAGTTTGCGGAAATCGGCGTTAAGGTTGAAGGTGAGTATCGTCAGCTTAATAGCAATGTACTCCAGATCGAAAATGAGCTTTATGCACCAATTCGTCCTAAGCGTGTGGCTAAGTCAGGCGAAAAACCATCAGAAGCGTTAGCTCGTGGTGGTGTGGAATATATCGAAGTTCGCTCTCTTGATGTAAACCCATATAGCTCAATTGGTATCAATGAGGATCAAGTTCGCTTCTTAGATCTATTTTTAACATGGGCAGCGTTAACAGAATCAGAGCCGATGGATCACTGCGAACAGGCTTGCTGGCGCGAGAACTGGAATAAAGTGATCGTAGAAGGCCGTAAACATGGCTTAGAGCTGCAAATCGGTTGTAAAGGTGAGATTCTAACGCTACAAGATTGGGCAAAACGTGTGTTTGTGGAGTTGGCCCAAATCGCTGAGAAAATGGATGCGGCGAATGGTGGTAACGAATATCAGGCGGTTTGTTATAAACTGCTTTCGTGGATTGATAATCCAGAGCAAACTATTTCTGGTCAGTTACTTGAAGATACCAAGCGCTTTGGTGGTTTAGGTAAAGTTGGCTGTGAATTTGGTAAAGAGTACCGTCAGCAGCATCTAGGGCATCAGTATCGTCTCTATAGTGAGTCTGAGATGGAGCAAGAAGTAGAGCGTTCTCGTGTTGCCCAGACAGAAGTAGAAGCGGCAGACAAACAGAGCTTTGATGAGTTCCTCGAAGAGTATTTCGCTTACTTAAAAGCTTAAGGTAGCAAAGTGATAAGGACGTTAGTTGTCATCCTTAGTTTGGTGGTGTTAGGTGGTTGTGCCACTGCGCCACCAAAAAATCAGACCAACCTGTGCGAAATATTTCGTGAAAAACCAGATTGGTATGATGATGCGCTAGACATGCAAGAAGAGTGGGGAACCCCTATTCAGGTCGCCATGGCGTTTATCAAGCAAGAAAGCAGCTATCGCCATGATGCCAGACCGCCGAAAGACTATATTCTAGGCATCATTCCTTGGGGCCGTGTGAGCAGTGCTTATGGTTATGCGCAGGCTCAAGACCCTGCATGGGAAGATTTTCAGAAGGCGACCAATCATGGTGGTTCGAGAACCGATTTTTCAGACGCAATGATGTTCGTTGGTTGGTATACGGATGCCACCCAAAAGCAGTTGGGCGTATCTAAGTGGGATGCTTACAATCAGTATCTCGCTTATCATGAAGGGCGGGGAGGCTTTAAAAGAAAAAGCTACCAAAGTAAGCCCTCATTGGTGAAAGTTGCTCGTAAAGTGGAGCAGCAAGCAAAGGATTATGGTTGGCAGCTTAAGCAGTGCCGACAAGAATTAGAAGATAACAGAAGCTGGTTCTTTTAAGAGCAGTAAACATGGAGAAGTATAATGCCGTTACTAGATAGTTTTACCGTAGACCACACACGTATGAATGCACCTGCCGTTCGTGTGGCAAAGACCATGACGACACCAAAAGGTGACACCATTACGGTGTTTGATCTACGCTTTACCGCACCAAATAAAGATATCCTGTCAGAAAGAGGTATTCACACTCTAGAGCACCTTTACGCGGGCTTTATGCGTAATCACTTGAATGGTGATGCTGTAGAAATTATCGATATTTCTCCAATGGGCTGTCGTACAGGTTTTTACATGAGCCTGATTGGTACGCCGCAAGAGCAGCAAGTTGCCGATGCTTGGCTATCTGCAATGCAAGATGTGTTAAAAGTTGAAAGCCAGAACAAAATCCCAGAGCTGAATGAGTACCAATGTGGTACGGCGGCTATGCACTCGCTAGATGAAGCGAAACAGATTGCTGAAGCTATTCTTGCTGCCGGAGTTTCAGTTAACAGAAATGATGAGCTAGCGCTGCCTGAAGAGATGCTAAAAGAGCTTAAAATAGACTAGCGATCGATTTAAAGCGAAAGGGAAAGCGTTTAGCTTTCCCTTTTTGTATGTACTTAACCAGACGCTAGTTGGCTTTTGGTAGTACGACGACTTGGGTTTTGGCCCAAATATCGTGAAAACCGCGTTTTTTAGGGTCGATTGGTACAGTTAAATTCGCTAGGCCAAAACCGGAAGTGCCAATGCGAATCAGCGCCTGAGTCACAGTCACCGGAGAACCATCATTACTGCGCATGTGCAGTTTCCATGCTCGCATCCCCAACGTTTGGCCTGCGCGAGTCCAGAAAAAGACAAAGAAGTAGATCCAAACAAAGGCTAAGTAAGCAGTATAAACAGGGCTCCAAATTGGATGATTAGTTAGGAAATCACTGACATCCTCAAAACCACCAAGGCCAAATAGTCCCACTGCCATCAATGCATGTAAAATTGCGACGACAACACCCGCCGCCATCATTTCTACGGCAATGATAATTAATCCATCATATAACAGCGCACCAAGGCGGCGAAAAAGCCCTGCTGGTGGCAATGCCTCTGTTGCAGACATAACTCTCACTTACTTAAAACAAAATAAGCCGACAGAATATAGTGTCCCTAAAGCGCTGAAAAGAGAGTTTGCCCACAGACTTTTCAATTCGTGAAGTGAGAGCAATGGATAATCATCATAACATCAGTATTTGTCATTTTTCTCTGATACCACTTTATCTCTGATTTCACTGATGACTAGCCATATTTGATTCACTAAGTCCGGACTAGAATTAGCAAAACTCTGGTTAAAAATAAGGAAGTAATCTTTAGTCGTAATCGCGGGAAGAACTTGTTCGATTTCATCAGACCATGGTTTATCTCTAAGGTATTCTTGAGCGATGGTGTTTTGGATTGCAATGGCTTCTATTCTACGTGATCTGAGCATCGCAAAAAGCTGCTCTGTGGTTTTTGCTTCATGCACTTTGATATTATTTTGTTTTAGTTTACTCGTGATTGAAAATCCAAGATGTGCCGCGATGAAATTGTTTTCAAGTTTTGAGAAATTTGCACCGTCCCACTCAAGAGGTTGTCCTTTGAGCTTATAAAAATAGTATCCCAGTGTTGCGATACGCTTTTCACCATCTGGAAGTGCGCCTTTCATCGGGTATTGTGCGTATTGGGCTCTAGTCGGGTTGTAGGAAAATATAAATCCACCATCGACTTCACCGCTCTCGATGTACTCTAGTACTCTTTTCCCTGGTAATCGAAAGTACTTTATCTTTATGTTTAATTGCGCGGCGACTTGATTGAGGATATCTAAAGATAAACCAGGAGGCTCTGGAGTATAGTTGCCGTTACCAAGTTGATACGGATAAGACTCGATGTCGGAATAAGCAAGGGTTATCGTGGTAGCGGAAATGAAAGTAGAGTAGAGCAAACTAAAAACAAATAGTTGGGCATTCAACAATCTCATGAGTTACGCCTCTTGTGAGAATCATACTTAAGGTTACTGAGCTTTTCTCCTTTTACAGAAGCTCAATAACACTTACCTTCGGTCATATTGCTGTCCTAAAGAGACGCCTCAAAACACCTACAAACTCAACGAACAAGACAAAAATCGCAGAAACGTGGCGAAATTATCAGCAAACAACGGTTATCTAAGGTTTTTCTCCTTGCAGAGCTTAAATGCATACGTATAATGCGAAGCATCAAAGGACAAAGTCCTAAGATGCCGGTGTGGTGAAATTGGTATACACGACGGATTCAAAATCCGTTGCCTTCGGGCGTGGCGGTTCAAGTCCGCCCACCGGTACCATATTTAGAAAGCTCTGCTTTAGCAGGGCTTTCGTCGTTTTGGGGCTTATATCTACTGAGCAGCGTTGTTCAAGCACCCTTGTTGAACTATCGTTGCTGAATCTACTTTCCTTCGACCGACTTCTTGAGAGCTTTATAATTTTCTTCGGCTCTTTCGCAAACTAGCTAATTCCAAAGGGCTAGCCTATTTAACTCTAGTCCAACTAACGAAATACCGAAACAAAACAAGCTTTTTACCGCTCTGCTGGTCTGTCAAATATAGGGGTGACATTCCCACTATTGATGGAGTATTCAGGCTCATTGCAATCTACGGGGCCAAAAATTCAAACTCCCACACTATCTAGTGCTTAATAATCAATATTTACAATAACTTATCAGTATGTTGTTAGGTTTGTTAATAGTGTGATCAATATTAAAAGTTGAATGCAAATAGCGAGCATTACTTAATCATGGTGTTACATTCGTCTCATTTATAAAACAGTGGTAAATGATATGAATGTTCTGCATAGCTTTAAAGGAAGAATCATTGCCGTCGTTATACTATTACTGACGGTGTCTTTGACAGTATCCAGCTTCCTCTCTTATCGACAAATCTCTTCGTCCATCCATGAACGAGTGAATGAGTACTCGATGCTAAAAATTAGCACGACCAGTGACACAATTTTGACTTGGATAGATACCATTAAATCTGGCTTGGTGTCGAACGCACCTGACTTTGTTCCCGATTACAATGATGCCCAGATTCTGTTGATGATTAGGCAGATTGCTAATACATCTCCAGCATCTGACATACTAGTTGGCTATGAAGATGGACGTTCCTACGGTAATAACAGTGGTAAAAGGGATCTTACAAAATATGATCCAAGGGTTCGTGACTGGTACAAAAAGGCCAAGCAGAAAGGTTCGACAATTGTTACCGACATTTATAGTGATGCCTTAACGAAGAGCTTAATGGTGAGCGTCGCTGAACCTTTTTACTCACAAGGTCAATTGAAAGGAGTCCTGTTAGCTGATATTGAATTAGGTTTGCTTGATGAGCTAGTAAGGAAGGCACCATTCCCAGGGGCAATGATGGGATTGTATGATCAGACGAGTCTTACCATCGCATCGAATGGTGAAGTCGATGTACCAGGTGAAACTCAGTTGTATGATTTCTCTGACCTCAATCCTTTAACTGATGCTTTGTTGTCACAAAGTTCAGGTATGATGGATTACAGCTTAGGTGGTGTCGAAAAAGTTGCCTTCTTCCAGACTCTGCCACTAGATGATGGAGTTAGTTGGCACCTACTAGTTGGTGTTAACAAGTCTATTGCTTATGCAGAAGTTGATGAGGCACTTAAAACATCCCTCTATACTGCTCTGACTTTATTGGTCGTTTCTTTCGTCATTTTCTTTGCCATCCTAAGCTACGCATATAGACCAATACTCGCTCTGAAAAGTACCGTATTAGATCTCTCACAAGGCAACGGAGATTTAACTCGTCGCTTAGATGTGAATACTCAAGATGACTTGGGTCAGATCGCTCAGGCTGTGAATACTTTCATAGGCAACCTTCAAACAATGATGATAGAAGTGTCTCAATCTTCTAAACATATATCTGACAATATTGAATTGCTGAATGCTCAGACAGAAAGTAATGATCAAGTCCTGACTTCCCATGCGATGGAAACGACTCAAGTTGTCACTGCAATGAACGAGATGAGTTCGACTGCGGAAAGCGTGGCGCAAAGTGCTTCGCAGACAGCGGAATTTACCAAAGTGACTAACGACGAAGCCGAGCAGTCAAAGCTGGTGGTTGCAAGTGCAGTGCGCAGCGTGGCGGATTTGATTGAAGAAGTTGAGGCCATGGCTAACAGTATTCAATCAATGAACGAAGACTCTCAGAAGATTGGCTCTGTACTTACTGTTATTGGTGAAATCGCGGATCAGACTAACTTATTAGCGCTCAATGCTGCCATTGAAGCGGCAAGAGCAGGTGAGCAAGGACGTGGATTTGCAGTGGTTGCTGATGAAGTAAGAGCACTGGCGGCCAGAACTCAGCAAAGCACATCTGAGATCAATAACATGCTTGCCAACCTTAATGAAGGGACTAGAACGGTTGTTAAAGCGATGGATGAAACCAAGCAACGATGCCACAAAACTGCTGAAACCACAGAAAACGTGAATGAAAGCCTAGACTTGATGGTGAGCTCAATTGTACGTATCAATGATTTAGGCTTAGAGATCGCAACAGCTGCTGAACAGCAAAACTCTGTCACTGAAGAAGTAAGCCGAAATATGACCACAATCCAAGGGATGGTTGATGAACTGACGTCAAATAGTTCTCAAACGATGGCAAGCACTGTCGATTTAGCACAAAGTAATCAACAGTTATCAGCAATCGTTCGTAAATTTAAACTGCAATAATTAGATTTATATTTAGGTAAATAGGCTAAGCCCAGTAAATCTCTAATGAAGGCCGTCAATGTACGGTCTTTTTTACGTTTGTGGCTAAAAGGTTCGGGATTTGATTTCTTGGCATTGAGTAACGGCTTTTACTGAAAAAGCTAAAATTTTCTGCTAGTTAGAAAAAGTTTGTCTATCTTTAAAGTAACAACATGGAGATAGAGAATGTACCAACTTACCCCTTACTTATTTTTTGCTGGTCGTTGTGAAGAAGCGCTCGATTTTTACCACAAGTGCTTTGCTGGTGTCGTAGTTACTAAGCAGTTATTTAAAGATGCTCCTCAACAAATAGAAGGAGCAGACCCTAACTGGGTAATGCATGCGGAATTTGAAGCGTTTGGCATGAAGTTGATGCTCTCTGACGGAATATTAGCTCAAGAGCGTAGTGGGAATAATATCGCGCTCGCTATTGTGATGAGCGACCTTGACGAGCAGGCGCGTGTTTTTGACAAGTTGTCCCACGGTGGACACATCATGATGCCACTAGCCGATGCGCCCTGGGGAGCTCGCTTTGGCAAAGTTGAAGATAAATTTGGAGTTCGTTGGATACTTAACTGTGACCTAGTCAGGTAACAAAAAGACACAAACTGACGCGTTATTGATCTCTCATTAACATTTATTCGTGATGAATTCAGGTTTTCAATCATCTAAAATTATAAATTGGTTAGTAAAAGATAAGTTGTATATAGATCGTGGCCAGCATCAAGATAACAGTAGATAGATTACAGCCAGGGTTGCATATTCGACTTCCGGTCAAATGGAATGAGCATCCCTTCTTATTTAATAGTTTCAAGATAAAAGACGAAGACCAGATTCGCATGATTCGCCATTTGGGGATTAAACACGTCTTTATTAACCCTTCTCAGAGTGATACTCAGCCACTGCCTGTGGCTGAAGAACAAGTGAGTGAGGGGGTAGAGCTGGTTCTGCATGAAGAAATCGATCTTGAGGCGCAAAAACTGTGGAAAGAAAAGCAAGATAGAATTGAAAAGCTCAGCGCTTATCGTAGACGTGTCATAAATTGTGAAAAAGAGTTTGAGCGTTCTCTATCGAGAATGCGAGCGGTGATGAACAAGATTCGTAACCGTCCTGAACAAGCCGTTGATGAAGCAAGCCAGTTAGTCAACGATATAGTCGATAAACTGTTGAGTGATGATAACGTCACGCTTCATCTTATGAATGGCAAGAGCGAGTTTGAAGACATCTATTTCCATTCTCTCAATGTATCTGTCGTTGCAATGATGATCGCGAAGGCAAAGCAGTTAAGTGCGGACCAGATTAAAGAGGTAGCCTTTGCCTCTCTATTTCATGACATGGGGAAAGTAAAAGTACCCACTGCAATATTACGTAAGCCGACACCTTTAACGGAACCTGAGAAAAACTATCTTAAGTTACATACCAAGTATGGTTTGGAAATCGCGGCTAATATGGATAGCTTTCCCGAGAGTGCCAGAACCGTGATTGCTCAGCACCATGAGCTAAACGATGGGTCAGGTTATCCTGAAGGTCTTAAAGAAGAACAAATAGATGAACTGACTCAAATTGTCTCTGTGGCTAATGCTTATGATAATTTGTGTCATAGCAATATCCCTTCAGAGCAAAAGATTCCATATGTTGCGCTTTCCCACTTATATAAGAACTGTAAGCATCATTATAACAATGAGAACCTGAGTCTCTTAATCAAGTTTATGGGAATCTATCCGCCAGGAACGGTGGTCCAGTTATCGAATGATATGGTTGGTTTGGTGATTTCAGTAAATGCGCAAAACATCCTTCACCCTAATGTACTGATCTATGATCCGTCAGTTCCTAGAACACAAGCCCCGATTATCGACTTGGCAGAGAAAGATATAAAGATAGTTAATGCCATTCTACCGACCAAGTTGCCAGATAAAGTGAGAGAGTACTTAAACCCGCGCTCGCGAATTTCTTATTTCTTCGACTCAGATGACTAGTTATACACAGGATTTTGTGGATAACACTTGGTTAAGTTGAGTGTAAAATGGGTGTAAATCAAAGCCTGATTGATAAGTGTTCAGTCAGGCTTTTTTTATGAAAAAAATGCACTTTTTTGCTTGCCTTAAAAATGGAACTCCCTATAATGCGCTCCCACTGACACGGCAGACGCCACAAGGCTTCAGCGATAGTCAGAGAGGTGAAAAGCTTCTGAGAAATAAATTTGAAAAAGTGTTTGACTCTTCAAATTAACTCGCTAGAATGCACCTCCGCTTTGAGAGAAAAACATCTCACAAAGCAAAGCTCTTTAACAATATAAACCTATCAATCTGTGTGGGCACTCGTTGATGATAATCCAAATAGATATTTCTCTAAATAAAGAGGGGTATCAATTTAGGTTTCAATGATACGAAGTGACCATTGAATCTTCGGATTCAGCACAGTCAATTCAAACATTACTTTATGTAATGTTCAGTATTCATTGAGCCGACAAAATCTTAAATTGAAGAGTTTGATCATGGCTCAGATTGAACGCTGGCGGCAGGCCTAACACATGCAAGTCGAGCGGAAACGAGTTAACTGAACCTTCGGGGAACGTTAACGGCGTCGAGCGGCGGACGGGTGAGTAATGCCTGGGAAATTGCCCTGATGTGGGGGATAACCATTGGAAACGATGGCTAATACCGCATAATAGCTTCGGCTCAAAGAGGGGGACCTTCGGGCCTCTCGCGTCAGGATATGCCCAGGTGGGATTAGCTAGTTGGTGAGGTAAGGGCTCACCAAGGCGACGATCCCTAGCTGGTCTGAGAGGATGATCAGCCACACTGGAACTGAGACACGGTCCAGACTCCTACGGGAGGCAGCAGTGGGGAATATTGCACAATGGGCGCAAGCCTGATGCAGCCATGCCGCGTGTATGAAGAAGGCCTTCGGGTTGTAAAGTACTTTCAGCAGTGAGGAAGGTGGTAGTGTTAATAGCACTATCATTTGACGTTAGCTGCAGAAGAAGCACCGGCTAACTCCGTGCCAGCAGCCGCGGTAATACGGAGGGTGCGAGCGTTAATCGGAATTACTGGGCGTAAAGCGCATGCAGGTGGTTTGTTAAGTCAGATGTGAAAGCCCGGGGCTCAACCTCGGAATTGCATTTGAAACTGGCAGACTAGAGTACTGTAGAGGGGGGTAGAATTTCAGGTGTAGCGGTGAAATGCGTAGAGATCTGAAGGAATACCGGTGGCGAAGGCGGCCCCCTGGACAGATACTGACACTCAGATGCGAAAGCGTGGGGAGCAAACAGGATTAGATACCCTGGTAGTCCACGCCGTAAACGATGTCTACTTGGAGGTTGTGGCCTTGAGCCGTGGCTTTCGGAGCTAACGCGTTAAGTAGACCGCCTGGGGAGTACGGTCGCAAGATTAAAACTCAAATGAATTGACGGGGGCCCGCACAAGCGGTGGAGCATGTGGTTTAATTCGATGCAACGCGAAGAACCTTACCTACTCTTGACATCCAGAGAACTTTCCAGAGATGGATTGGTGCCTTCGGGAACTCTGAGACAGGTGCTGCATGGCTGTCGTCAGCTCGTGTTGTGAAATGTTGGGTTAAGTCCCGCAACGAGCGCAACCCTTATCCTTGTTTGCCAGCGAGTAATGTCGGGAACTCCAGGGAGACTGCCGGTGATAAACCGGAGGAAGGTGGGGACGACGTCAAGTCATCATGGCCCTTACGAGTAGGGCTACACACGTGCTACAATGGCGCATACAGAGGGCGGCCAACTTGCGAAAGTGAGCGAATCCCAAAAAGTGCGTCGTAGTCCGGATCGGAGTCTGCAACTCGACTCCGTGAAGTCGGAATCGCTAGTAATCGTGGATCAGAATGCCACGGTGAATACGTTCCCGGGCCTTGTACACACCGCCCGTCACACCATGGGAGTGGGCTGCAAAAGAAGTGGGTAGTTTAACCTTCGGGAGGACGCTCACCACTTTGTGGTTCATGACTGGGGTGAAGTCGTAACAAGGTAGCCCTAGGGGAACCTGGGGCTGGATCACCTCCTTATACGATGATTATTGCGATGAGTGTTCACACAGATTGATATGTTTATACACGTTAAGAGACGATACTGGGTCTGTAGCTCAGGTGGTTAGAGCGTTCGCCTGATAAGCGAGAGGTCGGTGGTTCAAGTCCACTCAGACCCACCAATCTTCCTCCCAGAAGAATTGGCACACAGTATCAACACCTGATGGGGCTATAGCTCAGCTGGGAGAGCGCCTGCCTTGCACGCAGGAGGTCAGCAGTTCGATCCTGCTTAGCTCCACCATCTTTAAGTGTTTTCTCGATAGAGAATATTTAAAAATGGTTCTTAAATGAATCTAGCTCTTTAACAATTTGGAAAGCTGACGAATAACAACAATCCCCATCTCTATGAGATGCGTTGTTATTCAATTAAAAGTTCTCAAATCCTAATTCTTTGAATTAGGTACCAACACACATTCAAGTGTTCTTGGAAATTTGAGTCCGGCAAAATCGTGTCTGCACATGTATAAAAATGCAGACAACTTTGGTTGTTTAAACAGAAGACCCTTTGGGGTTGTATGGTTAAGTGACTAAGCGTACACGGTGGATGCCTTGGCAGTCAGAGGCGATGAAAGACGTAGTAACTTGCGATAAGCCCAGATTAGGTAGTAACAACCATTTGAGTCTGGGATTTCTGAATGGGGAAACCCAACTGCATAAGCAGTTACTGTTAACTGAATACATAGGTTAACAGGGCGAACCGGGGGAACTGAAACATCTAAGTACCCCGAGGAAAAGAAATCAACCGAGATTCCGAAAGTAGCGGCGAGCGAAATTGGACTAGCCCTTAAGCTTTTAATGAGACAGGTGAAGGCTCTGGAAAGTGCCGCGATACAGGGTGATAGCCCCGTAACCGACATCTCATCATCAGTGAAATCGAGTAGGGCGGGACACGTGATATCCTGTCTGAATATGGGGGGACCATCCTCCAAGGCTAAATACTACTGACTGACCGATAGTGAACCAGTACCGTGAGGGAAAGGCGAAAAGAACCCCTGTGAGGGGAGTGAAATAGAACCTGAAACCGTGTACGTACAAGCAGTAGGAGCACCTTCGTGGTGTGACTGCGTACCTTTTGTATAATGGGTCAGCGACTTATATTCAGTAGCAAGGTTAACCATCTAGGGGAGCCGTAGAGAAATCGAGTCTTAACTGGGCGTCGAGTTGCTGGATATAGACCCGAAACCAGGTGATCTAGCCATGGGCAGGTTGAAGGTTGAGTAACATCAACTGGAGGACCGAACCGACTAATGTTGAAAAATTAGCGGATGACTTGTGGCTAGGGGTGAAAGGCCAATCAAACCTGGAGATAGCTGGTTCTCCCCGAAATCTATTTAGGTAGAGCCTCGGACGAATACTACTGGGGGTAGAGCACTGTTAAGGCTAGGGGGTCATCCCGACTTACCAACCCTTTGCAAACTCCGAATACCAGTAAGTACTATCCGGGAGACACACGGCGGGTGCTAACGTCCGTCGTGGAGAGGGAAACAACCCAGACCGCCAGCTAAGGTCCCAAATTATAGCTAAGTGGGAAACGATGTGGGAAGGCTTAGACAGCTAGGATGTTGGCTTAGAAGCAGCCATCATTTAAAGAAAGCGTAATAGCTCACTAGTCGAGTCGGCCTGCGCGGAAGATGTAACGGGGCTAAGCTATAAACCGAAGCTGCGGCAATGCAATTTATTGTATTGGGTAGGGGAGCGTTCTGTAAGCCGTTGAAGGTGAGTTGTAAAGCTTGCTGGAGGTATCAGAAGTGCGAATGCTGACATGAGTAACGATAAAGGGGGTGAAAAACCTCCTCGCCGGAAGACCAAGGGTTCCTGTCCAACGTTAATCGGGGCAGGGTAAGTCGACCCCTAAGGCGAGGCCGAAAGGCGTAGTCGATGGGAAACGGGTTAATATTCCCGTACTTCTTACAATTGCGATGGGGGGACGGAGAAGGCTAGGTGGGCCTGGCGACGGTTGTCCAGGTTCAAGTGCGTAGGCTTGAGAGTTAGGTAAATCCGGCTCTCTTTAAGGCTGAGACACGATGTCGAGCATCTACGGATGTGAAGTCATTGATGCCATGCTTCCAGGAAAAGCCTCTAAGCTTCAGATTGTAAGGAATCGTACCCCAAACCGACACAGGTGGTCGGGTAGAGAATACCAAGGCGCTTGAGAGAACTCGGGTGAAGGAACTAGGCAAAATGGTACCGTAACTTCGGGAGAAGGTACGCTCTTGACGGTGAAGTCCCTTGCGGATGGAGCTATTGAGAGTCGCAGATACCAGGTGGCTGCAACTGTTTATTAAAAACACAGCACTGTGCAAAATCGTAAGATGACGTATACGGTGTGACGCCTGCCCGGTGCCGGAAGGTTAATTGATGGGGTTAGACGTAAGTCGAAGCTCTTGATCGAAGCCCCGGTAAACGGCGGCCGTAACTATAACGGTCCTAAGGTAGCGAAATTCCTTGTCGGGTAAGTTCCGACCTGCACGAATGGCGTAATGATGGCCACGCTGTCTCCACCCGAGACTCAGTGAAATTGAAATCGCTGTGAAGATGCAGTGTACCCGCGGCTAGACGGAAAGACCCCGTGAACCTTTACTACAGCTTGGCACTGAACATTGACCCTACATGTGTAGGATAGGTGGGAGGCTTTGAAACCGGTACGCCAGTATCGGTGGAGCCGTCCTTGAAATACCACCCTTGTAGTGTTGATGTTCTAACTTAGACCCGTTATCCGGGTTGAGGACAGTGCCTGGTGGGTAGTTTGACTGGGGCGGTCTCCTCCCAAAGAGTAACGGAGGAGCACGAAGGTGGGCTAATCACGGTTGGACATCGTGAGGTTAGTGCAATGGCATAAGCCCGCTTGACTGCGAGAATGACAATTCGAGCAGGTGCGAAAGCAGGTCATAGTGATCCGGTGGTTCTGTATGGAAGGGCCATCGCTCAACGGATAAAAGGTACTCCGGGGATAACAGGCTGATACCGCCCAAGAGTTCATATCGACGGCGGTGTTTGGCACCTCGATGTCGGCTCATCACATCCTGGGGCTGAAGTCGGTCCCAAGGGTATGGCTGTTCGCCATTTAAAGTGGTACGCGAGCTGGGTTTAGAACGTCGTGAGACAGTTCGGTCCCTATCTGCCGTGGGCGTTGGAAGATTGAAGGGGGCTGCTCCTAGTACGAGAGGACCGGAGTGGACGAACCTCTGGTGTTCGGGTTGTGTCGCCAGACGCATTGCCCGGTAGCTAAGTTCGGAATCGATAACCGCTGAAAGCATCTAAGCGGGAAGCGAGCCCTGAGATGAGTCTTCCCTGACCCCTTGAGGGTCCTAAAGGGTTGTTCGAGACTAGAACGTTGATAGGCAGGGTGTGTAAGCGTTGTGAGGCGTTGAGCTAACCTGTACTAATTGCCCGTGAGGCTTAACCATACAACACCCAAAGGGTTTTGATGGACTCAAAGCAAGAACAGATTGAATGTGTAGAGAACAGAATAACAGCTTTCCGAATTTAAGAATTTGCTTGGCGACCATAGCGATTTGGACCCACCTGATTCCATGCCGAACTCAGAAGTGAAACGAATTAGCGCCGATGGTAGTGTGGGGCTTCCCCATGTGAGAGTAGGACATCGCCAGGCTTTAAATTTATAAAAGAGCCCGTTTGCAAAAACGGGCTTTTTTAGTCCTAAAGGGACATCTTGATGCTGATATAGCTCAGGTGGTAGAGCGCATCCTTGGTAAGGATGAGGTCCCCAGTTCGAGTCTGGGTATCAGCACCATTTACTGTTTGTTTTATGCTTTATTTAAGAGCCTAAAGCAAAACGTAAAGAATTTTACTTGGCGACCATAGCGATTTGGACCCACCTGATTCCATGCCGAACTCAGAAGTGAAACGAATTAGCGCCGATGGTAGTGTGGGGCTTCCCCATGTGAGAGTAGGACATCGCCAGGTTCCCTTTCTGTTTTTAGATTTTAGAAAAATCTAAAGGCAAAAAACTTAGACTCAAGAGTCTAACCAGTGCGGAGCGGTAGTTCAGTTGGTTAGAATACCGGCCTGTCACGCCGGGGGTCGCGGGTTCGAGTCCCGTCCGCTCCGCCACTTATTTAAAAGCCCAGTCTTCGGACTGGGCTTTGTCGTTTAAAAACGAGGTAATTTTCCCTTCCAGGGAACGAGTCCCGCTTGAGCGCAAGCCCGGCCGTCCGCCACTTATTCCAGACCTCAGCAGAAATGCTGAGGTCTTTTTGTATCTGCGTATTGGAGAGCAGGAACGGACTTCGTCCTATGGAACACTTCGTTTCGGGAAAACGGGATCGGACTTCGCCCTGCTGGAGTGCTACGCGTTGAAAATCTAAGGTAGACAGCGTCCTTTGAGAGGTAAACTGTCATTCCATAGACTGACGAAGGAAGGAGTAGGGAATCCCATAGTGTATTCGACTCGCTTTTAGAGATCCCCAACTCACTCGTTCCTCGCTCTTGAGGATGACAACGTAATGCATTGAAAAAAGGTTGGCATGATATGCCAACCCTCAAAAACTTTCCAGTTTTCCAGTTTTCCAGTTTTCCAGTTTTCCAGTTTTCCAGTTTTCCGTAGGGCGAAGCCCGTTCTCGCACCCCTTATCCTCTTCCGCTATTTCTTCTCATTCAAATCCCAGTCGTACTCATAACTAAACTTACCGTTTAGGTTTGCTAACTCTGGGCGATACTTAACTAGATGTTGGATCAACTCTTGTTTGTTACCAAAGTCCTCTGCAAACCAGTCGTAAATGGAAGAAAGCTGAGTCTTGCCTTTTAATTGAAGAACACCTTTATCACTATTAATAAACTCTTTAGCCGCTTGCTCTAAGAGTTGCTCGGTATTATCAGCAGTAAAAGCTTGGGTTTGGAGGTTTGGGCAACCTAGACTGGCACAGTTAACTGCATAGTGAGTACGAGGGTCATTCCAAATTGGGCGAAGAATGCGGTGTTCAATATCATTGAGAGTGAGCTTCTTACCGGCGATTGTAACCACTTCATCCCCCCATGGACCAAAACTAAATAGTCCACCTAGCTTAGTGATTGACTTCACAGGGTAGTCATCAAGGATCAAGTCGACCGTAATCGCATTGTAAAGGTTAACCCAGTAGGCGTACTGCTCATTTGAGGAGTACTCTCTAGGATCAACCGCAGCGAGTGTCGCGATATACTGATTTAACTTTTGCTTATCTTGAGGTGAGACAGAACCGTATTTGACTAAGGTATTGTCTCCATCTTCGACTAAGTAGCTATCTAGAAAAGATTGCCACTCCTGGTGAGAAATCGCGGTGGTATTACTTTGGTTTGATTGCTGCCAAAAAGACCAGAGCTCTGATTTTGGTGCGGCAAGTGAATGAAAAGAGATAAGAGTCAGTAGCAAAGTAATAATACGCATCATCAGGTTAAGTCCTTTGTAAAAGTGTTTTGATACCAATCACACCAATTATCTGATCACTCTTGCTTGTTAAAACCGCTGATAACTGCGTTAAAGCTTTTGTAGGTAGAACAACTAGCTAGCTGCAATCTTTGCCTTGTTCTAAGCGGTTTTCCCTACGCAATTTTCTGAACATCTAATTAATGTGATTGGTATAACTACTAGACCTAGTGAAAAGCAAGTTTGTTTCAGGGCCCAACAAAAAAGGTTAGCCGAGGCCAACCTTTTGTTTATCAGAGTGCTCACTTTGCTTATTTCAGGAAGCTTGGAATATTTGCTTCATAAGCGGCAATTTTGTCTTCGTGCTGAAGAGTCAGGCCAATGTTGTCTAAACCGTTTAGTAGACAGTGGCGACGGAACTCATCAATTTCAAATGAGTACTCTTTACCGTTTGCACGAACTAGGTTCGCTTCGAGGTCGACCTCAACTTCTGCGCCTTGGTTTGCTTCGACGAACTGGAAAATTTCATCGACTTCTTGCTCAGTTAGTCGTACAGGAACCATCTGGTTGTTGATCGAGTTACCGTAAAAAATATCGGCAAAGCTTGGCGCGATCATCGCTTTGATGCCGTAATCTGCTAATGCCCATGGCGCGTGTTCACGTGATGAACCACAACCAAAGTTTTCACGAGCTAGCAGAATAGAAGCCCCTTGATAGCGAGGTGCGTTCATTACAAACTCTGGGTTTGGCTGCTCACCTGCGTCATCAAGGAAACGCCAATCATGGAATAAGTGTTTACCAAAGCCTAGACGGGACACCTTTTGCAGGAACTGCTTAGGAATGATTGCATCGGTATCTACGTTCGCTGCATCTAGAGGAACAACTAAGCCTGTGTGTTGTTTAAAACCTGACATGTATTTGCTCCTTAATCTAGTTCACGAATATCAACAAAGTGACCAGCAATTGCTGCTGCCGCCGCCATCGCAGGGCTCACTAGGTGGGTACGACCATCACGGCCTTGGCGACCTTCAAAGTTACGGTTTGAAGTAGACGCACAGCGCTCGTGCGGACCTAAGCGGTCATTGTTCATTGCTAGACACATAGAGCAACCCGGCAGACGCCATTCAAAGCCTGCGTCTTTAAAGATCACGTCTAATCCTTCTGCTTCTGCTTGAGCTTTTACTTGCTCTGAGCCAGGAACAATAAGTGCTTGTACGTTATCGGCGACCTTGCGACCTTTAGCTACTTCAGCTGCAGCGCGCATGTCTTCGATACGAGAGTTAGTACAAGAGCCTACGAAAACTTTGTCTACTTTGTAGTCAGATAGTGCTTTGCCTGCTTCTAGACCCATGTAAGCCAGCGCTTTTTCTGCCGATGCTTTTTCTACAGGATCTGCGAAGCTTTCTGGTGCTGGAATTGGCTCATCTACCGCGATCACTTGGCCTGGGTTTGTCCCCCAAGTGACTTGAGGTTTGATATCCGCTGCGTTTAGCGTTACGACTGCGTCAAACTCAGCATCATCGTCAGTTTTTAGAGACGACCAGTATTCAATTGCCGCATCTAGGTCTTGACCCTGAGGCGCGAACTTGCGGCCTTTGATGTATTCGAACGTGGTTTCATCTGGCGCGATCAGACCTGCTTTAGCACCTAACTCGATAGCCATGTTACACACTGTCATACGACCTTCCATCGTAAGATCAGTAATTGCTTCACCACAGAACTCAACTACGTAGCCAGTACCACCCGCTGCGGTTGTTTCACCGATGATAGCTAGGACGATATCTTTCGCAGTGATGCCCGCTGCTACCTTGCCTTTCACTTCGATCTTCATGGTTTTTGCGCGCGCTTGTTTTAGCGTTTGAGTTGCTAGAACGTGCTCAACTTCTGATGTACCAATACCAAAAGCTAAAGAACCGAATGCACCGTGAGTCGCTGTGTGTGAGTCACCACAAACAATCGTCATGCCTGGTAGAGTGATACCTAACTCAGGGCCCATAACATGCACAATACCTTGGTATTTGTGGTTGATGTCGTAAAGGGTGACACCAAACTCTTCACAGTTTTTAGATAGCGTTTCCATCTGGATACGCGCCATCTCTCCGGATGCATTGATGTCTTTAGTTTGCGTTGAAACGTTGTGGTCCATGGTTGCAAACGTCTTGCTTACCTGACGAACCTGACGACCTTTTTCACGCAAGCCATCGAACGCCTGTGGAGAGGTTACTTCATGAACCAAGTGGCGGTCGATGTATAAAATTGGGTTTTCACCCTCGGCGGCTACGGCAACGTGTGCGTCGTAGACTTTCTCGTATAATGTTTTGCCCATTGCTCTTCCTCGTCGTCCTTGTCACCACAACTACGTTAGCTTCTCTCAATCAGCTTGGTCATTTAGCGGGCTAAACTCCCAAGTCTGATTGATATCGCTGCCTTGTTGCAGCACCAATGACTTAAAGGAAGTACCTCTGCCATTGGGTTGGTATTATTAATGACGACTTTAATCTGTTGTGTTTGTGTATTTAGTAATTATGAGTTCAGGATGTACTCTGCGATCTTATGGCCCATTTCTGAGGTCGATAGTGCTGGTTTGTCACCTGATAGGTCACCGGTTAGCTCGCCCGCCGATAGTGCTTTAGACACTGCCGCTTCAATGTCTTGCGCTGCAGCTTCTTCACCTAGGCTGTAACGCAACATAAGCGCTGCTGATAGGATCTGCGCTACTGGGTTTGCAATGTTCTTTCCTGCAATATCTGGAGCACTGCCGCCCGCTGGTTCGTAGAGGCCGAACTTACTTTCGTTTAGCGACGCTGATGGCAACATGCCCATAGAGCCTGTGATCATCGCACACTCGTCAGAGATGATATCGCCGAAGATGTTTGAACAAAGCATAACGTCAAACTGTGCAGGATCTTTGATTAGCTGCATAGTTGCGTTATCGATATACATATGTGATAGCTCTACATCTGGGTAATCTTTAGCGATCTCTTCGACCACTTCACGCCATAGAATTGAGCTCTGAAGTACGTTCGCTTTATCGATAGAGCACACTTTCTTGCGACGTAAACGCGCTGATTCGAATGCTATCTTAGCAATGCGCTCAATCTCAAAACGATGGTAGACCTCAGTATCGAACGCTTTCTCGTTTGGACCTTCACCTTCACGACCTTTTGGCTGACCGAAATAGATACCGCCAGTCAGTTCACGAACCACGACAATATCAAAACCGTTACCAGAGATATCTGCGCGTAGTGGTGAGAAAGCTTCTAGGCCTTGGTGGATTTGAGCAGGACGTAGATTACAGAACAGTTGGAAGTGCTTACGTAGCGGAAGTAGGGCACCACGCTCAGGCTGATCGTTTGGTGGCAGGTGTTCCCATTTCGGACCGCCTACAGAGCCAAAAAGCACAGCATCAGATTCTTCACATGCTTTCACTGTCGATTCTGGTAACGGGCAGCCATGATTATCAATCGCGATGCCACCTACGTCGTGTTCATCACGAGCGAATTCGATAGCGTGCTTCTTCTCGATCGCATCCAGTACTTTATGTGCCTGAGCCATTACTTCTGGGCCAATGCCATCTCCTGGTAAAACGGCAATTTTGTAAGTTTTGTCTGTCATGTTAGTCCTTGAGTATTTTTATTTCTTTTAAGCTCAAGGGACGACTCGCGTCCCTGGAGTCTTTTAAATCTATACGGTTTCGATTTTTTTCTGTTTGATTTCAGCAATCTTATCTGCACGATGGATGCTATTGATTACGTGCAGTAGTGCTTGACCTGATGCTTCAACAATATCGGTTGAAACACCTGTACCATGGTACTTACGGCCTTTATAGTTGGCGATGATATCGGCTTGACCTAGACCGTCTTCACCTTCCCCTTTTGCCGTTAAATCAAACTTATCTAGCACAATATCATATCCGGTTACTCGATAGATACACTGGTAAAGCGCATCGACCGGACCATTACCCACAGCGGCTTCTGATTGTTCTTCATCACCACACTGCAGTTTGATACTGGTTGTCGCCATGACACTACCTGACTGAACGCTTAGGTAGTTAAGTTTGTAGAAATCATCTTCTTCGCGAAGATTTGAGAAATGCATCAAGGCTTCTAAATCGTAATCGAAAACTTGGCCCTTACGGTCGGCTAGCTTCAAGAAGTCTTCATACAAGGCATCTAGGTTGTACTCATCTTCTTTGTAGCCCATGGTATCCATGTGGCTTTTCACAGCTGCGCGACCACTACGACTGGTTAGGTTTAGTGCTTGGTTCTTAAGGCCGATAGACTCAGGCGTCATGATTTCGTAGGTGTTCTTGTTCTTTAGCATGCCATCTTGGTGAATACCTGAAGAGTGGCTGAATGCGTTAGCACCTACGATAGCCTTGTTGTCCTGAATCGGCATATTACAAAGTTGGCTGACCAACTTACTGGTACGATGGATTTCATCGTGTTTAAGGCCGGTATGAACACCTAATAGCTCTTGGCGAGTCTTGATGATCATCGCGATCTCTTCCAAAGAACAGTTACCAGCACGTTCACCGATTCCGTTAATGGTTCCTTCGATTTGTCGCGCACCTGCTTGTACTGCGGCAATTGAGTTAGCAACAGACATACCTAAGTCATCATGACAGTGTACTGAGATGATCGCTTTGTCGATGTTCGGTACGCGGTTAAATAGAGTATGGATGATACCGCCAAATTCGTTAGGGACTGTGTAGCCAACAGTATCAGGAATATTGATGGTGTTTGCGCCAGCGTCAATCGCAGCTTCAACCATACGACACAAATTGTCGATTGGTGTACGACCTGCATCTTCACACGAAAACTCAACGTCGTCGGTGTATTGGCGAGCATGCTTAACCGCTTTAACGCCCATTTCAACTACGTCATCGTAGCTACGGCGAAGCTTGTCTTGGACATGAACTGTGGAAGTAGAAATAAAGGTATGGATACGGAACTGTTCAGCAACTTTTAGCGCTTCAGCTGCGGCATCAATATCTTTCGCAACGGCACGCGAAAGACCACAGATTCGGCTGTTTTTGATGTTGCGCGCAATGGTCTGGACAGATTCAAAATCACCAGGCGATGAAACAGGAAAACCTGCTTCAATCACATCAACGCCGAGCCTTTCAAGTGCGTAGGCAATTTGCAGTTTTTCTTTAACCGTCAAGCTTGCTGACAACGCTTGTTCGCCATCACGCAAAGTGGTGTCGAAAATAATGACTTGATCGTTCATGTTTGCTTCCTTAGTGATTCGATGTTTTTCACATCTGTTAATCGTTTACTTCCGTTACTTAGCAATAAAAAGCTAGGTATAAAAAAACCCGCATCTAAGTGCGGGTTTTGTGTAATTCTGTGTGGTTATTTTTCTTCCACAGCCTACCCGCGCGATTGTGTCACGATAAGGAGGAGGCTCAGCAGGATAGAAAAACGGTTCATCATTGTTAACGGTTCCTTTAAGGGCGTTAAATAATCCACAAATTTAAGTTAACAAATTAGTACCGCACTCAAGAGTCAACGTCAACCCTAAAGTTGTTTTTTTATTCAAGTCAGATCAGTTCAACCTAAAAACACGCAAAATCGGTGCTTTTAAGCCCTCTTTATATTGAAAAGGTGAATGTCTTGCTTGGCTAACCATATTAAGTCCGTGTAACCGAACTACCGCAAAACATTCACCGAGCTGTCACTAAATCCACTTAGTGTGATCGCAACACCGTCAATAAAAGGAGTCGGTAATGCGTTCAATCGAACCTATTGCCAAGTTTGATCTGGCGTTCTCTCTGTTCTGTCTCCAGCACAGATTTAATTATCCTGTCTCGCGTATCAGTAAAGCTGTTTCACATACTGGTGATGGGCATCTATACATTGCCTTTGGCGTGTTCGCGTACTTGTTTGCAGGAATTGAAGGCAAGTTGTTTTTGTTGGCTGGGTTGCTGGCATTTGCAATGGAGTTGCCAATCTATTGGTTAGCTAAGAACTCGTTTAAACGTCGCCGCCCGCAAGAGTTGTGCGACTTAGTGACCTCGTTTATCACTCCTTCAGATCGTTACAGTCTTCCTTCTGGCCATACTGCTGCTGCTTTTCTTATGGCTTCAATCACAGGTCATTACTTCGTTGATCTGGAAGTCGTCACGCTTATCTGGGCAACCTTGATAGCCAGTTCACGTATTTTGCTTGGCGTGCACTTTCTGACGGATGTTTTGTTAGGGGCTTTGCTTGGTATTGGTTGTGCTCAATTAGCATTAACCATAATCGGGAGTTGAACAATGAAAATCTTATACGGAGTGCAAGGGACGGGCAACGGGCATATTGCGCGTGCTAGAGCAATGTCGAAATGCTTGGCTGAAGCCGGTATGCAGGTCGATTATCTGTTTACTGGCCGAGAAGAGAGTAAGTACTTCTGTATGGAGCAGTTTGGTGATTATCAAACTCGACGAGGTTTAACCTTTGCAACAGACAAAGGCAGAGTGAATTACTTTAAAACCTGTATTTCTAACAGCTTATGGCAGTTCTGGCGTGATGTCAGTGAACTTGATTTATCTCGCTACGATCTGGTTCTCAACGATTTTGAACCTGTCTCTGCATGGGCGGCGAAAAAACAGGGTGTTCCATCGATCAGTATTAGTCATCAGAATGCGTTCCGATACTCAGTGCCACTAAAAGGGGCCAGTTGGTTGGATAAAAAGGTGATAAAGCACTTTGCTCCCGCGCAGCATCATATTGGTTTGCATTGGTATCATTTCGATCAGCCTATCTTGCCGCCCATTATTCACACTCCAAGCGGTGATACGGTGGAGGAAGCCTTTGTTCTGGTCTACTTACCGTTTGAGAGTATTTCTGATATCACTGAGTTATTACTGAGATTTACCAGTCAACATTTTGTCTGTTATCACCCCGAAGTCATTGAACCGAAGACAATCGACAACATAGAGTTTATGCCGTTAAGTTTATACTCGTTTCAACTTCACCTTCAGCGCTGCAAAGGGGTGATTGCGAATGGTGGTTTTGAACTTCCTTCTGAGGCACTCACTCTTGGTAAGAAGCTGTTACTCAAGCCATTGACGGGGCAGTTTGAACAAGTGAGCAACGTGGCAACTCTGGAAGACTTGGGCTTAGCGACTTGTATGGAAATCTTAGATGCGGCTGTGGTACGAAATTGGCTAGATGAATCGAGCGCTGAGAGTGTCAATTATCCAGACGTAGCAGAAGCCATTGTCGCTTGGATTAAACAGGGTGATTGGGAAGACAAATCTGTCTTGACGGAGAGTTTATGGGAGAAAGTCGACTTTCCTAGTTACGTCACCAATCTATAGCAAACGTTTTACTCATATCGAATAACAGCATCAATTATTGATGCTGTTTTTGTTTCCACTATTCGAATTATAGCTTTGGCTCATGTCTGATACTGAGTTTTAACAGGGGGAATTAATATCAAATTTCTATATATATCTATAAAACAGTGTGCTTTATAACTTTTTATAATCTATTTAACTATTTGTAATTTAATAACTATTCAGGATTATAGGTAAAAAATACTGATTAATTGTCAATCTTATTGCTAATCGCTGAATGATTCGTTGATAGTAATGGTTCGCCGACAAACATCTAACAAATAAATACAACAGATGACGCGAGAAATGGGTTTTCTATTCCTAACTCAAATTTCAATTTAACGACCATATACGCTGAAGAATTTAAAGAGGCATCCCCAATGATTGATAAGAAAGAGTCTATGAGTGCTATCGCTAGCTACCGCATGGAAAGTACTTTACGTGGAGTAGATCTAAACCTTTTAACTGTGTTTGATGCGGTTATGCAAGAGCAAAATATCACTCGTGCTGCACATAACTTAGGTATGTCTCAACCAGCAGTTAGTAATGCAGTTGCTCGCCTAAAAGTCATGTTTAACGATGAGCTATTTATGCGTCAGGGTCGTGGTATTCAGCCAACTCAGCGTGCTCGCCAATTGTTTGGTCCTGTTCGTCAAGCGTTACAACTAATCCGTAACGAGCTACCTAGCTCAGTGTTCTCTCCAGAAACATCAACGCGTCTATTTAAACTGGCGATCTGTAGCCCATGTGATATGCGTTTTGCTCCAAAGATCATGTCGACTATTCATGAACTAGCGCCAAATGTTCAGCTTCACCTTGATGCTGAGTTTGATCGTCAGCTAGCTGAGCGTATGCGTTACCAAGAGATCGACTTTGTTATTGATTACGCACGTTTTGATGAGCAAGGCTTCTCAAGCACAGAAATCTTCCAAGACGAGTTAGTTGTTGTTGCTTCTAAAGCTCACCCTCGTATTCAAGGTGTCGTGACACCTGACCTATTGGTTCGTGAGCGTCATGCTAAGCTCTCTAAAGTTCATGGTCAGCGTAGCTTCTCTGAGCAGGCATACCGCGACCTAGACGTTCAGGCATACTATGAAGGTACAAGCCTGAGCAACGTCCTTTACGTTGTTGGTCAATCTGAACTGGTAACGATTGCTCCTCGTTGGATGGTTGAGAACGCAGCAAACAAAGAGCAGCTACAAGTGATCGACTTCCCATTCGAAAATGGCAAGATCAGCGGCTACTTAAGCTGGCACGAATCAAGCGAAAAAGACAAAGGCCACATTTGGCTTCGTGACCAACTGATGATGATTTGTGGCGAAGTTGTCGCACTAGATTAATCGTCACATTTTACTGCAATTTAAAACCTTGAATGGTCCCGCCATTCAAGGTTTTTTACTATTTATATTGATAACTTTGACGCTCATCAGTTGCCTTTTCTAAAGCGAAATGTACACTTGTGCGCTGATTAAAGCTTACAGGTGTAAGCTAAAGGTAGTAAAGATGGCCAACCTAGATTTTCATATCGTAAAACGTATTCGAGACCAGATTGCAAAAGGCAATGATCGCATTGCGCTTAAGCATAAAGTAGGCAATGTTTGGAATGGCATTAGCTGGAAGCAGTTTGGTCAGCAAGTGGACGGTTTGTCACTTGCTCTATTGGCTCACGGTATCCGAATTCAAGACAAGATCGGTATCTTCTCTAACAATATGCCGCAGTGGACAATCGCAGACTTTGCCGCTCTGCAAGTTCGTGCGGTGACCGTACCGATTTACCCAACCAACACGGCGGCTCAATCTGCTTACATCTTGCAAGATGCTGACGTCCGAGTGCTGTTTGTTGGTGAGCAGCCTCAATTTGACGCTGCCGTGTCTATTTTTGACCAATGTGAGCAGCTTGAACTTATCGTCGCGATGTCTGATGACATCGATGTGGGTGAACATGAGTTTGCCATTAGTTGGCAGCGACTGATTGCCAATGTAGATAAAGTGCATCAGCAAGAGCTTGATATCCTTTTAGAACAAGCGAATCTTGATGATCTTCTTACTTTGATTTACACCTCAGGTACTACAGGTCAACCGAAAGGCGTGATGCTAGATTACGCCAACATTGGTGCTCAGCTTGAAGGACATGATCAGCGTTTAAGCTTATCGCAGAGCGATGTTTCTCTTAGCTTCTTACCTCTTTCTCATGTATTTGAACGTGCTTGGACTTTCTACGTTTTGTATAGAGGGGCGACCAACTGCTATCTGCAAGATACCATGCAGGTTCGTGACGCCTTGAGTGAAGTACGCCCAACCGTGATGTGTGCGGTTCCGCGCTTTTACGAAAAGATTTTCTCTGCCATTCATGAAAAAGTCGCCAAAGCACCATTTATTCGCAAAGTCTTGTTTACTTGGGCAGTCAACATGGGCGCTAAGATGGCTGTGTGTCATCAAGAAGGACGTAAACCTTCAATCGTACTCAAGAAGTCTCATGCTTTGGCGGATAAGTTAGTGCTATCGAAATTACGAGCACTACTCGGTGGACAAATCAACTTTATGCCTTGTGGGGGCGCAAAGCTAGACGAAACCATAGGTCGTTTTTTCCATGCTATCGGGATCAACGTCAAGCTTGGTTATGGCATGACAGAAACCACTGCGACCGTATCGTGTTGGGATGATAAGTGCTTTAACCCAGACTCGATTGGTATGGCGATGCCAGGTGCTCAGGTTAAGATTGGTGAAAACAATGAGATCTTAGTTCGTGGCCCTATGGTAATGCGTGGCTACTACAAGATGCCGGAAGAGACAGCTAAGACGTTCGATGAGCATGGCTTCTTAAAAACCGGTGATGCAGGTCATATCGATGAAAATGGTAACCTGTTTATTACCGATCGAATTAAAGAGCTGATGAAGACATCGGGTGGTAAATACATCGCGCCGCAGATGATTGAAGGTGCGATTGGTAAAGATCACTTTATCGAACAGATCGCTGTTATTGCAGACACGCGCAAGTTTGTTTCGGCTCTTATTGTTCCTTGCTACGACTCTTTGGAAGAGTATGCCAAAGAACTAAACATCAAATACCACGATCGCGTTGAGCTAATTAAGCACCACCAAGTGGTGGAGATGCTAGAAAAACGCGTCAACGAATTACAGCAAGAACTGGCTAAATTTGAGCAGGTGAAGAAATTTAAACTGCTACCAAAGGCTTTCTCAATGGATGCTGGTGAGTTAACACCGACACAGAAACTGCGTCGCAAAGTGATTAACGACAAATATCAGGATGAAATTGAAGAAATGTACAACGATAAGGTAGAGAAGAAGTAACTTTCTCGCTAGTAAATTTCGCAACTGTTTAAAAATCCCTCAGAGAGATTATTTGCTTTCTGAGGGATTTTTTTATCCTGCTTTTCAGCTTACTTACCACGACGATTCGCTGAATATTGAAAAGTTAGTCTAAAATTATTAACCGAATTTATTTGTATTTATGGTTTAACTATCTAGTTTTGGTTTTCTTATTAGCCGGTTTCTGTAACTTGATGTTGATAAATAGCATATTGTTTAAAGTGAGATGGAAATCGCATTAGACCCATTGATAATAAAACGTTACATTTGTTGCGTGACCTTGCTTTATGTTACCTGTGAGCAAGACATAGCCGAAAAAGTGGAAGTATTTCGATTTAGGCTACGAATAAGACCTAACTATGAAAAACCAGTCCATCACATTGACCTTATGTGGCGGAAAACTGGTTAAGGAGAATAATATGGCAGCAATGTTGTCCGGTGCAGAGATGGTTGTGCAATCTCTGATCGAAGAAAACGTTGAACAGATCTTTGGTTACCCAGGAGGCTCTGTTCTTGATATTTACGATGCGCTTCACGCTAAAACCGACCAAATCAAACACGTTCTAGTACGTCATGAGCAAGCCGCTACGCATATGGCTGATGGTTATGCACGTGCGACTGGCAACCCTGGCGTGGTGCTAGTCTGTTCAGGTCCTGGTGCAACTAATACCATCACAGGTATTGCGACCGCATACATGGACTCAATCCCAATGATCGTTATCTCAGGTAACGTGCCAAACAACATGATTGGTAACGACGCCTTCCAAGAGTGTGACATCGTTGGTGTATCTCGCCCAGTGGTTAAACACAGTTTCCTTGTTAAGAAAGCAGAAGATATTCCTGAAACAGTGAAGAAAGCTTTCTATATTGCCACTACCGGTAGACCTGGCCCAGTTTTGATCGACTTACCTAAAGATGTCATGAATCCTCAGGTAAAATTGCCATATGAATACCCGCAATCATTGTCGATGCGCTCATACAAACCGACAACTACTGGTCATAAAGGCCAGATCAAAAAAGGTCTTAAGACGCTTTTAGAAGCGAAGAAGCCAGTACTTTATGTTGGTGGTGGTGCGGTCATTTCTGAAGCTGAGCAGCATCTTACTAAACTGGCCGAAGCGCTAAACTTGCCAGTGGTCAGTACCTTAATGGGGCTTGGCGCGTTTCCAGGCACACATAAGAATTCTTTAGGCATGTTAGGTATGCACGGTGTGTATGAAGCTAACATGGCTATGCACAATGCAGATCTGATTTTTGGTGTCGGTGTTCGTTTTGATGACCGAACCACTAACAACCTAGAAAAGTACTGTCCTGATGCTAAAGTGATGCATATTGATATCGATCCTTCTTCGATTTCAAAGAACGTAAAAGCCGATCTTCCCATCGTAGGTTCGGCTGAGAAAGTCCTTGAGAGCATGGTTAACTTGCTAGAAGAGCAGGGCAGCACCAATGATCAAGAAGCATTGAATCGCTGGTGGGATGAGATTCAAGTGTGGCGTGAACGTCAATGCTTGTCTTACGAAACGTCTCCGGAGCGTATTAAACCGCAACAAGTTATTGAAACACTGCACAAACTGACCAATGGTGATGCTTACGTTGCCTCTGATGTAGGTCAGCACCAGATGTTTGCTGCGCTGTACTATCCATTCAACAAACCGCGTCGTTGGATCAATTCTGGTGGTCTTGGCACTATGGGCTTTGGCCTACCTGCGGGAATGGGTGTGAAATTCGCTAAACCAGACGAAGAAGTTGTTGTTGTTACCGGTGACGGTAGTATCCAGATGAACATTCAGGAGCTATCGACGGCAATGCAATACGATATTCCGGTTAAGATTATTAACCTCAACAACCGATTCTTAGGCATGGTAAAGCAGTGGCAAGACATTATTTACCAAGGTCGACACTCTAACTCTTACATGAGTTCTGTTCCTGATTTTGCAGCTATCGCAGAAGCATATGGACATGTGGGGATTCGCATTGAGTCACCAGATCAGCTTGAGGCTGGTTTGAAGCAAGCGCTAGATATGAAAGATAGATTGGTGTTTGTAGATATCAATGTTGATGAAACAGAGCATGTATACCCAATGCAGATCAAAGGCGAAGGCATGGACAAAATGTGGTTAAGCAAGACGGAGAGAACTTAATATGAGACACATTATTTCACTACTAATGGAAAACCAACCCGGTGCACTTTCTCGCGTGGTTGGCCTTTTCTCTCAGCGCGCTTACAACATTGAATCTCTGACCGTTTCACCAACCGATGATGAAACCTTATCGCGCCTGAACATTACCACTATTTCAGACGATATGGAGCTAGAGCAGATCCAGAAGCAATTAAACAAGCTGATTGATGTGCTTAAAGTTCAAGAGGTCTCTGAGCTTGACCATATTGAACGCGAATTGATGATGGTAAAAGTAAAGGCGAGTGGATTCTCTCGCGCGGAAGTTAAGCGTACAGCCGATATTTTCCGTGGACAGATTGTTGATGTCACAGCCTCTCAGTACACAGTACAAATGGCGGGTACTAGCGAGAAACTTGATGCCTTTATTCAGGCACTGTCGGAAGTGACAGAAGTGATTGAAGTAGCGCGAAGCGGCGTTGTGGGCATTGCTCGTGGTGAGCGTGCTCTAAAACCTTAACTTGTTAACAATCCAACAAAAAAACCACCGACAAGTCGGTGGTTTTTTCGATCTTAACAGCGGGATTAGTGCAGGATACGTGCGCGGATAGTCCCTTCGATGCTCTTAAGTTTCTTAAGTGCTTCTTCTGAGCGCTCTGTTTCCACATCAATAACCACATAACCGAAATCTGCGGCCGTTTGCAGGTACTGACCGGCGATGTTAATCCCTTCTTCAGCAAAAATGGTGTTAATTTGCGTCAGGATACCCGGACGGTTTTGGTGAATGTGTAGTAAGCGTGAACAGTCGCGGTGCTCTGGCAGTGACACTTCAGGGAAGTTAACACTTGATAGGGTAGAACCGTTATCTGAGTACTTAGCTAGCTTGCCAGCCACTTCAACACCAATGTTTTCTTGCGCTTCTTGAGTTGAGCCGCCAACGTGAGGCGTTAAGATAACATTGTCAAACTTCTGCAGTGGTGACTCAAATGGGTCTGCGTTTGTTTTTGGCTCTGTTGGGAACACGTCAATTGCCGCGCCAGCAAGGTGACCTGCTTCTAGGCTGTGGCATAGCGCTTCAATATCTACCACAGTACCGCGAGCAGCGTTGATGAAGATTGAACCTGGCTTCATTCGAGCAAACTCTTCCGCGCCCATCATGTTCTTGGTTCCAGCCGTTTCCGGAACATGAAGCGAAATAACATCACACTTATTCAGCAGTTCACTCATAGTATGAACTTGAGTAGCGTTACCGAGTGATAACTTGTTTTCAATATCGTAGAAGTAAACACGCATACCAAGGTTTTCAGCGATAATGCCTAGCTGAGTACCGATATGGCCGTAACCAATAATACCTAAGCGCTTGCCGCGAGCTTCGTATGAGTTGTCGGCACTTTTCTTCCAAATGCCACGGTGCGCTAAAGCGTTCTTCTCTGGGATACCACGTAGCAGCAGTAGGACTTGTCCAAGAACCAGCTCTGCCACACTGCGCGTGTTTGAGAATGGTGCGTTAAACACTGGAATGCCGCGAGTCGCCGCTGCTTTAAGATCAACTTGGTTGGTACCAATACAGAAACAGCCAATCGCAACCAGTTTCTCTGCTGCGTCAATCACTTGCTGAGATAGATTAGTGCGCGAGCGAATACCGATAAAGTGAACGTCTTTCACCGCTTCAAGTAACTCTTCCTCTGGAAGCGAGCCTTTGTGGTATTCAATATTGGTGTAGCCAGCAGCCTGAAGAACTTCTACAGATGATGGGTGTAGACCTTCAAGCAAGAGGATTTTAATTTTATCTTTTTCCAGTGAAACTTTGGCCATTGTCTTCTTCCTTAAAGTGGGGAAATTTGGGCTTAACGGGCGCACATTAAGCAAAAGCAGGTAAAGCAAACGTTTTTGTAGACGTTATGTGGCACGCAAACGTTTTCCTTGTGCGTCTTCTGACCATTAAGTTAACAAAAAAAATACACTTTGGGTAAGAAAATTACGGAATAAGGCATAATTTTTATAGAGTAAAATGAAAAAACGGCGCCAATAGGCACCGTTTGTAATGAAATGACAAAAATGAAGCGCTTATTCTTCGATTTTTGCACCTTCTGGCGTGCCAGTAATTACTACGTCTGCACCACGGTGGGCAAATAGACCAACGGTAACTACGCCAGCGATGGCATTGATTTTATCTTCAAGATCTTTTGGATCAGTAATCTGCATGCCGTAAACATCAAGAATCACATTGCCGTTGTCTGTGATAACACCTTCACGGTATGCAGGATCACCACCTAGCTTAACTAACTCGCGAGCCACGTATGAGCGTGCCATTGGAATCACTTCAACAGGTAGAGGGAAGTTACCCAGTACATCAACCGCTTTCGTGTTGTCGACGATACAAACAAATTTGTCTGAAATAGCAGCAACGATTTTCTCACGCGTTAGGGCAGCGCCGCCGCCTTTGATCATATCGCGAGTCGCGTTGATTTCGTCAGCACCGTCAACATAGATATCTAGGCCCGCGACTTCATTACAGTCGAAAACCTTAATCTCTAACTCTTCAAGTTTCTTCGTTGACGCTTCAGAGCTTGAAACCGCACCTTTAATCTCTTCTTTCATGGTTGCTAGTGCATCGATGAAGTGATTTACCGTCGAGCCCGTACCAACACCTACAATGCTGCCTTTTTCGACATACTTAAGTGCTGCCCAACCAGCTTCTTTCTTCATTTCATCTTGAGTCATTGCTCATCTCCTAAAGGCGGTAATAAAAATGATTGCGGCGCGATTATAGCCCTATCTCTAGCAGACTTGAAGCCAAGCTAGCGGATTCTAGCGAGCAGGGTTAATCCCATTGCCAAATCTTGGTTGGAGTCACAATTTTAGGTAAAGGGACATCCCAAGACTCGATAGGTAGTTTCTCGACGTGTTGGCAATCATGCGCTAGGCCAATAGGCATAGGGCCTTGACCTGTCTTAAACCAAGGTTCTAAAGTGCGGTCGTAATACCCGCCACCCATGCCAAGGCGATGGCCTGTCGAGTCAAAACCGACCAATGGCGTGCAAATGATGTCGAGAGACTTTGCCGGCAGGATTGTGGTTTGATCAAGCTTAGGTTCAGCAATTGAATAGCGATTGAGCACCATAGGGGTTGAGCTGTCATAGTGTAGAAACAACAGGTGACCTTTGGAAAAAGGATGAATGACGGGCAGGTAAGTCTTTTTACCTTGCTGCCATAGCCACTCAATGAGGGGCATGGTTTCAAGTTCACCGTCAGTCGTAAGGTACAAGGCAATATGTTGTGCTTGCGCGAGCTCAGGTAGCTGTGAAAATTGTCGCACCAAGTCTAAACCGGCGAGATGTTGCACATCACTGGATAATTGGTTGCGTTTTTGGCGGATGCTTTTACGGAAGTCTTGTCTGGAAAGCGTCATGACGTTACCCATGGTTGCAGGGTATCGTGAAAGGGATACCCCAGAGTGCCGTTGGAGAAATGGACCCTTGAACCAGCTGGTTCAAGGCGGATCAGCAGAGATAACCGTAGGCTTCTCGGTACAAGCCGAGCTTGCTCAATAGCTATCAAGTACTAACCCTTAGGTATTGCTTATCGGCTCAGGGACTTAATCCCCTAACGAACACTCCAGGGTAAATTCTTGACGGTGTAAAGGTTTATTGCTGTCCTGGCTTTACTTTACTAATCGCGCTGTCTAGTGATGCCGAAAGGAGTTCCATTCGCTCAAACATGGCATCTTGTTCCTGCTTAGAATTACTATCACGAGCTTCAAGCTCATGACAAAAGTTTAACGCAACAAAGGTCAAAAGTTGAACTTCATTAGTAATCTTGGTTTTGGCTGACATGTCTTGTAAACGTTCTTCAAGACGCTCTGCGGCTTTAATCAATGACTCTTCTTGCCCTGCCGGACAATTTACCCGAGTGAGTTTGCCTAAGATTTCAACTTCTACCGCTTGATTACTCATATCGACTCTATATCTGTTGCCTAAGGTGATAAAGCAGATAATCACCGAGGAAGAAACTATAGGAAAACGCCCATTAAGATTCAAGCTTTTCAGAACAGCGATAAGCAAATCAGGGCGCAATAACACAGTAATTGGGCAATTTGTGTAAAAGCTGCCCACAATTGCTAATCGCTCGTTTTCGCTCGCGATGGTAAGTGATACGATTGAGGATATTTAGACATATTTAGGCTAATCCAATGAGCGAAACAAAACTACCTGATTACTTAGCATTTGCCACTGAGCTTCAGTCTGCTGGGCTTGCAGTGAACCCTGCCGAGTTGCACGGATTATTAACTGGAATGTTAAGTGGTGGCTTAAGCTTGACTGATAAAAGCTGGCAACCGATGGTTTTTGATTATGTAAGCGAAGGTATGGGCTGGCCAAGTAAAGTATTGCAACTGGCACAAGCTACGTTGGATGCAAGCATTGCTGAATTAACGGGCTCTGGTATGGATATCGAAATGCTACTACCAGACGAAGAAGCTAGCGCTTCGTTGTTTGATATTGCCGATGGTCTTGCTGATTGGGTGAACCATTTTATTTCAGGCTTAGGCTTGGTGAATGCTGAACTTAAGAAAGCGTCAAGCGATGTTAAAGAGGCGCTCGCTGATTTAGAAGAAATCGCTAAGCTCGGCATTGACGAAGATGACGATCTAGAAGAGCAGGCTCAACTACTAGAGCAAGTCATTGAGCATGTTAAAGCATGTGTATTAACTATCCATGCTGAATTTGGGCAAAAAAAAGCTGACCCTCAGCAAGCACCAACGATTCACTAAAAGGATTCTCCATGAAGCAGTTTGATGTGGTGATTGCTGGTGGTGCGATGGCGGGAATGACGCTGGCCCTTGCAATCAATAAGCTTGCTCCGCAACCTTTGTCTGTTGCTGTCATTGAGCCGTTTCAAGTCGATCACGCGGCTCATCCGGGTTTTGACTCACGCTCGATTGCACTGTCCTACGGTACGGTTGCGATTTTAAAGCAGCTTGGCTTGTGGCCAGAGATTGCGAAGGTGGCAACGCCCATTGAACATATTCATGTTTCTGATCGCTCTCACGCGGGTATGACGGACATTACTACTGAAGAAGTGGGCGTTGATGCTTTGGGTTACGTCGTTGAACTTGCCGATGTGGGGCGTATTTACCATCAGCAAGTCGAGCAAGATAACAATGTTACAGTCCTACACGCCGCGGTTGAGCAAGTCGAGCGCAGTGAAGAGAAGGTCTCAATTACGTTAAGTGATAGCAATCTTGTTGAAGGAAAGCTTTTGGTTGCCGCTGATGGTGCGATCTCCACTTGTTGTGAGCAAATCGGTATAGAGCTTAACGAGCATGACTTTGAACAGATTGCTGTGATCGCCAATATTAGTGCTCAGGCACCTCATAATGGGCGAGCATTTGAGCGTTTTACTGAGTCAGGGCCTGTGGCGTTATTGCCTATGTCACAAGGGCGGATGTCCTTGGTATGGTGTGTAAGACCTGACAAAGCGCAACAGATCATCAACTATAGCGACGAGCAGTTTCTGTCAGAACTGCAACAGGCTTTTGGTTGGCGACTCGGCAAATTACAAAAAGTGGGTCAACGAGCGAGTTACCCTTTGCTATTGCGTTACAGAGAGCAAAATGTCTCGCACCGCTTTGCCATTGTTGGCAATGCAGCTCAAACTCTACATCCGATTGCTGGCCAAGGGTTTAACTTGGGAATTCGTGACGTCGCGACGTTAGCAGAAAGCATTGCTCAATCCAGTGACGATCCTGGAAGCTATTGCACTCTGAAACAGTTTAAGAACGCTCGTCGTGATGATCGTCATGCAACCATCGCAATGACCTCAGCCTTAGTGCATATTTTCTCTAACGATTACCTATCACTGCGTGTTGGTCGAAATCTTGGGTTGTTCGGTATGGATAACCTGCCCATGCTTAAGACTCCTTTGTTAAGAAGAACATTAGGTTTAGTGGCTCGCTAGAGACGCTAAAAAGGATACAAAATTATGATGCAAAGTGTAGATATCGCCATCGTTGGCGGTGGAATGGTGGGTTTGGCGCTCGCAGCAGCGTTTAAAGACACTGAATTACGTATTGCTGTGATTGAAAGTCGTGCGCCTGAGAGCGAGCTGAATGATTTGCCAGATGTGCGAGTGTCAGCGCTGAGCCGTTCGAGTGAAACGGTGTTAAGAAACCTAGGTGCATGGCAAGGTATTACTCAACGTAGAGCAGCACCTTATCAGGCGATGGAAGTGTGGGAGCAAGACAGCTTTGCTCGAATCGAATTTGAAGCTCAGCAGTTAGCTCAGCCCGATCTCGGTCATATCGTTGAAAACCGAGTTATTCAGCTTGCGCTACTTGAGCAAGTTAAGCAGCAAAGCAATGTGACTCTGTTTATGCCCGAGAAATGCGCTTCGATGGCGATAGGGGAGAGCGAAGCTTGGTTAACTTTGGAAAGCGGCCAGGCTTTAACCGCTAAGCTGGTGGTAGGTGCTGATGGGGCCAACTCTTGGGTTCGCAAGCAGCAAGATATTCCGTTAACCCATTGGGATTACGGCCACAGTGCCATCGTCGCCAATATCCGTACTAAAGAAGATCATCAACGCGTCGCAAGACAAATTTTTACCCCGCAAGGGCCATTAGCCTTTTTGCCATTAGGTGAAGATAATCTCAGTTCGATAGTCTGGTCGACGGATCCAAGTCGAGCTGAACGACTGGTGAGCATGTCTTCAGGGGAGTTCAACAAAGCGCTGACGGCTGAATTCGATAATCGCTTGGGGCTGTGTAAAGTCGAAGGGGAGCGTTTTGCTTTCCCACTGAAGATGCGTTATGCGCGTGATTTTGTTGCAGAGCGTGTGGCTTTAGTTGGCGATGCGGCGCACACCATTCACCCTCTTGCGGGACAAGGGGTAAATCTCGGTTTGCTGGATGCAGCAAGTTTAGCCCAAGAAGTGCTCCAGCTTTGGCAAGCGGGAGAAGATATTGGCTCTAAGCGCAATCTACGTAGTTATGAGCGTTGGCGTAAGTCTGAAGCGGCCAAAATGATTGCCGCAATGCAAGGGTTTAAAGATCTTTTTGAAGGAAGTAACCCAGCGAAGAAACTGATCCGTGGTATTGGGATGAAACTTGCCGGTCAATTACCGGGAGCCAAAGATGAGATCATGAAGCGAGCACTTGGTTTGAAAGGGAATTTACCTCAATTGGCCCAGCAATCAAGGCACAAATCTCAAACGGTATAAATGCAAAGGGTTGGCAATCGCCAACCCTTCTTGATTCTATTATGCGTAAGCGCAGCGGAGTTTCATCACTTCCTGATTAATTTCTTTTACCGCTTGAAAGTGCTTACGTTCAGCCTTTTCTGGCAAGATCAGCTTGCCATTATCAAATTCAAACTTACCAACCCCGTAAATGTAGATCCTTCCCTTAAATAGCCGACTAATGTGTTTAGCAATCATACCTGGTGTATAGCGCTTAAACAGTCTCATACAGTTATCCTTATGTTTAGCAAGCACTGCAAATTATACGTTTTTCCCACCCTGAAAATTGTGATTATGATGGTGGAAAATGCAGATGAAACTGGTGTGTTTGGATATTTGTGTTGCTGTAGACAAAACCACGGATAAATATCCAATTTATTGTGATAATTACCTCACTTATCTTCTGACAGCGGAACTCGTATAAGAGTTCCATCGCGAAATATTAAGCCTTAGTTATATGACACATTTAAGAATAGTTTAACTTTCAGAGTGGGTGTAAAAGAATTGTAAAATTTTATCAAAAAAAAGCCCGCTTCATGGCGGGCGAATAGTCACAGATGCATTACACAAAAAGTGGATGTCCTGAAACAATCAGTGGATTCACTTTTTTAGTTGGAGAAGGATTCACATACCTTTCGAGCCACATACCAACTCATTGAAAGATTGTGTCGCTTAGCATGTATAAGCAACTGAGCGAACTTTAACCAACAGAGACAGCATACTTCAAAAAACTCATTATGACTACTTATGCTCTATTGGTGAATAATAATTTAATTAAGAAAAGGCTAATGATGCGATAACGGTCATGGTTTGATGAAATCGATTGCAACAAGAGGAACTGGTTTCTACCCACTAATGGGTAGAAACCGTTTAGTCGCGGCAGATATTGCCAATAATAGGCTGGCTGAGTTGAATAAGATCGTCACAACTCAAGGCGATGCCAGCCATATTTGAGCCACTGCTTATCGTGACTTCAGGCTCTGCCAAAAGTTGCTGGTCGAATACAATTACCATTGGTGTGCGCAGTAGCAAAGGGACAACGGTGCCAATCTTGTACCCAGTCAGGCTCGCCACCTCTTCCATAGATACACAGGTCATCCGGCGCCATTCTAACAGCGCACGGACTTTCTTCGGGTCGACCGCTTTGTTTCCTGGGGCGCAGGCAATCGCGTAGCGGTTACTCATATCACGCAGCACAATAGATTTAACCATCTGTTCTGGTCTAATCCCTCGCTGCTTTGCCGCATCTTCTATGGTTGTCGCAGGAGTCTGGTGCGGCAGCAGGCGAAACTGAACCTGCTGCGCTTCTAGATATTGCGTAATATGGGTTGAGATAGGATCAGTCATTATCTTCTAGCGAGTATGGCAGTGCCGAAAATGCCCATTCGCTGTTAGGTTGCTCTTTTAAGCGCAGTTGAGTATCTGCTTCTAGGTTGTTAGGCAAGACAACCAGAGCCAACGCTTTATTGTCGCTGTAGCGGTAGCTAGCAATAATTTTGCCCGCGCTACGCCAGTTTTCACCGACTGCTCGCTCTAGCTCTGCGTTAGCGTCAATCGCCGCTTCAGCATCGCCTTTAACGATAAACAGTGCACGCTTGTTGATACCGCGATATTTAGCGCGAGCGACAGTCTCTTGGCCTGTATAACAACCTTTGGTAAAGCTAATTCCCCCAAGCGCTTGAATGTTTAGAGCTTGTGGAATGTGTTCATTTTGCTGCTCGGCATTGAGTAGTGGTAAGCCCGCTTGAATGTCGTGTAACGTCCAAAGCTCTTCGGACACTTTCTCTGCTTGAAGAGTCGCGACCAATTGCTCGGCGCTAGATTGTTCCATTAAGAGTAGCCAACGCTGTTGGTCAATTTTAACCGCAGTGCCACCGTCAATAGAGCGCACATCACCAGTTTGGGATGAAAGAGAGTCAATAAAGCTTGTTGCAGAATCGCCCATTAGCCCTAGCGCGATATCTTCTGTTTGCTTGATTTCTACCTTAGAAAAAATCGCATACTTTTTCAGCTCGGTCAGCTCTTTATCGATAATAGAGGCAGGCTGAAACATGGCGTAGCCGCCGTTGTGGTGAAACAGTCGAAATGCACTCCATACCTTACCTTTAGCATCACAGTGGGCGCCAAAGGTAGAGTCTTGCTCATCTAATGTCACTACGTCACAAGTCACTTGGCCTTGAAGGTAGGATTTTTTGTCATCGCCAAACATTGTGATCGCACTCCATGATGGGAGTAACGCAACTGAAAGTTGAGGAAGTGCATCGCTTGACGCTAGTTGTAGGGGAGCAAACTCTTTCTGCCAGTCCATGATTGATACCTAATAGAAACTTAATAACTGTATGTTAGCGCTGAATCCTAGTGATAAACAACCTTTAGAGTTGTAGGCGAATTTTTCATGTCTTGGTATGGAAAATCATGACCTTGCTCGGGAGTGTGACTAGCGCCCTAGTTGTGAGCGAAATTGCTTGTTACACTCGGCGCAAACAACCGATTAGGTGAGGAATTAGAATGTATACCGCAGAAGAAAAAGCGCGTATCAAATGGGCATGTCGTCGAGGAATGCTAGAACTCGATGTTGTTATCATGCCTTTTTTTGAGGAATGTTTTGACGCCCTAAAAGATAATGAGCAACAGGACTTTGTGTCTTTGTTAGAATGTGATGATCCAGACTTGTTCACATGGATTATGGGTCATGGCCGTAGTGAGAATCTAGGTCATGCGTCTATGGTGGATAAGATTGTCGCACACAACCTCAGTAAAGTGCGCTAGGTTCTACCTAAGCCCCTCTTATACTGCAACGATGACCAGCATCTTAGTTATGATGCTGGTCTTTTTGATTGTGGTCTTATCATCTATTCCACTCGTCGCCTCTCTCGTCTTGATAGTTGTGCTTATCAAGAGCGCATTAACCAATGACATCTTGCTGCCGTCAATGCAGGGCGAAGTAGAATTTACCTCACCCACGACTTATAAAACGGCGCAAGGGACAGAGCGAATTCGCAGTGTTAATTTTATCGGTGTGGCTTTTGGTTTACTTATTACCCGCCAAGATAAGAAGCGATTTATTTTATGGCGTGATAGCATGCCTGAAGAAGACTATCGGCATTTAGTCGTGATACTAAAAAGGGAGCATTGATACCAACCGGAACAAATATCTGGTCATTCTTGCTGGCTAAAATCGCTGATAGCATCGTTATAGATTTTGTAGGTAGAACAACTAGCTAGCTGCAATCTATGCCTTGCTCTAAGCGATTTTTTCTGCGCAATTATCTGAGCATCTATTTATCCCGATTGGTATAAGCTTCCTCTACTATTTTTGTTTTTCCGGTAGCAGTATGGTTGGACCGCTATCTTCAGCAAGCTCTGGGTAGTCTAGCGTGTAGTGCAGACCACGGCTTTCCTTACGCTCCATTGCACAGCGAACCATTAATTCTGCCACTTGCAGTAGGTTACGCAGCTCAAGCAGGTTGTTGGAAACCTTAAAGTTGCTGTAGTACTCGTGAGTCTCTTGCTGGAGTAGTTGGATACGACGTAGTGCTCGCTCAAGGCGCTTATCGGTTCTTACGATACCCATGTAATCCCACATAAACAGACGTAACTCGTGCCAGTTATGTTGGATAACGACTTCTTCATCTGAGCAGCTAACTTGGCTCTCATCCCAAGCTGGAAGTGCTGGTGGAAGCGTTGCTTGGTCTATGTTGGCAATGATGTCATTGGCTGCTGCCCAAGCGTAAACAACACACTCTAATAGTGAGTTTGACGCCATACGGTTCGCCCCGTGCAGGCCGGTATAGCTCACCTCACCAATAGCGTAAAGCTGTGATAGATCGGTTTGCCCTGTTTGATCAACCATAACGCCACCACAGGTATAGTGTGCAGCCGGAACAACAGGGATAGGTTCTTTGGTCATATCGATGCCAAGATCGAGTAGACGCATATTAATTGTTGGGAAGTGCTTTTCGATAAAGTCAGCCGGCTTATGGCTGATGTCGAGGTACATGCAGTCTGCACCTAAACGCTTCATTTCGAAGTCAATCGCGCGTGCTACAACATCACGTGGTGCAAGCTCTTCACGCTCATCAAAATCTGGCATAAAGCGAGAACCGTCAGGACGACGCAAATAGGCACCTTCACCACGCAGTGCTTCAGTCAGTAAGAAGTTACGCGCTTCAGGATGGTACAAACAGGTCGGGTGGAACTGGTTAAATTCTAGGTTGGCTACGCGACAGCCTGCGCGCCAAGCCATAGCAATACCATCACCAGAAGATACATCTGGATTTGACGTGTATTGATAGACTTTAGAAGCTCCGCCAGTAGCAAGAACAACAAACTTAGCTCTAACGGTTTCTACATGCTCTTGATTACGGTTCCAGATGTAGGCACCAACGATTTTTTTCTCGTCGCCACCGACTTTATCTTCAGTAATTAGATCGAGCGCATTATGACGCTCTAAAACGGTAATATTGGGGTGATTATGAACATTGTCTTGCAGCGAGGTTTGCATTGCCATACCTGTTGCATCAGCCGCATGCAGAATACGACGATGACTGTGCCCACCTTCGCGAGTTAAGTGATAGCGAGGTGCTTCATCAGTGTCGTTTTCTTCGCGATCGAATGGAACCCCGCCATCGATAAGCCATTGGACACATTCTTTGGCATTTTTAGCAATGAACTCGACAGTATCTTGTTCACAGATGCCCGCACCGGCTACTAAGGTATCTTGAACATGAGATTCAATACTGTCCGACTCGTCGAAAACAGCGGCGATACCACCTTGCGCATAGTAAGTGGCCCCTTCGCTACGCGGACCTTTACTCAGTACGATCACTTTACCATACTCTGCAACACGTAACGCTAACGAGAGTCCAGCTGCGCCACTACCCACCACTAACACATCACATTGATGTTCACGGTTTGCGTTCATAAAACTTTTAAATTCCCGAGTTAATTTGTACCTGTGCCATTTTCATCCCGAAAAACCGTCTTGGCTTGGCACGGTAGCAGAGCGATCCCGCTCTAAAATATTTCAATGAATTGCAACGTTGACTCTGAAAACAAAAGAGTCAACTCACTATAGTACCACTGTGAGAGTGGCTTTGCATAAATGCAATTCTTCGTAAATAGCATTGCTTTTCTCTACCTTGATCCTCACAATCTGTGACAAGAAGTAGATTGGTGCTTCATTGCGCAAAAATAGTTTGAAGAATTTTTGAACTTATATTTATTTGCTAGGTCACAATAGTGCTCAAGTAAGCAGTGGTGTCAAGACTACATTTTGCATAATTAATGCTCATGTCTGAGAAGGTAAGGGCGAATAACGATAGGAGTACCCGCTCGAATGAACGAGCAGCTGACCGATCAAGTATTAATTGAGCGAGTTCAGAATGGGGATAAGCAAGCATTCAATTTGTTGGTCACTAAGTACCAAAACAAAGTCTGCAATCTTATTTCTCGCTATGTGAATAATCCTGGTGATGTTCCCGATGTAGCGCAAGAAGCATTTATAAAGGCGTACCGAGCGATACCAAGCTTTCGTGGTGAAAGTGCCTTCTATACTTGGTTATATCGGATTGCCGTTAATACTGCAAAAAACCACCTTGTTGCCCAAGGGCGCAGACCGCCTGCACAAGATGTGGATACTGATGATGCTGAATATTACGAAACAGGAAGTGCATTAAAAGAAATTTCGAACCCTGAGAACTTAACGTTGTCCAATGAATTGAAACGTGTTGTTTTCAGTGCAATCGAAGCACTGCCTGATGATTTAAAAACCGCGATGACGTTGCGCGAGCTCGATGGCTTAAGCTACGAAGAAATAGCAGCGGTTATGGATTGCCCTGTAGGAACGGTACGTTCGCGTATCTTCCGTGCTCGTGAAGCGGTTGAAAAGAAAATTCAACCCCTTCTGCAACGCTAGACCAGTAACATTAATGGTGAAAATAATGGCTGACAAAGAGAAACTTTCAGCACTCATGGATGGAGAGTTGGTTGATAAAGCTCTAATTACTGAATTAGAGAAAGACCAAGATAGCCTACAGACTTGGCAAAATTACCATTTAATTGGTGATGTAATGCGAGGTGAAGCACCGGAAAAACCGGAGTGGAATATAGCTGAAAGCGTAGCGTTAGCGCTCGATAATGAACCTGCGCACTCTACGGTAACTCAGTTGGAACAACACCGTTTGCAAGAGTCTCAACCGACGCCTTCGCAAGCTCGCCGACAACTACCTGCTTGGTTGAACCAATTTGGTCAAGTTGCAATGGCTGCCTGTGTTTCTTTAGCAGTAATTTTAGGTGTTCAGCAGTATGGCGGCTCTGATGCGACGACTTCACCTGAAACAGAAACATTACCTGTTCTCCAAACTATTCCATTTTCTGGTAGCGCAGAGCCTGTAAGCTTGACGCGCTCTTCGGTTGAACAACCAGCAAGTGAGATTAATGTTCAGGAGCAACGTCGCCGCATTAATGCGATGTTACAAGATTACGAATTACAACTACGCTTAAACAGTGAGAAAACCATTGAATATAGCGATAATCCTGAAACGGTAGTTGAATGAAAAAATTTCTGATCAGTGCGCTGACACTGTTCAGTTTGAATACACCAATAGCCTTTGCAGAAGACAACGCTGCAGAGGCTTTGTTGCATCAAATGAACGAGGCCAGTCAGCAACTTAGTTACGAACTGTCTTACATACTGATAAAGAAAAACAGTATTGAACCTCTGCTGTATCGTCACGCCAAAGCAGACGATCAACAACTCGCACATCTTGTCTATCTAAGTGGTCCAATACGTGAAGTGATTCGTCGTGGCGACGAAGTGAGTTACATTGAACCTGGAGTTGAGCCTTTTACCATTGAGTCGGGTAATATGGTTGCACCGACGATACCGCTACTTAACTCTGATGTAGGCCAACTAAGTGATTTCTATGATTTTATCCAAGTAGGTCGTGCTCGTGAAGCAGGGGCAGCTTGTCAGGTTCTGCGTGTCGTACCAAAAGATGGTCAGCGATACTCTTACGTGCTTTGGGTAGACGAGAAGAGCAAATTACCTTTACGTGCCGATCTTGTCGATCGTGACGGTGAGATCTTAGAGCAGTACAGAACGATCTCTTACAGCGTAAATGATCGAATTACTCAGATCCTCGGTGGACTGAATCAGGTTAAATTGCCTGAAGTCCTATCTCTGCCAAAAGGCCAGATTACTAACCCTTTCTGGACTGTGGGTTGGATCCCTAATGGGTTCGAACCTAAAGAGCTTAATCGCTATCGTATGACCAATACAGAGCGTATGGTTGAGAGCCAAATGTACAGCGATGGACTGTTCAGTTTCTCGGTATATGTATCAGACAGTGATAACTTGTCTCTCAAAGGACAGCTTGTTCGTCAAGGTCGCCGTACCTTACATAGCTTCGTCCGTGGAGACAGGGAGATTTCTGTGATTGGTGATATTCCGCCAGCAACCGCAAAGCGTATCGCTCAGTCAGTCACTTTTAATACTAGTGAGAGTGCCACACAATGATGACTGCATTAGCCACAGTATCGAGCGTTAAGCCTGTTGCTTCAGGCTTTGACGTTGAGCTGAGCTGCGAACAACAAACCAGTTGTAGCAGTTGCTCTTCACAAAAGAGCTGTGGTACCGGCATTGTATCTAAAGCGGTAGGTAACAAATCTTTACACTGGCATTTGATTACCCAAAAGCTGGTTAAAACAGGCCAAGTAGTTGAAATTGGTCTGCCTGAAAAGAGCTTACTGCAATCTGCCGCTGTGGTTTATTTGGTGCCTTTGTTTGCCATGATAGTGGGCGCATTGGTGGCTCAGTGGTGGTTGGCACCACTCCTTTCATTGGGGGAAGGGCTAGTTATTTTGTTCTCTGCGCTCGCAACCACTGCAGGCATTTTCCTCGCAAAACGATTATCTGCGAAATTAGAGCAGCAATCTTCGCAACAAGTCATACTATTAAGGGTGTTGGGCGAACCAATTAGCTAGTGCGAAGTGGCTAGAAATTGGGTAGAATCTGCCAACTTGATTGAAATGCCGTCGTTACCGTTGAATTGAATCAATGGTTGGAGCGGCTTTCTTGTCCTTATTTTAAAGAGTTTAGTCACACCAAATCATGAAGCACATTCGTAACTTTTCGATTATCGCCCACATCGACCATGGTAAGTCGACCCTATCAGACCGTTTGATCCAAGTATGTGGTGGATTGAGCGACCGTGAAATGGCCGCACAGGTTCTGGACTCCATGGATCTAGAGCGTGAGCGTGGTATCACCATTAAATCTCAGAGTGTGACTCTAAACTACACCGCTAAAGATGGTGAAACGTACCAGCTTAACTTCATCGATACCCCAGGACACGTTGACTTCGCCTATGAAGTATCACGTTCTCTCGCAGCTTGTGAAGGTGCACTGCTGGTGGTTGATGCAGGCCAAGGTGTAGAAGCGCAAACTCTTGCTAACTGTTATACCGCGATCGAAATGGATCTAGAGGTAGTGCCAATCTTGAACAAGATTGACCTTCCAGCAGCCGATCCAGAGCGTGTCGCAGAAGAGATCGAAGAAATCGTTGGTATCGACGCGATGGAAGCGACTCGTTGTAGTGCGAAAACTGGTATCGGTGTTGATGATGTTCTAGAGAACATTGTATCTGCGATTCCTGCACCAGAAGGTGATCCAGAAGCGCCACTACAAGCACTGATTATTGACTCTTGGTTCGATAACTACCTAGGTGTTGTTTCATTGGTTCGTATCAAAAATGGCGAACTGAAGAAGAACGACAAGATCAAGGTAATGAGCACAGGTCAGGTTTGGGGTGTTGACCGTCTTGGTATCTTCACACCTAAGCAAGTTGATACTGAAATTCTACGTACAGGTGAAGTAGGTTGGGTTGTTTGTGGTATCAAAGACATTCTAGGCGCACCAGTAGGTGATACGCTAACACTAGCGAAACATGGCTGTGAACAAGCGCTACCAGGTTTTAAGAAAGTGAAACCACAGGTTTACGCTGGCCTATTCCCAGTATCATCTGATGATTACGAAAACTTCCGTGATGCACTTGGTAAGCTTAGCCTTAACGATGCTTCTCTGTTCTACGAGCCAGAAAACTCAGCGGCTCTTGGCTTTGGTTTCCGCTGTGGCTTCCTTGGCATGCTGCACATGGAGATCATCCAAGAACGTCTAGAGCGTGAATACGATTTAGATCTGATCACAACAGCACCAACAGTAGTTTACGAAGTTGAAGAAACAAACGGCAACCTACTTTATGTTGATAGCCCAGCGAAGCTTCCTGCGGTTAACGACATTGAAGAAATTCGCGAACCCATTGCTCGTTGTAACATTCTTGTGCCTTCTGAGTACCTAGGTAATGTAATCACGCTTTGTGTTGAAAAGCGTGGTGTTCAGGTTGATATGGTTTACCACGGCAATCAAGTCGCGGTGACTTACGATATTCCGATGGCTGAAGTGGTACTCGACTTCTTTGACCGTCTAAAATCAACTTCTCGCGGTTATGCGTCGCTAGATTACAACTTCCAGCGTTTTGAAGCATCGAACATGGTGCGTGTTGATGTTCTACTAAACGGTGACACGGTTGATGCGCTTGCAATGATCACTCATAAAGATCAATCGCAAACTCGTGGTCGTCAGTTAGTAGAGAAGATGAAAGAGTTCATCCCTCGTCAAATGTTTGATATCGCGATTCAGGCTGCGATTGGTAACCACATCATCGCGCGCTCAACAGTTAAGCAGTTACGTAAGAACGTAATCGCGAAGTGTTACGGTGGTGACGTGAGCCGTAAGAAGAAGCTACTGAAGAAGCAGAAAGAAGGTAAGAAACGTATGAAGCAGATCGGTAATGTAGAGCTGCCTCAAGAAGCGTTCTTAGCTATTCTGCATGTAGGCAAAGACTAATCCCAGTCATATTTGACGCTACAGCGTTGTTGCCAGCGCAAACTCACCCTAATTACATAGACCCTCTATGCTCATAGGGCTGAGTTTGCTTGCCGCCTAGCTGTAACGCCAACTATTTATGGGATTACTGAAACAAATTAAATTGGTAAGTGGAAGGGTTTCGGCTCTTTCACTTTCGTATTTTTGAGATAAGGGAAGTCAATGGCGAATACATTTTCACTCATCCTAGTGATCGTTACCTTGGTAACGGGTGTTGTCTGGGTTCTAGAAAAGCTAGTTTTTGCGAAAAAGCGTCAAGAAAAACTGGCTGAAGTTGAAGCTCAAACAAATGGCTTAGATACCGCAGTACTAGAAAAAGTGAAGACGCAACCATGGTGGATTGAAAATAGTGTTTCTATTTTTCCTGTGATTGCCGCAGTACTTGTACTACGTTCATTCATCTATGAACCATTTCAGATCCCATCGGGTTCTATGATGCCAACGCTGCTGGTCGGTGACTTCATCCTTGTTGAAAAGTATGCCTATGGTTTGAAAGATCCGGTATGGCGCACTCAACTAGTTGAAACCGGTAAGCCAGAGCGCGGTGATGTCGTGGTGTTTAAATACCCGCCTCAGCCAAGCATTGATTACATTAAGCGTGTCGTTGGTCTTCCGGGCGACACTGTGCGTTACAACAGTAAAAAAGAAATCTGCATTCAGTCTCAAGGCGATACCAGTTGTAAGCCAGTGAAACTATCCAATGTAGAAGAGAGCCAGTTCATTCAAAATGGCATCCCACTGATTCAGTTGGATGAGCAATTGAGTGAAAAAGGTCACCAAATTTTGGTTAACCCACTACGTCGCGATCGCGTTGAACTGTATCAACCACGTAACGGCGTTAATGAGTGGGTAGTACCAGAAGGCCAGTACTTTGTGATGGGTGATAACCGTGACAATAGTGCTGACAGTCGCTACTGGGGCTTTGTTCCAGAAGCAAACCTAGTGGGTAAGGCGGTAGGTATTTGGATCAGCTTTGAATTTGAGCGTGGTGCAGATAGCGTTTTACCTTCTTGGATTCCAACTGGTGTGCGATTTAACCGCATCGGTGGTATTAACTAAATTCTTGTAATGTTTGGAGTAGCCTAGCTGCTACTCCAATTATTCTGAGAGTTGTAATTAAATTATTGAGAGAGCATGAATTCTCCTACTGCAAAACTAGAGAAAAAACTCGGCTATCAATTTATCGATGCTGAGCTAATCAGTTTAGCGCTGACTCACCGCAGTGCTAATGGAAAACACAACGAGCGTCTTGAGTTTCTGGGCGATTCAATTTTAAGTTTTGTCATTGCTGATGATCTTTATCACCGTTTCCCTAAAGTGAATGAAGGGGACATGAGCCGCATGCGTGCCACATTAGTACGTGGGAATACACTGGCGGAACTAGGTCGTGAATTCGAACTAGGAGATCACTTAAAATTAGGTCCAGGTGAATTAAAAAGTGGCGGTTTCCGTCGTGATTCAATTCTTGCCGATGCTGTGGAAGCGATTATTGGTGCCATCTACCTTGATAGCGATATCGAAGTAGTGCGCGGCATTATTCTTAGCTGGTACAAAGCGCGTCTTGATGCCATCAAGCCGGGTGTTTCACAAAAAGACCCGAAAACGCGTCTTCAAGAGTTCCTTCAAGGGCGAAGAAAACCGCTACCTGCTTACACAGTGACTAATATTAAAGGTGAAGCACACAACCAAGAGTTTACGGTTTCGTGCGAAGTGGCAGGTATTGGACAGCCTGTTATTGGTAAGGGCACCAGCCGCCGCAAGGCAGAACAAGCGGCTGCTGAATTAGCACTAGAGCAATTGACCAATGACTGATTCAACTGACAACAACGAATTTGATATCGATGCGTTTTTCTCATCGAGCGACGAGCAAACAAGTTCGCCAGAAAACCAACACTGTGGTTTTGTGGCGATCGTTGGTCGTCCGAACGTAGGTAAATCAACGCTTCTTAACCGTATCCTTGGCCAGAAGATTTCGATTACTTCTCGTAAACCTCAGACAACTCGTCACCGTATTATGGGTGTTGATACGGAAGGGGATTACCAAGCGATTTTTGTTGATACTCCAGGCCTGCACATTGAAGAAAAGCGTGCGATTAACCGCTTGATGAACCGTGCGGCTAACTCATCACTCAGCGATGTAAACCTTGTGTTCTTCCTAGTGGACGGTACGCATTGGACTGCTGATGATGAAATGGTTCTGACTAAGCTGCAGAAGTCCAACTTCCCTGTCGTACTTTGTGTCAATAAGGTCGATGTTGTTCAAGACCGCAATGAAGTCATGATGCACATGCAAGAGATGTCGAGCAAAATGGACTTTGTTGATGTTGTGCCTATCTCGGCTAAACACGGCAAGAACATTGACGTTTTGCGTAAGCATGTACGTGACCATCTACCTAAAGCGACGCACCACTTCCCTGAAGAGTACGTGACTGACCGTTCTCAGCGCTTTATGGCTTCAGAGATTGTGCGTGAAAAGCTGATGCGTTTTACTGGTGAAGAGCTGCCTTACTCTGTGACGGTTGAAATTGAGCGTTTCGATTACAACCCAGAGACTGACGGCTTCCACATCAATGCCCTAATTTTGGTTGAGCGCCTTGGCCAGAAGAAGATGGTGATTGGTAAAGGCGGCGAGAAGATCAAAACGATTGGTCGTGAAGCACGCCTAGATATGGAAGAACTGTTCGGCCGTAAGGTTTACCTAGAGACTTGGGTAAAAGTGAAATCAGGTTGGGCGGATGACGAGCGAGCACTACGCTCTCTTGGCTACATTGACGATCTATAAGTCGTGCGAGGCTAAAGGCTTCGCTCCGCAAATGACGAAATAAGGAGCCATCTGGCTCCTTATTTTTTATTATAACGATTCATATTGGTTTAATAATTCTCTGGCAGATTTTATGTCCTCTGAAGGTTTACAGCGCTGCTTTGTGTTACACCGCCGCCCTTACAGCGAATCGAGCTTAATTCTCGATGTATTTAGTGAGGAGTATGGACGTGTGACTTTAATGTCCAAGGGGGCTCGTAGCAAACGCTCGAACCTCAAAGGTGCGTTACAACCTTTTACCCCCTTGTTACTTAAATGGTCAGGGAATGGTTCAATGAAGACCTTGCGCCAAGCTGAGCCAATAAGCCTTGGGTTACCTCTGACAGGCATCAACCTCTATTCAGGTATGTATGTGAATGAGTTGGTTGGGCGAGTGCTGATGGTTGAAGTGGCCATGCCTGAGTTATTTCATGATTATCTACATGCTTTGACGGAACTCGCGCAGTGTGAAAATCCTGAACCCGCCCTGAGAAGATTTGAACTCGCACTGCTCTCTGCGATGGGCTATGGCGTTGATTTCATGCACTGTGCTGGGACGGGAGAACCGGTAGAAGCCAACATGACTTATCGGTATCGCGAGCAAAAAGGTTTTATCGCTTCTGTGCGCAAGGACAACCTTACCTTCTATGGCAGTGAACTGATTGCAATCAGTGAACGTAGATTTACCACAAAAGAACAACTTAAAGCGGCAAAACGCTTTACACGTATAGCATTAAAGCCGTATCTTGGCGGCAAACCATTAAAAAGCAGGGAACTCTTTCTTAGCATGGTTCCCAAACGGAGTATTGGAAAATGAGCTCAATCTACCTAGGTGTTAATATCGACCACATCGCGACGTTACGTAACGCACGTGGTACTAAGTATCCAGATCCTGTCCATGCCGCTGAAATTGCAGAGCGTGCTGGCGCGGATGGTATTACGATTCACCTGCGTGAAGACCGTCGTCATATTGTTGATCGCGATGTTCGTATTCTGCGTGAAACGCTACAAACGTGTATGAATCTCGAAATGGCAGTAACTGACGAAATGGTTGAGATTGCTCTAAAGACTAAGCCTGAATACGTATGTCTTGTGCCAGAAAAACGTGAAGAGCTAACGACAGAAGGTGGTTTGGATGTTGCTGGGCATCTTGAGAAAGTAAAAGCGGCAACTCAAACACTTACTGAAGCGGGCATTAAAGTGTCTCTGTTCATTGATGCAGACCGCGAGCAAATTGATGCAGCAAAAGCGTGTGGCGCGCCGTTTATTGAACTTCACACTGGTCACTATGCAGACGCGGAAACTGAAGAAGATCAGCAAGATGAGCTGAAGAAGATCGCAGCAGGCGCAAGCTATGCTGATGATCTAGGTATCACAGTGAATGCAGGACACGGCTTGACTTACCACAACGTGGCGCCAATTGCGGCGATTCCAGAAATTTTTGAGCTTAACATCGGCCACTCGATTATTGGCCGAGCAGTGTTCGACGGTTTACATAAAGCGGTTGCGGACATGAAAGCCATCATGGTTGAAGCGCGTCGCTAAACATGGCAATTGTAGGTCTAGGAACAGACATCGCGGAGATTGAACGAGTTGAAAAGGCTCTGGGTCGAAGTGGTGAGCCTTTTGCTAAGCGTATCTTGACCCAAGCGGAATTAGAGAAGTTTTTGACGCTTAAGCAGCAAGGAAGATTTCTTGCAAAACGCTTTGCCGCGAAAGAGGCCGCATCTAAAGCGCTAGGCACTGGGATTGCGTTGGGCGTGAGTTTCCACGACTTTGAAATAACCAACGACGAGTTGGGAAAACCAGTGTTAAACCTTACAGGCAAGGCACTGGAAATTGCCAAACAAAAACAGGTGGATCATATCCACCTGTCTATTTCCGATGAGCGACACTACGCAGTCGCAACGGTTATTCTAGAGAGCTAAAATCTAGCTCTCTAGCTCTCTAGCTCTCTAGCTCTCTAGCTCTCCAGTACCCTAATTCCCTAATAAGTAGGGCTGAGCGCTCGCCACCACTTTTTCCATCTCATCTTGCAGTTCGAATAATTCGGGCTCAATATCCTCAATCGCAGCACCTGAACGAAGGGTTTTCTCTATCGTCGCGCAGACACTTTTCAAGCGCGGAACACCACAATAAGAGCTGCTGCCATGGAGCTTGTGTACGTGATGAATGAGTTGTTCAGTATCAAAATGATCATCTTCAAGAGCGCCTTCAACAATCGCGTTCACTTCAGGAATGTAATCGACCAACATCTTGAGCATGTCGCGTGCTAGATCTTCTTTATTGGCAGACTGTTTAAGGGCGGCTTGCCAGTCAATGATCATATTGCTGTGTTCAATTGGAGTCGCTTCTTCCTCTTGAGCTTCGATAGTCACAGGGCTTGAAGTAATTTCGAGTTTCTCTAACTCTTGCTCGTTGGTGTGCGGGTTCCAATGCATCAGGACTTGTTGCAACACATGTTCCTCGATTGGTTTGGTGAGATAATCATCCATGCCTGCCTGAAGTAAGCGGTCGCGTTCACCGCTCATCGCATGGGCGGTTACCGCTATGACAGGCGTGTTCGCGTTGAGCTCAGTTTGTTTGATCTTGCCACATGCGGTCACACCGTCCATATGCGGCATTTGGATGTCCATCAAGATGATATCAAAGTGCTGAACTTCCGCTTGCTTGACTGCATCGACGCCGTTAGTGCAAGTAATCACACTTTCCACTCGCTCTTGGAGTAAGGCGCTGATCAGCTTCAAGTTAGCTGGGTTATCGTCAACAGCCATCACTCGCAGCGGCAATGTTTCGCGGTTTTCTGCTGGGCTTTCAAGCAGAGGAATACTCTCTTGGTTTGCCGCTAAGGTTTGCAGAAGTTTACGACGCGATAACGGCTTGGTAATACAGTGAATATGGTATTTCTGAATCAAGTGATCTGACAGCGCTAGCGCAGTACTTGGTGTGCCCACGACCACATGAGGTGCGCAGCGCATCGCTTGCTCAACCATCAATTGAACTGAGGTGGTGTCGTTGTCTTTGTTTGGTGAAAGGTTGAGAAGCACATAGTCAAAGCTTTCAGCTTCCTCTGGCAAGGATGAGCGATAGGTCACCACCAAGCCCTCTTGAACCAAGGTTTGCTGAATAACAGACGCCGCTTGCATATTTGGCTCGACTAACAGCAAGGTGCGTTGGCGCAGCACTTGGGTTTCAATCAGGTCGCTGACTGGCATATCTGTAGAAGAGAGTCGCAGCGTAAACCAGAACGTCGAACCTTGGTGCAATCGGCTTGTTAGGCTGATTTCACCGCCCATCTGGCTGACTAGTTTTTGGGTGATAACAAGGCCTAATCCTGTACCGCCATAACGTCTTGAAATGCTGGCGTCAGCTTGGCTAAAGGCTTGGAATAGCTGCGATTGCTGGCGCTCAGAAATACCGATACCTGTATCGCGCACCATAAATTGCAGTTCAACCGAATCATCTCGTTGCGAGCGCAGCTCGACGCTAATATCGATGTTGCCGCGTTCAGTAAATTTAATCGAGTTACCGACAAGGTTAGTCAGAACCTGTTGAATACGTAATGGGTCGCCAACCAGTCCGGTTGGGATCTTAGGATCAACTTTCAGTGTCAGTTCGAGCCCTTTTTCGTGGGCGCTGGTGGCTTGGAGGCTAACCACTTCTTCAAGCGAGCCTTGGAAATCAAATGGAATATTTTCCAGAGCCAGTTTACCCGCCTCAAGCTTCGAAAAGTCGAGAATATCATTGATGATATTAAGCAGGTTATTGGCCGATTTTTCGATCGTTTGTAGGTAATCTGTTTGGCTATTGGTTAAGGTCGTTTTCAGCATTTGACGAGTGAAACCAATTACACCATTAAGTGGCGTGCGCAGCTCATGGGACATGTTAGCTAAGAACTCTGATTTAACCCGTGCCGCTTCTTGGGCGCGTTTTTTCGCGATATCTAGCTCGACGTTTTGAATTTCCAACTGCTCTAAGGTTTCTCGCAAGTCGGAAGTCGCTTGGTCAATACTGTGCTGCATTTCTACATGGTACTCTGACAGCGACACTGCCATCGCGTTGATACCGTTTTTCAGCGAGTCTAGCTCACCGTGCATCTTGCCTTCGATACGTACATCGAGGTGACCACGACGAATCCGGTCAACCATGTTTTTCATGTGCGAGATTGGCCTTGTCACGTCGTACATCAAGCGATAAGCAAAGACGGCAGATAAGCCTAAGCCAATCAGCAAGACTAAAAACGCAGAGAAAATTTCTTGATACTGTTGTAAACGCAGCGAGGATAAATCGAGCTCAATAGCTACATAGCCGAGAGCCGGGTTAGCGTTTGGCCCTTTCATCGTCGCGACAAGTCCAGATTCAGCAATGACAGGGGCGCGAAGAATGAGAGTGTTTTCTTGTAAATCTGAACTGACTAACAACGGAATAGGCGCATTGCGCGGAAACGTCAGTAATTCAAAGTTGGGATGGAAGTTAGAGGTAACAAACAGTTCGTGGTTGTAGTCAAACACCGCGATACTGCGAACAAATTTAGAATTCTTACGATGGGCGTAGCTGATGATACGGCGCACCGATTCGCGGCTGTTATTCTTTAATCCATCTTCACTGGCGATCGCCAGCGGTTCGATAATACTTAATCCTGAATTGATAACCTGCTTTTCTAAGTCGTGATAGCGGTTGAAAGAGAAAAAAGCACTCAGAAGCAGTCCGATAATTAACGTCGGCGCTAAGGTAAGAGTAATAACGCGGGCGCGTAAGCCATATCTTGTCATTATTGTCTAAACATCGTGGTGTGGATATGGGAAAATAACTTCCAAAATAAAAGAAGCCGTCGAAGTAATCACCTAAGCATAATCAACTCAGTCGGCTCAGACAATGATTCAAGCGTAAAAGCTTGGGACACAAGCAGCAATTCGAGCAATAGGCCGTAAGGTCATAAATAGTAGGCACAAAGCATGGCGCGTTTTTTCCAACCAAAGAAGAAAACTCAACTGAATACCAAACATCAATCGCTGACGGTTGAAAAGTTGGATCATCACGGCGCAGGCATGGCCTACCAGAATAAAAAGCCCATTTTTATAGAAGGTGCTTTGCCAGGTGAGCAAGTTCTCGCTCAGCTGACAGAAAGTAAGAGCAAGTTTGCCCGTGCCAAGTTAATTAAGATTCAAAAAGCTAGCGAACAACGCATAGCGCCATTTTGCCAACATTATGCAGAGTGTGGCGGCTGTAATATGCAGCATTTATCTGTAGAGGCGCAGCAAGAGTACAAGCAGCAGACACTGAGTCAGTTGATGAGTAAATTTGCAGGGCAAAGCGTTGCACTAAGCGCCCCTGTTGTGGGAGATGAGCGTGGCTATCGTCGTCGTGCCCGCGTCAGCATCAAGCTGAACAAGAAGACACGCCAGCTTGAGTTTGGCTTTCGTAAGAAACAGAGCAAAGACATTGTCACTGTGACCCATTGTCCTGTTTTAGATATCGAACTGGATAATTTATTAGCGCCACTTTATGAGCTGCTCAGTGGCTTCTCCAACCAAGAGAACATCGGCCATGTGGAGCTAGTTAAAGGCGACAATACTAAAGTGATTGTTCTGCGCCATCTAAAAGCTCTCAAAGAGAGTGAGCAAAAACTGCTGGAGCAGTTCGCGGCAGAAAATCAGGCGAGCTTATATCTGATGCCGGAAAGCGATCTGCTTAATCGAGTTGTGGGTGAATCGGCTCATTATCTAGAAGCGGGCGTGACAATACCGTTTGAGCCAAACAACTTTATTCAAGTAAACCAGAACGTCAATCAAGCCATGGTTGAGCAAGCGCTGTCTTGGCTTGAGTTGAGTGAGCAAGACAGAGTATTAGACCTGTTTTGTGGTTTGGGTAATTTTAGTTTGCCAATGGCAAAACAAGTGGCAAGTGTTGTCGGGGTGGAAGGCGTCGATGTCATGGTTGAAAAAGCCGCCAACAATGCCCAAGTTAACGGTATCAATAACACCGCTTTCTACCAGGCCAATTTGGAACAAGATGTGTCTGGTCAGCCCTGGGCAACGGAAAATTTTGATAAAATACTGCTTGATCCAGCAAGAGCAGGGGCGAGTGGTATCATCGAACAGATTTCTGTTTTGGGTGCGAGTCGAGTGGTATATGTGTCGTGTAATCCAGCGACGCTTGCCAGAGATTCACAAAGCTTGCTCAATCAAGGCTACAAATTACAAAAATTAGGTATGCTCGATATGTTTCCGCATACAAGCCATTTAGAATCTATGGCGCTCTTTGTAAAGGATTAAAACGAACTTCCCTACTAGTCGGCAGTCTGAACAGGGGCAGTTCGAAAATAGAAAAATAACAGGACGAAAATAATGGTTGCGGTAAGAAGCGCACATTTAAATCAAGACGAACAGTTTGAGCTAGATAAGTGGATTTCTAGCTTAGGGCAAGACCCTAAAGTGGCTAAGCGCTTAAAAGAAGTTTACCTCCAGGGTGAGGCGATTTTACAAGATAACGATCAAGGCCAGCTACTCTTGTGGCGCGGGCGTGAAATGATCGAAATTCTTATCACTCTGTCGATGGACAAAGCGACCCTTGTCGCTGCATTGTTGTTTCCGCTGGTGTCGAGCGGCGCGTATAGCCGAGAGCAGTTCGAAGAAGATTTCGGTAAAGAGACCATTAAGCTGATTGATGGCGTTGAAGAGATGGCCGCACTTGGTCAATTGAACGTGACTCTTGAAGGCAGTGCTGCCTCTTCTCAGGTCGATAACGTACGTCGCATGCTACTGGCTATGGTGGATGATTTCCGCTGCGTCGTTATCAAACTTGCCGAGCGCATCTGTAACCTAATTGAAGTGAAAAAAGCGCCAGATGAGGTACGCCGAGCAGCCGCTCAAGAATGTACTAACATCTATGCACCACTAGCGAACCGCCTTGGTATCGGTCAGCTAAAGTGGGAAATCGAAGATTACGCTTTCCGTTACCAACAACCTGATACCTACAAACAGATCGCTAAGCAGCTTTCTGAGCGTCGCATTGTCCGTGAGCAGTACATCAAAGACTTTGTTGATGACCTAACGTCTGAAATGAAAGGCTCTTCTATTAATGCAGAGGTGAGTGGGCGTCCTAAGCACATCTACAGCATCTGGCGCAAAATGCAGAAGAAAGGCCTCGCGTTTGACGAACTATTCGATGTTCGAGCGGTGCGTATTATCGCCGACAAGCTGCAAGATTGTTACGCGGCACTCGGGACTGTGCATACCAAGTATAAGCACCTGCCAAGTGAATTTGATGACTACGTGGCTAACCCTAAACCTAACGGTTACCAGTCAATTCATACAGTGATTCTTGGCCCAGAAGGTAAGACGATTGAGATTCAGATTCGCACTAAAGACATGCACGAAGATTCTGAGCTAGGTGTTGCCGCGCACTGGAAATACAAAGAAGGTGGCGGCGGCCGCAGTGGTTACGACGAGAAAATTACTTGGCTGCGTAAGCTACTGGATTGGCAAGAAGAGATGTCTGACTCGGGTGAAATGCTTGATGAACTACGTAGTCAGGTATTTGATGACCGTGTGTATGCCTTTACCCCGCGTGGTGATGTGGTCGACCTACCAATGGGAGCAACACCACTCGATTTTGCTTACCATATTCACTCTGAAGTCGGTCACCGCTGTATTGGTGCCAAGGTCGCTGGGCGTATTGTTCCGTTTACCCACAAACTGGCAATGGGTGATCAAGTTGAGATCATCACCTCTAAAGAGCCCAATCCATCTCGTGATTGGCTAAACCCTTCTATGGGCTTTGTGACTTCAGGCCGAGCACGCGCGAAAATCAATGCGTGGTTCCGTAAGCAAAGCCGTGAGAAAAACGTCGAAGCTGGTCGCGATATTCTCGAAGTAGAATTGCAGAAAATTGGTGCGACTTTAAAAGATGCTGAGCAGTATGCGTTGAAGCGTTTTAACGTCAACAGCACTGATGAGCTGTACGTTGGCATCGGAAGCGGTGATTTACGTATCAACCAAGTGATCAACCACATCAATGCCTTGGTCAATAAGCCAACCGCAGAAGAAGAAGATCAGCAGGCCCTTGAGAAGCTTCAAGAGGCAGAAAGCAAAGCACCAGCGCAAAGTCGTCCGAAGAAAGATGCCGTTGTGGTGGAAGGTGTCGATAACTTAATGACCCACCTTGCCCGTTGTTGTCAGCCGATCCCTGGTGATGAGATCGCCGGTTACATCACGCAAGGTCGCGGCATTTCAGTGCACCGAGCAGACTGTGAACAACTTGAAGAACTGCGCCACCATGCACCAGAGCGTATTATCGACACGGTGTGGGGCAGTGGCTTTGTTGGCTCTTACATCCTAACCGTTCGCGTTGAAGCGATGGAGCGCGGTGGACTGCTTAAAGACATCACGACTCTGTTTGCTAACGAGAAGATCAAAGTGACCAGTATGAAGAGTCGTGTTGATTATCGTACTCAAATGTCGATCATGGACTTTGACTTGGAAGTGACCAACGTTGAGATTCTGCAACGCGTTTCTAAACGAGTTGAGCAGATTAAAGATGTTATGTCGGTCAAGCGCCTAGGCTAATTTTTACGTTGTATTTGGCTTTCTAGCGGCGTTAGTTGCACTTATATCGCTCCATCACATAGGCAAGCTATGCTCAGGAGTCTCATAAGTTTACTGCCTTGCTAGAATAACCAACTACTTAGTAAAAAAGCAAACATTGTCATTCCCTACAGTGAGGAACGAACGTGATAGGGAATCTCTTAAAACGCTTAGAGATCCTCAACTCGCTTATAATTCGCTCTTGAGGATGACAATAATGATTTTAAAGGTGAGTGGTTTTGGCTGCTCACCTTTTTATTTAAATGAATGTTCTTTAGATAGCAGATTTAAAGGAAGAAGGAATATGAGTCACCCGATTGAACAGTTAGAACAGATTATGGCGCAGCTTCGTGACCCAGAAAGCGGTTGCCCTTGGGATCTAAAACAAAGCTTTGACACTATTGTTCCTCACACCATTGAAGAGACCTATGAAGTTGTTGATGCGATTCAGAATCGCGATTGGTCGAACCTAAAAGAGGAACTGGGTGATCTTCTCTTTCAAGTTATCTTCTACAGCCAACTGGCTAAAGAGCAGCAACTGTTTGATTTCTCGGAAGTGGTCGAAACCGTCAATGAGAAGCTGACCCGTCGTCATCCGCATGTTTTCTCTGATGTCGAGTTTGAATCGGATGAGCAGATCAATGCCAACTGGGAAGCGGAAAAAGCAAAAGAAAAAGCTCAGGTAGGCAAAAAAGAACAAAGTATTCTAGACTCAATACCAAATTCTCTACCTGCGTTATCTCGTGCCACAAAAATACAAAAGAAAGTGGCGAAACACGGATTTGATTGGGACTCGCTTGGCCCGGTAGTCGGTAAGGTTAAGGAAGAGATAGAAGAGGTGATGGAAGAGGCCCTGCAAGTCTCTCCTGATGAAGAAAAAATTGAACTTGAGCTCGGAGACCTGCTGTTTGCAACGGTCAACTTATCGCGTCATTTAGGTAAAGACCCAGAGGTCGCGCTGAGTAAAGCCAACCTTAAATTTGCTAAGCGATTTAAAGGTGTCGAAACCATAGTCGCCAAGCAAGGTAAACGACTAATAGATTACGATTTAGATCAGTTAGATGCGTTTTGGGACAGAGTAAAAGCGCTAGAAGTAGATAAAGGTAGTGGCAACTAATCCGTTACTCGAATTTGATTTGAAGCAAAAAATAAAAAATTGCAGTGTGATAGATTTCACGTTGTGGCGGTTAAGGGCTTCTGGTATATTTATATCCCGTCCAGAAGAAATCCATTTTCCCTCATTCAACCAATTTCAGGTTAAACATGACGACAAATTACATTTTTGTTACTGGCGGGGTTGTATCCTCTCTAGGTAAAGGTATTGCAGCAGCATCGCTTGCAGCTATTTTAGAAGCTCGTGGTCTTAAAGTGACTATGATGAAGCTTGACCCTTACATCAACGTTGATCCAGGCACAATGAGCCCGACTCAACACGGTGAGGTGTTCGTCACTGAAGATGGCGCTGAAACTGACCTAGACCTTGGTCACTACGAGCGTTTCATCCGCACCAAAATGACTAAGCGTAACAACTTCACTGCAGGTCGTGTTTACTCAGACGTTCTAGCTAAAGAGCGTCGTGGTGATTACCTAGGTGCAACGATTCAGGTTATCCCTCACATCACTAACTCTATCAAAGACCGCGTAATCGCAGGTTCTGAAGGTCATGATGTTGCTATCGTTGAAGTGGGCGGTACGGTAGGTGATATCGAGTCTCTGCCATTTATGGAAGCTATTCGTCAGCTAGCAGTAGAGCTAGGCCGTGAACGTGCAATGTTCATGCACCTAACACTGGTTCCTTACCTAGCAGCAGCGGGCGAAGTGAAAACTAAACCGACTCAGCACTCTGTAAAAGAGCTGCTTTCTATCGGTATCCAGCCAGATATTCTTGTTTGTCGCTCTGATCGTATGATCCCTGCGAATGAACGTAAGAAGATCGCTCTTTTCTGTAACGTTTCAGAGAAAGCGGTTATCTCTATGAAGGACGTAGATTCAATCTACAAGATCCCTCAACTAATCAAATCTCAAGGTTTAGACGACCTAGTATGTACTCGATTCGGCATTACTGCTCCTGAAGCAGATCTGTCAGAATGGGAACAGGTAATCTACGAAGAAGCGAACCCAACGGGTGAAGTGACTATCGGTATGGTTGGTAAGTACATCGAACTACCAGATGCTTACAAATCAGTAAACGAAGCACTTAAGCACGCAGGTCTTAAGAATCGTCTAAGCGTTAAGATTAAGTACGTTGATTCACAAGACGTAGAAAGCAAAGGTAATGAAGCGCTAGAAGGTCTAGACGCGATCCTAGTACCAGGTGGCTTCGGTGACCGTGGTGTGGAAGGTAAGATCCTTGCGGCTAAATACGCGCGTGAAAACAAAGTACCTTACCTAGGTATTTGTCTAGGTATGCAAGTGGCATTAATCGAATACGCGCGCAACGTTGCGGGTATGGAAGGTGCACACTCAACAGAATTTAACAAAGAGACTAAATACCCTGTAGTTGGTCTGATTACTGAGTGGGTAGACGGTGATGGTAACGTTGAAGAGCGTACTGAGAAGTCTGACCTAGGCGGTACAATGCGTCTTGGTTCACAGCTATGTCACCTTGAGAAAGGGACAAAAGCGCGTGAACTATACGGTAGCGCGACAATCCACGAACGTCACCGCCACCGTTACGAAGTGAACAACAATCTTCGTCCACAGATTGAAAAAGCAGGCCTGAAAGTTTCTGGTCTGTCTGCTGACAAGAAACTGGTTGAAGTCATTGAGAACCCAGCTCACCCATGGTTTGTAGCGGCTCAATTCCACCCAGAGTTCACTTCAACACCTCGCGATGGTCACCCACTGTTTGCAGGTTTCGTGAAAGCGGCTGGTGAATACCAACGCGACGAATTAGAGAAGTAAAGGATACGGGCAGTAGCGTTAGTAGTGCTGCTGCCCTTAATTTTGACATTATATATTCAACGAGAAGGAAACATTCAATGTCTAAGATCGTTAAAGTTCTAGGTCGTGAAATCATCGATTCACGTGGTAACCCAACTGTAGAAGCTGAAGTACACCTAGAAGGCGGTTTCGTAGGTATGGCTGCTGCTCCATCTGGCGCATCAACTGGTTCACGTGAAGCTCTTGAGCTACGTGACGGCGACAAAGCTCGTTTCCTAGGTAAAGGTGTTCTTAAAGCTGTTGAAGCTGTAAACGGTGCAATCGCTGAAGCTCTAGTTGGTAAAGACGCTAAAGACCAAGCTGCAATCGACGCAGTAATGATCGAGCTAGACGGTACTGAAAACAAATCTAAGTTCGGTGCTAACGCAATCCTAGCTGTTTCTCTAGCTAACGCTAAAGCTGCTGCAGCGGCTAAAGGCATGCCTCTATACGAGCACATTGCAGAACTAAACGGTACTGCTGGTCAGTTCTCTATGCCTCTACCAATGATGAACATCATCAACGGTGGTGAGCACGCAGACAACAACGTTGACATCCAAGAGTTCATGATCCAACCAGTTGGCGCTAAGACTCTTAAAGAAGGTCTACGTATCGGTGCTGAAGTATTCCACAACCTAGCTAAAGTTCTTAAGTCTAAAGGCTACAGCACTGCAGTTGGTGACGAAGGTGGTTTCGCTCCTAACCTTAAGTCTAACGCTGAAGCTCTAGAAGTTATCGCAGAAGCTGTTGCTGCTGCAGGTTACGAACTAGGTAAAGACGTAACTCTAGCTATGGACTGTGCTGCATCTGAGTTCTTCGACAAAGAAGCAGGCATCTACAACATGAAGGGCGAAGGTAAGACTTTCTCTTCTGAAGAGTTCAACCACTACCTAGCTGAGCTAGCTAACCAGTTCCCAATCGTTTCTATCGAAGACGGTCTAGACGAGTCTGATTGGGCTGGCTTCAAGCACCAAACTGAACTACTAGGTGACAAGCTTCAACTAGTAGGTGACGATCTATTCGTTACTAACACTAAGATCCTTGCTGAAGGTATCGAGAAAGGCGTAGCTAACTCTATCCTTATCAAGTTCAACCAAATCGGTTCTCTAACTGAGACTCTAGCAGCAATCAAGATGGCTAAAGATGCAGGTTACACAGCAGTAATCTCTCACCGTTCTGGCGAAACTGAAGATGCAACTATCGCTGACCTAGCGGTAGGTACTGCTGCAGGTCAAATCAAGACTGGTTCTATGAGCCGTTCTGACCGTGTTGCTAAGTACAACCAGCTAATCCGTATCGAAGAAGCTCTAGGTGCTAAAGCTCCTTACAACGGTCTAAAAGAAGTTAAAGGTCAATAATCTCTCGTAGATTATTAATCTAAGCTTTGAATGCCTCGCAATAGCGGGGCATTTTTTATTGGGAGACGGGAACGGACTTCGTCCTATAGAACACTTCGTTTCGGGAAAACGGGATCGGGCTTCGCCCTGCTAGAAAACTAGAGTTGCTCCCTCAATAACAGCGCAGTAATTTAGTTCTCCAGTTCTCCAGTTCTCCAGTTCTCCAGTTCTCCAGTTCTCCAGTTCTCCAGTTCTCCAGTTCTCCAGTTCTCTAGCCCTTTATCGCATCAACCCGACGCTTTTCCATCTCAGTGCGAATATCAGCGCCCTTAAACCCATCTTTAATAATGTCTTGCACGTTGACGGAAAGTGCGGCTTTGTAAGCCTGTTCAAAAATGGCTTTTTGCGGGTAGTCGATATCTTCAAATCCAGTGCGCCCACGGCTATCAGCCATACAACAAATCAGAATGTCTTGTAAGCGTTCCGGCTTGCGCCATACATCGAACTTGTTCAGTACTTTGAGTTTAGTTTCTGGGCGAAGCTCGGCAGCTCGATGAATATTGGAGTGCTGCTCACAGACCATCAAGGCGAGGTGACGATATTCATTAGGGACTCTTACTCGCTCGCACAGCGCTTTAATCAGCTTCAGTCCAGTATGACAGTGCATCTTATGACTCGGCCATTCAAACTCAGGCGTAATGCCTTTGCCAAGATCATGGACTTGAGAGGCAAACCTTACTGGAAGAGACTCGCTAAGTAGTGCGGCTTGTTTAGCGACCATCAGCGTGTGGATACCTGTATCAATCTCAGGGTGCCACTTTTCAGGTTGTGGAACCCCGAACAGGGCATCAAGCTCAGGCAAGACAACTTTTAGAGCACCACACTGCTTTAAGACGGAGAGAAATACTTGCGGGTCTTGGGTTGATAACGACTTATGCCACTCTTGCCAAACTCGTTCAGCGGTTAAGTGTTCTAGCTCACCAGAGTTGGCAATGTGGCGCATTAGCTCAATAGTTTCATCGGCAACGCTAAAACCTAGGTGATGAAGCTTAGCGGCAAAGCGCGCGACTCGCAGTACGCGGAGAGGATCTTCGGTAAACGCTTGAGAAACATGGCGTAAGATCCGATCGTTGAGATCTCGCTGACCATTAAAGGGATCGATGATATTGCCATCAGGATCTTGCGCCATCGCATTGATGGTCAGATCGCGTCTGAGCAGGTCTTCTTCTAAGGTGACATCGGCGGCAAAGTAACATTCAAACCCGGTATAGCCAGAGCCGACTTTACGTTCAGTTCTTGCAAGTGCATGTTCTTCTTTACTCTCTGGGTGAAGAAATACAGGGAAGTCTTTACCAACCGCGGTATAGCCTTTGTTAAGTAGCTCTTCAGGGGTTGAACCAACAACAACCCAGTCTCTATCATAGACATCAATATCTAGCAGTTGATCGCGAACTGCGCCGCCAACAAGGTATCTTTGCACCTAGCTCTCCCTTTTCATCAGTTTGGCATTGGCTAATTGTGCCAGCAATGGTACTTTTCTTAGCACTAAATTCCCAGAGAAGAGAGTTATGTATCAACAACATTTTGCACTGACAGAATTGCCATTTTCTATTGTGCCTAATTCTCGTTTCCTCTATCAGAGTCGGCGCCATAAAGAAGCTATCTTTCAAATCCAAGCTGGGCTAGGTGAAGGTGGCGGTTTCGCTATGCTGACGGGTGAAGTGGGAACCGGTAAAACGACCATTGCAAAATCGATACTTAAAACTCTAGCAGACAACACGCGCGCAGGGCTGATCTTAAATCCGACTTTCTCAAATATTGAGTTGTTAGAAGCAGTGTGCGATGAGTTCGATATCCATTATCAGGAAAACGCGTCTCTAAAGCAGCTTAATCAGTTGATTCACCAGTTTCTATTGGATAACCATGCTAATCGGGTTCAAGCCCTATTGGTGATTGATGAAGCTCAGCATTTATCGGCAGATGTTCTCGAACAACTACGCTTACTGACCAACCTTGAAACGGAAAGCCAAAAGCTACTTAAGGTGCTGTTGATTGGTCAGCCCGAGTTACAGCAGAAACTGCAAATGCCGCAATTAAGGCAGTTAGCACAGCGAATTACCGCCCGATATCATTTGTTGCCTCTTAATCAAGACGAGACCAGAGACTATATTAAGTTTCGTCTCGCTTTGGCTGGTGGTAATCCTGAACTCTTCTCGGTTCAATCAATTAAGTATATTGCTCGGCAAACGCAGGGCATTCCACGTCTGATTAACTTGGTGTGTGATGCGAGCCTTAAGCAAGCTTATAGCATTGGGGAACCGCAGCCGACACATAATACCGTTGTGGCAGCCTGCGATGATGTAATGAGCTTTCAAACTGGCTCAGTGCCGCCTGCTGCGAGTAGGGTTTCTAGTAAAAAAGTTTCCCTTTCTCCGAGCGTACTTTCTATTCTCGTCGGGAGTATCTTGTCGATTGGCGCATACTACGCGACGCCGACACTTGTAGCACCCGTTGTCGTTAATCATCTACAACAGCAATTCCCAGCGGTTGAAAACGTACAGCAGCAAAAAAATGTCTTCCCCCAGGCTTTGAAGGCGCAACTTAATCAAGCCAACAATCAAGAAGCGGCGATTGCCGCTTTATATAAAGTGTGGGGATATCGAGCTTCAGTATTGGATCAGTTGTGTCTTGATAATGGCGAAGCGCTGTTTCGCTGTGCACTTGAAAACGGCTCTCTGGAACAGCTTGCCGAGAAAAATGCGCCTGTTGTGCTGACATTGAATATTGACCAGCAACCTCGTTTCGCTGTGTTGTTAGGGCTATCTGATTCCCATGTTCAGCTGTTAGCTAACGATCAAGTTTTCGAGTTTGAGCGTGAATGGCTAAGCAGTATTTGGCAGGGCGAATATCGCGAGATATGGCAGGGCTATTGGAACCAAACCTTAAAACCGGGTATGAGCGGCGAGGCTATCGCGGTGTTAGATCAGCACCTTTCCCAAGTATTAGGGGAACAGCCTTCTGGAAAAAGTCAGTTTAATGAGCAGCTTAAACATAAAGTTGAGTTGTTCCAACGTTGGCAAGGGTTAACGGTGGATGGTATTGCGGGGCGAAAAACACTACGTCTTTTGGAGAAGCTTTCTCAGCCACAAGCGCCTACATTAACGTCTCGTGAGGTCAGTTCTAATGTCTAAAGTCATGCAAGCCTTAGAGCACTCTGAGCGCAGTCATCAAAACCTTTCATCTCTACAGCAAGCACCTGCTCATGCTGTCGAGCAGCAGAAAGAATCTCGCCGAGGACGCAACATCGCATTCGCGCTACTTCCGCCTGTATTGGTTGCAGGGGTAATGGCATTTCAAACCTATCAAGCAGAGAAACAGCGTTGGTTGGAGCATAATGTTGCCGAAACCGTTCTAGTTGAAGTCCCTTTTGAATACACGGCTAGCCAAGCTCCTGATTTTGGCCCTTTGGCTGTCACTTATCGTGACAATAGCAGTTCGGCGCAGAGTGATTGGTTGAACCAAATTGAGCAGGATAACAGTTCATTACCTCAAGAAGTTTTAGAGCAGGCGAGCACGGTTGGCAGTCAGGTTGATAGCAATGCAACAGAGAGTCATATCTCTGAAGGCAGTGATGACCTGCTGTCTGGGCTTGATTTGTCGCAGCTATCGCCAGAGTTAGCGCAGCGTTTTGAGTCTGCGCTGAGTAGCAATGCTAAACCAGAATCGAACAGACAAAACAGTGAAGCTTCGAACCTGTCTCAACAAGCGGAACGTTGGTATGGCAAGCTGCCCGCCTTAAATTTCCAAACTCACGTCTATTCGAGCAAACCAAGCAAACGATGGGTCAAGATCAACGGTGTTGAGTATAACCAAGGTGATTGGGTGAGTGACAATATTGAGCTGGTGGCCATTGAGCAGCAATCTTGTTTGATACGCTTTAATGGCGAGTTAATCGAAGTGCCTGCACTGTATGATTGGAAAGGCTAGCAGGCCAGGTTGAGCCGATTCAGAGGATCAAAAAAGGTCACCTCGGTGACCTTTTTTAGTATCTATTGTTTGTTGCAGCGTTTATGCCCAGCCAGACGGTGAACGCTTTCTACGTGGAATGATATGAGGAAGAATCAAACCAAATAGTAGACCTAGGCCGGCAACGCCGCCACCGTACATAAAGTATTTAAGCAGTAGGTCATCTTTTTGCGTATCAAGTTTAGCGCGCAGTTTACGAACTTCTTCTTGCGAAGCTGACAGCTGCTTACTCATGTCGCTGTAGCCTTGCTCTAGTTCGTTTATTTGCGTGTTACGTGACTCTAGAGAATCAATCAGGCCCGCTTTCTCTTGGTCTGCATTTGAGCGAGCATTAGCAAGTTTCTCTTTTACATCAGCGAGCTCTTTTTCTAGCTTAGGTAGACGAAGTGCCATGCTCTCTTGACGAGTAACGAAACGGCTCTCTACCCAGCCTTTACGACCTTTCGCATCTTCAATTTGTGTGTAGCCAGTATCACGGTTGGTTGAAACTTGCTTCACCTTGTCACCAGCATCGACACTGCCGATGATACGGAATTGGTTGCTAGGACCAGAGTGCATGTAGGTAAATAGCTTATCAGAGATGTAGCGGTCTTGAGCCATTGCTGCAGGGACAGCAAGCATTGATGCCAGAACGAAGCAAACCAGTTTTTTCACGGTAAATCCTTTAACAGTCTATGAGGGTCTGCAAACCCAAAATCTATTTCTTTGCTAACGCCAAATAGTAAGTAGTTTCTAGGTTGACTGCAACAAAGAAGGGAGGCTGAGCCTCCCTTTATGCGGTTTTGAGTCAATAATGACAGTGAGTTAACACATCACTGACCTTATTGATTAAACGAACATTGCTTGAATCGCGTAGAAGAACACAACCGCAAGTAGTGCACCTGCCGGTAGCGTAACAATCCATGAAGCGACAATGTTACGTACTACGCCTAGGTTTAGCGCTGCGATACCGCGAGCAAAACCAACACCAAGCACCGCACCAACTAGAGTTTGTGTGGTCGAGATAGGAAGACCAGTACCAGAAGCTAGAACCACAGTACATGCCGTTGCTAGCTGTGCAGCAAAACCACGGCTTGGCGTAAGTTCAGTGATACCCGTACCTACGGTAGCCATTACTTTATGACCTAGAGTCGCAAGACCAACAACAATACCGAAACCACCTAGAGGTAGAATCCACCAAGCGATTGTGCTCTTACCTGTGATTTCACCCATGTGTTCAACTGTTGAAACAACAGCTGATAGTGGACCAATCGCGTTTGCTACGTCGTTCGAGCCGTGTGCAAAAGCCATCGCACACGCTGTGATAACCATAAGTACGCTGAAGATACCTTCTACACCAGCAAAGCCGTGATCATCTTCGCGGCTAGCGAATTTCTTCTGAATGTAGAAGTAACCACCAGCCATAACGAGTGCAGAAACACCAGCTGCCCACATCCAAGCTTCACCGTTTGAAAGGTGCAGACCAACGTGCTTAAGGCCTTTCTTGATGGTTACCAGAGCGATAACCATAGTGGTGATAAACATGTATACAGGTACAAAGCGTTTAGCATTAAATAGCGGCTTTTCAGTATCGAAAATCAAACGTTGTGCGCTGACAAAGATTACGTAAGCAAAGAAACCTGAGATAACCGGGGTAATAATCCAGCTACCGACGATGCCTTGTACTGAGCCCCAGTCCACAGCTTCGGTACCAACAGATACACACGCAAAACCGATGATCGCACCGATGATTGAGTGAGTTGTTGATACAGGCCACCCCATGTAAGAGGCAAGCAGTAGCCAAGTACCCGCTGCAAGAAGTGCTGACATCATACCGTAGACAAGTACGTCAGGTTGATGAGCAAATAGGGACGTTTCAATTACGCCTTTACGGATAGTGTCGGTTACTTCACCGCCTGCAAGATATGCACCCGCAAATTCAAAGATCATCGCGATAATGATCGCTTGTTTCACGGTTAATGCTTTTGAACCTACTGATGTACCCATCGCATTGGCAACGTCATTCGCGCCAATACCAATCGCCATCAGAAAACCGAAAGCTGCTGCAATAATAATCAGGACAGTGCCGTAGTTCGCAAGGATATCCATCGTAATACCTAGTTGTTGATAACAAGCGGAGCAAAAATTCAGCACGACAAAACCCCTTCAGCGCGTCAGTATTTATCGCCTAGCAGGGGTGTGAACTAGTTAGATGCTCTTCGTTATTTGGTTAACTTATGTTTATGAGCGAGATAGCATCACTTCCAGACGCGCACCAACACGTTGCGCCTGATCAGCAATACCACCTACCCACTCTAGAATTTTGTAAAGGAACATCACATCAATCGGATTCAGATCCGCTTCAATCGCCATTAGGTCTTGGCGAAGTTGAATCTGCATCGCGTCAGTGTCGTCCTCAATCACATCCAGTTGGTGGATCATTTCAGCCACAAGTGTTACTTCACGGCCTTTAAATCCAGTTTCCAATAACTCATCAAGCTCATTGATAACTTTCTGCGCTTGTTCTGCTGCGTCTAAACAACGCTTTACGTACGCAATGAAGTTTTCTTGAAGAGGTGCAGGGATAGTCAATTGACGGCCATATACTCGGCCAGCAATGTCTTTTGCAAGGTTTGCTAGTTTGTCTTGCTGAGTAAGTAGTTCAAGCATATCGCTACGATCTACTGGCATAAACAAACCGCGAGGAAGTTTAAGACGAATTTCGCGCTTTAGTACGTCTGCTTCTTTCTCTAGGTGAGAAATCTGTGCACGAATTTCAGATGCTTTTTCCCAGTCACCCTTTGAACTTACTTCAAAGAAGTTAACGAGATGCGAGCAACATTCGTTTACACACACAACGTGGCGCTGCAAAGGTTTAATAGGGGACTTTGCAAATAACCCCATAATTGTATTTACTGGCATGGTCATTCAACCCAATTAATATAACCTAAAAACTAACATACACCATTTCATGGCGAAATGTTGAACGATGGCTATAAAGGCGCGCATGTTAACCCATTAAATCACTCATTAAAACTGTTTTAGATCATCATTAGCGCGATATTTCTTTCTTGCCGAGTAAGAAAATTGGCAATATCCTGTCTCTATCTGCTTTGAAAGGTATAGCTATGGAAACCGAGATAGAACTGAAGTTTTTTGTTTCTCCCGAATTTTCAGAGACTTTGCGTCAGAAAATATCAGAAACCAAGGTACTTCAGCACAGTTGTCGAGAGTTAGGTAACACCTATTTCGATACGCCTGACCAATGGTTGCGTCAACACGATATTGGCCTTCGTATTCGTCGTTTTGACGATGTTTATGTGCAAACGGTGAAAACTGCCGGACGCGTGGTTGCGGGTCTACATCAAAGACCGGAATTCAACGCTGAACACGACAGCAACGACCCAGAGCTTACCCTTCATCCACTAGATATTTGGCCTGCAGGCAAAGATGTAGCGACGTTACAAGCTGAGCTACAGCCACTGTTTGCCACTAACTTTACCCGTGAACAATGGTTGATTGGGATGCCTGACGGTAGCCAAGTCGAAGTGGCCTTTGACCAAGGTAAAGTAGAAGCAAATGGTAAAGAAGATCCTATTTGTGAAGTGGAGCTTGAGTTGAAGTCGGGTCAAACCGATGCCTTGTTTACGTTGGCAAGAAGTTTCTCTGAGCAAGGTGGGATGCGTCTTGGTAACTTAAGTAAAGCGGCTAAAGGCTACCGTTTGGCGATGGATTACCAAGGTGATGAAGTTAAGCCACTGCCTTTGGTTAAGACTGACAAAAGCGATACGGTTGAATCTTGCTTTATCAATTCTCTAGAGCATGCGCTGTCTCATTGGCATTACCACGAGCAGATTTTTTCAGAGCGTGATTCTATTGAAGCGGTTCATGAAATCAAAAACTCGATCAGCTTTATTCGTCAGATCTTGACCGTTTATGGTGGCGTCGTCCCTCGTCGAGCGAGCGCTATCTTACGTCAAGAGTTGAAATGGCTAGAGCAAGACCTCGAATGGTTGCATGACTACGACTATTTAGATGACCTTCTCGATGACAAAGGCCATGCGCTGCGTAAATTGGACGCACGTAAATTCCTTGTTGGTGAGCTCAAACTGATGCAAGAGCAGCTACCAAGTCGCGATCAGATTTTAGAGCTGCTCAACTCTGCGCGCTACACAGGTCTGTTGCTCGATCTGAGTCGTTGGATCCTGACGCGCGGTTGGCAGCCTTTCTTAGATGAAAAATCCCGTGAGAAGATGTCACTTAATATTGAGCACTTTTCCGTTCAGCAATTGGACCGGACTTGGGCTGAGTTGATGGAAGCTTTTCCACCAGAAAGAAGCCTAACGAGTGCCGACTATATAGAGCAGCAATACCGCTTGATGCGTAACCTCTATACAGGGGTAAGTTTTGCGAGCCTGTTCGATTTTGATGAGCGCGATAGCTTCCGCTTACCGTGGAGTGATTTGCTGCATGGTACTGATGACCTGCTTAAACTAAAAACCTTAGAACAACTGGTTGAGAAGCTTGAAGGTGAAGAGCGTGAGCAATTAGAGCGCTGGTTAGCAAGACAAGAAAGCTCAATCTTACATGCGATGGAGCAGACGCGAGTCATCTGCATCGAAGCCGAGCCATACTGGCAAGATTAATTGATAACGGGAACCTCAGGGTTCCCGTTTTTGTCTGTCTTGATTTCTTTCCAACTGATCTAAGCGTTCAAGTATTTGGTTTTGTTTTTCGACTAACTCAAGCAGCAAGCGTTCTTTATTTTCTGAACGCGTGGTCTGTACTTTTGACGGGGAAGTAATCATCGAGGTAACTAGGCCAGAAATCATACCAAACAAACCTACACCACAAATGATCAACCCCGCCGCTAAAATTCGTCCTGCGTTGGTGACGGGGTAGTGGTCCCCATAACCGACCGTTGAAATTGTCACTAGCGCCCACCACATTGCATCGCCACCATCATGAATATTGGCATCCGGTGAGTGGCCTTCAATAAACAGCATCATGCTTGATCCCGCGGTGAGTAAGATCACCATAAGCAATAAGATCGACGCTAATGTCGTTTCATGCTTGTTCTTGAGCAGTTGCTTGATCACGCTGCGACTCGATCGAATAACCAAGATCACTCGTAAAATTGAAAATAATCGTGCGTAGCGTAGTGGTTCGATCATCGGGATACTTGCCACAAAGTCTATCCAATGGCGTTTCATAAATTGCATCCGATTTGGAGCACGGATCAAATCTACGCTGAGTTGTAGGAGGAATATGCTACAGATTATAAAGTCGAGGCCGATAAGTACTTGTCGAGTTTCTGGGCGTAATGGAAAAAACAATAAGCCAGAGATCACAATTAGAGCCATAAAAGACAGGATTAGTGATAGCAAGCTCATCGGTTTTGTATCGTCTTTGATATTATCTTTATTCATACGAGGCTCGAAATAAATAAATTGCAGTGAAACCAGAGGATTGGGTCTCAGTTACGCTCACTCTAGTACAAAGCGCTGCAAAGATAAAATTGACGAAATGGAGAATGGACAATGACCAAGATGGCATTTAAGCCATGGGAACGCGTGATCACGGATATTCGCCTTGTTCCTAAAATGGTAATGCTGATGGTGTTCAGTACGTTATTGATCATCGGCAAGCAGTTGTGGGATGCGAGTACATTTTACGATGCACTGCTAGCAGCGACACAAAATGCGCAAGTAGCACAACAGCACTATGAAGCCTATTTAGTCCAGGTTGTATGGCAAACCGTCATCATGATCGTGGTCTTCGTTATCCTTCTGTTATTTGCTGCACGTGTGATGCTGCGCCAGACCCAATACCTTAGCGACTCGATTAGAACCATGGCAGAGAAAGACTTGTCAGTGCCAATCGAAATGGAATGTAAAGACGAGTACGGTGACGTTGCACGTGAGCTAGAAAAAACGCGAGTACAGCTGCAAGAGATGATCAAATTGCAGGTTGGTGCTTCTCAAGAGCTTGCGGGACTAACTGAGGTGATGACGCTTAGTATGTCCGAGACCAAAGAGTCGGCACAGGAAGAATTCAATGAGATCGACCAACTGGCAACGGCGATGAGTGAGATGACCTCGACAGTGCAAACCGTCGCGGATCATGCACAAAACGCGTCAACATTGACGGAAAGTGCGTCAGGGCAGGCAGCAACCGGTCAGCGTTTTGTACAAGATACAGTGGTTAAGATTAGTGAGCTGTCACAAGATATTTCTGCTTCTGCTCAAGCGGTGAACCAAGTCGAAGAGAGCGTTGACTCTATCGGTAGCGTGGTCGGTACCATTCAAGGTATTTCAGAGCAGACTAACCTATTGGCTTTGAATGCTGCTATTGAGGCTGCCCGTGCGGGTGAAGCCGGTCGTGGCTTTGCTGTGGTTGCCGATGAAGTACGTAACCTAGCACAGCGTACCCAACAAGCGACCGTTGAAATTCAAGAGATGATCACTCAATTGCAATCAAGTGCCAACTCGGCGGTTGAATTGATGGAGAAGAGCGTTGTTGAAGCGGCAGAAGGGGTAGAGCTTGTAACTAATGCGGGCAGCGAGTTGGATGGCATTGTTGGTCAAGTTCACCAGATCAACGACATGAACTTCCAAATTGCAACGGCAGCCGGTCAACAAAGCAGCGTAGCGGAAGAGATGAATCAGAACCTAACCAATGTTCGTGAACTGGTTGAGGCCTCGGTTACTGTGGTTTCTGAGCTACTTGAAACGTCTGAAATTATGCAGCAAAACGCGGAAGAGTTAGATAAGAAGATCACTTCATTTAAAGTCTAGCTTCTCAACTTACTCCTTATAAACGCTCACTGGCTACTAGTGGGCGTTTTTTATTGGTATAAATAAGGGATTACCCTTCTCTCGATTGGTATTTCTCTACAAGGAAGAATCATGCAACTGCCCGAAAGTCTTACTGCAATTTCTCACTCTGCTCTCGAATCACTCTCTACCTCTCAAGCGTTAAATAGTTGGCCAATGGTTCTAAAAGAACAGCTTGGCTACGTGACTGGCTTGAGTAAGTTTATTAGCCAAACTTTAAGTAGCGACGAAGAGTTAGTTCAGGCACTTCCTGCCATGTTAGCCGAAGAGTCGCGCTGCGAGCAGTACCGACAACGTTTATCACAGTTACTTGAACCTTGTAGTGATGAAATGCAAGGTCACCGGGTGTTAAGGCAGTTTCGTAACCGAGAGATGACTTATATTGCGTGGCGAGACTTTACAGCGTCATGGCCATTAGAGCAGAGCCTAGAGCACCTATCGCAGCTTGCGGAAGCGATGATTTTCGAAACCTACCAATGGCAGTACAAAGCGTGTTGTGAGTTGTGGGGAACGCCGACCAATGCGCAAGGTGAAGCGCAGCCGATGCTGATTATTGGTATGGGTAAACTTGGCGGTGGGGAGCTTAATTTCTCATCGGATATCGATCTGATCTTTACCTATCCAGAAAACGGTGAAACTCAAGGTGCTCGTCGCAGTATCGCCAATGCTCAATTTTTTACTCGTTTAGGTCAACGGATCATTAAAGCGCTCGATCAGCAGACTTTCGATGGTTTCTGTTACCGAGTTGATATGCGCCTGCGTCCGTTTGGAGATAGTGGACCACTAGTGATGAGTTACGCAGCACTAGAAGATTACTACCAAGAGCAAGGGCGCGATTGGGAACGTTACGCGATGATCAAGGCGCGTGTGATGGGGCGCGAGATGTACCCTGAATACCAAGAGTTACGTCAGATGCTGCGCCCATTCGTTTTCCGTCGCTACATTGATTTTAGTGCGATTCAATCATTGCGCCGTATGAAATCGATGATTAGTAGCGAAGTGCGTCGCCGCGGGCTGAGCAACAATATTAAGCTTGGTGCGGGCGGCATACGTGAAATTGAATTTATTGCTCAAGTGTTTCAGCTTATCCGCGGTGGCCGCGAACCAAGCTTACGTCAACGTGGCTTGTTAGATACACTTGATGCGATTGAAGAGTTAGAACAGCTGAGTGCCAAAGAAACCGATCATTTACGCAATGCGTATAAGTTTTTACGTCGCTTAGAAAACTTACTGCAGGCAATGGCAGATAAGCAAACGCAGACCTTGCCAGAATCGGACACTGAACAGCTTCAGCTAGCGGTAGCGATGGGCTATAGCCAGTGGCAAGATCTTATTGCTGATGTGCAACAGCATATGGCCAATGTTCATGCCGTTTTTGCCACTTTGATTGGTGAAGAAGAGGAAGAGCAGCAAGATATTGCCAAGCACTTTACCGAGCTGTGGGATATGGCGGCTAAGCAAGATGTGATTGAGCATATCTTAGAGCATGATATTCAAGCCGATGATCCGCAGCAAATGGCGCAAACCATTATCCAATTTAAGCAAGATTTGGCTAAGAAAACGCTTGGTCCGCGTGGCCGTGAAGTGCTCAACAAGCTGATGCCGAAGATTTTCTCGGCCATCTATAGCCATCAAGATGCCAAGTTTGGCCTGCCGCGCGTGTTGCATTTACTGCATAAGATTGTCACTCGAACAACCTATTTAGAGCTACTCGATGAGCACCAAGCGGCTCTAGTCCAGCTCGTTCGTTTGTGTACCGCAAGCCCGATGATTTCTGAGCAACTGGGTCGTTATCCTATCTTGCTTGATGAGCTTATTGACCCACAGCAGCTATACAACCCAGTCCCACTTGAAAGCTATCGCACTGAACTCCGCGACTTCCTGGCTCGCATCCCAGAAGATGATATGGAGCAGCAGATGGAGGCGCTGCGTCAGTTTAAGCAGATCTGTATCTTAAGAATTGCAGCAGCAGATATTGCGGGTGTTTTACCTGTGATGAAAGTGAGTGATCACTTAACTTACCTTGCAGAAGCGATCGTTGAGTCGGTAGTCAACCAAGCATGGCTACAGATGACCGAGAAATATGGTGAGCCGACTCATATTAAAGAACGCGATGGCAAAGGCTTTGCAGTGGTTGGCTACGGTAAAGTAGGGGGCTGGGAGCTTGGCTATAACTCGGACTTAGATATCGTCTTTATGCATGACTGCCCGGTCCACGTTTATACCGATGGTAAAAAAGAGATTGATGGCCGCCAGTTCTACTTACGCTTAGCGCAACGCGTGATTCATATCTTCTCTACGCGAACCGCATCAGGGATACTGTATGAAGTCGACACTCGCTTACGCCCTTCTGGCGCTTCTGGCTTATTGGTAAGCCCTACTGACGCGTTTGATGAGTATCAGCGTGATGAGGCTTGGACTTGGGAGCATCAGGCACTCGTCCGGGCGCGGATGATTTACGGGGATGCGCCTCTGCAGCAAGCTTTTGCACAAACACGCCACGATATTCTTTGCCTAGAGCGTGATGAAGCTAAACTGGTTAAAGATGTCTCTGAAATGCGGGTCAAAATGCGTGATCACTTGGGCGGCAAGAAAGCAGGGCGCTTTATGCTCAAACAAGATCCGGGCGGTATCACCGACGTTGAATTTTTAGCTCAATACCTTGTCTTACGCTACAGTCATCAAAAGCCTAAGCTTACTCGCTGGAGTGACAATGTACGTATATTTGAAAGCATGATGGCACAAGGCATTATGGATGAAGGGGCTGCTATGGCGCTCACTTATGCCTACACGACAATGCGAGATCAGATCCATCATCGCAACTTATTAAACCTCGATGCCGATGTGGCAGACGAAAAATTAGTCAAAGAGCGTGAGCTTGTGACTAAGCTATGGCACGAGTGGTTAGAATAACGTCGAGCCTTTATGCTAAACTCTTGCCCGAATTAGAATTTGGAGAACCACAATGAAGCCAATCCTACCGAACTACAGTGATTCTGGCGTGCTTATTATCGGCGACGTGATGTTAGATCGCTATTGGTATGGGCCAACAGGGCGCATTTCACCTGAAGCACCAGTGCCTGTAGTAAAAGTAGAAAACAATGAAGAGCGTCCTGGTGGTGCTGCCAACGTTGCGATGAATATCGCCTCACTTGGTGGTCATGCTCATATTGTTGGTTTAACAGGGATTGATGAACCTGCCAAAGTACTTAACGAGACGCTTTCAGCTCTAAAAGTGAAATGTGATTTTGTTGGATTGCCAAACTACCCAACGATTACTAAGCTGCGCGTATTAAGCCGCGGTCAGCAACTGATTCGTTTAGACTTTGAAGACAAATTTGAAAACGTTGATGCTGAGCTGATTCTCGATCGTATGGAACAAGCGCTACCAAAAGTGAAGTCAGTGGTGCTATCTGATTACGCTAAAGGCGCACTAGAGCATGTTCAGCAGTTCATCCAAAAAGCACGCGCCGCTAAAGTGCCAGTATTTATCGACCCGAAAGGTGCGGACTTTGAACGTTACCGTGGTGCGACGCTACTGACGCCAAACATGGCGGAATTTGAGCATGTGGTTGGTAAGGTAAAAACGGATGAAGAGCTAGTCGAGAAAGGTTTAGCACTGATTGAAGAATTTGACTTCGAAGCACTACTGGTGACTCGCAGTGAGCATGGCATGACACTACTACGCCGTGATCAAGAACCTTTCCACCTTCCAACTCAAGCGAAAGAAGTCTACGACGTAACGGGTGCGGGTGATACGGTAATCTCTGTACTGGCAGCTTCTGTCGCAGCGGGTAAACCGTTGGATCAAGCTTGCGCACTTGCCAATGCTGCAGCTGGCGTTGTTGTTGGTAAGCTCGGTACATCAACCGTTTCAACTATTGAACTTGCTGAAGCGGTACATGGTAGCCAAGATACCGACTTTGGTGTGATTGGTGAGCAGGCGCTGATTGAAGCGGTTAAGAAAGCACAGTCAAAAGGCGAGAAGGTTGTCATGACTAATGGCTGTTTTGATATTCTTCACGCAGGTCATGTCTCTTACCTAAACCACGCTGCTGAGCTAGGCGATCGCTTGATTGTTGCTGTTAATACCGATGAATCGGTGAAACGCCTTAAAGGCCCAGGCCGTCCGGTGAACCCTACTGATCGTCGTATGGCAGTATTAGCAGGTCTTGGTGCGGTTGATTGGGTGGTGCCTTTTGGTGAAGACACACCGCAGCGTTTGATCTCTGAGGTTCTACCTGACTTGCTAGTAAAAGGCGGTGACTACAAACCTGAAGAGATTGCGGGTGGTAAAGAAGTGATCGCTAATGGTGGTGAAGTTAAAGTGCTTAACTTTGAAGATGGTTGTTCGACGACTGAGATCATCGATGCTATCAAAGGTGGCCGCGGCTAACCTAGGTCAACAGACCCTAACAACGAATGAAAAAATGCTCGCTAAATAGCGAGCATTTTTATATCCAATATATACAAAAATGGAGCCGATTGGCTCCATTTTTTGATAAAGAGTTGATTACTCTTCTAGATCACCACAGAAGCGGTAGCCTTCACCGTGAATCGTTGCAATGATTTCTGGTGTACCAGAAACTGATTCAAAGTGCTTACGAATACGACGAATCGTTACGTCAACAGTACGGTCGTGAGGCTTAAGTTCGCGACCTGTCATTTTCTTCAGCAGGTCTGCACGTGTCTGAATCTTGCCAGGGTTTTCACAGAAGTGAAGTAGAGCACGGAACTCAGAACGCGGTAGCTTGTAGCCATCGCCGCTTGGGCTAACCAGTGAGCGACTGTTGATATCAAGTACCCAACCATTGAACTCGTATTTCTCTACGCTGCGCTTTTCTTCGCTAACTGCGCTTGAATTCATCGAGCGATTCAGTAGGTTGCGAGCACGGATAGTCAGTTCACGTGGGTTAAACGGTTTAGTGATGTAATCGTCAGCACCGATTTCTAGACCAAGAATCTTATCAACTTCATTGTCACGGCCTGTTAAGAACATTAGTGCAACGTTAGCTTGCTCACGCAGTTCGCGAGCGAGCAGTAGACCATTCTTGCCTGGTAGGTTGATGTCCATAATGACCAAGTTCACTTGGTTATCAGACAGCACCTGGTGCATCTCTTCACCGTCACTGGCCTCAAAAACAGCGTATCCCTCTGCTTCAAAAATACTCTTTAGAGTGTTACGAGTTACTTGCTCATCTTCAACAATAAGAATGTGCGGGGTTTGCATTGGCGGTACCTAAACTTGTGAAAAATTTGTGCTAATAGAATAAATTCTAGGCAAAAACATAACATACAGGTAATGTGATGTTGATAATAAACCAAAGACTGTAAAAATACACTCTCTTTGATCGCCCGCCATCCTTGGTGCTGCTTTTCTACGCTGAAGAGGTCCCTAATCCTCTACATTCTACTAGTCTTTGAGGCGGATTCTATAATGTTAACAGCATGCTAACAACGTAGAAATGTTAATTCCAATCACTTTGTTGATTTATATCAAGAGTTAGAATGTAACAAATATTAATAGTATCTATTAAATGTATAACTTGTGATTTTATGGCAATTGATTCTGACCTCTGGCAGGCCTACTGCGATCCTTACTTTCGTTTTGAGCGACATCTAATGTGCAGCCAGTTTGCTATTGTTACAGCTTGGAACCCGAAAAGTATTTGGCTGTCAAAAAGTGATAATGACAGAAATAATCAACACTTAGCTCAAGAAGTGAGCCATACTTGTTGGTGTAGCGTCCAAGTGGGCAATGAGGATTTTTCTTGGTTTGAAGAGAGTTTTGCTGTTCAGATTAGCCAATACGAGGCGTTAGAGTTAGGGCGAAAATACCAACAAAACGCCATCTATTATGTCGAAGGAGAGAGGCTATTTCTCCTTTCCTGCTTAGAAGATCAAAGCAAGATCGCGCTAGGCAATTGGCGCAGCCGCTGTCGATAGGATTCGATTTTTAATTTTGGAAGTTCATGGAGGAAAAATGAAAGATATAACCCCTGATATTTGTGATAAGCATGAAGAAAAGGTCACTCTGCTAGAGTTACCTCTGCACAGCTTTGGTCAAAAATTTGCTTTTTACGGCGAAATTGTCACGGTGCGCTGCTATCACGATAATTCAAAAGTTAGAGAAATGCTGAGCCAAGATGGTACGGGAAAAGTACTGGTTGTTGATGGACATGGTTCTTGCCAGAAAGCCTTGTTAGGCGATCAACTGGCGATCTTGGCTATCGATAACAACTGGGAAGGTGTGATCGTCAATGGTGCCGTTCGAGATGTTGGCATGATGGCTGAAATGGAGTTAGGTATTAAAGCCTTGGGGACTTGTCCATTTAAGACAGAGAAACGTGGTGCTGGGGAAGTGAATGTCACACTGACAATACATAACCAGATGATTCAACCTGGCGATTATATCTATGCGGATTGGAATGGCGTTTTAATGTCTACCGAACTGCTAGATTGGAGCTAGAACCTAAAGCCTAGCCCTACTTCAACTCCTTTTTGCCACTCTTGGTAGTCGAGAGTGGCATGCACATCTAAGTTGTCTGTGAGTTTCATCCGGCTCGATACTTCGGCCGCTATACTGGATTCTTTCCCTTCTGATAAGGTCTCATCGCTGTAGGAGTGCAAGGTACTTTGTACTGAAACTCTTGGTGTCAATTGGTAACTCACACCACTAAGGAAACCTGTCTCATTGATCTTATCGTTATTGTTAAGTCGCGCACCGACATAAAGATCGACTTTGTCGAACAGATTGTAAGAGTAGCCACCATCAATTTTCCAAGAATCAAAATCATACTGATCGTTTTCAGTCGATAAAAAGATCTTATGTGGCGAAGTGGATTGCTGAGAAGGTAAGGGAGGCAGTTCGGTTGCAAACAACGGGCAGGCGCATAGTAGCGCTGATAGGCTTAGGATTATTTTCATATGCCACTCCTTTGTTATTGTCTGCTTTCCACTGCAAAACTAATTAAAGCATAAAACGAACGAACTAGTTGCAAGTTTTATATAGCAATTAGTTATTATGATATGTGCTAATGGTTTCATTGATTGTTGCAATCGATGATTAACATGATGAGATGTTGTGAATGCGAGTGAGCCTGAGTGTGAACAAAAAATAGTAACTTTTCGTTGACGAGAGCAGGAAAAATAAGGTAAACGTATAGGTAAGCAAACACACATCGTAAAGATAATTAAGAATATGCAGCACCAACGCCTAGTAATGACCACAACCATTATTATTACCGACATCGCTATTGTTGGGGCAGGCTGCTAAGCGAAAGAAATTTTAAAAAAAGGCCTGTATCCCACCAGATACAGGCCTTTTTTTATGCCAATTTATGACCTATTTGGAGGAAGGGATGCGAGTTTTAAAGTTTGGAGGTTCATCATTAGCGGATGCTGATCGTTTTTTAAGAGCGGCAGATATCATTGCTAATAATGCCCAGCAAGAAGAAGTGGCGGTTGTGCTTTCAGCACCGGGTAAAACCACCAATAAGTTAGTTTCTGTGATTGAAGGCGCGTTAAAAAATGGAGAGGCTGAGCTGCAAATTGCCGAGCTCGAAGATTCTTTCCGCGACCTTTTCCAAGATATCAAACAAGTGCTGCCAAACATTGATGGCAGTGGTTACGACAACCAAGTTAAAACTTCTCTAACCCAGTTACGTCAATTCGTTCATGGCATCAACCTGTTAGGCATGTGCCCAGACAACGTTAATGCTCGCATTATCAGTAAAGGTGAGCGCGTTTCTATCCAACTAATGAAGGCGGTATTAGAAGCGAAAGGACAAGCGGCGAGTCTGATTGATCCTGTTCAATACCTATTTGCTCGCGGTGAGCATTTAGAAGCTATGGTTGATGTTGAAGTTTCAACGCAAAACTTCCGCCAAAATCCTCTTCCTCAAGGTCACGTTAACATCATGCCTGGTTTTACTGCGGGTAATGAAGATGGCGAATTGGTCACGCTAGGTCGAAACGGCTCAGATTACTCAGCGGCAGTATTGGCTGCATGTCTGCGCGCGGATTGCTGTGAGATATGGACCGACGTAGATGGCGTCTACAACTGTGACCCTCGCCTAGTAGATGACGCGCGTTTACTTAAATCGCTCAGCTACCAAGAAGCAATGGAACTCTCTTACTTTGGTGCTTCCGTTCTGCACCCTAAAACCATTGCGCCTATCGCTCAGTTCCACATTCCTTGTTTGATTAAAAACAGCTTTAACCCACAAGGAGCGGGGACTTTAATCGGTCAAGATACAGGTGAAGACAACCTAGCCATTAAAGGGATCACGACGCTTAGCGACTTAACAATGGTTAACGTATCTGGCCCAGGTATGAAAGGCATGGTTGGCATGGCGAGCCGAGTGTTCGGTGCAATGTCCTCAGCAGGTGTCTCTATTGTGCTGATTACTCAGTCTTCTTCTGAATACAGCATCAGTTTCTGTATTGAAGCACAAGACAAAGAAATTGCTGAGCAAGCACTGAGCGAGACTTTCGAGCTTGAGCTTAAAGACGGTCTACTAGAGCCTGTCGAATTTATCAGTGACGTGGCTATCGTAACGCTAGTGGGTGACGGCATGCGCACATCACGTGGTGTGGCTTCGCAATTCTTCTCTTCCCTAGCTGAAGTGAACGTCAACATTGTCGCTATTGCACAAGGTTCTTCTGAGCGTGCTATCTCAGCGGTGATTCCGGAAGATAAGATCTCTGAAGCGATCAAAGCGTGTCATGAGAATCTATTTAACTCGAAACACTTCCTCGATGTCTTTGTGGTTGGTGTCGGTGGTGTCGGCGGTGAGCTGGTGGATCAGATTCAGCGTCAGCAAGCTAAATTGGCAGAAAAAGGCATTATCCTACGAGTATGTGGCCTAGCAAACAGCAAGGGTTTATTGCTAGATAGCGAAGGGCTACCGCTCGATCATTGGCGCGATCGCATGAAAGATGCTTCCGAAGAGTTTACTTTGGCTCGCTTGATCTCTCTTGTTCAACGTAACCACATCATCAACCCTGTGCTGGTGGATTGTACTTCAAGTGAATCTATCGCCAATCAGTACGCAGATTTCTTGGCAGCAGGCTTCCACGTTGTCACACCAAACAAGAAAGCCAATACGTCGAGCATGGCTTACTACCACCAATTGCGCGATGTTGCGCGTAGCTCTCGCCGCAAATTGATGTACGAAACAACGGTAGGTGCTGGCCTGCCAGTTATCGAAAACCTACAGAACCTTATTTCTGCAGGTGACGAACTTGAACGCTTTAGTGGCATTTTATCTGGTTCACTTTCTTACATCTTCGGCAAGCTTGATGAAGGTATGACGCTAAGCCAAGCGACCAACATTGCCAAAGACAATGGCTTTACAGAGCCTGACCCACGTGATGACCTTTCAGGTATGGATGTAGCGCGTAAGCTACTTATTCTTGCTCGTGAAGCGGGTATGAACCTTGAGCTTGAAGATGTGATCGTCGATCAAGCACTGCCACCTGGCTTTGATGATTCAGGCAGCGTAGAAGAGTTTATGGCTCGCCTTCCAGAAGCGGACGCTTACTTTAAACAGCAATCCGCTCAAGCCGCTGAAGAGGGCAAAGTACTGCGTTATGTGGGTGAAATTGCAGATGGCCAATGCCGCGTAAGCATTGCCGCAGTAGATGAAAATGATCCAATGTTTAAGATTAAAGATGGTGAGAACGCACTGGCATTCTACAGCCGCTACTACCAACCAATTCCGCTTGTATTACGCGGTTACGGTGCGGGTACTGAAGTAACAGCGGCAGGCGTTTTCTCAGACGTGATGCGCACATTAGGTTGGAAGCTAGGAGTTTAGAATATGAGCCGTGGTATGGATGTAGCAGTTTACGCTCCAGCATCAATTGGTAATGTTAGTGTCGGTTTCGACGTGTTGGGGGCGGCTGTGTCCCCAATTGATGGCACTTTGCTCGGTGATCGAGTTTTAGTGAAATCAGGTAGCGAACCATTCAGTTTGAAAACAGCAGGTAACTTTGTTTCTAAGCTGCCTGCGGATCCAAAAGAAAATATCGTTTATGACTGTTGGCGAGTATTTGCCAGAGAGCTAGACAAAAAAGGTGAAGCGCTGCTAGCGTTGGAAATGACGTTAGAAAAGAACATGCCAATCGGCTCTGGATTAGGTTCTAGTGCCTGTTCGATTGTTGCCGCGCTTGATGCACTAAACCGTTTTCATGGTGAGCCGTTAAATGAGACAGAACTGCTCGCACTCATGGGTGAAATGGAAGGCCAAATTTCTGGTGGCATCCACTATGATAACGTTGCGCCATGTTACTTAGGTGGCGTGCAGCTTATGCTAGAAGAGCTTGGGATTATTAGCCAAGAAGTGCCATGCTTTGACGATTGGTACTGGGTAATGGCTTACCCAGGGATAAAGGTTTCAACCGCTGAAGCGCGCGAGATCTTGCCTTCTCAATATCGCCGTCAAGATATCATTGCTCACGGTCGCCACCTTGCTGGCTTTATCCATGCATGTCATTCAAATCAACCTGAATTGGCAGCGAAGATGATCAAAGACGTGATCGCTGAACCGTATCGTGAGAAACTGCTACCAGGCTTTGCTGATGCACGTAAATATGCAGCTACAGCCGGGGCTCTAGCTACTGGCATTTCTGGTAGTGGCCCAACACTATTTAGTATTTGTAAAGATAAAGATGTCGCTGAGCGAGTTGCTCGCTGGCTTGAACAGAACTACGTACAAAATGAAGAAGGATTCGTCCATGTTTGTCGCCTCAACAAACAGGGTTCGAACGTAACAGGAAGTGAGCTATGAAGCTGTACAACATAAAAGAAAATGATGAACAAGTATCCTTTGGCCAAGCCGTTCGCCAAGGGTTAGGTCGTAACCAAGGCCTTTTTTTCCCACAAGAGTTGCCTAAGTTCGATGATATCGATGCCCTGTTAGCAGAAGATTTTGTTTCACGTAGTACAAAGATTCTTTCGGCGCTAATTGGTGATGAGCTTGCGGAAGAGAAAGTGAACTCTCTAGTGGATGCGGCTTTCCAATTCCCAGCGCCAATTAACAAAGTCAAAGAAGGCGTATACGCGCTAGAGTTATTCCATGGTCCAACATTAGCGTTTAAAGACTTTGGTGGTCGCTTTATGGCGCAGTCACTCGCGGCTGTTTCTGATGGCGGTAAAATCACCATCCTAACTGCAACTTCGGGTGACACAGGTGCAGCAGTGGCTCATGCCTTCTATGGAATGGAAGACATCAATGTCGTTATCCTATATCCAAAAGGTAAGATCAGCCCACTACAAGAAAAGCTGTTCTGTACCCTAGGTAAGAACATTCATACAGTAGCCATTGATGGCGACTTCGACGCTTGTCAGGCTTTGGTTAAGCAAGCATTTGATGATGCAGCATTGCGTGAAGAGATTGGCCTAAACTCAGCAAACTCAATCAATATCTCACGCCTAATGGCGCAAATTTGTTACTACTTTGAAGCCGCTTCGCAGCTAAGCAAAGAGCAGCGTGAAAACCTAGTTGTGTCTGTGCCAAGTGGTAACTTTGGTAACTTAACGGCGGGTCTACTGGCTAAAGCACTGGGTTTGCCAATCAAACGTTTCATTGCCGCGACTAACGCTAATGATACAGTGCCACGCTACCTAGAAACGGGTGAGTGGGATCCTAAGCCAACAGTGGCGACAACATCGAATGCGATGGATGTTAGTCAACCAAACAACTGGCCACGTATCGAAGAGCTATGCCGCGTAAAAGAGTGGGGCTTAGAGACGCTTGGTAAGGGTGCGGTCACTGATGCGCAAAGTGCTGAATCAGTTAAAGAGCTGCATGAGCAAGGCTACCTATGTGAGCCACACGGTGCGATCGCTTACCGCGTTCTAGACGAGCAGCTTCAAGAAGGTGAGACGGGTCTGTTCCTATGTACTGCACACCCAGCTAAGTTCAAAGAAGTGGTCGATGATATACTAGGTTCAGATATCGAACTTCCAGGGCCACTTGCTAAGCACGCAGCCATGGAGCTTCTATCTGAAGACCTAGCGAACGACTTTGACTTGCTAAAACAAGTACTGCGTCGAGTGCAGAAGTAATCCGCGCTTATTGAATACGAAAAAGGTCACTTCGGTGACCTTTTTTATTTGGGTCGTTACCTACTTGTCATTCCTAGACGTGTTATTACTGTCATCCTCAAGAGTGAGGAACGAACGAGTTGGGGATCTCTTAAAGCAAGTCGAATTGGATTTGGAGATTCCTTACTCACTCATTCTTCGTTCTAAGGAATGACAATTAAAGTAAACCTTTGGAAATAATCCCGCTACCGATTCAAAGCAAACGTCGGCAGTGACAAGTGCCAGCGAATTGCTCCGAGACGAATCAGAAGCGTTGAGAATACGCCTGCTAGGAAGGCTGTGTCACTGTCTTGTCCCATGGCTAAAGCGGTGGTGTGGAATGCGCCGCCAATGATACATGCGGTCGCATACACTTCACTTCTAAGAACCATAGGTACTTCACGGGCAAGTACGTCACGAATAATACCGCCGCCACAGCCTGTTATCACACCCATAATGATCGCAACTAGCGCAGAGTCTTGGTAAGCCATGGTTTTTTCAACACCAATGCCGACAAACACCGCGAGACCAATGGCATCACAGACAGGTAAGATCCACCATGCGAGACGTTTAGGTCTTCTGACGATAAGCATGGTGAGCAAGCAAGTAATCAGGATGGTCCACAAATAGTTGGTATCGGTGATCCAGAAAACCGGCGTCGCGCCCAAGGCCATATCACGGATGGTGCCTCCGCCAATCGCGGTGACACTACCAAGTACAGCAACACCAAAAGGGTCCATTTTTAATCGACCCGCTAATAGAACACCTGAAATTGCAAAAATAGCCGTACCGAACAAGTCGACGACATAAAGCAGCATGGAATCCATGACACTAAAATCTCTTACTTAAGAAAGGGGACAGAAAACGAAGAGGGATTGTACGAGATCTCATCGTTTAACCGTTAGCGATTTCGCCTTACTGTTTCGAAATGCTCACAAACTTGCTCGATAGCTTTGAGCGTTCTTGGCGTTGGGCGATTTATCCAGTCTGAATTTAAAGACCAGATATAGTTGTTCTTTACCGCCGAAAGTTGCTCACTCCACTGCGCCCAAATATTGCCATTGGCGATAGCATGCTGAGAAGTAAACATCACTTCTGGGTTCAGCAAGATGACTTGCTCTTTCCCTACTTGCGGGTAAGGAGCAGCACTGCTCTCAAAGATATTTTCACCGCCACAGAATGAAAATACTTCACTAGGCCATTTGCCTTGCGCCAAAGTGATAATAGGTTGCTCACTCAGTTGGTAGAAGTAACGAACTTTAGACTCTGTATCATAACGATTTTTGAGTTCTGCTAGCTGATCTCTGAAGTCCTGCGCATTTTTTCTTCCGACATTCGGATCTTCTGCATATTCGCTTAGTTGCTCAATGTTGGCAGCAATATCTTCTAGTGAATGGGTTTGAGAGTAGTAAATATTGAGGCCAAATTGCTTAAGCTTGTCGAGCTCTCCATTCGGGTTACCAGAAGGCCACGCGATAATGAGATCCGGTTGTAGGGCGATGATACGCTCGATCTTGATCCCTTTATAGTTCGCGACTTTTTCTATTTTTTGCGTTTGTTCCGGGTAATCACTTCGTTCACTGACGGCGACAAGTTTGTCTCCAAGCCCTGCGGCAAACGCAAGTTCTGTTGCGTGTGGTGCCAAGCTGATAACGCGCTCGGCAGGAGCTGATACTGCAAAGTGAGAAACAAAAGCCGTCAGGAGCAATAAGGTGAAACGCATTTAGATTCCTTGATAGATTAAGCCCATGATAAGGCTTTGGATAATAATCCAAGCCAACATTCGCCACGCCAGAGTTTTTTGTACCTGAGCAATATGAATGGCTGATGGAGCAATGCGACCACCAAGTTTAGCGCGTACCGCTTTGTGCCCGTCATAAATCGCCGGACCGCCGAGTGAGAGTTCAAGCTTGGCACCGACGGAAACCAATAGCCAGGCAGGTCCAGGAAGAGGCCACGATTTGGCTTGTTCTTGAAGTAGTTGGGCGGTTGCTTGTGCCCTATGACCTAAGGTGATCATGATGGCAAACAGCCTCAGTGGGATAAAGTCTAATACTGCCACTGCACGAACTGCGGGAATACCAAATGGTGAAAAGCGTTGTCTGCTTGGTGACCATGCCCGAGCCAACTCTACACTCATGCGATACATGAACGCTCCGATACCACCGCCAATGGCATACCAGAAAAGCACGCCGACGACATTACGGCCGTAGGACATGATCAGAGTTTCTGCGCCCGCTTTGCCGAGCCCTAGTATTGATAAAGGCGCGGTCGAGCGATTGATGAGTGGCTTGATGAGCATTTTGGCATGCTCTTTATCTTCGCGTGCCATCGCAGCGACAAATTGGGCGGTAAACTTATCAGTATTACGCCAATCAATCGCGAGCAGCAAAAAGGCCAATTCGAACAACTCTGGCTGCCAAACTAGTGGTTTTAGTGCAATCAAGACAGCGAGCATTGGAAATAGCATTAATAACCAAGCTAGAGTGCCAGAGATAATGCTTTGCGAGTAATTGGAATTAACGTTGACCTTGTCCGCTAATTGCTCAGCAAACTTATGCCACAAGATGGCGGGATGTGCCTCACGTGGGAAGGGCAGGATTAGATGAAATAAAAGCGCACCCCATAATACGAGGAGCGCGCCATTTGAGTAAAGTTGATTGAAAATATCTTCCATGATATCGCTTTAGCTTACTTCAGCAGGTCAACCATTTTTACCACCATCTCTGATGAACTCTTAGCAGCTAGCGGTAGGAACTCATCAAAGCTCATGCCTGCTTCTTTGTCGGCTACGTCAGAGATAGCACGTACGACAACGAATGGGACCTTGAATTGGTGACAGGTTTGAGCGATAGCTGAAGCTTCCATTTCAACGGCGATAACCGAAGGGAAGTGTTTGCGAATGAAGGCTTGGCGCTCCGCGCTTGCTACAAATGCATCACCAGTACAGATTAGTCCACGTACCGCGTGTTTGTCTTCCATTTGCGCCAGTGCTTTTTCAGCCACATCCATCAGTTTTTCATCTGCCATGAAAGCCGCTGGTTGCTGTGCCATCTGTCCCATTTCGTAACCAAATGCTGTGACGTCTGCATCGTGGTGACGAACTTCAGTTGAAACAACAACGTCGCCAAGGTTTAGGCTAGAGTCAAAGCCACCTGCAGAACCTGTGTTAATCACGGCATCAGGCTTGTATTCGTCAAGAAGAATTGTCGTGCCTACCGCAGCAGCAACTTTACCGATACCTGATTGAAGGAGTACAACCTCTACACCATTAAGCTGACCCGCGTAGAAAGTACAACCTGCTTTAGAGACTTCTTGGCAGTTTTCAATAGCTTGCTTAAGAATAGAGACTTCTTGCTCCATTGCACCGATGATGCCGATTTTCATAAGGAATCCTGTTAATTCAAATAGGTAGGTTTGGATAGGCTAAGTGTAACAGAAAAGGGAAGGATGGGAACGGGCTACGCCCTACGGAATAGGGAACGGACTTTGTCCTATGGAACACTTCGTTTCGGGAAAACGGGATCGGGCTTCGCCCTACGAGAGGTGACTGTTGAGGCTAAGTTGATAGAGCCGATGGCTTAGAAGGTGTTGACAGAACTTCTCTCCTAGAAAATACAATCCTCCAGTTTTCCAGTTTTCCAGTTTTCCAGTTTTCCAGTTTTCCAGTTTTCCAGTTTTCCAGTTTTCCAGTTTTCCAGTTTTCCAGTTTTCCAGTTTTCCAGTTTTCCAGTTTTCCAGTTCTCCGTAGGACGCAGTCCGTTCCCGCCTCCCAACTCCTGCATCCGCTTCTCAAGCGAAGCGCACAAATACCTATTGCTTAACCTGTGTACATCCCCTATAATTCGCGCTTCTCGTGTCGGCTGAATCAGAGATTGGCTGGCACAAATATCAACCTACTCTTATTTAGGAGAGAATTATGTCTCTGAATGCAGAAACTAAAGCAGCAATCGTTGCAGAATACGCGCGCTCTGAAGGCGATACTGGTTCACCAGAAGTACAAGTAGCTCTACTGACTGCTTCTATCAACCACCTACAAGGTCACTTCAAAGCTCACAAAGGCGATCACCACAGCCGTCGTGGTCTTCTACGCATGGTTTCTAGCCGTCGTAAGCTTCTTGACTACCTGAAAGGCAAAAACCTTTCTCGTTACCAAGACCTAATCAAGCGTCTAGGCCTACGTCGCTAATCAGCGGCTGCATAGAACAGTTTGTCGAAAAAGGGGCTTTTAGCCCCTTTTTTGTTGCCCGTTAGTTATTTTGGTTGCTATAGCTTAGCCAAACCGAATTAATCCCGCTATACTACGGCGGCCGATATCTATCGGCATTTTCTATTTGCTCATTGCATTACAATTACATCGTATGCAGTTATAGAATTTAGTTTCTAGCTTCTCGTTTGATTCCGGTCGTAAGTGGTCGATTGGGAGCTACAAACTAAACTCTAGACTGTTTAAGCATGTAATGCCTTGGGCTAACACAATTGCTCTTATTAAACAGAGCTATCCCAAAAGGAATAACAATGTTCGAAAAACCAGTTGTTAAAACGTTCCAGTACGGTAACCACACAGTTACTCTAGAGACTGGCGTTATCGCACGTCAAGCTACGGCTGCAGTAATGGTTACTATGGACGATACAGCAGTATTCGTTTCTGTAGTGGGTAAAAAAGAAGCGGTAGAAGGTCAAGACTTCTTCCCTCTAACGGTTAACTACCAAGAGCGTACTTACGCAGCGGGTAAAATCCCTGGTGGTTTCTTCAAGCGTGAAGGCCGTCCTTCTGAAGGTGAGACGCTAACGGCTCGTCTAATCGACCGTCCAATCCGTCCTCTATTCCCAGATGCATTCAAAAACGAAGTACAAGTTATCGCAACTGTAGTATCTGTGAACCCAGACGTACAGCCAGATATCCCAACAATGATCGGTACTTCAGCAGCACTTGCTATCTCTGGTATCCCGTTCAACGGTCCTATCGGTGCAGCGCGCGTTGGTCACATTGACGGTCAACTTGTTCTTAACCCAAGCAACACTGAGCTAGAAACATCTAAGCTAGACCTAGTTGTTGCAGGTACTGAATCAGCAGTACTTATGGTTGAGTCAGAAGCGGACAACCTAACTGAAGAAGAGATGCTATCTGCGGTAGTATTTGGTCACGATCAACAGCAAGCTGTTATCAATGCAATCAACGAATTCAAAGCTGAAGTTGCTACTCCTGCTTGGGATTGGGTTGCTCCTGAAGAGAACACTGCGCTTGTAAACAAGATTGCTGAGCTAGCAGAAGCGAAACTTGTTGAAGCTTACCAAATCACTGAGAAGATGGCTCGTTACGACCGCATCCACGAGATCGCTGGTGAAGTAAACGAAGTACTGCTTGCTGAAGATCCAGAAGCAAACACCAAAGAAATCCACACTATCTTCCACGATCTAGAGAAGACAGTGGTACGTCGCAGCATCATCGCTGGTAACCCACGTATCGATGGTCGTGAAAAAGATATGGTTCGTGCGCTAGACGTACGTACTGGTGTTCTTCCACGTACTCACGGTTCATCACTATTTACTCGTGGTGAAACTCAGGCTCTAGTAACTGCGACTCTAGGTACGCAGCGCGATGCTCAAATCATCGATGAGCTAACAGGTGAGCGTAAAGATCACTTCCTACTACACTACAACTTCCCTCCATACTGTGTTGGTGAAACAGGTTTTGTTGGTTCTCCTAAGCGCCGTGAAATCGGCCACGGTAAACTCGCTAAGCGTGGTATTGCTGCAGTAATGCCTTCTGTTGATGAGTTCCCATACACAGTACGTGTTGTATCGGAAATCACAGAATCTAACGGTTCTTCTTCAATGGCTTCTGTATGTGGTACTTCTCTAGCACTTATGGACGCTGGCGTGCCAATCAAGTCTTCTGTTGCGGGTATCGCAATGGGTCTTGTTAAAGAAGGCGACGATTTCGTTGTTCTTTCTGACATCCTTGGTGACGAAGACCACCTAGGTGACATGGACTTTAAAGTAGCAGGTACTAACACTGGTATCACTGCACTTCAGATGGATATCAAGATCGAAGGCATCACTAAAGAGATCATGCAAATTGCTCTTAACCAAGCGCAAGGTGCACGTAAGCACATCCTATCTGTAATGGATGAAGCTATCTCTGGTGCTCGTGAAGATATCTCTGAGTTCGCTCCGCGTATTCATACAATGAAGATCAGCGCTGAGAAGATCAAAGACGTTATCGGTAAAGGTGGTGCAGTTATCCGTGCTCTAACTGAAGAGACAGGTACTACTATCGAAATCGAAGACGACGGTACAATCAAGATTGCTGCAACTGAAGGTACAGCTGCGAAAGAAGCAATTCGTCGTATCGAAGAGATCACTGCAGAAGTTGAAGTAGGTCGCATCTACACAGGTAAAGTAGCGCGTCTAGCAGACTTCGGTGCATTCGTAACTATCCTGCCAGGTAAAGATGGTCTAGTACACATCTCACAAATCGCTGACAAGCGTGTTGAGAAAGTGTCTGACTACCTAGCTGAAGGTCAAGAAGTTCAAGTAAAAGTTCTTGAGATTGACCGTCAAGGCCGCGTACGTCTAAGCATGAAAGAAGCAGTTGAAAAGACTGAAGAAGCAGCTTCAGAAGAGAAGCCAGCAACTGACGCATAATGCGATTTAAGTAAATAGGCAGGTTCTGCGAATTAGCCTATTTTGCTAAAAGCATGTTATAAAGGGAGCATTAGGCTCCCTTTTTTTATGCGGAAGACGCTAGGTAGCAGCCTAGCAACAGGAGTATTTATTTGTGAAATGGTTTCAAACCGCAACGCTTAGCCTGGCCTTGTTAGTGACAGCAGGCTGTGCATCAACATCGAACCAACAAGCTGAGTGGGTGCTGCCGCCTATGGTAGAAGCGCTTCAACCTAGCTTGCAGCAAGAGGTTCAGATCGCACGTTTAAGCCAACTTCTTGGCAGAACAGATCTACCCAATGAAACACGCGCGAAAATACTCTACGAACGTGGCAACTACTATGACAGCGTAGGTTTACGCAATCTAGCGAGATTAGACTACGAACAGTCTCTTGCTATTTATCCAGCGCAAGCGGATCTGTTCAACTTACTGGGTGTCTACTTTACTGAAAAGCGCAATTTCGATGCAGCTTACGATGCCTTTGATTCGGCTTTAGAGTTGGCACCAGATAATAGTTATGCGGCACGTAACAGAGCCATTGCGCTCTATTATGGTGGTCGTTTTGATCTCGCTTTAGAAGAGATGCAGCAGCATTATAATCAAGAACCGAGTGATCCATTCAGCGCGTTGTGGCTCTACATTATTAAGTCAGAGATATCACCGGAAATCGCTAGGCAAGAGCTTGAGCAGAGTTACCAAAACCGCAATGACAAGTGGGGTTGGATTATGGTCGCGATTACTTTGGGTGAGATTTCTGAAAAGCAAGCATTCAAAGCGATTGTCGAAAGCACACGCGATAAAGTCGTACTTGCCCAACACCTGACGGAAGCTTACTTCTATCTAGGCAAGCGTTACCAAGAAAGCGACTCAGAGCAAGATATTGCTAAAGCGATTTCATTCTACCGTCTTGCTATCTCGTTCAACGTTTTTGAGTATGTCGAGCACAGATACGCAATACTAGAGCTGACTAATATCTATGAAGACCTGCAAGCGCAGGTCATTGCAAGGGCAAAAGCAAAGCAAGCCGCAAGTCCAACTCAATAGGGCCGACACTCCTTGGTACAGAAAAGCGCTGATTTCAGCGCTTTTTTATTGCTTGTTAACCAATCTGTCGCTAATATTGTTAGCTTGGCTAACTAAATGAGTTTACCTATGAATTTAGAAACCAGCTTAATAGAGTTAGAGCGCTTTTGTTCCAAAGCATGGCGCGTCTATGCGAAAGAAGATCCCTTGTCGCTGTTGAGCTTTAATGAGTTTGATTATTTACGAGTCGTCCAAGCGTTTCCTGAAGGGGTACGGATCACGGACTTAGCCAGCGAAATGAAAGTGACCAAGCCTTCTGCTTCAAATATGGTCGTACGACTAGAGAAGAAAGGATTGGTAGAACGCATCTCGTGTAATGAAGATGCGCGTTCAAAGAAAGTGGTGCTAACAGAAAATGCGATGAATGCTATGTCGCTAGAAAAGGTCGTCTATAAAGAAGTTGCGCAGACGATGCATGCAAAGTTATCCGATCAAGAAGCGGCACAGCTAATTAGCTTGTTAAACAAAACACTGTCGTAATACATTTAACTATTTAGTTAGCCTTGCTAACTAGAGTAACAATACATGCAAACATCCATTTATAAACAGTTTTGGAAGTATACCATCCCAACCGTGGCAGCGATGCTAGTCAATGGTTTGTATCAAGTGGTGGATGGAATATTTATTGGACGCTATGTAGGAGCCGATGGTTTAGCGGGTATTAATGTCGCTTGGCCAGTTATCGGTTCGATTCTTGGCATTGGTATGCTATTGGGAGTTGGCACTGGTGCACTCGCTTCAATACGCCAAGGGGCGAAAGACAACCTTGCGGCTAAGCATATCTTGGCTACTGGGTTAATGTTGCTATTGGTTTTGACCCCAGTAGTCTCTGGTGTGCTCTATTTCTTCTCAGAGTACTTTCTGATTTGGCAAGGAGCGGAAGGGCGAGTCTTTGATCTTGGCATGCAGTACCTTGATATTTTGATAGGTGCGAGCGTATTTACTTTAGGCTCAATTGCGATGCCGTTTTTGCTGCGTAACGATGACAGCCCCAATATTGCCACGCTGCTAATGGTGATCGGTGCGGTAATTAATATCGCTCTCGATTACTTGATGATTGCAGTCTGGGATTGGGAATTAACCGGAGCGGCTTTGGCGACTGCAATTGCGCAGGCAGTAGTTACTTTGCTTGGTTTGGCTTATTTCTTTTCCAATAGGGCGAAGCTAAAGCTAACAGTTAGAGATCTACGTTTAAAAATAACGGTTGTGCCGAAAATCTTTGCGATCGGTCTACCGAGCTTCTTTATGTATGCGTATGGCTCTGTGATGGTGGCACTGCACAACAACCTATTTGCTCAGTATGGTGACGTGCTGATCATTGGTGCTTACGCAATCTTGGGTTACATCATTACGGTCTACTATCTTACTGCGGAAGGTATTGCTAATGGCATGCAGCCGTTAGTCAGTTATAACCATGGAGCTAATAATCAAGAGAATATTAGCAAGTTGCTTAAAGTTGCAATGACTACCGCTATTGTTGTCGGGATAGCATTTGTCGCTGTACTCAACTTATTCCCACGCGAGTTTGTGTCGGTGTTTAATGCGACCGATACGCAACTCATCGAGAATACTGTGTTGGGTATTCGCTTACATATTTTCTCGCTATTCTTGGATGGTTTCTTAGTGGTGGCTGCTGCGTATTACCAAGCTGTTGATAAGGGAAGCAAAGCCTTGTTTGTTACCATCGGAAACATGTTAGTGCAATTGCCTTTCCTTTACATCATGCCGAAGTTTTTTGGTGTTCCCGGTATCTGGCTTGCTTTCCCACTGTCCAATATTGCACTGAGTGTGGTCGTTATTGTGATTCTGATGAGAGACCTACGTCGTTATCGGACTCACCAAACGGAACAAGCGATTGCTTAATAGAAAAGGGCTCAGTTGAGCCCTTTGTAGTATTTGTGACAACAGAGAACTAGAGAGTTTTCACTTCTAAACCGGCTAGTTGGTGCCAGTAGCCATTACACTGTCTGCTTTCTATTTGGCTAGGGCTGGCTCCTTGCTCATTCGCTCGGAATTTATCTACTTGTGAGAAAGTATCAAGACCCAGTGGGCTTAAGCGAACTACATCAACCAATCCTTGCATGCTTGGTAAATCATTAATGAGGTTGTAACAGTAGCCTGACTGAGTCTGGATACCATTGAGATTAAACACCTCTTGTCCTTCTTGGCTGCTTACCTGAATGCCCGTTGGATATTTGATACAGCAAGTCTCGCAATCATCCTTGGCCTTATTTTCTGCACGGGCAGTGAAGCAGCGCGCAGAGTAGGCAAGGGGGAGATAACCGTGGCTGAATACCTCGACTTCAAACTTACCTTTAATACCGATCTCATCACATTGGTTAAGCACATTACCTAGCCACTCACGAGATAGCTCTACCGGCATACACCAACGAGTCATGCCTTGTTTTAAGAACAAGTTTAAGGTGTGCGCATTGTAGGTATTCACGGCAGGGCCGACAACGAAAGGCACTTTACGCTCAGAGGCAAGTTGAATCGCAGAGACATCGTTGGCTTCAATAGCGAAGTCACCATTGTCGATGTACTTCTTCATTACGTTGACTTCACTTGGTGCTTCGAGCAATGCCATTGTCGACAACACGACTTGCTTACCAGTCTTGCTGAGCTCCTTTGCTATCTCAAACCAGTGCGCTGGTTTCATCTCGCGGCGTTTTGAACAGACACTCTCACCCAGATAGATAATATCTGCCGAGCTGGTTTTCGCTTGCTCATAAAACGCTTCGACATCTTGCTTTGGCCAGAAGTAGAGTAGCGGGCCGAGTGCATATTTCATGTTGTTTTCCATTGTTCTTTCTACAAGTAAAGCTCTACTGCCATTTACGGTGGTATGCGCCAAGTGTGGTTTGCGTACCTTCTGATACATTAGCGAGTGTTGCATTCCAGCTTGGCTCTACTTGATAGCCCTCTGGGTTTGCCAAGTAACGGTCGATTGCGGCTCGCCAAGTGCGGGTCACTTGCTCAACGTAAGCTGGGCTGCGTTGGCGACCTTCAATCTTGACGGAGGCAACATTAGCGGCAAAGAGTTCGGGCAGCATAGATAGCGTATTCAAGCTGGTCGGCTCTTCCAGTGCATGATAAGCCTTAGTTTGCTCATCCAAGTCCGCCGTGAATCGCCCTTTACATAAAGTAGGGTAGCCCGCATTTTCACCTTCACTGTAGCGATCAATCAGGATGTCATTAAGACGAGATTCGAGGCCATTTTCCGTTTCTTGCCAGCGAACGTATTTAGCCGGAGAGCAAGCACCTACGGTATTAGGGGATTCACCTGTCATGTACGATGACAGATAACAGCGGCCTTCCGACATGATACACAGGCTGCCAAAAGCGAATACTTCTAGCTCAACGTCACTGGTGATGTTGCGTGATAGCTGCTTTACCTGATGAATGGAAAGAACACGCGGCAGCACAACACGCTTTACATTGAAATTCTGTTTGTAGAAATCAATGGCGGCGACATTGGTTGCTGAGGCTTGCACTGATAAATGAAGTTCAAGCTGTGGGTATTTTCGCGCGGCATATTCCAGTACGGCAATGTCTGCCACGATCAAAGCATCTACACCACTTTGCGCCGCGCGGTCGACTGCTTCTGTCCAGCGTTCGAATCCATCAGGATGAGCAAAGGTGTTTAAGGCAACGTGAATTTTCTTGTTGTTGTCGTGAACGTATTGAACGGCTTTTTCGAGTTTCTTACCCGTGAAGTTCAAACCAGCGAAGTGGCGGGCATTGGTGTCATCTTTAAATCCGATGTACACCGCATCAGCACCACAATCAATCGCCGTTTTTAAGGCAGGTAAGTTACCTGCTGGGCATAGGAGTTCCATTGCTCGCACCATGACTGTCTGTTCTATATTTGCTGAGCATTTTATGAAGAAATATGAACGGCAAATTTGATATACAGCAGGTTTGCGTGACTTTCTGGCCTAATTACTCAAATAGGGTTAGTTTTTGTGGCGGCGATTTTGCGCAAACAACTCTTCAACCTCTTGTCTAGGCTGAGGACGGTAGAAATGGAAACCCTGAATAGAGTTACAGTTAAGGTTAGACAGTAGGGTGGCTTGCTGCTGAGTTTCGACACCTTCAGCAACCACTGTAAGGTCGAGTGACTTACCAAGGTTGATGATGTTCTCGATAACAGTGATCTGTTTAGGAAGCGTATCAATATCAGAGATAAACGCACGGTCGATTTTAAGCTCATCAATAGGGAAGCGAGCTAAGTAGGAAAGCGAGGAGTAGCCTGTCCCGAAGTCATCGATTGACAATGCAAAGCCGAGCTTCTTAATTGCGTTTAGCATTTGAACGGTATGTTCGCTGTCACTCATGACCGCACTTTCTGTCAGTTCGAAAGTGATGCAACTTGGGTCAAGTTCGGTGGTACGTAGCAGCTTTTCCATATAGTCGATAAGCTTTGGGTTACCGAACTGTTCTGGAGACAAGTTGATTGCCACACGCCCAGGTAAGATACCTTGTAGCTTCCAGCGCTTAACCGTGCTAAATACATCACGCATTACCACGCGACCTAAGTGCTCAATCAAGCCTGCTCGTTCAGCTACCGGAATGAAAGCGCCAGGGCTGATATAGCCTTCGACTGGGTGCTTCCAACGGATCAGGGCTTCAGCGCCGTTGATGCTAAAATCACGAGCATTAACTTTTGGTTGATACCAAACTTCAAGGCCATTTTGCTGCAATGCTTTTTGCAGCTCGATTTCCAGCCACAGACGCATGCGTGCTTCTTTGTTCATCTGATCATTGAATTTAATCAGACGGTTACGACCGCGATCTTTCGCTTCATACATGGCCGTGTCGGCATTCTGCAGCAAAATGCGTGCGTCATTGCCATCTCCCGGATAAGCCACACTACCAATTGAACACGCTAAGCGTTTGCTAAAGTGGTGTAGATCAAAGGGCTGATTAATCAGAGAGATAATTCGCTCAGACAGCATTTCTGCCATGCGATTGTTTTCAGGCTCAGGCAAGATAATGCCGAACTCATCGCCACCTAAATGTCCTAACACCGCTTGTTGTGGTAGCAAACGTTTCAAGCGCGAAGAGACTTCTTTAATCACTTTGTCGCCAATATGGTGACCTAATGAGTCATTGATATTTTTGAAGTTATCAATGTCGAGGTAGAGCATGATTAAAGGGGTTTCGTTGTGGATCAGTTGTTCCAAACGCTTGGTAAAGCCAAATCGGTTGTACAACCCTGTTAACGAATCAAGGTGGATATCTTCCTGTTTATTGGTTGCAAGCGTAGTCGGCGTTGCTTCCGCATCATGAATCAATATCAACTGTGAATCGCTACCCAGAATCATGGCAGCATCTGCTTGAAGTTGAACCTTACGCTCAAAGCCACAGCGAGGACTCGTTAAACAAGTCAGTGGCGTTTCTCCAAGCATACTGGCTAACGATTCAGAAAAGACGGTCTTGGTTTTCTCGTCAACAAACAAGCGCGATAGGCTTTCACCTAACACATCTTGAATCGAATCAAAGCCCAGTAATCGCAAGGCGGATGGGTTAGCTGACAGAATACAATCATCTTCAACCAGAAAGATTCCTTCTGGCAATAAGCTAGTCAGTGTTGAAAATTTGCCTTCCGATTCCTCAAGAGAGCGAATCAGAATTTGTTTTTCAGAGGTATCAAGAGCGTGGAAAATGACATGTTCAATCTTGCCTTCGTTTTCGATAGGCGAGATGTTGAAATGGAGGCTCGTCTCTAGGTCGAGATCGCCCATGCTCATTTCCGCTTCGATGGATTCGCCTTTAAAGGCTCTATCGTAGTAGGGCTTGAGGTGGTCATAAAACTGCTGCCCCATGATCTGGCTGTCGCACATACCAACAAGTTCAGTCGGAGTTAGCCCTGCGATATCGCAATAGCGGCCATTAACCATTGCATAGTTATGCTGGTTATCCAAAATGGCGAAAAAAAACGGACTATTGGCCGTAATTTTTGTAAACCAGTGCTGTAATTGTTGCGATAGCATCAAGTTTTTTCCGACTCTCCAAAGAGCAACTATCCACGAAGTAGTGAATTTGAGTGATGTATTAACTATAACTGTCCTTGCCCAGACTTTAAAGAGTTAAGGCTTAGCGTAGATTCTTTGATAAATAACAGGAATCTCTAGTTAAACATCCTTTATGATGAGTAATTCTAGCTAACAAAGTAACGGATATCTCGCGTGATTAACAAGATTCGCACTCAACTAGTTCAAAATGCCGCATCAATTTTGCGATCTCCAGTCCACTTCTTACCTCAAACTGTTCAAAAAAAAGCCTTGCTTGAAGGGCTTAAAACTGTTTTTAAAGAAGCACTTGAGGATGGCGACTTTGAATTTCTCGAAGATAAGTGGTTAAAAGTTGAGGTAAAAGATCTGCAATTAAGTTGGCTGATAAGTTATCAGGATGACCAAATTGTTGTCGCGGATAAACCAGTTAAAGAAGATGTCTTGTTTAGCGGTAACCTCAATGATCTGGTATTGATTGCCGGACGCAAAGAAGATCCAGACACTTTATTCTTTCAGCGCCGTTTGACCATCGAAGGGGATACCGAACTAGGCCTTGAAGTGAAGAACTTGATGGACAGTGTCGATCTGGAGTCTTTACCTAAGCCTCTACAAACCTTGTTAAATCAACTAGCCGATTTTGTGCAAAAAGGATTACAATCGCCTGCAACACATAATGAGGTTGTAAATGCTTATTCGAACTGAAGCGCCGGCAGACATACTTGCCATTGATCGATTACTGAAATCAACGTTTGAAACTGAAGCGGAAGCTGACTTGGTTATGAAGCTAAGAGAAAACGGTCGTCGTACCTTATCTCTGGTTGCTTGTAATGACGAAGGAGAGGTGGTTGGCTACGTTCTGTTTAGTCCAGTGACATTAGACGGCAATGACTATAATTGGCAGGGGCTTGCACCGCTAGCTGTCGATGAAAAGTATCGCAGACAAGGTCTCGCGGCTGACATGGTTAAGGAAGGGCTAGCTTCATTACGTGAGTTTGGTTACCCAGCTTGTGTTGTGTTAGGTGATCCTGCTTATTATGGCCGTTTTGGATTTGCGGATAGCGCAAATCAGCAAATGCATTGCCAATGGGAAGTCCCTCAAGGGGCATTCCAAGTCCTAGCGCTAGAAGGTAGCGAGTTTGACGGACGCTCCGGTTTGATTGAGTACAGTCCTGAATTTTCAGAGCTTTAATTTCAAATTCACCAATATAGAGTGCTTAATGTGTGGTTTTGTCCTTTTTTTGACCGCTTAGCTCTCAAGGTGTACTTTTTTGAAAAAATCTACTTGTCAGCGTAATCGGCTTTCGCTAGTATTGCTCGGCCTTCGATAAGGAGGTCGCTAGCCTTGTTCAAAAACATCAATAAAAAGTTTTCGAGCGGCGCTGGCTCAACAATTTGGAACATAGGTGGAAATCATGTTTACAGTTCTACTTGTGATTTACCTGTTGGCAGCGGTTGGTGTAATCGGCCTAGTGCTGATTCAACAAGGTAAAGGCGCAGATATGGGAGCCTCATTCGGTGCAGGCGCATCAAACACAGTGTTTGGCGCAAGCGGCTCAGGTAACTTCCTAACCCGAATGACTGCAATTTTTGCAACAGTATTTTTCATCGTCAGCTTAGTGCTAGGCAACATGTCTACACACAAAACTGAATCTCAATGGGTTGACCCTTCGCAAGGTCAAGTGATTCAGCAAGCGGATGATGCGAGTGAAATTCCAGCCCCTCAAGGCGACGAAATTCCTCAATAAGCTATTTTCTAGCTGATAAATAGAATTAGCTGCCGAGATGGTGAAATTGGTAGACACGCTAGCATGAGGTGCTAGTGCCTTAGGTGTGAGGGTTCGAGTCCCTCTCTCGGCACCATTGATTTACAAACTTGTAAAACACCTTGGAGAGCGTATAATGCTCGACAAGTCGGACGCGGGGTGGAGCAGCTTGGTAGCTCGTCGGGCTCATAACCCGAAGGTCGTCGGTTCAAATCCGGCCCCCGCAACCAAATCTCTTCTCTTTTATAGAGAGTAGATGTGGCAAGTTTGCGCAATAGAGATATTGCGAGTTAAGTGGCATCGATATCACTTAACGTATCAGGGTCCAGCAACAAAAAACCCCGACTTTTCGGGGTTTTTTGTTATCTAAATTTTCTCATTGAGAATTTAGAGCTTTGCTTGGAATTTAAATTGGGCTCTGAGCCCTTTTTTTGTTTCTGGAGTGGTTTAAATGACTGGTTTAGAAAGACAACTTACTGAAATGCTTGAAGCTCCTGTAGCGGCATCAGGTTATGAGTTAGTTGGATTAGAATTTGTTCGCGCAGGTGAACACTCAACATTACGTATCTTCATCGATCACGAGAACGGTATTAATGTTGAAGATTGTGCTGAAGTTAGCCGCCAGGTTAGCGCGGTAATGGACGTTGAAGATCCAATCACAGTGGCTTACAACCTTGAAGTGTCTTCACCAGGTTTAGAAAGACCACTATTCAAAGCTGCACACTATGAACAGTTTATTGGTCACGAGGTAAGCATCGTTTTGAAGATGGCTGTAGGCAACCGTCGCAAGTGGAAAGGTGTAATCCACTCAGTAGATGGTGAAACTATCTCAGTTACTGTTGAAGGTAACGAAGAAGAGTTTGCCCTAAGCAACATTTCAAAAGCTAACCTGATCCCTAAATTTTAATTAAAGTCTTAGAGGCTATTTAAAATGAGTAAAGAAATTTTAGCGGTAGTAGAAGCGGTATCGAACGAGAAAGCGGTACCTCGTGAGCGTATCTTTGAAGCCCTAGAAATTGCTCTAGCTACTTCTACCAAGAAGAAGCACGAAATGGAAATTGATGTTCGTGTTGAAATTGACCGTAAAACTGGCGAGTTTGAAACATTCCGCCGTTGGTTGATTGTTGAAGAAGTTGAGAGCCCAACCAAAGAAATCTCTCTAGAAGCAGCGAAATTCGAAAACGAAGAGCTGGAACTAGGTGATTACGTTGAAGACGACATCGAATCAGTAACGTTTGACCGTATTACGACTCAAACGGCTAAGCAAGTTATCGTACAGAAAGTACGTGAAGCTGAGCGCGCGCAAATCGTAGAGCAGTTCATCGACAACGAAGGTGAGCTAGTGACTGGCGTGGTTAAGAAAGTTAACCGTGAAACAGTGGTACTAGACCTAGGTAACAATGCAGAAGCGGTTATCCTACGTGACGACCAACTTCCTCGTGAAAACTTCCGTCCAGGCGACCGTGTGCGTGGCCTACTTTACAAAGTGGCACCAGAAGCACGTGGCTTCCAGCTATTCGTGACTCGCTCTAAGCCTGAAATGCTAGCAGAGCTATTCCGTGTAGAAGTACCTGAAATCGCTGAAGAGATCATCGAACTTAAAGGTGCAGCTCGCGATCCTGGTTCTCGCGCGAAAATTGCAGTTAAAACTAACGACAAGCGTATCGACCCAGTTGGTGCGTGTGTTGGTATGCGTGGTGCACGTGTACAAGCTGTTTCTGGCGAGCTTGGTGGTGAGCGTATCGATATCGTTCTTTGGGACGATAACCCAGCGCAATTTGTTATCAACGCAATGGCACCTGCTGATGTTGCTTCTATCATCGTTGATGAAGATGCAAACGCAATGGACATCGCGGTTGAAGCAGACAACCTAGCACAAGCTATCGGCCGTAACGGTCAAAACGTACGTCTTGCATCTCAACTAACGGGTTGGGAACTAAACGTAATGACAGTTGAAGATCTTCACAAGAAACACGCTGAAGAATCTCAAGCTGCAATCGAAAGCTTCATGAAGCACCTAGACATCGAAGAAGACTTTGCTCAACTGCTTGTTGAAGAAGGTTTCTCTACTCTAGAAGAAGTAGCTTACGTACCTGTAAACGAGCTTCTTGAAGTTGACGGTCTAGATGAAGATCTAGTCGAAGAACTACGTAATCGTGCTAAGAATGCACTAACGACTCTTGCTCTTGCACAAGAAGAATCTTTCGAAGGTGTAGAGCCTGCAGAAGACCTACTTGGTCTAGAAGGTCTAGAGCGCGAGATGGCATTTAAACTGGCAGCTAAAGGTGTTGCAACACTAGAAGACCTAGCTGATCAGGGTATCGATGATATCGAAGGTATTGAAGGTCTAACCGAAGAACGTGCGGGTGAGCTTATCATGGCTGCTCGTAACATTTGTTGGTTCGGCGACGACGAATAATTTCAGCAAGGAGGAAGCGGATGACACAAATTACTGTTAAGGCACTGAGTGAAGAAATTGGTACACCAGTGGACCGCTTGATTGAACAACTTGCTGACGCTGGTATGAAGAAAGCGAGTAGTGATCAAGTTACTGATGAAGAAAAGCAGAAACTTTTGACTCACCTTAAGAAAGAGCACGGTGACACTTCAGGTGACGCGGAGCCAACTCGCTTAACGCTACAGCGTAAAACTCGCAGCACACTAAGCGTTAACGCTGGTGGTGGCAAGAGTAAGGATGTTCAAGTAGAGGTGCGTAAGAAGCGCACTTATGTGAAGCGCAGCATTATCGAAGACGACGCGAAACGTGAGGCTGAGGAAGCAGCAAAGCGTGAAGCTGAAGAGCTTGCGAAGCGTGAGGCTGAAGAGCAAGCGAAACGTGAAGCTGCAGAGAAAGCAAAACGCGAGGCCGAAGAGAAAGCGAAGCAAGAAGCGGATGCAAAACGCGACGCTGAAGAAAAGGCTAAACGCGCCCAAGCTGATAAGGCTAAGAAAGACATGAATGCAAAAAATGCGGAAGCTAATACGCAAGCGAAGAAAGAAGCTGACGAGCTGAAGCGTCGTCAGGAAGAAGAAGCCCAACGTAAAGCGGAACAAGAAGCAGCTAAGCTTGTTGAAGAAGCTCGTAAACTTGCTGAAGAAAATGAAGCTCGTTGGACTGAAGAAGAGAAGAAGAAGAAAGAGCTCGAAAACTCTGACTACCATGTAACGACTTCTACTTACGCTCGTGAAGCTGAAGATGCGGCTGACCGTAAAGAAGAAGGTGGCCGTCGTAAGAAGAAGAAAAAAGCTTCTAACAACGATGACCAAAATCGTGGTGGCCGTAACCAGCGTGGCGGCAGAAACCGCAACAAAGGTAAGCTAGCTAAACCAACTTCAATGCAGCAAGGTTTCGATAAGACAGCAACAGTTGCTAAAGCTGATGTTGTAATCGGCGAAACTATCGTGGTTTCTGAACTGGCAAGCAAAATGTCAGTGAAAGGCACGGAAGTTATCAAAGTAATGATGAAGATGGGCGCAATGGCGACTATCAACCAGGTTATCGACCAAGAAACAGCACAGCTTGTTGCTGAAGAGATGGGTCACAAGGTAATCCTGCGTAAAGAGAACGAGCTAGAAGAAGCGGTACTATCAGATCGTGATAACAACGCTGAAGCAGTTCCTCGTGCTCCTGTTGTTACTATCATGGGTCACGTTGACCACGGTAAAACGTCTACGCTTGACTACATCCGTAAAGCACACGTTGCATCGGGTGAAGCGGGTGGTATTACACAGCACATTGGTGCTTACCACGTTGAAACTGACAACGGCATGATCACTTTCCTTGATACTCCTGGACACGCAGCGTTTACTGCAATGCGTGCTCGTGGTGCTCAAGCGACAGATATCGTTGTTCTAGTAGTAGCAGCAGACGATGGAGTAATGCCACAAACAATCGAAGCGATCCAGCACGCGAAAGCGGCAGGCGTTCCTCTGATTGTTGCTGTGAACAAGATCGATAAAGAAGATGCGAACCCAGATAACGTTAAGAACGAGCTAGCTCAGTACGACGTTATTCCTGAAGAGTGGGGCGGTGAGAACATGTTCGTTCACATCTCTGCGAAACAGGGTACAAACATCGACGGTCTTCTAGAAACTATCCTTCTACAATCTGAAGTTCTTGAACTAACTGCAGTTGAAGAAGGCATGGCGTCTGGTGTGGTTGTTGAATCTCGCCTAGATAAAGGCCGCGGTCCAGTTGCAACTGTACTTGTTCAGTCTGGTACGCTAAACAAAGGCGATATCGTTCTTTGTGGTCAAGAGTACGGCCGTGTTCGTGCAATGCGCGATGAGAACGGTAAAGAAGTCACTACTGCTGGTCCTTCTATCCCAGTAGAGATCCTAGGTCTTTCTGGTGTACCTGCTTCTGGTGATGAAGCAACAGTAGTACGTGATGAGCGTAAAGCACGTGAAGTAGCGAACTACCGTCAAGGTAAATTCCGTGAAGTGAAACTGGCTCGTCAGCAGAAAGCGAAACTAGAGAACATGTTCTCTAACATGGCTGCTGGTGAAGTTGCTGAACTAAACGTTGTTCTTAAGGCTGACGTACAGGGCTCTGTGGAAGCAATCTCTGACTCACTAATCAAGCTTTCAACTGATGAAGTGAAAGTGAACATCGTAGGTTCTGGTGTTGGTGGTATTACTGAAACTGATGCCGTACTAGCAGCAGCTTCTAACGCTATCATCCTAGGCTTCAACGTACGTGCTGATGCAACTGCTCGTCGTACTGTTGAAAACGAAAACCTAGACCTTCGTTACTACTCAATCATTTACCAATTGATTGATGAAGTGAAACAAGCAATGGGCGGTATGCTTGCTCCAGAATTCAAGCAAGAGATCATTGGTCTTGCTGAAGTTCGTGACGTATTTAAGTCACCGAAACTGGGCGCAATCGCAGGTTGTATGGTTACTGAAGGTACCATCAAGCGTAACAACCCTATCCGCGTACTACGTGATAACGTTGTTATCTACGAAGGTGAACTAGAGTCACTACGTCGCTTTAAAGATGACGTACAAGAAGTTAAGAACGGCTACGAATGTGGTATCGGCGTTAAGAACTACAACGATGTTCGCGTTGGTGACCAAATCGAAGTCTTCGAAATCGTTGAAGTTAAACGTACTCTAGACTAATTGACTAACATTGCTGGCTTACTTATTGATAGATAAGCAGTAATTGGTTGTTGAATACGCCATGGGGGGCTGGAATTTATCCATCCCCCCATTCTTTCTAATAAGAGAAAAGATATGTCAAAAGAATTTAGCCGCACGCAGCGTGTTGCACAGCAGCTGCAAAAAGAACTCGCAATGATCCTTCAACGCGAAGTTCGTGATTCTCGCCTAGGCATGGTGACGATTTCTGATGTGGAAGTGTCACGTGATTTAGCATACGCGAAAGTTTTCGTTACTTTCCTATGTGTTGGTGAGCAAACGCCAGAATCTTGCCTAGAAGCACTACGTGAGCATGAAGTTCATATCCGTATGATGCTAGGCAAACGCATTCGCCTACGTCTAACACCTGAAGTACGTTTCCACTACGACAATACACTTGTCGAGGGTATGCGTATGTCAAACCTAGTGTCAGAGGTAGTTAACGAAGATAAGCGTAAACAGCATGACGCTGGTCGTGAAGAAGATCAGGCAGGTGAAGAGTAATGGCTCGTCGTCGTAAAGGTCGTCCAATTAATGGTGTTGTCCTTTTAGACAAGCCAACAGGCATTTCATCTAATGATGCACTGCAGAAAGTAAAACGCATTTACTTTGCAGAGAAAGCAGGTCATACCGGTGCTCTGGATCCCCTAGCGACAGGTATGCTGCCAATCTGTCTTGGTGAAGCCACCAAGTTTTCTCAGTTCTTGTTGGATTCTGATAAACGCTACCGAGTGATCGCCAAGTTAGGGGAGCGCACGGATACTTCAGATTCTGATGGTGAAGTGGTTGAGACTCGTCCGATAGACGTGTCTCTCGACAAGCTTGAAGCCTGCATTGATAACTTCCGTGGTGAATCTGATCAAGTGCCTTCAATGTTTTCGGCATTGAAATACCAAGGTAAGCCTTTGTATGAGTATGCACGAAAAGGTATTGAAGTACCGCGTGAATCACGCAAAATTACGGTTTATGAAATTGTACTGCATCGCTTTGAAGGTGATGAAGTCGAGATGGAAGTCCACTGTTCTAAAGGCACTTACATCCGCACCATCGTTGATGATCTTGGTGAGATGCTCGGCTGTGGTGCTCATGTCACTATGCTACGTCGTACTGGGGTTGCCAAATATCCATACGAGAAAATGGTGACTCTAGAGCAACTTAATGAGCTTTTAGAGCAAGCACATCGTGACGAAGTTGCACCGAAAGAGCTACTTGATCCTCTGCTGTTACCTATGGATACCGCGGTAGAAGATTTACCAGAAGTAAACCTTAATGCAGAACTGACCAATTTGGTTCAACACGGTATGCCAGTGCAAGTATTCGGCGCACCAGAAGGCACACCGCTGCGTATGACTTCCGGTGAAGAGAAGTTGTTCATTGGTGTTGCTGAAGTGAACGATGATGGCAAGGTAGCACCAAAGCGCCTAGTTGTCTTCCGCGAAGAAGCTGAGTAACAGGCTACCGCTAGTGAAAACCTAAAACCGAAGCTTAATGCTTCGGTTTTTTTATAGCTGCGTGGCGTAATGTCTACGAATACTTGATGCAATAGCAACAAGCAGTCGTTACTCAAGCTGCGAAGTTTGCCAAGGCGTCCGGACTCTTGTGTAAGAGGCTATTTAATTAGCTTAGCCTCACTCAGAGCGGCTCTCAGTGCATCAGCGCGTTTGCGGTTAACCCCAAAATCAGAGTGACCGGTGCGAGATTCAGAGCGAACAATCAGACTGTTCCCTTCTATTCTTAATTCTAAATCATCGACGAAACGCATGATCTTACTGGTAAATTCTACTCGTAAATAATCAGCGCTTTTTTCCGCAGTTTTGGTTCTTGGCTCTTTTAGTACCACAGCTTCTATCTGATCTAAGGTCACGCCATCATTGAGTTCAAACGGCGCGAGGTTATGCTCTGGTCGAGTATCTTGTGTTGAAACGCAGTTAGGTTTGTCACCACAAGGGGAAGCTGTACGATCTTGCATCTCTTGAACTCCTTGGCTACAAGCGGTTAAACCCAATAGGGTGATTGAAAGGAGAGCGGCGTTCTTCATTTTGAATACCTTGTCTTGTTTTTATCGAATTCAATTATATGTTTTAAATGAAAAAAGGATCCAATTAATGGATCCTTTTGTGAGTTGAGTTAAGGCTATACGTCAAGGTAATCAAGTATGCCTTCAGCAGCTTTACGCCCTTCATCAATCGCAGTAACAACAAGATCAGACCCGCGCACGGCATCTCCTCCGGCAAAGATTTTCTTGTTGCTCGTCTGGAACATAAACTCTTGATCAGACGGCGCTTTAATACGTCCCCACTGATCGAGTTCTACGCCATACGGCTCTAACCAGCTCATTTGATGAGGCTGGAAACCAAATGCCATGATAACGGCATCGGCTTCCAATACATGTTCACTGCCTTCTACAGGCTCAGGGCGACGGCGCCCCGCTTCATCTGGTTCACCTAGTGCCGTTTTGACCACTTTAACACCGCTGACTTTGCCTGAACTGTCGACTTCAAGTCCTAGTGGCTGAAGGTTAAACATAAAGTTAACCCCTTCTTCTTTGGCATTTTTCACTTCGCGGCGTGAGCCCGGCATGTTGGCTTCATCACGGCGGTAAGCACAAATGACGTTATCAGCACCTTGACGAATCGATGTACGTACACAGTCCATTGCCGTATCACCACCACCAAGGACGACAACCTTTTTCCCTGCCATATCAATAAATGGCTGGTCATCTTCTAAGCTCATTACCTTATAGGTATTTGATACTAAGAAAGGTAGAGCGTCATACACACCCGGAGCATCCTCGTTGTCTAGACCCGCACGCATATTCTTGTAGGTGCCGACACCAAGGAAAACAGCGTCATACTCATCGACAAGCTCCTGCATTTGGATGTCTTTCCCCACCTCAATGTTGAGCTTGAACTCGACGCCCATTTCGCTAAAGACTCGACGACGATTCTCCATTACCCCTTTTTCCAACTTAAACGATGGAATACCGAAAGTGAGTAGACCACCGATTTCAGGGTAGCGGTCGAAAACAACTGGCTTGACGCCGTTACGAACTAAGATGTCTGCCGCTGCAAGGCCCGCTGGCCCTGCACCGATAATGGCAACCTTCTTATCTGTCCACTCGACTTTGGACATGTCTGGTTTCCAGCCCATCTCAAACGCTTTATCGGTAATGTACTTTTCAATATTACCAATCGTTACGGCACCAAAGTCGTCATTTAGGGTACAAGAGCCTTCACACAGCCTATCTTGAGGACATACTCGACCACACACTTCAGGCAAGCTGTTAGTTTGGTGAGAGAGCTCAACGGCTTCTAAGATGCGTCCTTCATTGGCGAGCTTTAGCCATTGAGGGATATAGTTGTGAACAGGACATTTCCATTCACAGTAAGGGTTACCACAATCTAGGCAGCGATCCGCTTGCGCAGTGGCTTGCTGCTTAGTAAAGGGTTCATAAATTTCGACGAACTCAATCTTACGAGTTTTAATCGGCTTTTTCGCAGGATCTACGCGTTGTACGTCGATAAATTGGTATACGTTCTGACTCATGATTCAAACATCCTCCATGAATTATTGGACTTGAACGCGCAGTTCTGCGGCACTGCGGCTTTGATGGCCTAGCAGGGTGTTTAAGTCTGCTGCTTGAGGTTTCACTAAGTAGAACTTTGGAATCCATTCATCAAAGTTCGCTAAGATATTTTCTGCGTGAGCAGATCCTGTCTCTTCTAAGTGTTCTGCAATTAAGCCACGTAAATGTTCCTGATGAATATAGAGTTCAGATAGGGCAACCGCCTCTACCGATTCTTGGTTCACGCGACCTTGGAAGTCGTCGTTTTCATCCAAGACGTAAGCAAAGCCGCCTGTCATACCAGCACCAAAGTTCACACCAGTCGCACCAAGAATGGCAACAATACCGCCTGTCATGTATTCACAAGCATTATCGCCAGCGCCTTCAATCACAGAGATGGTGCCAGAATTACGCACCCCGAAGCGCTCGCCTGCAGTACCTGCCGCAAATAGCTTGCCGCCTGTTGCGCCATACAAACAAGTGTTGCCTATGATGGTCGCCTCATTACATCTAAAGGCGGTACCTTGGTGCGGCTTGATAACAATCTTACCGCCAGCCATGCCTTTACCGACATAGTCATTAGCATCACCCGTCAGATAGAGTTCAACACCGCCCGCATTCCAGACACCAAACGACTGACCTGCCGTACCATCTAAATGGAGTTTAATCGGTATGGCAGCCATACCTTGGTTACCGTAGCGTTTGGCGATTTCACCAGAAAGGCGAGCGCCAATTGAACGGTCAGTGTTAATGACGTTATAGAAGAGGTCTGCCCCTTGCTTGGCTTCTACAGCCGCTAAAGTATCTTCAACGATCTTTTGGTTGAGTTCTGCTTTATCAAATGGAGCGTTTGGCTCGGTCCAATAAAGCGGATGGTTTTGTGGTGACACTGGTGCTTCTAGAATACTAGATAGATCGAGCTTGCTCTGTTTGGCTGTCATCCCTTCTACTGCTTCCAGTAGATCGGTACGACCAATGAGATCGGTGAGCTTTTCAACACCGAGTTCGGCTAATAGCTCGCGCACTTCATCAGCAAGACCGACAAAGTAGTTCATCACCATCTCAGGTAGACCCTTGAAGTATTCTTTACGTAAGGTGTCATCTTGTGTAGCAACGCCTGTCGCACAGTTGTTTAAGTGACAAATACGTAGGAACTTACAACCCATCGCGACCATTGGCGCGGTACCAAAACCGAAGCTTTCTGCGCCAAGAATTGCTGCTTTGACGACATCTAAGCCAGTTTTCAAGCCGCCATCAACTTGGAGGCGAATCTTGTGGCGAAGACCGTTGGCAACTAGAGCTTGCTGAGTTTCTGCTAGGCCAAGTTCCCATGGGCTACCTGCATATTTTACTGAGGTGAGTGGGCTTGCCGCCGTACCGCCGTCATAGCCAGAAATGGTAATCAAATCGGCGTAAGCCTTGGCAACCCCTGTTGCGATCGTACCGACACCAGGTTCAGAAACCAATTTCACCGATACCAGTGCACTCGGATTGACCTGCTTAAGGTCGAAGATAAGCTGAGCCAAATCCTCAATCGAATAGATATCGTGATGAGGAGGAGGGGAGATAAGGGTTACCCCTTGCACTGAATAGCGCAGTTTAGCGATTTCAGCCGTGACCTTATGCCCCGGTAACTGACCGCCTTCACCAGGCTTCGCCCCTTGTGCAACCTTGATTTGCAAGACATCAGCATTAGTTAAGTAGTGAGGTGTTACGCCAAAACGTCCTGAGGCAATCTGCTTGATACGAGAGTTACGTTCAGTACCAAAACGGCGTGGATCTTCACCACCTTCACCTGAGTTTGAGTAGCCACCCAGTCGGTTCATGGCGGCTGCCAGAGCTTCATGAGCCTCAGGGCTTAAAGCACCGATAGACATCGCTGCGGAATCAAATCGTTTGAACAGTTCAGTGCTTGGTTCGATCTGTTCCAGTGGTAGCGGGGAATCAGACTTTTTCAACTGCATGAGGTCACGCAGCATCGCGACAGGGCGATCATTGACCTGTTTGGCAAAACTCTTATAGTCGGAAGAGTCACCGGACTTAACTGCGGTTTGCAAGGTTCCTACAACATCTGGGTTGTAGGCGTGGTACTCGCCACCATGGACATATTTGAGCAATCCACCATGTTCGATAGGTTTGCGCTTCGCCCAAGCTTTGCGAGAAAGGTTGTAAAGGTCTTGCTCAAAGTCTTCAAAGTTTGCACCTTGAATTCGGGTTGTAACACCATTAAAGCACAGCTCGACAACTTCCTGACTTAGGCCGACAGCTTCAAACAACTGCGAACAACGGTATGAAGCGACCGTTGAAATGCCCATTTTAGACATAATCTTGTACAGGCCTTTGTTGATGCCGTACTGGTAGTTCTGCATCACTTCGCGATAGCTCTTATCGATCGCACCATCATCAATCACTTTGCCTAAGGCTTCATAGGCGAGATACGGGTAAACCGCGGTTGCACCAAAGCCAAGTAGAACCGCAAATTGATGCGGATCGCGCACCGTTCCTGTTTCGGCAATGATGTTAGCGTCACAGCGTAAGTTAGCCTCTATCAAGCGGCTTTGCACTGCGCCTACTGCCATCGCGGCTGGAATAGGTAACATGCCTTTGCGTAATGCTCGGTCAGAAAGAACCACGAGCACAGAGCCATCTTTTACCGCCTGCTCAGCCTGATCACAAAGATCTAAGATGGCCTTTTCGAGATCTTTCTCTTGAGGATCGTAGTTAATATCCAGTACTGAGTTGCCATAGTGTTGATCGTTTAGCTCAAGCAACTGCTTCATATCTGAATAAAGCAGAACAGGCGAATCAAAGGTAACTCGGTGGGCGTGACCATCGGTTTCACAGAAGACATTCATCTCCTGACCAATACTGGTTGCAAGCGACATCACGTGTTTTTCACGCAATGGGTCGATAGGTGGGTTAGTCACTTGAGCGAATTTTTGACGGAAGTAGTCAGTCACAAGGCGTTCTTTGGAAGAGAGCACTGCCATTGGCGTGTCATCACCCATTGAACCAACGGCTTCTTGTCCCATATCACCAAGAACGCGAAGGACCTGATCAACTTCTTCGTTGCTCATCGCAAACTGTTTTTGGTAGGTCTTAAGTTGGTCATCGTCAAAGCTACGTTCACCTACTTGATCTTCGGCTAACTGCGAGAATGGTGTAAGTTTATGAACATTACTATCCATCCACTCTTTGTATGGGTGGCGACCTTTAAGATCATTATCAATTTCGCTTGATTGCCATAGCTTGCCTTGGCGAGTATCTACCACGAGCAGTTCACCGGGACCAACACGGCCTTTTTCCGCCACTTCATCCGGTGCGTAATCCCAAATACCAACCTCTGATGCAAGAGTGATCAGCTTATCTTTGGTGATTACATAACGAGCAGGGCGTAGGCCATTTCTATCTAAGTTACATGCTGCATATCGGCCATCGGAAAGTACGATACCAGCCGGACCATCCCACGGTTCCATATGTTTCGAGTTGAAATCGTAGAAGGCGCGTAAATCAGGATCCATATCTGGGTGGTTTTGCCACGCTGGTGGAACAAGCATACGCATAGCGCGGAAGATATCCATACCACCCGCTAAGAACAGATCAAGCATATTATCTAAGCTTGATGAATCTGATCCCGTTTCATTGACGAAAGGAGCCGCCGTTTGCAGGTCGGGTAGGAGCGGCGAAGCAAATTTATAAGCACGCGCTCGCGCCCACTGCCTATTGCCTTGAATCGTATTGATCTCACCATTATGGGCGAGATACCTGAATGGCTGTGCTAGTGGCCAACGCGGTTGAGTGTTAGTAGAAAAACGCTGGTGGAACAAGCAGATAGCTGATTCCATGCGTAGGTCAGCGAGGTCTAAATAGAACCTCGGTAAATCTGCTGGCATACATAGACCTTTGTACACCATGACTTGAGTCGACAAGCTACAAATATAAAACTCGTTATCGTCAACGATCTGTTTTTCAATTCGGCGGCGAGCGATATACAGGCGTCGTTCAATGTCGCGCTCACGCCACCCGGCAGGCGCTGAGATAAAAACTTGCTGAATATTGGGCAGTGAATCAGCCGCAATTGGGCCTAACACTGCCGAGTTGGTTGGCACTTCTCGCCAACCAGAGACGGTCAATGTCTCTTTTGCAAGTTCTTGATTAATAATGTCTTTAGCTTGTTGAGCTTTAAGAGGGTCTTGATTGAAAAAAATCATACCCACGGCATATTGTTTGCCGAGGTTGAAACCATTTTCTTCAGCGATAAGACGAAGATATGAGTCGGGCTTTTGTAATAAAAGACCACAGCCATCACCCGTTTTACCGTCAGCGGCGATACCACCACGGTGGGTCATGCGGTCAAGTGCTGAAATTGCGGTGCGTACCAGTTTATGGCTTGGCTCACCTTCCATATGTGCAATCAAGCCAAATCCACAGTTGTCTTTTTCAAGACGAGGATCATATAAAGCCATTGCAATTCTCCCTTTGCTTCTCTGTCATCCCGACAGAACTACCAACATCAAAAGGGTTGGTATGTATGACTAACTATGCGTTCTAATTGTTATATATCGGATAGATATGCAGTAAATATTCTTAAAATATTTAACAAAATTGGACGAATTCATTTTCATCGACTTCACAACGTATAGGTTATTGTAAAAAAGGTCAAGTTCTTGGTGGAATATCACGTCAATATGCGATTTACCACTGAATGCGCTGTAATAACCTATATAATTCAGAAGCTTAAGGTTTTTATTGTTACAATTTTGCAACAAAGGGTGTTTTGGGAAAATAAAAAAGACCAGCACAATGTACTGGTCAATCGGAAAAGTTTGGAAGGAATGATTGTTTATGCTTAACCACCTAGAATCTACTAAATGAGCTTCTTAGGTGGCTAATCATTATGCTGAGAGCATCAGTGAGTCTGCTTTTGCTTCAAGATTCGAATTACCCATTAGGTAATCATCAATCGCAATTGCACATTCACGTCCCTCATTGATGCAACGTACTACCAGAGACTGGCCTGTACGCATATCACCGGCTGCAAAGACACCTTTCTGGTTGGTTGCAAAGCCTTCAGTTGCTACGTTACCGCGCTCATCAAGTTTGATATCAAGTTGAGCAAGTACACCTGTTGGTTCTGGGTGTAAGAAGCCCATGGCTAGGAAGGCCATATCACATGGGATAACACGCTCCGAGTTTGCTACTTCTTCAAAAGTAGGGCGCTCACCTGGTGCTGCATCTTTCCATACGATATCAGCGATGCGTAGACCTGTTACCTGACCGTCATCGTTACCGATGAACTCTTTAGTCAGAATGTTCCAGTGACGATCACAACCTTCTTCGTGAGAAGTGGTTGTTTTCATGATCATTGGGTATTGAGGCCAAGGCATGTTCGCTGGGCGCTTTTCTGGTGGGATCGGCATGATCTCAACCTGAGTAACGCTCGCGGCTTTATGGCGATTAGAGGTTCCAACACAGTCAGAACCCGTATCACCACCACCGATAACCACAACATGTTTGTCTTTGGCGTGAATTTCTTCACCTTTAAGATCCATCTCGTTGGCACGGCGGTTGTTTTGGCCTAGGAATTCCATTGCGAAATGAACGCCTTTCAGCTCACGCCCAGGAACCGGGAGATCGCGTGGAACCGTTGAACCACCTGTTAGTAGCACGACATCATATTCCTGACGCAATTGCTGAGCATTGACATCAACACCGATGTGTTGGTTTACTTTGAACTCAACGCCTGCTTCAGCCATTAAATTGATCTTGCGATCAATCACATCCATGCCCAATTTGAAATCAGGGATACCGAAGCGTAGTAGACCACCGACTTTCTCGTCACGTTCAAATACTGTCACTGAGTGACCGGCACTATTGAGCTGCTCGGCAGCCGCAAGACCCGCTGGCCCAGAACCTATGATTGCAATAGTTTTACCTGTGCGAGAACGAGGTGTTTTAGGTTTTGCGTACCCTTCACGATACGCAGTTTCGACAATAGTTTTCTCGATGTTACAGATAGTGATTGGGTCTTGGTTGATACCAAGTACACATGCACTTTCACATGGAGCAGGGCAGACACGACCTGTAAACTCAGGGAAGTTATTAGTAGAACTTAGAATGTTCCACGCTTCTTCCCAGCTATCACGATAAACGGCATCGTTAAATTCTGGAATGATGTTGCCAATCGGACACCCGCTGTGACAGAAAGGAACACCACAGTCCATACAACGAGAAGCCTGAGTATTGATCTTGTCGCCAAACTCTTCGTTTAAAACGAACTCTTTGTTGTCTTCAATACGAACCGATGGGTCGAGCTTCTTTGGAAGCTCGCGACCATGTTCTAAAAATCCAGTAGGCTTACCCATTATACTGCCTCCGCCTGTTCCGTTTGTGCTTGCTCTGCTTCAGCCTTACGCTTTTGAAGTACCGCTTTGTAGTCACGCGGCATGACCTTAACCATAGAGGCTAGGCTTGCTTCAAAGTTGTCTAGGAAAGACTGAGCAACTTCACTTCCTGTGAACTCAACATGCTTAGTAAGCATCTCCTTCAGTAATGCACGATCTTCATCTTCGATTGGATCGAGGTCGACAAGTTCTGGGTTGAGCTTAGTTTCAAAGTCTTCAGACTTGTCCCAAACATAAGCAACACCGCCACTCATACCTGCTGCAAAGTTACGACCTGTTGAGCCAAGGATAACGGCGACACCACCAGTCATGTATTCACAGCCGTGGTCACCGACACCTTCAACAACCACTTTTGCACCCGAGTTACGAACACAGAAACGTTCACCTGCCATACCGCGAATGTAAGACTCGCCTGATGTTGCACCGTAGAAACAAACGTTACCCACTACGATGTTGTCTTCAGCAACGATGGTTGATTTCGCGTCAGGGTAAAGCACAAGCGTACCGCCTGATAAACCTTTACCCCAGTAGTCGTTCGCATCACCTTCCACTTCGAACTTCACGCCCTTAGCTAGGAAGGCTCCGAATGACTGACCAGCAGAACCTGTGAACTTGACGTTCATCGGTTGTGGTAGACCTGTGTCTTTGTAAACCTTAGAGATTTCGTTCGACAGCATGGTACCTGCAGAGCGATCCGTATTGATGATAGGGAATTCAGCGTTAACTGCTTCGCCTTTTTCAAGGGCTGGGATAGCCGCTTGAATCAACTTACGGTCTAGAACTTCTTCTAGGTTGTGGTTTTGCTCTGTTTGGTTGTAGATGCCATCGCCTTCACGTGCTTGCTCAATGTGAAGCACAGGTGATAGGTCTAGGTTCTTGTATTTCCAGTGTTTGATGTCTTCACGAACTTTGAGTTTGTGCGACTGACCAACCATCTCATCGATAGTGCGGTAGCCAAGTTCAGCCATCAATTCACGTAGACCTTCAGCCATGTACTGGAAGAATGTCACTACGTCTTCTACGCGGCCATCAAAGCGCTCACGTAGAGTCTTGTTCTGGGTTGCGATACCAACAGGACAGGTGTTCTTGTGACACTTACGCATCATGATACAACCTTCAACAACCAATGCCGCTGTTGCCACGCCCCATTCTTCAGCACCTAGTAGCGTTGCGACTGCAAGGTCACGAGGTGTTTTCATCTGACCATCAGACTGAACTACGATACGGTTACGTAGACCATTCTTGATGAGAGTTTGGTGCGTTTCTGCTAGACCAAGTTCCCAAGGCAGACCTGTGTGACGGATAGACGACATTGGTGATGCACCAGTACCGCCATCGAAACCAGCGATAAGGACAACGTCTGCTTTCGCTTTCGCTACACCTGAGGCGATGGTACCGACACCGGCTTCCGAAACGAGCTTAACGTTGACACGACCTGAGCGGTTCGCGTTCTTCAAGTCGTAGATTAGCTGAGCCAAATCTTCGATTGAGTAGATATCGTGGTGTGGCGGTGGTGAGATTAGACCGACACCCGGAGTCGAGTGACGTGTTGCACCGATCCAGTCATCAACCTTATCACCTGGTAGCTGGCCACCTTCACCTGGTTTCGCGCCTTGAGCCATCTTGATCTGTAGCTCATCTGCGTTAGTGAGGTAGTAAGAAGTTACACCGAAGCGGCCTGAAGCAACCTGTTTGATTGCTGAGCGTTCCCAATCACCGTTCTCTTTGCGTTCGAAACGTGTTGGATCTTCACCACCTTCACCCGAGTTCGATTTCGCGCCAATGCGGTTCATCGCAACAGCCAGCGTTGAGTGTGCTTCGTACGAGATAGAGCCGAATGACATTGCACCTGTTGCGAAACGCTTAAGGATGTTTTCGATTGGCTCGACTTCTTCTAGCGGGATAGAACCTGCTGGGTTTTTAACAAAGTCTAGCTGGCTACGCAGTGTTGCTGCGTTATCACCTTGGTCATCGACCGCTTTCGCATACTGCTTGAACTGTGCGTAATCTTTATTACGTGTCGATTGTTGTAGTAATGAAATAGTCTCAGGGTTAAACAGGTGTTTTTCACCACGCTGCTTCCACTGATAAACACCACCCACATCAAGCACTTGTACTGGGATTTCACGCGTTGGGAAACCGATACGGTGACGCACTAGTACTTCTTTCGCGATATCGTCAATCGTTAGACCTTGGATACGCGAAACTGTACCTGTGAAGTACTTATCGACAACAGACTTGCTGATACCTAGCGCTTCGAAAATCTGTGCACCATGGTAAGACTGCAGCGTTGAGATACCCATCTTCGAGAAGATCTTCAGTAGACCGCCGTTGATAGACTTACGGTAGTTCTCAAATAGGTCACGAATATTGGTTTCAGGATCAAGCTTCTTAGTACGCTGCAGTTCAACCATAGTTTCGATAACTAGGTATGGGTTGACTGCGTTTGCACCGTAACCAACTAATGTTGCAAAGTGGTGCGTTTCACGTGCGTCACCTGTCTCAACCACGATGTCACACTTGGCACGTAGACCTTTACGGATCAGGTGGTGGTGAACAGCGCCAACCGCCAGCATAGCTGGAATTGCGGCATGGTTAGAGTTAACTGCACGGTCTGTCAGAAGGATGATTGAGTAACCATCGATGACGGCATCTTCTGCATACTGACAGATACGCTTAAGTGCGCGCTCTAGCTTGCCTTCGTCTTCGCTTGCTTGGAATACGATGTCTAGCGTCTTGGCTTGCAGGTGCTCGTTATCGATTGCACGTAGTTTCTCTAGCTCAGAGTTAGAGAGAACTGGAGACTCAAGCTCTACTTTTTGACAGTGCTCTGGTGACTCAGCAAGTAGGTTCTGATCTTTACCTAGGTAAGTGTTCAAAGACATAACCATACGCTCACGAATCGGGTCGATTGGCGGGTTAGTTACCTGAGCAAATAGTTGTTTAAAGTAGTTTGATAGATGTTGTGACTGGTGCGAAAGAATCGCTAACGGCCAGTCGGCACCCATTGCAGAAAGTGGCTCTTTGCCATCTTTCGCCATCGGTACGATGATCTCGTTAACTTCTTCAGAACTCACGCCAAATGCTTGTTGCTTGTGCAGTAGCTTCTCTGGCGATGGTTGGTTGAATTCGTTGCTTGCATCAGGCAGCTTCTTCAAGCTCAGTAGGTTTTCTTCAACCCACTTTTCGTAAGGCTGTGCCGACGCAATACCATCTTTCACTTCTTCATCAGAAATGATGCGACCTTGTTCTAGGTCAGCAACGAAGATACGACCTGGCTGAAGACGACCACGGAACTCAACGTTCTCTGGCTCAATCTCAACCACGCCAGACTCAGAAGCCATCACTAGGAAGTCATCTTTAGTCACAGTGTAGCGAGATGGGCGCAGACCGTTACGGTCCAGTGTTGCACCAACTTGTACACCATCGGTGAAACAGACTGAAGCTGGGCCATCCCAAGGTTCCATCACGTTAGCGTGATATTGATAGAACGCGCGACGTGTTGGATCCATGTTTTTGTTTTCTTGCCATGCTTCAGGGATCATCATCATTAGCGCATGTGGCAGGCTGCGACCAGATAGAACTAGGAGCTCAAGTGCCATATCGAAGTTAGATGAATCCGAGCTACCTTCCTGACAGATAGGCAGTAGCATGTCGATCTCGGCCTGAGTGAACAGGTCAGATTCAATGATTGCTTCACGAGCTTTCATCCAGTTCAGGTTACCGCGAACTGTGTTGATTTCACCGTTGTGAGCAATGTAACGGAAAGGCTGTGCTAGACGCCATTTCGGGAATGTATTGGTAGAGAAACGAGAGTGAACCAGTGCCAGTGCGCTGACCATGGTTGGGTTCTGTAGATCTAGGAAGTACTGAGGTACTTGTTCCGTGGTTAGCTGACCCTTGTACACCACTGTCTTGTATGACATAGAGTTGATGTAGAAGTCATCGCCAATGTTAGAAACGCTTTCTAGACATACGCGAACTGTGTAGTTTCGCAGTACGTAAAGCTTACGCTCTAGTTCTTCAGGTGTGATACCTGGACCGCCAGAGACAAACACATGCTCAAACTGAGGCTCGGTGCTTAGAGGGTCCGCGCCGATCATTGAGTTGTCAGTAGGTAGAACGCGGTAGCCAATAACGTCTAGCTCTAGACGCTTTGCATTACGTTCTAAAATATCGCGACATTGTGCGCGTTTGTGTTCATCTTTAGGGAAAAGTACAACACCGACACCGTATTTCTCAAAAGAAGGCAGCTTGATACCAAGCTTTACTGCTTCTTCTAACAGAAATTCATGGGGCTTTTGCAATAAGATACCTGCACCGTCACCACTACATGGGTCACAACCTTGACCACCGCGGTGTTCCATACGGGCTAGCATATCCAGTGCCTGAGTAACTACTTCGTGTGATTTACGGTTTTTAAGGTGAGCAACAAAACCGATACCACAAGCGTCATGCTCCAGTTCCGGAGTATATAGACCTTGGGCATTTTGCTCTCTATCTACCATAGATACATCCTTCCAGTTCAGTAGGCGCAAATGTGCTAGTCGAAACTAGTTCTACGTCCTGTCCTTTATAGTTTTGATTCGAAGTCAGCCTAGGTTGGCGACTTTGATTCCTTTCCGTATCTCGCAGAAAAATATTGCGAGAAAAACAATCCTTGGTGGAATCCCGTTTTTTAGTATCACAATCTAGTGATTTATATAGGTGGGAGTGGGATAACACCGACGTTTCACCGAGTTTTTATGTAAGTAAAATCACAAAAAACAGCGAAATCTGTAAGTATCCTACAATTTAGTAAGGATGAAATGCAATCAAAACTCGATGCTGTTGCCCACTTTTTTTGGGTTATAAATGAATATTATGTTTAACTTTTGCGTAACAATCTGGCTGAGGCACGTTATTTTTGCATGTTTATTGATATTGATTAATGCTTCGCCTGTTTGAAATCGCTACCTTTCCTCCTCTATTTTTTTCAGAATTGTAATTTAATTACATAGATCTTAATGAGATTCATTTCGATCTAATAAGAGGTTAGTCATGCAGCTTCACGAGTTGGTCAACACCATAGGGCAAGACCTTCAGCGCCGTTATGGAGAAAAAGTCCATAAGCTTACGTTACATGGTGGATTTAGTTGCCCAAATCGAGATGGAACGATTGGTCGTGGCGGCTGTACTTTCTGTAATGTTGCTTCTTTTGCAGATGAAGAAGCGCAGATCAAAAGCATTCATGAACAGTTAACCGATAGAGCGGGAGAAATTGTTCGTGCCAAGCGCTATCTCGCCTATTTCCAAGCCTATACCAGTACATACGCTGAAGTTCAGGTGCTTAAGAACATGTACGAAGAAGCACTTAAAGCGGCTGATATTGTCGGACTTTGTGTCGGTACTCGACCTGACTGTGTGCCAGATGCTGTGTTGGAATTACTATCTAGCTACGTAGAGCAGGGGTATGAGATATGGCTTGAGCTTGGACTGCAAACCGCCAACAACCAAACCTTAAAACGCATTAATCGCGGTCATGATTTTAAGTGTTATGCTGAAATTACTCAGCGTGCGCGCGAGCTTGGTATTAAAGTTTGTACTCACCTTATTGTTGGATTGCCCAAAGAAACGCGTGAAGACAATATCGAGACGCTGAACAAGGTGCTTGACGTGGGAACCGATGGAATCAAGCTCCATGGGCTGCACATCGTTGAAGGTAGCACCATGGCTAAAGCGTGGAAAGCGGGTAAATTGGATGCGCCAGAACTTGAAGAGTATGTCGCTATCGCGAGTGAAATGATCCGCATGACTCCTCCAGAGGTGGTTTACCATCGAGTCTCTTCTGCTGCTCGTAGGCCGACTTTACTCGCCCCGCTTTGGTGTGAGAATCGCTGGCTAGCAATGACAGAAATTGGCCGAGCACTTAATCGTCAAGGTGCACAAGGGTCTTTGTTAAATCAACCCTTTATATATACAAAACCAATATTAAAGGCTGATAATTAAGCAATAAGCTGATATCTTTTATACACTTACAAAAGCGTGTCAAAGATAGGTTCGAGAAGCTGAATGGAGCAAGTATTAGTTTGGTTGTGGGACACCTCCCATGGGCATGGATTTGATCTTGTTGTCATTCTGCTCTCAATTGTTGCGGTCGTGTTTTTTTATACCCGCAGCCAAATACATTTAGTCCAGCTTTTAAAAGACAATCCTACCGCCTTAATTATTGTCGACAGTAAAACTGGCGAACTTAAGTTAGCCAACGTAGCTGCAAATAAAGTCTTGGGCGTACGTAAGGTGGGTAAGA